>NZ_CP016604.1:1200000-1800000 GCF_009684715.1 Otariodibacter oris | reverse complement strand
TACATTAAATTATATTTTAGGGCTTGATATTGGTATCGCTTCTGTCGGTTGGGCTGTCGTTGAAATTGATGGGGAAGAAAATCCGATTGGGCTAATTGATGTAGGTGTACGCACCTTTGAACGAGCAGAAGTACCCAAAACAGGCGAATCTTTGGCATTAGCTCGACGCTTAAAACGAGGCACAAGACGTTTAATTCGTCGTCGAGCATTCCGTTTATTAAAGGCGAAACGTTTATTAAAGCAAGAGGGAATATTAACCCAAGACGATTTTGAATCTTCAAGGGTTATAAAAAGTTTGCCTCATAATACGTGGGAATTACGTGTTAAAGGATTAACCCAGTTATTATCCAATAAAGAATGGGCAGCAGTGCTACTGCATTTATTGAAACATCGAGGCTATTTATCCCAACGAAAAAATGAAACGAAAACCGATAATAAAGAGTTGGGCGCATTATTATCAGGCGTACATAGTAATCATCAATTATTAGCAGAGAAAAATTATCGAACACCCGCAGAATTAGCCCTCAAACATTTTTATGAAGAAGAAGGACATATTCGCAATCAGCGAGGGGCTTATACCCACACCTTTGGTCGCTTAGATTTAAAACAGGAATTGAGACAATTATTCAACGCACAGCGAGAATTGGGGAACCCTCACACTTCTAATGAACTAGAGCAAGCCTTTACGGAACTTTTAATGTGGCAAAAACCAGCTTTGTCGGGCGAAGCTATTTTAAAAATGTTAGGAAAATGTACTCTTGAGAAAGAAGAATATAAAGCCGCTAAGAACACTTACAGTGCCGAATATTTTGTATGGCTTACCAAGCTAAATAATTTACGCATTTTAGAAAATGGTAGCGAGCGTGCTTTATCACAAGAAGAGCGAGCAATATTAATTGAACAGCCTTATCTCAAAGCAAAACTCACCTATACACAAGTTAGAAAATTATTAGGATTATCTGATCAGGCTCACTTTAAAGGACTCAGCTATCGTAAAGATAATGCCGAGAATACCACATTGATGGAAATGAAAGCGTGGCACGCTATTCGTAAAGCATTAGAAAGTAATGGGCTAAAAACAGAATGGGAAGGGCTAAAAACGCAACCTGATCTTTTAGATAAAATTGGTACGGCTTTTTCACTCTACAAAACTGATGAGGATATCACTCAGTATCTCAATGGTTGCCTTTCAACTGACGTATTGAATACTTTATTAGAGCATCTTAATTTCGATCGATTTATTCATCTTTCTTTGCAAAGTTTAAGCAAGATCTTACCGCTTATGGAACAAGGGTTACGCTACGATGAGGCTTGCAAACAAGTTTATGGCGATCATTATGGAGCGAAAGAGCAACAAGAAGAACGTTATTTACCTGTTATCCCAGCCGATGAAATTCGTAATCCTGTTGTACTAAGAAGTTTATCCCAAGCTCGCAAAATCATTAATGGCGTGGTTCGTCTTTATGGTTCGCCTTGTCGAATACATATTGAAACAGGTCGAGAAGTGGGAAAATCTTATAAAGATAGAAAAGAGATTGAAAAACGTCAGAATGAAAATCAAGCAGATAAATTGCGTGCTATCGCTCACTTTAAAGAACTGTTCCCAAATTTTGTCGGCGAGCCAAAAGCGAAAGATATTTTGAAAATGCGACTCTATGAACAACAACACGGAAAATGTTTATATTCAGGCAAAGGGCTAGATCTCAATCGCTTATTAGAAAAAGGCTATGTGGAGATCGATCACGCATTGCCTTTCTCTCGTACGTGGGATGATAGTTTCAATAATAAAGTCCTTGTGTTAGCAGGCGAAAACCAGAATAAAGGCAATAAAACCCCTTATGAATGGTTAGATGGAAAAGCGGATACAGAACAATGGAAACATTTTGTCTCATTAGTTCTTGGTAGTTATTTTTCACAAAAGAAAAAGCATCGATTATTAACTAAAGAGCTTGATGAAAAAGGATTTAAAGAAAAGAACCTGAATGATACTCGCTATGTGGCTCGTTTCTTATGTAATTACATTGCAGAAAATATGTTATTAACAGGCAAAGGTAAACGCCGAGTATTTGCCTCAAATGGTCAAATTACTAGCTTGTTACGTCATCGTTGGGGAATGAGCAAAAGTCGGGAAGAAAATGACCGCCATCACGCTATTGATGCCATTGTTGTGGCTTGTTCAACGGTGGCGATGCAAAAGAAAATTACTGATTTTGTTCGCCGTAAAGAAATGGATGTGTTTTCGGGGGAAATGGTTGATAAATCAACGGGCGAAATTCAATGGATTCATTTTCCAGAACCTTGGAAGTATTTCAGACAAGAGGCGGAAATTCGCGTATTTAGTGATAATCCACAAGAAGATCTGGTCATTCGTTTGCCAGATCGTCCTCAAGCTAATCATCAATTTGTACAGCCATTGTTTGTATCGAGAGCGCCCACTCGTAAAGTAACAGGGCAAGGGCATATGGAAACCGTCAAATCAGCTAAGCGAATTAATGAAGGTATTAGCGTGATTAAAGTGCCTCTCACTCAATTAAAACTCAAAGAGCTTGAAAATATGGTAAATCGAGAGAGAGAACAAGCATTATATGAATCTCTTAAAGAGCAATTAATGCAATATAACGATGATCCTAATAAAGCATTTGCTGAACCATTTTATAAAAAAGGCGGGCAACAGGTTAAGTCTGTGAGGGTCGAACAATTACAAAAAACGGGTGTATTAGTACATAATGAAACAGGCGTTGCTGATAATGCCTCAATGGTACGAGTGGATGTCTTTAAGAAAAAAGGCAAATATTTCTTAGTACCAATTTATACTTGGCAAGTCGCTAAAGGTATTTTGCCGAATAAAGCAGTAATTCAGAGAAAATCAGAAGATGAATGGGAAGAAATGGATGAAACCGCTGAATTTCAGTTCTCATTATTTGCTAATGATCTTATTAAAGTAACGACTAAGAAAAATGCAATTTTAGGTTATTTTGGTGGGTTAGATAGAGCAACAGGAAATATCAGTATTAAAGAACACGATTTAAATAAAAATGTAGTAAAAAATGGGATTCATACTAGTGTGGGTGTAAAACTTATTCCCAACTTTGAAAAATACCAAGTGGATGAATTAGGTAAAAATATTCGACCTTGTCGAAAATCCAAACGTCTTGGTGTGCGTTAAATCAATGCCCTGCTTTGTAAAAAGTGGGGCATTTTTTTATTTACTATTGAGAGGATGGTTATGAGTTGGCGGAGTATATTAATTAGTAATGGTGGGAAATTATCGCTAAAACGTGGGCAATTATTTATTCAGCAAGATATTGGGGAGTTTTCTGTTCCTTTGGAAGATATTGCGGTAATTGTGGTTGAAAGTAAGGAAACGGTAATTACTGCCCCTTTGCTATCGGCTTTAGCGTTAAATGGCATTACCTTAATGAGTTGCGACAATCAATTTTTACCTTGTGGACAGTGGCTACCTTTTGCCCAATATCATCGACAATTAAAAATATTAAAATTGCAAATGGAATTAACGCAACCACAGAAAAAGCAATTGTGGCAAAAAATTGTTCAGCAAAAAATTCGTAATCAAGCCTTTGTCTTAGAACAATCTGCTCATCCTAAGCAAGCGAATACTTTATATAGTATGGCAAATCGAGTGAAATCGGGCGATAAGGAAAATATTGAGGCTCAAGCCGCACTACTTTATTTTAAAACCGCATTCGGTAAAGATTTTCGGCGTTGGCAAGAAAATAGCGTTAATGCTCATTTGAATTATGCCTACACGATTTTGAGATCCGCCATTGCTCGCTCATTAGTATTATATGGTTGGTTACCCGCATTAGGATTATTTCACCATAGTGAAGTGAACCCATTTAATTTAGCTGATGATTTTATTGAGCCTTTTCGCCCATTGGTAGATTTATGTGTATGGCACTTATGGCAAGAGAATAAATTGGAGCAAGGTTTAATCCCTAAAACTAAGCAAAATTTGGTGTCGTTATTACATTATCAAATGCAGTTTCAAGAGCAGACATTCAGTGTGTTGGCGGCGATTGATCGCACTATTGGTTCGTTACAACAAGCGATACAAGCTAAAAATGCTGAATTATTAAAATTACCCGAAATGTTACCCCTAAAGGAACACCAGTATGAGTGAGGCAAAATTTATGCGAATTATTGTCTTTTTTGATCTACCTGTAACGACTAAAGCGAAACAACGGGCAGCCAATCAATTTCGCCAATTTTTACTGAAAGATGGCTATCAAATGCTCCAACTTTCTGTGTATAGTCGAATTGTGAGGGGACGAGATGCACTAGAAAAGCATAACAAACGATTACGCGAACATTTACCCGAAGAAGGCTCTATTCGTTGTTTAGAAGTGACAGAAAAACAGTTTGCCAATATGCAAATTTTACTGGGTAAACTGAAATTGCAAGAGAAAAAAGTGAATGCTAATCAAATGCTACTTTTTTAATGGATTATTAAAAGAAAATAAATTTTCTATGTAACATAAAAAAACAAGTTTAACTGATTTATTTTTAAGCAAAAAAAATCCTTTTTTTGAAGGGAAAAAGGACGTTATAGTCTAAATTTCAAACTGTTTTTAAAGTGGGATTTAGCTAAAAAAATGTAATTTTTGAGTAGTTTTAGGAATAAATAAATGGAATTTTTGAGATAGAAAAATGCCGATAATCCTTACATAACAAGGGATATCGGCATATCTATTGTAGCACAGCGAAATGAGAACGGGAGCTACAACTTCTATTCCTACGTATTGACCGATAGAGTTATTGTAGCACAGCGAAATGAGAACGGGAGCTACAACAGAGCTATGTTTAGCTGGCTTACAAAATCAATTGTAGCACAGCGAAATGAGAACGGGAGCTACAACGGCTTGGTTTAACTATAAAGGACAAAAAACATTGTAGCACAGCGAAATGAGAACGGGAGCTACAACAAGCAACAAAATCTTAGGATTACAAGCAAAATTGTAGCACAGCGAAATGAGAACGGGAGCTACAACCCTGATATTCTTTGACTGTAAAAACTCTTGATTGTAGCACAGCGAAATGAGAACGGGAGCTACAACGCGATAGATCGTTTAACTCAACGGAGACAAATTGTAGCACAGCGAAATGAGAACGGGAGCTACAACAGCGTATTTGACCCCGTCAAGAGGGTCGAGATTGTAGCACAGCGAAATGAGAACGGGAGCTACAACGGATGAATGGTTACGCAATCGTTATTGGAAATTGTAGCACAGCGAAATGAGAACGGGAGCTACAACCAAACACGTTTTAGAATTTTTATTTGTAATATTGTAGCACAGCGAAATGAGAACCAGTAGAGATTGGCTTACCCTAGAAATTGCATTATAACTGATGATAATGAACGCTTACTTGAAAGTAAAAAGTGGTAATCTTTGTGCTATATATAAAGAATAGCTAAAAAGATTATACAGGCAACACATTGCTAATTGCTAGTTAGTGGGAGTGTAGTTACTAGTCTTTAATATCTAGTACAGAGACTTGTGAGCAGTTATTGGTACATCTGAACATTATGGTCGACATCAAGCAGGAACAAAATATTGTTTAGCATGTCGATTTTGGAATGAGTGAAAATTTGATTGTGAATTACCTAAATAGAATTTAAGAAATAATAAATTTGTATAGAAAAAATCCTCCGATGTACCAAATAACGGCACTACCAATATTCGGAATTAGTGTTTCTCTAGCAGAATTAAGATCAATTTCATAATATGTAGAGATGAAATCATCATATATAACCCATAATGGTAATATGATAAAAATTAACCCTATACTGAGAACTATAAAACTTGTAGCAAGCAAAAGTAATAATGTAATCATTTTAGTGTCCAAGTGTTCTTTTTAAAAGTATTGGATAAATTTTTATAATGATTGTCAATAAACTTTAAGGATTTATATCTTAAAATTTAACATGTTAAGTTAGAATGTATGCAAAAGATTCATTCCTAGAAAGGTAATAATTAAGCTAAATTAAAAGGTTTTGAAAACGTACGTATAAACTGGCATTATTAGCTCATAAGATAGTTTAGGTTTAGATAGATTGATTTTTAATATTAAAACGAAAAGGATAATAAAATCTTATGTTCTAATCTTTTTAAAGTTTTGACTTCAATGTTGAGACTAATCCGGGGTATCCAAATATTGCTACTTACATAGCAGGCTATATGTTTACCAAACTATATAAGTAGCATAAATAATAAATTATTTTCTTTCTAAGAAACGGTCAATACTCCAAGCTCCGCCACCTAGTAACATGATAGCTAAGAAGCCACCAGTAATACCGAAGTTTTTCATTAATTGAATTTCTTGTCCTGGTGCACCATGTACAAGGAAACCTGATACTAATGTGAAAAGACCTAAAATTAAGGCAAGAATACGAGTTTGGAATCCGAGTAGTACAGCTAATCCACCACCAACTTCTAGTAATATTGTAGGTGGAAGTAATATAGCTGGAATACCTAGATGTTCCATATGTTCAGCTGTAAGCTCATAACCATTAAATTTCCCTACGCCAGAAACAAGGAAAATATAAACTAAAAGAGCACGAGCAACTACATTTATTAATGCATAAAGGGTTGGGTTTGTAACAATATTTTTAACAATTACATTAGGATTAAACATGTATTTTTCTCCATTAAAAATTATCAGCTACAAAATATGTAACTAATTTATCATTTAGATCCAACATTGAAGTGTGGTGTTTAAAAAAGATTGAAATGAAAAATGTGTAACAAGCTCTTGTTATTAGGTTTTATTGCCATTATAAAAGCATAACAAAATGCTACAAACATTTTACAAATGCAACGATACCAAATCTCAAGCGTATTGAAAACTGCTGTGAGAGTCTTCACAAGATTATTTGATCGTTATCAATAAAATTTAATTAATTATAGGAAGTGATAGATTAATCCTACCTCTCCATAAATGACAGGTAGGATTATTATCGATATTGGCGGTACTTAATTGGTTAATTCTGCATGCAGCTGTTGAATAGAATACACATCAAATTCATTGATATGTTCTACTGCTGTAGAAATTGCATCAGCACTAGCAATCGTTGTGTAAATAGGCACACGTTGCTGTAAGGCAGTGCGACGGATAGAGTGACTATCTGCAATTACCTCTGAATCCCCACTTACCGTATTAATGACTAATGCAATTTCATTATTTTTAATTGCATCAACAATGTGTGGACGCCCTTCTCTCACTTTATTAATAGTCTGCACTGCAATACCATTTTCTCGTAAGAATTTAGCCGATCCCCACGTTGCACATAAGCCATAGCCTTGTTCTTGGAAACGTTTAGCAATATTTAATAAGGTCGGTTTATCTTGATCAACAACGGACATAAACACTTTTCCAACTTTTGGAATTCGTTCTCCCGCACCTAATTGAGCTTTGTAAAAGGCTTCGGCAAAGGTTTCACCGATGCCCATCACTTCACCTGTTGAACGCATTTCAGGGCCTAAAATCGTATCAACACCTGGGAATTTGATGAATGGGAATACCGCTTCCTTAACAAAGTATTTGTGTGGAATAATCTCTTCCAATGCATTCAATTCAGCGAGGGTTTCGCCTGCCATAACTCGTGCAGCAATTTTTGCTAAAGATTGTCCTGTTGCTTTACTTACGAAAGGCACAGTACGACTTGCTCTCGGATTGACTTCAAGTACATAGATAACATCATTCTGTACCGCAAACTGTACGTTCATTAGCCCTTTCACTTTTAAGGCCAACGCCATTTCTTTAGTTTGTCTGCGAATTTCATCAAGGATCTGACCGCTTAGTGAGTATGCAGGAAGTGAGCAAGCGGAATCACCACTGTGAATACCGGCTTGTTCAACGTGTTGCATAATGCCACCGATAACCACGTTTTTTCCATCACAAATACAATCCACATCGACTTCAATCGCATTATTTAGGAAGTGATCGAGCAAAATTGGGCTATCGTTAGATACAGAAACGGCTTCTCGCATATAGGTATTCAATTCTTCATCGTTATAAACGATTTGCATCGCTCGTCCACCTAATACGTAAGAAGGACGAACAACGAGCGGATAGCCGACTTCATTCGCCAACTCTAACGCTTCTGAGGCATTACGAGCCGTACGGTTGGCGGGTTGTTTGAGATTGAGATCATTGAGAATACGTTGGAAACGTTCACGATCTTCTGCAGCATCAATACTATCTGCGGAAGTTCCAATAATATTTACACCATTTTCGTGTAGTGCATTGGCTAATTTTAATGGTGTTTGACCGCCATAATGAACAATGACACCCCAAGGATTTTCTACTCGCACAATCTCAAGCACATCTTCGAGAGTCAAAGGCTCGAAATACAAGCGATCAGAAGTATCGAAATCGGTTGAAACAGTTTCTGGATTGCAGTTCACCATAATAGTTTCATAGCCCGCTTCACGTAAAGCAAGTGAAGCATGAACACAACAATAATCAAACTCGATCCCTTGTCCGATACGGTTTGGTCCGCCCCCTAAGATCATCACTTTTTTACGATCGCTTGGGTTAGACTCACACTCTTCTTCATAGGTTGAGTAAAGGTAAGCCGTATCTGATGCAAATTCAGCAGCACAAGTATCGACTCGTTTATAAACAGGTAAAATACCTAAATTATGACGATAATCACGTACGGTTTTTTCACTGACTTTGGTTAATTCAGCAATACGTTTATCGGAGAAACCTTTGCGTTTTAAGCGACGTAATTCTTCACGATCAAGATCGCTAAATTGTTTTTTCTCTAAATTAAGTTCTTCTTGAACAAGATCTTGAATTTGAATTAAGAACCAAGGATCAATTTTAGAATAATAATGAACATCCTCTAGAGAGAATCCTGCACCAAAGGCATCAGCAACATATAAGATACGGTTTGGACCGGGATTTGCTAATTCCCTACGAATTTTTTCTGGTTCTTCAGATAGCAAATTGAACCCGCAAATCCCCGTTTCTAAACCACGTAGCGCTTTTTGTAATGATTCTTGGAATGTTCTTCCCATCGCCATGACTTCCCCAACGGATTTCATTTGAGTAGTTAAGCGATCATCCGCATTGGCAAATTTTTCAAAGGCAAAACGAGGGATTTTGGTCACAACATAATCTAGAGTTGGCTCGAAAGAGGCTGGAATTAAGCCACCAGTAATATCATTACGGAGTTCATTTAAGGTATAACCTACCGCCAGTTTTGCTGCAACTTTCGCAATCGGGAAGCCCGTAGCTTTGGAAGCAAGTGCAGAAGAACGGCTTACACGAGGGTTCATTTCAATCACGATCATTTCGCCATTTTCTGGATTAATCGCAAATTGCACATTTGACCCGCCCGTATCCACCCCAATTTCACGCAATACCGCTAAAGAGGCATTACGCATAATTTGGTATTCCTTATCTGTTAAAGTTTGAGCTGGAGCAACAGTAATAGAGTCGCCAGTATGGACTCCCATTGGATCAAAGTTCTCAATTGAACAGATGATAATACAGTTATCGGCTTTATCTCGAACAACTTCCATTTCATATTCTTTCCAGCCAAGGACAGATTGTTCAATCAATAATTCGTGCGTTGGTGAGGCTTCAAAACCACGCTCACAAATCGCCATAAATTCATCTTGATTATAAGCAATACCGCCACCAGAACCACCCATCGTGAAAGAGGGACGAATTAAGGTTGGGAATCCCACTTCTTTTTGTGCGGTTAAGGCCTCTTCAAAACTATGAGCAACAAATGATTTAGGGCAAGATAATCCTATCTTAGCCATTGCCTCTTTAAATCGTCCACGATCTTCTGCCTTATCAATCGCATCTTCGGTCGCCCCAATAAGTTCAACATTGTATTGTTTTAATACACCGTGACGGGAAAGATCTAATGCACAATTTAATGCAGTTTGCCCACCCATTGTCGGTAAAATCGCATCTGGACGTTCTTTCTCAATAATTTTGGTAACAGTACGCCATTCAATTGGCTCAATGTAAGTCACATCCGCCATATTTGGATCGGTCATAATCGTTGCTGGGTTAGAATTGACTAACACCACTTTATAACCTTCCTCACGCAATGCTTTGCAAGCCTGAGCTCCTGAATAGTCAAATTCACACGCTTGCCCAATAACAATCGGACCCGCTCCAATAATTAAAATCGTTTTTATATCTGTACGTTTTGGCATTTTGTTTTCTCTGATTTTGAAATTAGTTAAATATGAAATTATTCAGCAATATTAATTTTTATTGTGGCTTATAATAAATACAATCAAGCAAAGCTACTCTATATTTCCATGCTAATTTTTCTTCTGGATCTTTTGGTTCTGGTCTATTAAACCAAGGTGTTTCATATATAATAGATAATAATTCATCCCAATAACGTTCAGCATAAAAACTATTACTAGATATTCCGAAATCTTTTAATATACCTTTATTGGCTCCGTTAAAACTTATGAACAAATCAGGTCTTTTCATTGATATTATTCTTGTTACAACGGAAGTTTCTCTTTCTCCTTTGCAAAGATGATCAATATTATGAGCATAATGCATAAATAATTCTTTATTTATATTACCTTCCAGTGGAATACCATCAATCAAGGAACTTAGCTTTTTATTGTTAGTATTTACTCTATTGGAAAAGGTTCCTCTCGCTTGTAAATTTCCAAACCAAGGAGCTCTCTCATCAGAGCATTTTAATCCACAGATAAATTTACGGTTATCTTCATTGATCATTGAGAATGTTTCATGTGACTTAAATAAATATTGAAATAATTCAAGCATTTTTAGTCGGCTTTTAAAATTGTGATATGGATCTTTTTTTACTTCTTGGAAATATTCTGCCCAAGAGCATGTTAAAATTTCATTATCTAACACAGGATTTTTTAGTATGCTTTTAGATTGAAAGTCAGTTAATTTATTAATACTCTTTCTTTTTACGGAATATAATTCTTCATAGCGTTTAATATATTCTTTAGAAATTTCTTTTGCTGATTTAAAACATTGATCTAAAAAATTACTAACCTCATTAAATAATTTATTATCTTCTACATCCTCACTGTTTATAAACATCATGTTTTCAGTATTTTTTCCATGAAATGCCCCATGAGTAAAATTAGCACTACCAGATAAAACAGCCCAATCATTTTCATCATTCCAAAATAAATAAACTTTAGGATGAAAAACACCTGATGCTTGTAACGAGATTTTCACTTGTTTATTACTTTTAAATTTGATTAATACTTGAGGATCTGTTTGATAAAAATGAATACCTACTGTTGAGGATTGAATTTTAGTCTTATTCATAAGAAGAGTTTCAAAAGCTGGATGATTAGATGATGCCCACGCAGTTGCAAAAGAAATATTTTTATATTTATTTACTAATGAATTAAATTTAGCAGTAAGCGTTGATTGTTTAGTAATAAATTTCATAATTAATCCTTCCAGAATCATTGCCCTATATTTCTTAGTTCATCGACAAATTTATCAAACAAATAAGCTACATCATTTGGACCAGGACTCGCTTCAGGATGCCCTTGGAAAGAAAATGCCACTTGGTCAGTCAATTCAATACCTTGTACGGAATTATCAAATAAAGAGCGATGAGTGACTTTAACATTGCTCGGTAAACTATTTTCATCAACTTCAAAACCGTGGTTTTGGCTTGTAATTAGCACTTTTTGTGTTGCAAGATCTTGTACGGGATGATTTGCACCGTGATGCCCAAATGCCATTTTTTTCGTTTTACCGCCTGTTGCTAATCCCAATAATTGATGCCCTAGGCAAATACCAAAGATTGGTTTTTTAGTGGCTAATAACTTTTTAATTGCGGTAATTGCATATTCGCAAGGCTCTGGATCACCGGGTCCATTAGAAAGGAAAATACCATCTGGATTCAAGGCGAGTACCGCTTCAGCTGAAGTAGTCGCAGGAACAACCGTTAAACGACATCCTCGTTCAGCCAACATTCGCAAGATATTACGTTTTACGCCGAAATCATAAGCGACAACGTGAAATTCCGCTTTTTGTTGCGTAACATAGCCTTGACCCAATTTCCACTCGCTTTCTTTCCATTGATAAAGTTCTTTGCAAGTGACTTCTTTTGCCAGATCTTTTCCTGCCATTGAACCAAAACTTTTTGCAAGTGCTAATGCTTCGGTTTCATCTGTGCCAACATAAATACAACCTGCCTGAGCGCCTTTATCACGCAAAATGCGGGTTAAACGACGCGTATCAATATCAGCAATAGCAACAATTTTATGATGGATAAGATAATCAGAAAGGGATGAATTAGAACGGAAGTTACTATGTAAAAGGGGAAGATCTCGAATAATTAGTCCTGAGGCATAAACACGATTGGATTCTTCATCTTCATTATTCGTTCCCGTGTTACCTATATGAGGATAAGTGAGGGTAACAATTTGGCTAGTATATGAGGGATCAGTGAGAATTTCTTGGTAACCCGTCATTGCCGTATTAAATACAACTTCACCGATTGTATGTCCCTGATAGCCAATCGACTTACCATGGAACACCGAACCGTCTGCGAGTACAAGAATTGCAGGTTCAAACATATTTTACTCCTATTTAGAATCTGTTTGGTTGGTACTTTCGAGTCGCCATTAACCTTTACTAGAAGTAGGCGAGTAAGTTTAAATGAGCAAACGATTGCTTTCAAGTTAAACTTTATAGAAAGTGCTTCAAATATATCTATTACATTTTTATGCATTAATATTGCATTTTTATTCATAAAATTTCAATAAATATTTAATATGAACTCTATTTCTTTTATGCAAGCGGTTAGAATGAATGGATTTTTTGCAAATAAAAAAACGGACAGTTAAGTGTCCGTTTCAGATGAAGTGATTTTATTTAGGCTTTCTTTAAAAACTCTGATTTAAGTAGTAACTTTCCACAATCGACATTGTGATCGCCAGAAACAAGGCGAATACCTTTAAATTTAGTCCCTTTCTTTAAGACTTCTGATGAACCTTTTAATTTTAAGTCTTTGATGAGTAACACATCATCACCATCAGATAATAAATTCCCATTACTGTCTTTTACAATTAATTTATCATCATCTTGTTCTTCTATTTCTTCGCCTGTCCATTCATAAGCACAATCAGGGCAAACGAATTGAATCGAGTCGTGGTAAGTATTTTCGCTTTTACACGTTGGACAAATAGGGAAATCCATAAATATTCCTTAATCAATTAAAAGTTCACTATTCTACAAGAAATTGAAGGCATTTGCGTTGATTTTTTCCATTTTATTGTGAAACATGCTTTTTTATTAGCTCATATTTTTTAAAGTTATATATCATTTAGTTATATAAAATAGATATTATATTCTTAACATTTTATGGAAATTGAGTATCCTTTTCCTAATTCATTTAGGAGGAAATAATCATGAAAATTCATTCAGATCATTCAGAAGCTATTGGTAATAGTCCACTTGTTCGTTTAAAAAATTTTGGTAAAAATGGCAATATCTTGGCAAAAATTGAATCAAGAAACCCAAGTTTTAGTGTTAAAGATCGCATTGGTGCCAATATGGTATGGCAAGCTGAAAAAGATGGTATTTTAACTAAAGGCAAAGAAATTGTAGATGCAACAAGTGGTAATACAGGGATTGCGTTAGCTTATGTTGCGGCAGCACGAGGCTATAAATTAACAATTGTGATGCCAGAAACGATGAGTATTGAACGTCGTCGTTTATTAAAAGGTTTAGGTGCAACTTTAGTTTTAACTGAAGGTGCTAAAGGGATGAAAGGTGCGATTGCAAAAGCAGAGGAAATTATTGCAAGTAATCCTGATCATTACGTGATGCTAAAACAATTTGAAAATCCTGCTAACCCAGCTATTCATGAGCAAACAACAGGTCCAGAAATTTGGAACGATACAGAAGGTAAAGTTGATGTATTTGTTGCTGGTGTTGGAACTGGTGGTACCATCACCGGAACTACTCGTTACCTTAAAAAACAAGGTAAGGAAATCATTAGTGTTGCCGTTGAACCTGAAGAGTCACCAGTGATCACACAAACATTAAATGGCGAAGAGGTAAAACCAGGCTCGCACAAAATCCAAGGAATTGGTGCAGGTTTCATTCCTAAAAATTTAGATTTAAGTTTAATTGATCGCGTAGAAAAGGTTGATAGTAATACAGCTATTGAAACAGCACGCAGATTAATGGCAGAGGAAGGGATTTTAGCTGGGATTTCTTCAGGAGCAGCAGTAGCTGCGGCAGATCGTATTGCTCAATTACCTGAGTTTGCAGATAAAACAATCGTAGTTATTTTACCATCTGCGTCAGAAAGATATTTGAGTACAGCCTTATTTGAGGGAATTGAAGCATAAAGCTGATAGCTGAATAAAATAGTAACCAACAAAAAGCGGAGAGATTATAAAATCTCTCCGCTTTTGTATTCATAAGCTAAATCTTATAAATTAATCACTGCAAAAAATGCGAGTACACTATAAAGCACTGATAGTCCATAAAATATAACGCCACCAGCTGGTATATGCAGTTTAAAATCGTGCATACCATGATGGATACGATGCATTGCGCCCCATACTGAAAAAATTAATACGATCAAAATTACTAATTTTCCAATCCAACTATGTAAAAATGAAACGAATCCAAATACATTTTCTGGGCTAATCAATCCGAATGGCAGTAGAAAGCCGATTAATAAGATTAGTACTGGGAAAAGAATTGCGGTAACAGTTGTTCCTGCCCCAAATAACAGCCATACTACTGGCTCATTAGAACGTTTAGGTGCTTCTTTCATTTGTCCCCCTAGATATACATCAAAATTAAAATTACTACGCTAACAATAGCGGTTAAAGCCCATAAGCTTAATGTAATTATATTTGGATTTATTCTTTGATTTTTTACTATTATGTTTAGTACTTTTGGTACCATTTTATAATAAGTCACCGTATTTAATACTGCAGCAGCTAATGCAATAATATTCAGTATTACAACAATAGGGTTTTGTAAGAAATCAACAAAATCAGAAAAGCCAGGTAGTCCATTCCCTAAGCTAATTACTCCATAAAGCAGCACTAGGCAGAACCATAAAGTAGGAACTGACGTTGCTTCGCGAGCAATATAGAGTTTGTAAAAATCTAACCTTTTCCACCATGTTGGTTTTACTTCACGCACGTATTTTTTGCGTTTACTTGCTGTTGTTGTCATTTTACATTCTCCTTACTTTTGCGGTTTTAACATTGCAAAGACATAATCTATAGAGCTTTCTACTTTGCCTTGGTTAACAGCTGAAGCAGGATCAACATGTTTTGGACATACTTCAGAGCAATATCCAACAAAAGTACAACTCCATACACCATTTTTACCATTGATAATTTTCATACGTTCAGCTTTACCGTTATCACGATTATCTAGGTTATAGCGGTGAGCAAGCGTTAAAGCGGCAGGGCCTACAAACTCAGGATTTAAGCCAAATTGAGGGCAAGCTGCATAACATAACCCACAGTTAATACACATGGAAAATGTACGATATTTTTCCAATTGTGCAGGTGTTTGTTTTGTACGACTTTTAGCTAATTCTGCAGATGGATGAGGATTACCATCTAATTCAGGCTCTTTATTGTCTATAATATAGGGCTTTATTGATTCTAAACTTTCAATAAAGTGGCTTAAATCTACAACTAAATCACGTTCAATTGGGAAGTTAGCAAGCGGTTCAATTCGCATATAACCACTGTAATCACGTAGGAATGTTTTACATGCTAATTTCGGTTTACCATTTACCATCATTCCACAAGAACCACAGATAGCCATACGGCAAGACCAACGATACGAAAGCTCTGGCTCTAATTCATCTTTGATATAACCTAAAGCATCAAGTAGAGAGGTTTGGCTATCATAAGGTACTTCGTACTTACTCAAAAAAGGTTCATTGTCTTGTTCTGGGTTATAACGAAGGACTTCCACCGTCATTTTATTTTTATTAACCATTTTATTCCCCTTACTTATTTGCCTTGATTTGCTTTTTCTAGTGCTTCTGCTTCAGCACCATATACACGTTTAGCTGGTTGTGATTTAGTAATCTTCACATCACTATATTTGATAGTTGGTGCACCATCAGCATTGTAGAATGCTAAAGTATGTTTTAAATAATTTACATCATCACGTTCTTCATAGTCTAAACGTTGATGCGCACCCCGAGACTCTTTACGTTCAACAGCAGAAGATGAAATAGATTGTGCAACATCAAGGATATATCCAAGTTCTATTTTGTAGAGTAAATCGGTATTGAATACACTTGAATTATCTTTTATTTTTATACGTTTATAACGTTCTTTAAGCTCTGCAATTTTATTGACGGTTTTTTCCATACTTTCTTGAGTACGATAAATACCACAACCTTCTTCCATTGAGTCACCCATTTCATTACGAATTTGTGACCAAGATTCTTCACCTTCTTGGCGAGCAAGTGCATAGACTCTTTCAAGGACATCTTTAGCTTGGGCATCAATGACTGCTTGATTACGAGGAGATGCTTCTACTGCACGTCGTGCAGCCATTTCACCAGCAACTTTACCAAATACAACAAGTTCAGCTAATGAGTTAGAACCCAAACGATTAGCTCCATGTAAACCAGAAGAGGCACATTCACCTACAGCTAATAACCCTTTTATACTCGTTTCTGCATGCTGATCAACTTCAATTCCCCCCATTGTGTAGTGTACAACTGGGCGGACTGGAATTGGTGCAGTGACAGGATCAACACCTTCATAAGCTTTAGCTAATTCACAAATAAAAGGTAGGCGCTCAAGTAGATGTTTTTCACCTAAATGACGTAGATCTAAGTGAACAACATCAACTCCTTTTGCTGTTTTTAGTGTGTTTCCTTTACGCCATTCTTGCCAGAATGCTTGTGATACTTTATCACGAGGACCTAGTTCCATATATTTATTTTCAGGTTTACCAATTGGTGTTTCTGGTCCTAGTCCATAATCTTGTAAGTAACGATAACCATCTTTGTTAACCAAGATACCACCTTCACCACGGCATCCTTCTGTCATAAGAATACCTGTATTTGGTAATCCTGTTGGGTGATATTGTACAAACTCCATGTCACGTAATGGTACACCATGACGATAAGCCATTGATAATCCATCACCAGTTACGATACCACCATTAGTATTGAAGCGGAAAGCTCGGCATCCACCACCAGTTGCAATTACAACGGCATTTGCATTGATTTGAACGAAAGTACCTTCCATCATGTTCATTGCAACACAACCGCGAGCTTGGCCTTCATCGACTAGGATATCAACAACGAAATGTTCATCGAAACGAATAATTTGAGGGTATTTAATAGATGTTTGGAAGAGAGTGTGTAATAAGTGGAAACCTGTTTTATCGGCAGCGAACCAAGTTCTTTCAATTTTCATCCCACCGAAACGGCGAACATTGACGTCACCATCTTCTTTTCGGCTCCAAGGACATCCCCAACGTTCTAGCTGAGTCATTTCTACTGGTGAATGTTCAACAAAATATTCCACAACATCTTGCTCACATAACCAGTCACCACCACCGACAGTATCGTTAAAATGCTTATCATAAGAGTCAGTATCCTTTATTACTGCTGCTGCACCACCTTCGGCTGCAACAGTATGACTTCTCATTGGGTAAACTTTAGAAATTAAAGCAATTTTAAGATTTGGGTTTGCTTCTGCTGCAGCTATAGCTGAACGTAATCCACCGCCACCGGCGCCCACAATTGCAATATCAACATTGACAGTTTGCACAATCTCCTCCTCGGAAAATAAAATACGTCAAATAATTTAAACACTACTATTCTGCCATTATTCTCACCAATTTATAATCGTTTTTTACATTTTATTAACCTAAAAAATGATGTTTTGTGATCTACCTCAAAAATATTCTTAAGTAAGAATATTTATTGATAATCAATTGTATTTATTGGTTAAAATTAATTTTGAATAGAGGATAGGAGTACGAAATTGTAACTTTTAATGATTTACTAAAAATAAAGCAGGTATTCGTTATATAAGTTATCTTTGATCTTATTTGAATTCTGTTATTTTAGTCAATTAATGATTGAAAGAGATTAAGTGGTTAATAACCACTTAATCTCTTTTTATACACTAATAATAATTTATGAATGAATCTAGTGAGTACTTGTACTTGTTGTTGTACGACCAGCACGTTTACGATCTGTTTCTGTCAGTAATTTTTTACGAATACGTACAGCAACAGGTGTTACCTCTACTAATTCATCATCATCAATAAACTCTAAAGCTTGTTCTAATGTAAAGCGAATCGGAGTAGAAAGCGTTAATGCTTCATCTTTACCTGATGCACGCATATTTGTGAGCTTTTTACCTTGAAGTGCATTTACGGTTAAGTCATTTGAACGGCTATGAATACCGATAACTTGTCCTTCATAAACTTCTGTACCATGTTCAATCATTAATTTACCACGCTCTTGTAAGCCATAAAGTGCATAAGCTAATGCTTTACCCGTACCATTTGAAATTAATACACCATTGATACGTTGTCCAATTTCACCCGGTTTTACATCATCATAATGGCTGAAACTTGAATAAAGTAAACCTGTACCTGATGTCATTGTCATAAATTCATTACGGAAACCAATTAATCCACGGCTTGGAATAATGTATTCTAAACGTGTACGACCTTTACCATCTGGCGACATATCACGTACTTCACCTTTACGGATACCAAGTGCTTCCATTACTGAACCTTGATGCTGTTCTTCAATATCAATCGTTACTTGTTCAAATGGTTCTTGCTTGTGACCATTTTCTTGTTTAAAAATAACTTTAGGACGAGAAACCGCTAATTCATAACCTTCACGACGCATATTTTCAATTAATACTGATAAATGTAATTCACCACGACCAGAAACACGGAAAATATCTGGATCTTCTGTTTCTTCAACACGTAATGCTACGTTATGGACTAATTCTTTTTTCAAGCGTTCTAAAATTTGACGAGAAGTAACGTATTTACCTTCTTGCCCACAGAATGGAGAAGTATTTACACAGAAGAACATGGTTACAGTTGGTTCATCAACAGTAAGTGCAGGTAATGCTTCTACATTATTAATATCACAAATCGTATCTGAAATATTGAGTTCGCCTAAACCAGTGATTGCAATAATATCACCAGCAAAAGCCTCAGTCGCTTCATAACGTTGTAAACCTAAATGACCTAGCACTTGACCGATACGACCGTTACGAGTTTTTCCTTCTGCATCAATCAACGTAATTGGTTGGTTTGGTTTTACTGAACCACGTTTAATACGCCCAATTCCAATAACACCTAAGTAGCTGTTATAGTCTAATTGTGAAATTTGCATTTGGAATGGTGCGTTAAGCTCAACATTTGGTGGTGAAACGTGTTTAATAATCGCTTCAAATAACGGATCCATATTTGGTGCAAGATCTTCATGTTCTAACCCCGCCACACCGTTTAATGCTGAAGCGTAGATGATTGGGAAGTCTAACTGTTCATCTGTTGCACCTAAGTTTACGAAAAGATCGAAAACTTGATCCACAACCCAATCAGGACGAGCACCTGGACGATCGACTTTATTGATTACAACGATTGGTTTTAATCCGTGAGCAAAGGCTTTTTGTGTCACAAAACGGGTTTGTGGCATTGGACCATCAAAAGCATCAACAACCAATAATACTGAATCAACCATTGACAACACACGCTCTACTTCACCACCGAAGTCTGCGTGTCCCGGAGTATCTACGATATTAATACGATAATCATTCCAGTCAATTGCTGTATTTTTCGCTAAAATTGTAATTCCACGTTCTTTCTCGAGGTCATTGGAATCCATAACACGTTCTGCATCATCACCTCGACTTGTATCAAGGGTACCAGAAAGTTTAAGAAGTTTATCTACCAGTGTTGTTTTACCATGGTCAACGTGAGCGATAATTGCGATATTGCGCAATTTATTTGTATCTATATTTTGCATTGAAATTACTTATATATGGGGTAGTCATGTCACCAAGACGATACTACCAAAATAGGAACTAATTGATGAATTTTCATCAAGACAAATAATGGGATTTAACCCAAACGATTGAAATGTGATCTCTATCACAATTTGCAAAGGCGATCGATTATACAGTGTTTTTGCTCAATCACCTAGACAACAAGCGGTAACTTTGTCGTAAATATTTGCAAATAATTATAGAATGATGTCTCGACGACCTGAAAAAGAGTGGGAGAGGGTTGTGCCATCAACGGTTTCAAGTTCTCCACCAACAGGGATACCATGTGCAATACGAGTAACTTTAATGTTGTGTACTAAACACATTTCAGCAATATAGTTTGCTGTGGCATCCCCCTCAATGGTTGGATTAGTGGCTAAAATGACTTCATGAAAGGATTCATTTTCTAGTCTTTGTTGCAGTAAATCTAAGCCAATTTCTCTCGGTCCTATACCATCTAGTGGAGATAAATGTCCCATTAATACAAAATAACGACCTGAAAATTGCCCTGTTTGTTCAATCGCTTGAATATCAGCTGGCATTTCAACCACGCAAAGTTGTCCACTCATTTGGCGACGATAGTTTTGGCAAATACTGCATTCCTCATCCTCGGTAAAAGTGCGACAAGACTTGCAATGACCAATATGGGTCATTGCTTCATTTAGTGCTTTTGCTAAACTAATTCCACCTTTTCTATTACGTTGCAGTAGGTGATAAGCCATACGTTGTGCAGATTTAGGTCCCACCCCTGGTAATGCTCTAAGTGCTTCTATTAAATTTTCAAGTAATGGGCTGGTTTGCATAAATCTCACCTTCAATATCGCTTAGTAAAATAATGGAGATGCATTTTATGTGTTAATAAATAGGATAACAAGTGATATATCTAGAGCCTATCTAGGGTAGACGGGTAATAAATCTAGTCTAACAAGAATAATTTTTAATCTAATAAAAATTTTTTTATAATTTCTATTTGACACAGGCGTTCAATTAGCTAGAATACGCCTCGTTGAAACGCTACAGTAATCTGTAGCGTTTTTTAGCGGGAATAGCTCAGTTGGTAGAGCACGACCTTGCCAAGGTCGGGGTCGCGAGTTCGAGCCTCGTTTCCCGCTCCATTTTAGCGTTTAGCCCGAGTGGCGGAATCGGTAGACGCAAGGGATTTAAAATCCCTCGCCTTTCGGGGCGTGCCAGTTCAAGTCTGGCCTCGGGCACCATTCTAAAATAAAAGATAGCACCTAAAGGTGCTTTTTTTATGTCTGAAATTTATGAAAATAAAAGCCTTAATTATTACTCAAGGCTTCTATTAAGAAATTAGTGTCCACTTAATACCTTAGCAGGCTCTAATTTTGAGGCTCGTATTGCAGGATATAAGCTTGCAACAAGGCTCAGTATGATGGTCGCAAGTAGAACCCAGACAATATCTAACCAATGAATTTCACTCGGTAGGAAATCAATAAAATAGATACCATCAGAAAGCAATTTTATATTGAAAAATTGTTCAATACCTTTAATGATGCCTGTCAAATTCAGTGAAACAATCACACCTAAAACAATGCCAAATACAGCCCCTTTCATACCTGAAATCAGTCCATACCATAGGAAAATTTGGCGGATAAAACGATTATTGGCTCCCAATGTGCGTTGAATCGCAATGTCGCCCTGTTTATCTTTCACTGCCATGACAAGTGTAGAGATGATATTAAAACACGCTACACCAATTACAAGCACCATCGCAATATACATAACGGTTCGGATAAGTTGAATATCGTTATACATATAGCCAAATTGGTTTATCCACGTTTGCACAGTAAGCATTTGCGGATAAGTATTCAATGATGAAAAATCCATTTCTCGCACGTTAAATGGCGAGGTAACCGATAGTTCTACTCCTGAAATTTGATTAGCTTGGTAGCCTAATAATTCTTGTGCTTTTTTTAATGGCAATAGGGTATAAGAGTGATCTAATTGCCCATCTAAGCGTAAAATACCTGTGATTGGCAAATTAAAGCGAAGTGGCTGTGCCATTTTTCCATCATTGGTGTTTTGAGGTAGAAGTAATGTCACTTCATCACCGACCGTCACTGCTAAATCTCTTGCAATACCCGCGCCAACAATTAATCCACCCGTTTCCTGAAAATCTTGCCACTGGTCAGTGGGAATAAATTGGCTCAAAGCACTCACTTTATCTTGTTCACTTGCCTCAACCCCTTTGACCTGTGTGATTTTTAAGGTTGAACCATTTTCTATCAACCCAGTGAAACTCACGAAAGGTGAAACAGCGGTCACTTCGGGGATATTTTTTGCAATTTCTGTTAAATAATCGCGATTTTTTACGATCCCTTGTCCATCTTCACTATAGGCTTTGATTTCTACGTGAGGCACAACGGATAACACACGTTGATTAAGCTCTCGTTCAAAGCCATTCATTGCACTCAGCCCAATAATCAGCACAGCGACACCTAAGGCAATCCCAATGCTAGAAAAAAGAGAGATAAGGGAAACAAGGCGATTTTTTTGTTTACCTCGTTGGTAACGCCAACTAATAAAAAAAGGAGTATTCATTAGTTTTCCTCTTGTAATACGCCATCTCGCATGGTGAGGCGACGATTGAGTTTTTGCGCTAAATTGAGATCGTGAGTGACCAGTAAAAATGCAATATGTTGCTCTTGGTTGAGCTGTTTAATCAATTCAAAAATACTTTCTGTTGTTTTGTGATCAAGGTTACCAGTGGGTTCATCTGCCAACACTAATGCAGGCTTATTCACTAAGGCACGAGCAATGGCAACACGTTGTCTTTCACCACCAGAAAGTGCCGATGGACGATGCGTAATTCGATGTGCTAAACCGACCGCTTGTAACATTTTTTCAGCACGGTCTTTCGCTTCAGTTTTATTTTGTTGTCCGATTAACATTGGCATCATCACATTTTCTAAGGCACTAAAATCTGCCATTAAATGATGAAATTGGTAAACAAAACCGAGGTACTGGTTACGTAATTTAGCTAGGGCATTATTACTAAGTTGTTGCAAGGATTGGTTTTGAATAAAAACCTCACCACTACTTGGTTGATCCAATCCTCCTAATGTATGCAAAAGGGTACTTTTACCTGAACCAGAGCTGCCGACAATCGCAACTAATTCGCCCTTTGACATAGAAAAAGAGACGTCCCGTAAAACTTGGGTTTTGTGATCGCCTTCTTGATAAAATTTTGTGATATTTTTACAACTGAGTAAGATTTCTGAATTCATAATTTATTGTTTCGTTTAATGCTTAGAATGATGATAGCCTAGTTTTATTAAAATAACCGATTAGGATCAAATTACTGTCACTTTTTGTGAAGTATGTCACTTTTTTGCAAGACAAAATAGCAAAATCACATTAGTATATATAGCAGTTTTTTATTTTATATTAACTCTTACATTGAGGATATTAACAATGGCAAAAATCGTTAAAGTAATTGGTCGTGAAATCATCGACTCTCGTGGTAACCCAACTGTTGAAGCAGAAGTGCATTTAGAAGGTGGTTTCGTTGGTTTAGCAGCTGCTCCATCAGGTGCATCAACAGGTTCACGTGAAGCGTTAGAATTACGTGATGGTGATAAAGCACGTTTCCTTGGTAAAGGTGTGTTAAAAGCAGTAGGTGCAGTAAATAACGAACTTGCACAAGCAATCTTAGGTAAAGATGCGTCTAACCAAGCTGAAATTGACCAAATTATGATTGATTTAGATGGAACAGACAATAAATCTAAATTTGGTGCAAACGCAATTCTTGCAGTATCTTTAGCAAACGCAAAAGCAGCAGCAGCATCAAAAGGTTTACCACTTTACGCGCATATCGCAGAATTAAACGGCACACCTGGCGTTTACTCTATGCCATTACCAATGATGAATATCATCAATGGTGGTGAACACGCAGACAACAACGTTGATATCCAAGAATTTATGATTCAACCAGTTGGTGCTAAAACATTAAAAGAAGCACTTCGTATCGGTGCTGAAGTGTTCCACAACCTTGCTAAAGTATTAAAAGGTAAAGGTTTAAGCACAGCAGTTGGTGATGAAGGTGGTTTCGCGCCTAACTTAGAATCAAATGCAGCAGCATTAGCTTGTATTAAAGAAGCAGTTGAAAAAGCAGGTTATGTATTAGGTAAAGACGTAACTTTAGCGATGGACTGTGCATCATCTGAATTCTATAACAAAGAAACTGGTATGTATGAAATGAAAGGTGAAGGTAAATCATTCACTTCTCAAGAATTTACACACTATTTAGAAAAATTATGTGAAGAATACCCAATTAAATCAATTGAAGATGGTCAAGATGAGTCTGACTGGGATGGTTTCGCATACCAAACTAAAGTATTAGGCGATAAGATCCAATTAGTGGGTGACGATTTATTCGTAACGAATACTAAGATCTTAAAAGAAGGTATCGAAAAAGGTATCGCAAACTCAATCTTAATCAAATTTAACCAAATCGGTTCATTAACTGAAACATTAGCTGCAATTAAAATGGCTAAAGATGCAGGTTACACAGCAGTAATTTCTCACCGTTCTGGTGAAACTGAAGATGCAACTATTGCTGATTTAGCAGTAGGTACAGCAGCAGGTCAAATCAAAACTGGTTCAATGAGCCGTTCAGACCGTATTGCTAAATACAACCAATTAATCCGTATTGAAGAAGCATTAGGTGATAAAGCACCATTCTTAGGATTAAAAGCAGTTAAAGGTCAAGCATAATCATTTCTTGATGAATAAGCCACTAAGGGAAACCCCTTAGTGGCTTTTGTTTAAAATTTGTTTAAATCTTGTTATATT
This sequence comes from Otariodibacter oris, assembly GCF_009684715.1. Lineage (NCBI taxonomy): Bacteria > Pseudomonadati > Pseudomonadota > Gammaproteobacteria > Pasteurellales > Pasteurellaceae > Otariodibacter > Otariodibacter oris. The sequence goes on along the minus strand of NZ_CP016604.1, from coordinate 1,775,140 downwards.
TACTTTTCATAAAAAAATTTAAAATATTCCCATTCTTATCAATATAGGTCATAAATGAGAGAGCTTGTTTTTACACAATTTGAGACTAAAGGCTCGGGAGTATCTCATTTAGCTGATTCAATCCATAACGCCAAAATTCGCATTGATCAGTTGGATAAACTTCGAATTCAACGAGTCTTAAATAATAATACTAAAGAATTCCATCAGGTATTCTCGCTGATTCCATTGTTTATTCACTACAATCACCCAGATTTAATAGGATACGTTGAAGGTTCTCCAGCGGGGCTTTATCATTTTGAGCGAAACAATATCCAAGATAACTATTTTTCTGCTCATATTTCAGAAACTATTAATGAAAATCAGGATTATCAATTTGATGCACTCTATGTTATGGGGAGCTTAGGTTCCATCACACAAACCACGCTGTCCGATATCGATATTTGGCTATGTCATTCAAAAGCTTTTACCGAAAATGAGCTGGCGTTACTTCATCAAAAATTAGCTAAAATTGTGCAATGGGCTAAAAATTTAGGCATTGATATCAATTTTTACCTTATGAATCCCGATAAGTTTAGAACTGAAAAATATTATGGCGATATTTCTTCGGAAAATAGCGGTTCTGCACAACATTATTTTTTACTTGATGAATTCTATCGTTCAGCAATTCGGTTAGCTGGAAAGCGTATTTTGTGGCTACATATTTGGGAAAAGCATCTCTCTTATCAAGAAACCGTTGAACAAGCGATTAATGAAAATATTATCGATTTAGAGGAATGGCTCGATTTTGGGGATTTCTCTTCTTTAGAACTTGGCGAATATTTTGGAGCAAGTCTGTGGCAACTTTATAAAGGTATTGATCACCCTTATAAATCGGCAATTAAAATTTTGCTATTAGAAAGCTATACGGCGATTTATCCAAAAGTAGCTTTAATTTCTAAAAAGTTCAAGCGGTTACTTTCTAAAGAAAAAGTGCGATATCACTTTGATCCTTATTTAGCTATGTTGGAACAAGTGACGAAGTATTTAGAAGGACGTAATGAAATTACTCGATTAGAGTGTTTAAGACAATGCTTCTACATGAAAGCGAATGAAGGACAAATTGATGGGTGGAAGAAGGAAGAACTAAAAAAATTAGCGCTATCGTGGGGCTGGAAAGAGAAAGATTTTGCCGAGTTAGATAACAAAGATAATTGGAAAATAAAGCAAGCCGTTCGCTATCAAAAAATGTTGGTAGAGCAGTTGTTAAAAAGCTACCGACATTTAATTAATTTTGCTCGAAAATTTCATATTGACCCTAGTATTATGCCTCAAGATACCGATTTGCTGATGCGTAAATTGTACTCAGTATTTGAAGTTCTACCTGGTAAAGTGACATTAATTAATGAAAAGATAGCTAAAAATTTAGAAGAAAAAGAAGTCACTTTTGTTGAGGTCTCAGAAAATGGACCAACTAAACAAGGTTGGTATCTTATTAACCATGCTCCATTAAGCCATTATGATTCGACAACACGTTATGTTGAGTATCAAAAAAATCTAATTCAGCTTGTTGCATGGGCATATTTTAATGGGGTGATTACAGTTAATACTCAATTAAATATTGTCAGCCAAACAGTCTCGTTAGCTCGATTAAGAAATTTTATTAGTGATCTTCGCTTGTCATTTCCTGCAAAACCGCCTGTAATGAATCGTAATGATTTTTATCATCCTAATGAAATCAGAAATTTGATTGTTTCGGTGAATCTCACTAACGATCCTACTCGTAAAATGGCAACTCAATCCGATCTCACACAAATAGATTGGTTTAATTTAAATTCTTCTAGTCAGGGCTTAGTTGGGAGTGTTAGTTTTATTTACCGAAATATGTGGAATGAAATTATTACTCAGCACATAGAAGGTAATGATGCCATTCTTAAGGCGTTAAAACTGATTTCTAATAATATTTATCGTAGCTCTGCTCCACCACAGTCGGTTAATGTATTTTGCTATAGTGTGCAGTTATGTGAGCCTTTACAAAAATTTGTGATGGGATTGGTAGAACGTTGTATCATTGTACAAACGGGAAAAATTTCACAAAAACAGCATACAAATACCTTTAAATTAGCAGGTAAAAAATGGCAACTGGTTTTTGGAAGACATGTAGAATTAAAAGAGTGTCCTTCAGACAGTGAACATTTGAAAGCACCTAGTGAAATTTATAATTTTGCAAGTGCAGGTTTTTTACAATTTTTCTTTGAAGATAATGATAATGGCAGTTTCAACGTATTTATTCTAGATAAAGATAATAATGTTGAGATTTATCCTGAATGTTTAGGTCAAAAAGAAGATAAAATCAAACAGATTATTCGATTACATGACCAAGATAAATTGGATCGACTAGAAGAGAATGAGAGTTTTAATTACCCTCAATTTTATCAACTTTTAAAATATAACGGTATAATTTCTATTGTTCCATTCCAAAGTAAGCAACATAGAGATTACTTAGAAACGATGAGCTATTGCTAATTCAAGAAGTATAAGAACATATTCCTATCTATATTTATCTAAAAATCGGTAATAGGGTATTCCTATTTTTAATGCGAATTTTTTGACTAACTTACCACCCAAAATACTTGGTACCTTTAAATTTTCAAACACGCGTAAACGTTCATCATTACCTTCAATCGCTTCGGCAAGAATTCGCCCCGCTAATCCCGTTAAGGCAACACCATGCCCTGAAAAACCTTGCGCAAAATAGATATTAGGCTGAATTCGACCAAAATGAGGAGAGGCATTTAGCGTCATATCAATAGGTCCACCCCAACCATAATCAATTTTGACTGATTCTAGTTGTGGGAAAATATCGAGCATATTACGACGCATTTTTTCAATCATATTGGTATTATTGCTAGAATCACTACCAAATAATAACCTGTTATCTGCACTTAAACGGTAATAATCCAATAGAATATTATTATCACACACAGACATTCCATTATTGATAATAGTATCAGCCACATCCTGTTTAAGAGGTTCTGTGGCAATAATAAAACTTTCTACTGGTAAAATCTTACGAGCAAGTTTAGCACCAAATTTTTTATTTGCTTTACTATCAATGTAAGCATTAGTCGCTAAGACAACGTGCTTTGCTTTCACTATGCCTTGTGGGGTAAATACCTCGATATGAGATCCTTTAGATTGAATATCTATTGCTGGAGAGTGTTCAAAAATAGATACGTGGCAATCTAGTGCTGCTTGCGCTAACCCTAGACAATAATTTAATGGATGCAGATGACCTGATTGGGAATCGTATAAACCACCGCAATAAACTTCACTGCCAACATGTTGAGATAGCTTCGCTTTATCCCATAATTGCATATTAGAATAGCCAAATGCATTATGTGCTGCTTTTTCTATACGAATAAGATCATCTAAACGACGCTCATTCAAAGCAAGGGTGGCATACCCTTTTTTCCAATCACACTGAATATTATATTTTTTTACACGTTCATCAATGATTTGAATTGCTTCAAGGGACATATCCCACAATTTTTTAGCCTGTTCAAACCCTTGCTGTTCAATATATTCGTCTATGCCTTCTTCAAATCCATTGATAGCTTGACCACCATTGCGTCCAGATGCACCAAATCCAACTCTTGCACCTTCTAGCACAACAACCTGCTTACCCTTTTCTGCCAGTTCTAGTGCCGTTGATAAGCCTAAAAAACCCGCACCAATAACACATACATCGGCGGTTAATTGTTGAGATAAAGTAGGAAGTTGTAAATGTATATTTCTAGAATCCGAATAATAAGTGCGGATATGTTCTTGGTATGAAAAATTAAGCATAAAAAACCAGCAATGGTAATATTATTGTAAACATGTATAAAGGAATTATAACTTGAAATGGCGCACCCGAGAGGATTCGAACCTCTGACCGCTCGGTTCGTAGCCGAGTACTCTATCCAGCTGAGCTACGGGTGCGTATTTGAAAAGAAACGATGTGATTTACTGCTATTAATTTTTACCATTTTTAAAAATAAAAAATGGCGCACCCGAGAGGATTCGAACCTCTGACCGCTCGGTTCGTAGCCGAGTACTCTATCCAGCTGAGCTACGGGTGCCCAATAAAAGAGTAAATGGCGGTGAGAGAGGGATTCGAACCCTCGATGGAGTTTTTGACCCCATACTCCCTTAGCAGGGGAGCGCCTTCAGCCTCTCGGCCATCTCACCACACACTGTGTCTGTGGGCGTGCATATTACTAGTTTCTAAAAATATGTCAAACGCTTTTTTGCAAAAATAGAACGCTTGGCTACATCATAGTCAAAATGATATTTTTTTGTCTAAAATATACTGAATATCATAACGTTAAGCTATCTTTCAATCTTAATCCCTAAAATTGTTAAATTGGAATGGTTGTCCTAAATCCGCACCTTTTACTAGTTGAATAACTGATTGCAAGTCATCTCTAGATTTTCCTGTTACTCGCACTTGCTCGCCTTGAATTTGCGTTTGTACTTTAATTTTGGCATCTTTAATTAGCTTAGTAATTTTCTTCGCCATTTCAGTTTCAATGCCTTGCTTCAGCTTTATCTCTTTACTATAAAGTTTACCATGATGCTCGCTTTCAGCAGGGATATCCAAAGAACTATGCTCAATACCACGTTTAATGCAAGCCCCAATTAAAATTTCCACTAACTGCTCTAATTGGAAATCAGATTCAGTGGTTAATTTAATACTCTCATTCTTCTCATTTAATTCAATAACTGACTCGACGCCACGAAAATCATAGCGTGTACTCAATACTCTATTCGCATTTTCCACCGCATTACGCACTTCGTGCATAGTAATTTCAGACACAATATCAAAAGATGGCATATTATTTTTCTCCTAATTGATTCAATAAATTTTTAGCATTGAGCAATAATGCTAATGCACTTAAATCACCAAAATTAATTTTAAATTTAGCTTGTTGCTGTACTTTGGGTTTAGCATGAATAGCCACACCTAAACTCGCCGTATTAAGCATTAATAAATCATTTGCTCCATCACCGATGGAAACCCATTGCGATTTAGGAATAGAAAACTCTTCTCCTAAACGTAATAAGGTATCAGATTTATATTGAGCATCGACAACTCTACCCAATACATTTCCTGTCAATTTACCTTCTACTACTTCTAATTGATTCGATACTGCTTCATCTAATCCATATTCCTGTTTTAAATAATCAGCAAAATAATCAAATCCGCCAGAAGCAATTGCAATTCGCCAATTATATTGCTTAAGGGTTGAAATTAACTGCTCAAAACCCTCCATAAGCGGTAAGTTATCTCGTACTTTTTGCAAAATACTTTCAGACGCATTTTTTAGTGTTCCTACACGCTCACGCAAACTTTGTTCAAAATCAAGCTCGCCTCGCATAGCTCTTGCGGTAATATTTGAAACCTTTTCGCCTGTGCCCGCCAATTTAGCAATTTCATCAATACACTCAATTTTAATGGCTGTTGAATCCATATCCATAACAAGCAAACCTGCTTGAGTTAGCTCAGGAATAATGTCTAATTCACTATAATCAAAGGATTCCAAGCTTGCTAGCTCACGAATATCATCATTCAACTTTCCATTAAAAAATGCAATTTGGTAGCCTAAATATTGGCCCATACCTAAGAAAATGACACGATTTTCTGTCGCAATTTTCTCTATCTTTTGTGTATCTAGCGTTCTTGAGTAAATAAAAAAAGTGTTTTCCATGCTAAAATCTTCTGCAATAAGTATTTGAATGATCATAAGAAAATAATCACGCTCTGTCTATAATCCCTTTTAAATTGTCCATTTATTATTTACAAGCTAGAATACAATGAAGGATAAATGGGGAAAATCTATGAGAATAACAAAAAAAAATACCTTAAGAGTAGGCATACTTTCAGTAGTGGTTATGCTGTGTATTGCAATTGTTGCAATTATCTTCACAGGTATTGGTCACTTCAAAGTAGGCTCTCAACTTGCTGCCGTTAATCAAGTCTCAAACTTGTCGCATCTACTCGTTCGTCAACAAGCAAAGTTATTTTCATTATTACTTGTGCAAAATGCAGAGAATGAAGAATTGGTCGATGCCTTAGATACTTTTTCTAAAGAAGAGTTTGTTATGGATGCAACACTCTATTCAACATCAGGCGTATTAATTGCACAAAGTAATGGTGCTAACCAATTTCAACTTGATCAAGGAAATGAGCAAAACATCAATACACAACAAATTGTTGAGCCTATATTATCTCAACAAGAGCTTATTGGTTTTTTAAGAGTTACACTGGATACCCAATATGGGCAAATTACACAAAATAAAATTAATGCACTGTTTCATTTATTGTATGGTGAACTAATTATTTTATTCTTAGCAGGCGGACTTTTTGTAAGCTGTTTCTTCTACTTTAAAAGAAGAAATCTTGCTAATCATCACCATACTAAAATTGCACCTAGACATAATCCTTCTCAGCGATTTCATTCAAGACGACGAGCTTTTATGCGTAAATGATTGTAATTCAGGTAAGGGATAGTATAATAGATACCGTTTTGTCTTTAATTGACACTTAAATTAACAAAAGTTACTCACAAACTAACAGAAAAGAAGGAATAAGAGGAATAAATGGCTAAAGAAGATTCCATAGAAATGCAAGGTACGATTCTAGAAACCTTACCTAATACAATGTTCCGTGTAGAACTCGAAAATGGACACGTTGTTACGGCTCATATTTCAGGGAAAATGCGTAAAAATTACATTCGAATCTTAACAGGTGATAAAGTCACTGTTGAGATGACACCTTATGATTTAAGTAAAGCTCGTATTATTTTCCGAGCAAGATAATTTATTTATGGTGGAAAAATGGGAGCTTAATGCTCCCATTTTTTTATGCTAATTTTTCTGCTTTCTCAGGTAATAAAACTAAAATACCATTCTCTATTGGATAAAATAGATTTGCATCACGAGAGATTAAGCGATTATTTTCTTTATCCCATTCCAATTTTGTATGAGAAACTGGGCAAGCAATCATATTCAATAATTTTTCATTCATATCATTTTCCTAATAATTTTAAAATAGGTGCAAGTAAACAAGCGGTCGATTCTTCAGATAATTTTGCAGATACAGGAACATACCACCAATTATCTTTAGCAAAGGGCAAACATTTTACCGCATCTTTTTCTGTCATTAATAGTGGTAACTGCGGTTGTTCAATCGCTTGAATAGTCTCTAAAGTATAAGATTGATGATCCGCAAAACTATGACTCCCACCCAATTTAATCCCTAAATCACGCAACATATTGAAAAATCGAGGTGGATACCCAATTCCAGCAAAAGCAACACAAGGCTTACCATTGAACTGTGTAAGTGGCTTTCTTTCCCCTGTTTTCAAATTGACTGCATCATCGGGTTGCAGACTCATTAAATGTTCATTATTTTTTGCAATTCCGCCGTTACAAATGACAGCTTGTACTGAATTTAAACGGCTTGGTAACTCCCTCAATCCACCAGCAGGCAGAACGAATCCATTACCAAAGCGACGCTCGCCGTCAATCACCACCCATTCAATATCACGTTCTAACGCATAGTGTTGCAAGCCATCATCGGTGATAATTAAATTGAGATCATGTTGAGAAAGCAATAATTCTATACTTTGCTGACGATTAGGCGAAATTGCTACTGGTGCTTGAGTACGTTGTGCAATCAAAACAGGCTCATCTCCCATTTCTGCAGGTAAGCTTTTAGCCGTAACAAGTTGTGGGAAAATTTTGTTACTTCCACCATAACCCCGAGAAATCACACCAACTTTAATGCCTCGCTGTTGTAACTGCTCGACTAGCCAAATTACTGTCGGAGTTTTACCATTCCCACCCACAGAAATATTACCAACCACTAAAACAGGTACTGGAGGGCGGTAAGTTTTAAGGATTTTTTTACTATATAGCCATTTTCTCAACGAGCTTATTAGAAAAAAAAGCAGAGATAAGGGGGAAAGTAAAATAGTAAACAGGTTAATTGATTGCCAAATTTTCATCATCAGCCTTATATAAAAAGAATGGATAATATAAATCATCCATTCTTTTCTAAATCTATGTTATTGATTATTCAATTTTTGGTTTATCACCTTTTTCGACGACCGCTTTACCTACCGTCACCTTTTTCGCATTAAGTGAAGGAAGATCATACATCGTATCAAGCAATAAATCCTCAACGATAGAACGTAATCCACGCGCACCTGTTTTACGTGAAATCGCTTTTTGAGCCATTGCAAGTAAAGCATCTTTGGTGAATTTTAACTCTACCCCTTCCATATTAAATAAGGCTTGGTATTGCTTAATAATCGCGTTTTTAGGTTCTGTAAGAATCTTAACTAATGCTTCTTCATCTAACTCTTCTAAAGGTGTAATTACTGGCAAACGACCAATTAATTCAGGGATAAGGCCAAATTTTACAAGATCTTCTGGTTCAACCTGTTTAAATAGGTCAGAGAGTGCTTCACGATCTTTATCTTTCTTCAATTCAGCACCAAAACCGATCCCACCTTGTTTATTTGTTCTTGCTTCAACAATTCTATCCAAACCCGCAAAAGCTCCGCCACAGATAAATAGAATCTTAGAGGTATCGACAGGAATTGTTTCTTGCTTAGGATGTTTACGACCACCTTGTGGATTAATATTCGCAACGGTTCCTTCAACAAGTTTCAATAATGCTTGTTGTACACCTTCCCCTGAAACATCACGTGTTAAAGATGGATTTTCTGATTTACGGGTGATTTTATCGATCTCATCAATAAAGATAATCCCTCTTTCAGCTTGTTCTGGATCGTAATCACATTTCATGAGTAATTTTTGGATTACATTTTCAACGTCTTCACCCACATAACCTGCTTGAGTTAATGTGGTTGCATCCGCCACAGCAAAAGGGACATTTAAACGACGAGCTAAACTTTCTGCTAATAATGTTTTTCCGCTTCCTGTTGGTCCAATTAATAAAATGTTACTTTTACCTAATTCAACCCCTTCACTTTCTTTATTATCAGCTAAAGCATTACGCAAGCGTTTGTAATGGTTATAAACCGCAACAGACAACACTTTTTTCGCATGGGACTGCCCAATTACGTATTCATCTAAATGTGCATGGATCTCATGAGGAGTTGGCACTTTATCAAAAACTTGCCCTTCTTGTTTTTCATCATCTTCACTCAATAAATCCTCATCTGAATTTAATAAAGCATAAGATTCCTCAATACATTCATTACAAATATAACCTTCCGTACCTTCTATTAAGGCATCCACTTCTGAACGTCGTTTTCCACAAAAACTACAATGTGGCTCTTTTTCAAAATTACTCATTATTTACCATCTCTATGTGTCATCACTGCATCAATTAAACCATAAGCTCTTGCTTCTTCAGCAGACATAAAGTTATCTCGATCGGTATCTTTTTCTACTTTTTCCAAAGGTTGCCCTGTATGTTCTGCCATACGTTGATTTAATGTTTGCTTAATTTTTAAAATTTCTTGTGCATGAATTTGAATATCAGACGCTTGTCCACGGAAACCACCTAATGGTTGATGAATCATCACTCTTGCATGTGGTAATGCAAAACGCTTACCTTTAGCACCAGCTGAGAGTAAAAAAGCGCCCATTGAACACGCTTGTCCAATACAAACTGTACTCACATCAGGTTTAATAAAATTCATCGTATCAAAAATTGCCATACCCGCTGTCACAGATCCACCCGGCGAGTTAATATAAATGCTGATATCTTTTTCAGGATCTTCTGATTCAAGGAAAAGTAATTGTGCCACGATCAAATTCGCCATGTTATCTTCTACTTCACCATTCAAGAAGATAATGCGTTCTTTTAATAAACGAGAGTAGATATCATAAGCTCGTTCACCTTTCGAACTTTGCTCAACTACCATTGGAATAACTGCCATTCTGTGTTCCTTATATAAAAATCGTTAACTTAATAGATTTTAGCAAAAATTGCCTATTGTATAAATAAAGAGATTAACAAATAGCGGTGAGATCGTTACAATCTTTTGCTAAATATGGGAGAAAGTATGTCACTTGATGAAATTTATATGCAATTTACAAATTGCAAATCTTGGGAAGAAAGATACCGCTTATTGATTCAATTAAGTAAAAAACTTCCAAAACCAACCGAAGAAGAACTTACACAATGGCCAGAAATTCATGGTTGTGAAAGTCGATTATGGTTTGAGTTTCAAGCAGAGCCAAGAATGATCAATGCTTATAGTGATGCAAGATTAATGCAAGGTTTATTATTTATTGCCATCACCGCATTATCAGACCAATCTATTGCGGAACTTCAATCATTTAATATTCAAAAATTATTTGATGATCTCAATATCACTCGCCATTTAACCAGTACACGTTTAAATGGATTAAAACAGATAGAAACGAGAGTGAAACAAGCTATTTAAGTAACTTTCTCAGTTTTTCCGCTCTATTGGTATCTAATTTGACTAATTGTGTTAGAGCGTCTTCTTTAAGCTGATGATTTCCAGCTTCATAGGCGCAAAGTGCCAAATTCTCTAGAGTATCTGATTGATGGTAGTAAGGCTGTTCACTCTCCAACACTAAATTAAATTGGCTATAAGCTTGTTCAAACTTCCCTTGTTTACATAAAAATGTCCCATAATTATTCAGGATATCAGGAGATGCTTGAGTATTATGATTCTGTTTTTGGCTTAATTGAATGGCAGCTTGGTAGGCTTTTTCTGCCTTGTTAGTATCACCTACTTGCTGATAATAATAAGCTAATACAGAATGTGGGAGATAATCATTAATATCATGCTCCATCGCTGTATCAATATTTTGCTTAGCTTTAGGAAAATCATTTTGCTCTAAATAAGCTAAAGCTAATTTTACTCTCGCCTCTACAGCTTCAGAACGCTCAAATTAAACAGACTCATTTGTTTGCATGGTACAACCAGCAAGCCATAAAACAGCCATAAAAGCGGTTAGATTCTGAGAATATTTTGCAAATTTCATAATGACCTCTATGGCTACTTAAGACTAAATATGGCGAATATAGTGAACTATTCGCTATCAAAAGATTAATGTGTCGCTACGGATATATTGCGACCAAACTTACGTTTTTCCATTGTACGCTTCGTACGGTCAATCACTTCTCCCGCAAGCTGACCACAAGCAGCATCAATATCATCACCGCGTGTTTTTCTAACCGTTACAGTAAACCCATATTCCATTAATGTTTTTTGGAAACGATCAATGCGTGTATTTGAGCTTTTTGAATAAGGTGCTTCAGGGAACGGATTCCACGGAATTAAATTGATTTTGCTTGGCGTATTTTTCAATACCTGTGCTAATTGATGAGCATGTTCTACGCCATCATTCACTTGATTTAGCATCACATATTCAATCGTCACCTTACCATGATTAGCATTAGAAACTTTTAAATATTCATTCACTGAATCAATTAACATTTTAATATTATATTTTTTGTTAATCGGCACGATTTCATTACGCAATTCATCGTTAGGTGCATGAAGTGAAATAGCTAAAGCCACATCAATCTGATCACGCATCTTATCTAATGCCGGTACGACACCAGAGGTGGAAAGTGTAACTCGGCGTTTTGATAAACCATACGCAAAATCATCTAACATAATTTCCATTGATGGAATCACATTACTCATATTAAGTAATGGCTCTCCCATGCCCATCATTACCACATTAGTAATAGGTCGGACACCCGTTACACCGAAATTCCCCACAATTTTAGAAGCACGCCAAACTTGGCCAATAATTTCTGAAACTGATAAATTACGATTAAAACCTTGTTGTGCTGTAGAACAAAATGTACAAGCCAAGGCACAACCGACTTGTGAAGAAACACATAATGTCGCTCGATCGTCTTCTGGAATATATACCGTTTCAATTTGCTGATCGCCCACTTGCATTGCCCACTTGATTGTACCGTCTGAAGAACGTTGTTCTACTGCAATCTCAGGTGCTTTAATTTCAGCAACTTGTTTTAGCTTCTCACGCAATGCTTTGTTAATATTCGTCATATTATCAAAGTTATCTTCACCAAAATGATAAATCCATTTCATCAATTGGTCTGCACGAAAAGGTTTCTCACCCATATCTGCAAATAACTCTCGCATTTGTTGGCGGTTTAAATCTAATAAATTAATTTTTTCTTGTTTAGTGGTTGTGCAACTAATATTCGTTGCTTGTATTGTTTCAGACATTAAAAATAGCCTCGTTATTACACGGATTATGGCAAAAGGTTAGTTTTGCAAGAATTAAAGGGAGCAAATTCTACTTGTGTCTTGCTGATTAGGCTAGTTATTTTTACAAGATTTTCAAAGCAAGGAAAGAAAAATATTCGATACAGATCGCAAAATTTATTTACTAGCGGTCGGTTTAAGTGAATATTTTACTCATATTACAAAGCCATCTCACAAGTTAACCTCATGAGATGGCTGATTTATAGATTGGGCAAAACTTATATTAGACTAACCAACCTAAGAACACTGCGAGGGTAAGAATACCACCTATCGAAGATAGAAGTAATGTTGCACCTGCTACTGCTGGGCGAGAGTTTACTAATGCACCAAACACTAAACCAAAGAATGCTGATGGAATAGCCATAAGGATAGCTGCACGTGCTGCTGTTGTATATTCAATCCCTAGTAATAATCCAATACCAAGACCCACTAAAGGTTGAACAACATTCGCTAAGATAGCACTTAGTGTTACATTAACATTCAATTGTATCTTTTGTGCGGAAAGTAATAGACCTGTAATAAATAGCCCTACCCCACCTGTTGCAAGAGTAATTGGTCCAAATAAAGTTGGTACAAAACTTGGCATTTGAAGCCCCAATACTGACCAGATCAAGCCAAGAATAGGGAAGAAAAATACCGGTGTTCTTACTGCACCAGAAAGTGCTTTCAAAAACTCTTTACCTACAGAAACTTGTGCTCCTGAGTCAATCGCACTACCCATTCTCAATAAAGACAACGCAATAGGTGTTACAAAGATCGATCCTGACACAATTCCTGTCGCAGCAAGCAATGCCGCTTGGTCACCATATAAAGGTAATAATAATGGTATACCCAAAGAAGCGAAGTTAGGAAAAGCAACGATTAACGCTTGTACAACCCCATCAGTCAACCCAAATCCAAAGAACTTACGTTGTATAAATAAGGTCCCAAAGAACATGACAAGCATAGACGATCCTATTACCAAAATAAGTGGTAAATTAGGGAGGATCAAATCTCTAGGAGTACGTGCAATGGCAATAAACATGGTTAAAGGCACCATAAATGTCATCAACATCATGTTTATTGATTTTACATTTTGATTATCAACTATACCACGCTTCCCTGCGAAAAAACCTAACGCGATACCAACGTAGATAGGTAATAATGCACTAATTATAGTATCGAACATTATTTAACCCTCCAATATTAATATACTTGGCCTTTACTTGGATCAACAATGACATCAATTAAGTGAGTATGTGGATCGCTTAACGCTTTTTTGATCGCTTCATCTAAATCAGCGACATTATCAACACGAGAAGTATTACAGCCATACCCTTTTGCGATTTCTGTTAAATCAATGCCCGGTAAATCAACTCCTGGTACATTTTCTGCGCCCATAATTTTTGAGAATGCTTTTAACGCACCGTATCCACCATTGTTAAGTACAATAATAGTCACTGGAAGACCACGTTGAGCAGCAGTCCATAATGCTTGAATTGAATATTGCATAGAACCATCACCAATCAAAGCAACCACTTTACGTTTATCTTGATTGTCAGCTTGAGCTAATGCCACACCGACTGATGCAGGTAAACCATAACCTAAACCACCACTAGACATAGTGAAGAATCCACCTTGTTGTTTGATTGGTAAGTTTTGTTGCATTGCTGGACGATGAGATGGTGCTTCTTCAACAAGAACTGCATCTTCTGGCATTAATTCAGAAATACGTGATAATACATAAGCTGCTGATGGCATGCCTTCTTCTTTATCTAATACTGGACGAGATACCGCTAAAGGTGCTTCTACATTCGCTGCTTTTTCTGGAAGAAGCGCAACTAATTTATCAATTGATTCTTTTAATTCACCGACTAAGCTTAATTCTGCTCTTGCTCTCGCTGCTGCACCTGAATCTGCTGTTAAGTGTAAAATACGAGTATCTGGACTATTAAGTACTGGCGCTTCACCTTCCATGTGGAAAGTAAATACTGGTGCACCAATAACAACCACAACGTCATGGCGTTCTAGCATTTTTGATAAGCCCATTGGAATCGCTGGTAAGAAACCACCAAATTGTGGGTGATTTTCTGGGAATGCCGCAGCAGCTGCTACTGGTGCGATATAAGCGGTTGCACCTGTACGCTCTACTAATTTAACCCCATTATCGTAAGCACCAAAAATATCCATTTCTGTACCAAATACAATCGCTGGACGTTTTGCTCCCACTAATGCTTTCGCCATTTCTTGCAAACCACTTTCACGAGCTGCACCAAAACCAAGTGCATTTACTACTTTATAAGGTTCACAAGGTTTATCCCAGTCATCATTAGGAATTGAAATGAATGTTGGACCATATGGAGGTTGCATTGCTACTTCAAAACAACGCGCTAATGCAGCTGGCACATCTTGTGCATTTGCTGGTTCAACAGAATATTTTACATAAGGTTTTGGAAAATCCGCCGCATTCTCTGCTGCAAGATAAGCTTCTGAAGATAGTAATGAACGACCTTGTTGACCCGCCATAACAACCATTGGTACTTGGTTTTTATATGCAGTAAATAGATTACCTAATCCATTACCCATACCTGCAGCTGAGTGTACGTTAACAAAACTTGGGCGACCTGTCGCACGAGCATCACCATCAGCCATTGCAATCGCTGATGCTTCTTGTAAACCTAATACATAATCAAAATCGTCTGGCCAATCGCCTAAAAAAGCAAGTTCTGTAGAACCTGGGTTTCCGTAAACTCTTTTAATACCAAGATCACGTAACATTTGAATAACAACATCACGAACTGTTAATTGATTAGATGACATAATTTTTCTCCTGCATAATTATTTAGAATTTATATTTAGAGAATTAACAGAAGAATGTCTTAAATCTATGGCATTTTTCCTAAAAGAACTATCCTTTTGTTAATTCATTCTTCCAGGCATAGTTATATTGTTACAAACCATGTCAGCAAGTATTTTTTACTCGACCGGAAGCAATCATACAACTTTTAAAAAAAAATCACAAAATATTTTTTTACAAAAAATAAACAATTTTTAAACAAAACAACCACATATATCAAACATTGTTATAAAAATACAAAAATAAAATATAACTATTTGATAAATATAAATAATATTCAATATTTATTTTAGTAAAAAATTATCTATTTAACCTAATTACAAAAAAAACTAGTATAAACATAAAGCAAAAAAAGAACAAATAACAAACAAAAAAGTTAAAATTAACTCATAAAATCACAAAGTATATAGACTGTTTTATTTTAGTGAATAATTAAGAAAATAACATAAAAGAAATATATTTAGGGGAAATAATATCACAATATTACAGTAATAAAATGATTCAAATCTAGTGTAAAAATTGAGGGAGACAAAGGGATAAAATAATAGAATAATAACTTGAAAATAGTATTGATAGGATAAAATGGTGGGCGATACCGGTCTCGAACCAGTGACCCCCTCCTTGTAAGGGAGGTGCTCTCCCAACTGAGCTAATCGCCCGAATGATAACACATAGGTTATAATCGGCTGACTTAAGTCTTAAGTGGTGGGCGATACCGGTCTCGAACCAGTGACCCCCTCCTTGTAAGGGAGGTGCTCTCCCAACTGAGCTAATCGCCCACTTGAGACTTAAAATCATGGGAACTTAAACTAAAGAGTGGTGGGCGATACCGGTCTCGAACCAGTGACCCCCTCCTTGTAAGGGAGGTGCTCTCCCAACTGAGCTAATCGCCCGTTAGTTTAAGCTACAACAACAGAACAAACTATATTGAAATAGAGTGGTGGGCGATACCGGTCTCGAACCAGTGACCCCCTCCTTGTAAGGGAGGTGCTCTCCCAACTGAGCTAATCGCCCGTTGTTGTGGGACAGCATTATAGGGAGCTTAATATTTCAGTCAATCAATTTTTATAAAAATACTATTATTCGTCGCAAAAATCATCAATTTACTGCATTTTTTACTACTATTCCCGTTCAGGTAGAGTAGAATAGATCCATCTTTGTCTTAATAAATAGTGAAATATAAAATGAAAATTGAAACCCTTTTCCCTCTTGATCCAAATGTAAAAGTGAGAACACGCTTCGCACCAAGTCCAACAGGTTATTTACATGTTGGTGGAGCAAGAACAGCACTCTATTCGTGGTTATATGCAAAACACAACCGAGGTGAATTTGTATTACGTATTGAAGACACCGATTTAGAGCGTTCTACCCCAGAAGCAACACAGGCGATCCTTGAAGGAATGGAATGGTTGAATTTATCATGGGAACATGGCCCTTTTTATCAAACTAAAAGATTTGAGCGTTATAACCAAGTCATTGATCAAATGTTAGAACAAGGACTTGCTTATCGTTGCTATTGTACAAAAGAGCGTTTAGAAGAACTTCGTCATACACAAGAAGCCAACAAAGAAAAACCTCGCTATGACCGCTATTGTTTAACTCATCCTACTCCTGATAATAAAAATGCGCCTCATGTGGTACGTTTCTTGAACCCAACAGAAGGCTCAGTTGTGTTTGAAGATGCTGTTCGTGGACGTATTGAAATTAGCAATGGTGAATTAGATGATCTCATCATTCGTCGTACCGATGGTTCACCAACTTATAATTTCTGTGTCGTGGTAGATGACTGGGATATGGGCATTACTCACGTTGTGCGAGGTGAAGATCATATCAATAATACACCCCGCCAAATTAATATTTTGAAAGCATTAGGCGCACCTATTCCAACTTATGCTCACGTTTCAATGATTTTAGGGGATGATGGACAAAAATTATCGAAACGTCACGGCGCAGTTAGCGTAATGCAATATAGAGATGATGGCTATTTGCCGGAAGCATTAGTTAACTATCTTGTTCGTTTAGGTTGGGGGCATGGTGACCAAGAAATCTTTAGCCGTGAAGAAATGATTGATTTATTTAATCTTGAAGCGGTGAGCCGTTCTGCAAGTGCATTTAATACGGATAAGTTGCAATGGGTCAACCAACATTATATTCGTTCCTTAGATCCTGAGTATGTGGCTAAACACCTAGAATGGCATATGAAAGACCAAGCCATCAATTATTCAAATGGTCCTGCTCTTAGCGAAATTGTCAGTGTTCTTGGAGAACGTTGTAAGACCTTAAAAGAAATGGCAACAGCAAGTCGCTATTTCTATGAAGATTTTGATGCTTACGATGCAAAAGCAGTAGCTAAAAACTTCAAAGAAGCAGCAATTGCACCACTTACAAAACTTTTAGAGAAACTGACCACTTGTACTGATTGGACTGTAGAAAATATTCATGAGGCAATGAATCAAACAGCCCAAGAATTAGAAATTGGGATGGGTAAAGTCGGTATGCCATTCCGTTTAGCTGTAACTGGTACAGGGCAATCACCATCAATGGATATTACCGCAAAATTAGTAGGTAAAGAGCGTACTCTTACTCGTATTGAGAAAGCTATTAACTTTATCCAAGCGAATGCTAGCTAGTTTTTAAACACTCAATAAAGTGTTTAAATTTTCACATTGACAGAAAAAGTGAGAGAGCATATTATCTCTCCCGCTTTTGGGGATATAGCTCAGTTGGGAGAGCGCTTGAATGGCATTCAAGAGGTCGTCGGTTCGATCCCGATTATCTCCACCAAATACAGAACCTCGATATTACAATATCGGGGTTTTTGCAACCATATCCCTCTCTACTTATTCCCTCTATAATTATTAGGTTAGCATTGTATTATTTTTTATACTATGTGTTGAATACGATAAGAATTTCTATATGTATTATTAAAAAAGATTTTGGCTACGAGGGAATTATTATTGTGTGGTCCATCATTTCTAGATACCTGTTATAGAATTTTTATAGAATAAACCCTATATTCTTTTTTATTTATGTTGTACTATTAAAATAGTTTAATAATACAAAATGTTATAAGGAAGAAACATGGCTCAAGAATCACTCAACCCATTTATCACGCCAGATCAAAACGGCAATCTTGGAAAACACGGCGGGAAAATTCAACACCCCGCATTAGTTACAGCATTAGCAGAAATCGAAGAAGGATTTCGTAAAATTATTCATGACGAAGAATTTATCGCTGAAATGAAACGTCTTCAAGCCACATTTGTAGGACGCCCAAGCCCTATTTATCATGCAAGAACACTTTCTCAATCAGGGGCTCAGATTTTTTTAAAAAGAGAAGATCTCAACCATACGGGAGCTCATAAAATCAATCATTGCATTGGTGAAGTATTATTAGCTAAAAAATTAGGTAAGAAAAAAGTGATTGCGGAAACAGGCGCAGGACAGCACGGTGTCGCTTTAGCCACCGCAGCTGCATTACTTGGCTTGGCGTGTGAAATTCACATGGGTGTCGTTGATATTGCCAAAGAGCATCCAAATGTTTCTCGTATGAAAATTTTAGGCGCTAAATTAGTGCCAGTATCAGAAGGTGCAGGAACCTTAAAAGAAGCGGTAGATAGTGCTTTTGCCTCTTATATGGAACAACTTGATGAAAGTATGTTTGCCATTGGATCGGTTGTCGGTCCAGCCCCTTATCCAGAAATGGTGGCCTATTTCCAAAGTATAGTGGGACATGAGGCTAAAGCTCAATTTGAAAGCCAATATGGCGGATTACCTGATGAAGTGATCGCTTGTGTTGGTGGAGGATCTAATGCTATCGGGTTGTTCAATGCATTTATTGATGAACCATCCGTGGATCTAGTAGGCGTCGAACCCGCAGGCGAAGGGTTAGATAAAGCAGGTCGCCACGCGGCTACCTTATCATTAGGAAAATTCGGTAATATCCAAGGCTTTAATTGTTATTACCTACAAGAAGAAGATGGCACGCCTGCAGAAGTACACTCTATTGCCTCAGGTTTAGATTACCCTGGTGTAGGTCCTCAACATTGTTATTTAAAAGATACTGGGCGAGGTCGATATGAAATCGCTACAGATAAAGAATGTTTAGATGCCTTCCTGCGTTTATCTCGTGAAGAAGGAATCATCCCAGCCCTCGAAAGTTCCCACGCTGTTGCTTATGCCCTACGACGAGCTAAAGAACTTGGCCCAGAAAAACGCTTATTAGTGAATTTATCAGGACGAGGCGATAAAGATATTGATTTTGTATTAACTAAAATCACCCTTTAATTTCTGAAAATAAGTACGAGTACAATATTCTTATAATTATTAATAGAATAATACTGGATTTATTTTCAATAAGCGGTTAAATTCGATCTTATTTTTGCAAAAATTTGTTACAATCTAACCGCTTATATTTTACAAAATTAAAGGGAAGAAAAATGATGATAAATACCAGCACCTTTAACCGTTCTTGGGCTAGAGTTGTCTTGAATGCCCTCCTTCGATATGGTGTTAAACATTTTTGTATTGCCCCTGGCTCACGTTCTACGCCATTAACATTAGAAGCTTTACACTTAGAAAATCAAAATCAAGCAGAGTGTCATACCCATTTTGATGAAAGAGGGCTTGCTTTTTATGCCCTTGGATTAACAAAAGCGACCAAAGATCCTGTGGCGATTATTGTCACTTCAGGCACCGCTGTGGCTAACTTATTTCCAGCAATTATTGAAGCTCAACTTACCCATCATAAATTAATTGTATTAACGGCAGATCGCCCACCAGAACTTATTGGCTGTGGGGCAAACCAAGCAATTCAACAACAAAATATTTTTGGCGAATATACTGTTGCCTCAGTCAATTTACCCAAAGCAAGCCCTAACTTTAGTGCTAATTGGCTTGTTTCAGTCATTGAGCATGCTTGCGTGAAACAAGCACAACAAAGTGGTGTTGTTCATGTCAATGCGCCTTTTGCTGAACCACTATACGAAGCCGATGAACAGGCAATTGAACAAGATCCTTGGCTTGCGCCAATTCAACGTTGGTTAAACCAACCTAAAACACAATGGATAGATCGCCAAGCAAATCAAAAAGACGTGTTAATGCATGAACATTGGGATTATTGGCGAACAAAACGCGGTGTCGTTGTTGTCGGTAAATTGCCATTAGAACAAGGCATGGGATTGAAATCTTGGGCAGAAACACTCGGTTGGTGCTTAATTACGGATGTGCAATCTGGGGTTGAAACAAATTTACCTTACGCAGATATTTGGTTATCCAATAAAACTGTTGAGCAACGTTTATTACAAGCAGATATTGTGGTGCAATTTGGCTCACAAATTGTGAGTAAACGTGTTAATCAATTTTTAACTGCATTTAGGGGTGAATATTGGGTTGTGGAAGAATCACAAGATTATCTCAATCCGAATGCACACCATCAAACTCGTTTTGTGGCTAAAGCCCATCATTTTACGCGTGTGCATCCACCACTTCGTCAAAAACCATGGTTACTTGAACCATTAGCATTATCTCAATTCTGTGCAGATTTTATTGAGAAACAAGTTGGTGGAAACCTAAACGAAGCAGCACTTGCACATCATATTGAACGTGTATTACCAACCAATGGTAACCTTTTCTTAGGCAATAGTTTATTCGTTCGTTTAGTCGATGCATTATGCAAATTACCAGAAGGCTACCCCGTTTACACTAACCGTGGAGCAAGCGGTATTGATGGCTTAATTGCAACCATGGCAGGCGTCGCTAACGGTAGTGAAATTCCAACAATTGGTTTTATTGGTGATGTCTCAGCATTACATGATCTCAATTCTGTTGCTCTTCTTCGCCAAATTACGGTACCAACGATTTTATTTGTGATTAATAATAATGGCGGGGCAATTTTTGATATTTTACCTGTCGATCCTAAGGTTAAAGAGAAATACTACCGCTTATCTCATAATTTAGAATTCTCACAAATTGCAGCGATGTTTGGTTTAGACTATCTTAGACCATATACTTGGGCAGATTTAAGCACAAAATTAAAACAAGCTTATATTCGAAAAGGAGTCACTATCGTTGAAATCAAAGTCAATGATCAAGAGGGTAGTAGTTTATTTAAATCCTTATTAGAGCAAATCTCTCGCGCTAAAATTGACTAATATGCTCGCTTATCAATGGCATAAAACATCTGGTACACCCGTGGTGTTTCTCCACGGGTTACTCGGTTCTCAACAAGATTGGGTCTGTGTTGTTCACTATTTGCAAAATATTCCCCGCATCCGACCGCTTACTCTCGATCTTCCTTTTCACGCATTCAGTAAAAACATTCACTGCCAAGGTTTTGAAGATATGAGAGCTATTTTAGATAAAACTCTTAATCATCTCTTAGATCAACAACCTTTTTGGTTAGTTGGCTACTCGCTCGGTGGAAGGATTGCTCTTGACTATACTCTCCAAATGAACCCATCTAACTTATTAGGTACAATCCTCGAAGGTGCAAACATCGGTTTAAAAACCGATGAAGAAAAAGCATTACGTTGGGAAAATGATAAGGCATGGGGAGAACGTTTTCGAACAGAAAATTTAAACACGGTATTAACTGATTGGTATCATCAACCTGTATTCGCTAATTTAGATCCTGACAAGCGGTTAGATCTAATCGAAACAAGGCAAAAAAATAATGATGGAAAGCAGATTGCATCAATGCTTGAAGCAACTAGCCTAGCCAAACAAGATTTTTACGGAAATTTCCCATGGGAGAGTAGAAATATTCAATTTCTTATTGGTGAAAAAGATGAAAAATTTAAAAATATAGCAAAACAATATAATCTACCCTATCAATTAATCGCCAAAGCGGGACATAATACACATCAAGCAAGTCCAGAACTTTTTGCAAATTCATTACTTAACATTATTAATAGGAAATAATATGGCATTAAATCGTTGTCCAGAATGTCGGAAAAAAATTAGTGATTCCGTTGAACAATGCCCACATTGTGGCTTTTCATTTAAAGAAGCAGATTTAGAAATTTATAAACAAAAGCTTGAACAACGTCGCCTAGAAAATGCAGAAATTAATCGTAAAAGTATTAAGTTTCATCTGATTTGGTTACTAATATTTGTACTCGTTATTGGCTTATCGAGTGTGTTATTTAGCTAAAAAAAAGATCCAGCACTAACTGGATCTTTTTACTCACTTAAGAATAATTAGAATGTAAGTTCTGCATTAACTCTGAAATTTCTACCTGGTGCATAAAAACGTTTAAATCCGGCTCCTGTATTCTGATCAATTCGATTAACTGTGCCAATTGCACGAATTGAACGAGCAGAATCCCATGTGACATATTTCTCATCAGTCAAGTTATAAACACCTGCAGTAACTAATAAGTTTTTAATTGGTCTAGCGTAAGCTATCGCATCAATTGTTGTATAGCGTTTATTACGATATGATAATTTATTATCAGTGACAGGCTCGCCTTTAACTAAACTTCCATTACCTTGCTGAGTTTTCCAATACATATTATAGGTATCGCCACGTTTTTTCTCTGCCACATTGGTAATAAAGAAATCAATACCATATTTATCATCTTGAGTTGAATAACCAACGTTATAAACCATTGTTGTAGGTTGGATTGCATTCATTGGTAAATCACGTACTTGATCATCAAGATCAACGCCCTTCACGCGGCCTTTTTGATAAGTTAATTTATAGCCAAGTCTGAATCCATTTAATGTTGAATATACATCACCTAGATTAAGACGAGAATTGATCTCAATTCCTTTAACTTTGGCACTGTCTCTATTTTGGTTTTGATAGAAAGGATAATTTATTGCACTACCTACATCAACAGGGCGTTCTCCCGCAAATACTAGATCAATAAAGTTATCATAATCTGTTTGGAATGCACTAAAGGTCACAAAACTTTGATCTTTATAGAAAGTTAATGCTAACTCTTTAGTTTTCGCTATTTCTGGTTTTAGTTCTGAATTTGGTGCAATAGAGAAACTTGGATGTTTAAATGTCATAAACATTTCATCAGAAGTTGGCGCTCTAAATCCATTAGAATATTTAACTTGGAAACGCATCCAATCCAAAGGATCAAAATTCAAACCAATATTGTAAGAATGATGTTTATAGGTTTTATTCTTTAATAAAATAGATAAATTTTCTGCAACATTGTTATCCATACATTCTGTGTTATATCCACATTCTGCATTGGTACCATAGGCATTGCCTGGTAACGGAACAAAAATCCCAGCAATCATTCCTTTAGGTACTGGTACATTAGTATTATATCTTGGTTTATGTTTTATTTTGTCATAACGATAATTAAGATCTAAATTAAGCCAGTTCGTTAATGTGATGTTGTCACTTAAATATAATGCAGTATTTTTCGTTTTTACAGGAATCAAATAACTAAAAATATTATTCGTATTTTCTCTTAAATTCCCACCACAAGATCCGGTTGGCCAGTTATCTGGTCTTGGATCATAGGTAATATCAGGGTAATTATCGATATTTTGTGTTGCACAGAAAAAGTTGTCAGCCCACCATTGTACATTCATACCACGATAGCCATCTTTATTTACCATACTTTTATCTGTTTTACTATAAAGTCCACCATACTTGAGAAGATGTTCAACATTCCAAGTAGAAAACTCTTTATCAAAATCAAGATTTATTTGTTTAGTATCTGTATTTAAATCACGATCATTGAAATCATCACGGCTATAGCCAGCAGATTTTGGAAAGGCAAAAGATAAATCTTCATATTGTTTAGTTTTACCGCCTAACCACGATTCAACTTCCTTATACTTACGTTCAATAACGCCATATTCCTTACCGCCAATAGACTTCCTAACAATAGGTCTAGCTTGAAATGCGTAAACATTGTTCCAATTTTCATCACTACGAACAAGTACATCGAAAGGTTTACTACAATCTAATTTTGTACAGTCAATATAGGTTCTTTCAACAGGAAATAGTGCAACACCATCATCAATATTTTCACCTTTTGAGTTTAAATAGGTATCATACCATCCATCTTTTTCAGCCTTAATTTCCCCATTATCTTTATCTAGGGTTTTATAAGTACCGCTACTATCATCCAAGTGTAATCCAGCAGGATTTAGGATAGAAATACATTGTGGACCATCACAGAATTCATCCGTTCTCGCGTTATTTGTGATTTTTTGAGAAGAATAGGCAACTTTAGCATGATCCCAGAAAGGTGTTTGTGTAAAGGTTTCATAGGCGAATTGAACATTACGACGATGAGATTTATCGTGAGTCTTTCTTTCACCACGGCGATAGCTATCTAAAAAATTACTGATTCTAAAAGAATAAGAAAGATCATCGCCATCAGAATGAATTTTAGAATCATCTAACATCACACTAAAGCGATGATCATCCGTTGGTTGAATACCAAATTTAACCAATGTACTATCACGTCTAATACTATATGGATCGGCTTTCTCACGAGTCTCACCAACCGCAGAAAAATCTTCTTCTTTATTTTTATAAATATCATAGAAATAGTTTTCTAATTCATGTCCTTCACGACGGGTTTTTATGAAAAGAAGATCAAACCATTTATAGCGTCCAGCAAGCGTGGCAGATAAGATATCTTGATTATCACTGCTTTGATAACCTCTTTTTAGCCCCACATGCCAATCTTTTTCCGTAAGATAATCGCGTGCATCTTTCGTTTCAAATAAAACGGAACCGCCTAAAGCGCCACTACCTGATTTAATCGAGTCAGCCCCTTTGGTAATGGTTGCCATACGTACATTCTCAATCTCCGCACCATTACGAGTATTATTAAAGTTGCCATAACCCTCAAAAAGTTCTTTAAAACCTTGAGAACTTAGCGTTTCGGCTTGGCGTAAGCCATCAATCATAATACCAACGCGGTTTTCATCTACACCGCGTACCGCATATCCACTTGATCCCATTCGTCCTGTTTCAACAACAGTAATACCTGTCTCATATCGTACTAAATCTCGGCTATCAGAAACTTGTTGTTTAGTTAAACGTGTTGAATTAATTTGAGTCTCCCCAACTTTTTTTTCCAATACATTTTCTTGATCATCTCCAGACACCACTATCGTATCTAGTGCTTCAGTTTCTTCTGCCAAAGCAGGATAGTGTGAAACTGCGATTCCCGTTAAAATTCCTAAAGCCAATTTATTTAGTCGCATACAAGCCTCTAATAATAAATAAAAATAAAAACAATTATCGTTTCGAAATTATAATGTAAAGGATTGAGATTTACTAGTTAGATAAACTTAAATTCCTTTAAATTTACAAACTTAGAGTAATGTATAAGCGGTAAGATCCTACATACAATATGCAAATATTGATAATATAGGAATCGACGTGAAAGGATGAATATTAAAGAATACTCAACAGCGTATTGGTATCGATAACTTGAGCAAACTCGTTATGTAAGTTAGCCAATGTAGTTTGGTGGATAAGTTCTGCATCAAAATGCTCACCATTTACACCAATGCGATCAAAAGTTGCCGTAGCATCAGAAATCAGGTAAGTCACATACCCATAATTCCCCGCCATGCGTGTTGTGGTAGAAACACAATGGTTGGTCGTAAGCCCAACAATCACCACATGAGAAATCTTCTGTTTATCTAATTGAGCTTTTAAATCCGTCCCAATAAAAGCACTATTCACGGATTTCTTTATTACAGGCTCATGTGCTAATGGTTTTAATTGATCCTTAATTTCAAAGCCATTATTTGATTCATGTAATAACGATTCAGGATTCTGCGAACTATGCATAATATGAAAAATAGGCAATTTTAACTCCCGCCATTTTTCTAAGATAGCGACACAATGTTCTTCCGCATTTTTATTATTCCGATTACCACCCCAATAGGCTTCATTATCAAATGCCTTTTGGAGATCGATAAGGATTAGGGCTGGGTTGTGTTGTTTTAAGTTCATTCTGGTTTCCTATTTATAAATATCTTGTTTTGGAATAACGAAAGCTTGTGACTCATCTTGTTGTTCTTCTGGTAGAAATAAAACACTCTCACTTGTTCTAAATATTATTTTACCTTTAATTGTCTTATATGTTTTTTCTAGATTATTTACAGTATATATATTATTAATTTTAAAGTCATAACCTCGCATATTTAGATAATCTTGATTAATCCAGTATAATGAAGAGTTTTTATCTCTCATACCGATTAGTTCCATTGATAAGTTTTCAACTGAAATAAATGGAGAAATATTAATTTTATTTTTAACACCCAAAAAATTATTAAAAAGCATAAAATACATAAAAAAACAAATTATAAAAACAATGACAAAAAATATATAAAAATAATCTTTATTGTGCAGTAAAAAATAAATAAACGACAAACCAAAAATTAAAGATACAATCAAAAAACCCAAAATTGGAATAATTGACCTCAACAATACGCAAACAAGAATTAAACTAAATATAAGCAATGAAAATACAATATACTTATTATTCTTAAAAGAATGCAATATTAAGTAAACATAAAAAAAGGATGATACAATTATAATAAATACGGATATAAAAAATATAAAATAGTTAAATCCATTACTAAAGCTTAAATCATACAATAAAAATGAAGATCCGCTTCTTTCTAAATAACTAATAGCCAATAAAAACAACAAAACAGAACAAAAAAATACAAAATATGAGATAATCTTTGTAAAGTTAATTGTAAAATTTTTTGCGTTTTTTTCAAAGATAAAATTAGATAAACTAATATAGATAGCATCATTTAAATTTTTAACATTAACTAAAAATTCATCAATATTTTGGTTTTTTTCCAGATCTACTTTTCTTATAAAGAAATCATTTTCATCAACAACATCATTTTCAATAGATGAATTATATATTTCATTCAAAATACCTATACACTCTTCAAACATTATGGAGTTTATATATGAATTTTTAATCTTTAGCGGATATGAAAAATCTCCAAGAGATTTAAGTCTAAAAAAAACCCTATCTTCAATAGATTTATCATTAATTTTATATGTCAAAAAATCTTTTAACTTTTCATGTTTTTTAGAGTTTATGCCAGAATTATTTTCTATGAAATCAGAAAAAATCATTGATTTTCCTTTATTAAGATCAAAAACATATAAATTATTTTCTCTTTTATTTAAATAATAGTTAGAAATAAATTTAATGAAATTCATCATATTATTTAAATAAATATTAATATTCTTATATTTTTTAACATCTTTTTCTATCATAGCTATAATTCCAATATCCAGATTCTAAAGAAAAAATGCGGTATAAAATACCGCATTTTTCAAAACACCCTACAACGCTTCAATTTCGCTAAACTGGATTCTCAGTTTTTCTAGTCCTTCTTGATAGCCTTGCATTTTTTCTTTTTCCTTCGCAATCACTTGCTCTGGAGCTTTGGCAACAAAGGCTTCGTTGCTGAGTTTGTTTTCTATCCGTTTAATTTCGCCTTGGATTTTTTCAATCTCTTTGTTTAAACGGGCGAGTTCAGCATCTTTGTTGATAAAGCCAGCCATTGGTACAAATAATTCCGCTTTGCCAACTAACTTAGTGACAGAAAGTGGCGCTTTTTCATCAGCACCTAGCACTTGGATAGTTTCAAGTTTAGCTAAGGTTTTTAACAAGCGGTCGTTTTCTACCAAAATTTTGCGATTTTCATCACTCACATGACGTAATAACAGGTCTAATGGTTTACTTGGTGCGATATTACTTTCTGCACGGATATTACGTACCGCGGTAATTACTTCTTTAATCCAACCGATTTGTTGTTCTGCTACTTCATCAAGGCTAGCCGTATCCACTTGAGGGAATGGTTGTAACATAATGGTATCGCCTGATACGCCTGCAAAACCTTTCACTTTTTGCCAAATTTCTTCTGTGATAAATGGCATAATTGGATGGGCTAAACGCAATAATTGCTCTAACACTTGAACAAGCGTACGACTTGCACCACGTTTTTGTGCGTCTGTACCTTGTGCAAAAATCGGTTTAGTTAGCTCTAAATACCAGTCACAGAATTGGTTCCAAGTAAATTCATAAATCGCATTCGCTGCGAGGTCGAAACGATATTGAGCCAGTGCTGAACGGAATGCTTCAACGGTACGGTTAAATTCAGATTTGATCCAACGATCCGCCAAACTATATTCAACGTCACCTTCATTCAGATCCAATTTTTCATTGGTCAGCACAAAACGGCTCGCATTCCATAATTTATTACAGAAATTACGATAACCTTCTAAACGTTTCATATCCCAGTTAATGTCACGTCCGTTACTTGCTAATGCAGCTAATGTAAAGCGTAAGGCATCTGTACCGTGTGCTGAAATACCATCCGCAAACTCTTTACGAGTTGCTTTTGCAATTTTCTCTGCAAGTTGCGGTTGCATCATATTACCAGTACGTTTTTCGAGAAGATCCTCAAGGCTGATACCATCGATCATATCAATTGGGTCAAGTACGTTCCCTTTTGATTTCGACATTTTTTGACCTTGTTCATCACGAATCAAGCCCGTTACATACACAGTCTTGAATGGTACTTGAGGTTTACCATTTTCATCCTTAATAAAGTGCATCGTAAACATAATCATACGTGCAACCCAGAAGAAAATAATATCAAAGCCCGTGATCAATACGTCTGTTGGGTGGAACATTTTTAATTCTGGAGTTTGCTCTGGCCAACCTAATGTAGAGAATGTCCACAAGCCTGAAGAGAACCACGTATCTAATACGTCTTCATCTTGTTTTAATACGAGATCCGCAGTTAAATTATATTTTTGACGTACTTCTTCTTCATTGCGAGCTACATAAATATTACCGTCTTCATCATACCAAGCGGGGATACGGTGTCCCCACCATAATTGACGAGAAATACACCAGTCTTGAATATCACGCATCCAAGAGAAATACAGGTTTTCATACTGTTTTGGTACGAATTGAATTTCACCATCTTCTACTGCTTTAGTCGCCACTTCCGCAAGTGGTTTTACGCTCACATACCATTGGTTTGTTAGCATTGGTTCGATTGGTACGCCACCACGGTCGCCATAAGGCACTTTGAGATCGTGTGGTTTAATTTCTTCTAATAAACCTAATGCATCAAAATCAGCTACAATTTTCTTACGAGCCGCAAAACGCTCTAAACCTTTATAGTCGTTAGGAATCAAGGCAGGGTAATTTTCAATCGGCTTATTGTTATAACCAAAGATTTCAGCTTCATCACGAATATCTGCATTTAAGGTTAAGATATTCACCAATGGTAAATTGTGACGTTTACCCACTTCATAGTCGTTAAAGTCATGAGCAGGGGTGATTTTTACTACACCCGTTCCAAATTCACGATCCACATAATCATCAGCGATAATTGGAATTTCACGATTGGCGAGTGGTAGCATCACAGTTTTACCAATCAGATCTTGATAACGTTCATCTTCTGGATGCACTGCCACTGCTGTATCGCCTAACATTGTTTCGGGACGAGTGGTTGCAACGATTAAATAATCTTTTCCTTCAGCAGTTTTTGCTCCATTCGCGAGTGGATAACGGAAATGCCAAAGACTGCCTTTGCTCTCTTTATTTTCGACTTCTAAATCAGAAATAGCCGTACGTAATTTTGGATCCCAGTTTACCAAGCGTTTACCGCGATAAATTAAGCCTTCTTCGTGTAGACGAACAAAAACTTCTTTTACTGCGTTAGATAAACCTTCATCCATTGTAAAGCGTTCACGCTCCCAATCGACCGAGTTACCTAAACGACGCATTTGTTGGCTGATTGTGCCACCTGAATGGGCTTTCCAATCCCAAATTTTATTGATGAACGCTTTACGTCCGTAATCGTGACGAGTTTTACCTTCTTCTGCGGCAATTTTACGCTCAACCACCATTTGCGTTGCAATCCCTGCATGGTCTGTACCCGCTTGCCATAAGGTATTGTTACCTTCCATGCGATTAAAACGGATTAAAGTATCCATTAATGTTTGTTGGAAAGCGTGTCCCATATGTAAGCTACCCGTTACATTCGGTGGTGGAATCGCAATACAATAACCCGGTTTTGACGTATTGAGGGAAGGCTTAAAGTAACCTTGTTCTTCCCAGTGTTTATAAAGTGCTTGTTCTACTGCAGAAGAATCAAATCTATCTGCCATTTCAAATTGTTTAGTCATTGGTTTTCTCTTTTTTAAATTCTTAATATTGATAATTCTTTAATTAAATTAATATCTGTAAATACCGCTCTAGCTCATTCAATTCATAATGGCTAACTAAGTTAAGTAGTGAGCGAATATCTTGATTATTTTTATGATAATCATCAAAACATTGATAATACTTTGCTCGGTCAGAGAATTTGATATCAACAGGTAAATATCCTTGTTTTAATAACTCAAAATTTAAAAGTAAACGTCCCGTTCTTCCATTTCCATCAATAAATGGATGAATACTCTCAAAAGCTAAATGTAACCAAGTAATAGCTTCTAAGGGATGATAAGCGGTCAGTTTAGATTGATAAATGGCAATTAATTCCGCCATTTTTTCTGCAATTAAGTAAGGTGCTGTTGTTTCGTTTTCAGCCCCCAATATTTTTACAGGAATTTTTCGATATACACCTCGATTTTCGGCACTATTCATTAATACCAACGAATGAATATCTTTAATTACTCGCTCGGATAATAATTCATTATTAGCCACTAATTTATAAATATAATTAAACGCATCTTTAAAACCAATAATATCTAAATGTTCTCTCATTGGTTTTTCTGCGATAGTCATGCCTTCTTTTAAGATTAAGACAGTTTCCCTTAGCGTAATCGTATTTCCTTCAATGGCATTAGAATTATAACTACTCTCAATAATAAACTCTTCACGCAGACGCTTGACCTCTTCCATAGAAAGAGGTCGCAATTGTGTTAATTTATTTTTTAGCTCATCAATTTTTTCTAATGTATTCATTTAAAAGTCTGTTATTCGCTATACTTTATATTCATCATTAACTATATTGCTAAGAATTTCATCAATCCTTTCCCCCATATTTGCTAAAGCACCTTTAAAAAATATCGGGCTTGAATTAATAAACTGTCTATTTTCTTTATAAGAGATATCTAACATTTCTCTTGGGTTAGACATTTCAAAAAATTTATTAACAAAAGGCTCAAATTGCTCAAAATCTTTGACTTTTTCAGTGTATTGCAACGGCTTTTCTTGTTGTAATCTAATCGAGGTTGCCTGTTTTTCAGCTTGTGGAAAAATGAATAATTTTTTCTGATTAAACAAGTAAGATAAAGCTATTGCTCTTTCTTTCAGTTTAGTTAAATCACTGTTGTAAAATAAAAATGCTGTTTTACTGAATTGAGTAATTTCAATAAATGGATTTTCAAAAGTGACTAAGATATTTCTTAGTACTGAAGTATAGTCTTCATTTTCATCTTTGAACAAAAAGTGACTACTTCCAAATAAATCTCGAATATCAGCTAATGAAAATCTACCATATTCTTGCTCTTGTTCTGCACTGATCAACGCACAGTGAAAGTTATCAAATACACTAGGATTAATTGTTATCAATGGCTGACTTAGTCTT
The DNA here is from genome assembly GCF_009684715.1 of Otariodibacter oris. NCBI lineage: Bacteria > Pseudomonadati > Pseudomonadota > Gammaproteobacteria > Pasteurellales > Pasteurellaceae > Otariodibacter > Otariodibacter oris. The sequence continues at coordinate 1,743,433 of NZ_CP016604.1, read as the reverse complement.
TCAATCATATTCACTCCAATGTTGCACATATAAATGTAAAACGACTATACGTTCTCTGTACTCAACTGCCAGCCCAACTGACGGTATTGCTTATAACGTTCCCTAGCTTGTGCTTTTTCTGTTTCATCAACAGGGACAAAATCAATAATCTGATTAAAACTATTGATAAATTCAGGCAGTTCTTTTTGCAATGAGATCAATAAATCTCGGCGTTGTGCATTACGCTTACCTTTCCAAGAAATTTCTATTGGCGTCGCGTAAGTCGTTGCTTCACCTGATAAATTGTGTGGCACAAAATCATCGGGATCTCTTGCCCATAGTGCTTCATCAATTAATAAGGCTTGCTCTTCTGTTTCACAAGTGACGATAACCCGCTTACCTTGTCGCCAAGCATTTGCAGCTAAATCACACGCAAGCAATGCTTGAGCGGATAATTCCCCTTCATTTTGCTGACTGAGTAAATAGAAAATGACGTGTTTCACTGCAAATCCCAATTAAATAAAATGTAAGTGGTCAATTTTAACGGAATAATCAATAAATTGAAAATACAAGCGGTCAGATCCAACGGTTTTTTTGCAAATTCATCTTATTTTCGTGCTGAATAGGGTATTTTATTGAAATCGATCAAATAGGTAAGATAAAAAATCTTCATGTGTATTCTATCTCATTAATTTTTAAATATAATTTCTTTACCTGTTAATTCTTACTCAAGAGAGATAAACGATGAAAAAAGCCATCTTACTCACACCATTAATTTTAACCGCTTGTCTATTTTCAACTAAATATACGGGCGATAGCTTCGCAGATAGCATACTTAAAAGTGATATAGAACGAAGTGTCCGCATGATGTTCCGAGCACATTATGATTGTGGACAGATTGATGAAATTCATACAAGAATCGAGGAATTTAAATTGCTACCAGATCAACAGACTGCAGATTATGTCAAAGAAATTTGGACAGCTTCAGGATGTGGTAATACTCAAGCCTACCGCATATTCGCCAAGACTGATCAAAATTATGAAACCGATTTTAGGGTGTCAGAACTGAGCGATAACTAGAGAAAACTAAAAACCAAGCGGTCAGATCTGCAAATTATTTTGCAAATCTGACCGCTTGATCCCCTATCCCACCCTCACCATTATTTTAATCAATACAAGGTTATACAATTTACACCATATCAATACAGAATAACGTGTACAGAGCTACACTGTTCAAAAAATGAAACTGCTCTTCGTTTCTGTTAATTAATGCTTTTACCCTAAGCAAAGGTTGTATTCACCTTAAAATAATAGCTACGCTAATTTTTTGCTAATTATTCGATCTCGTTAAGCCAATTCGCTTGTTGAATTTGAGTATCCAATTCACGGTGCTGTTTCGCCACTTCATCGGCTTGTTTTCTGATCGCTTTCACATTCACTGCCGATAAACTCTTAATTTCACTTCGACTATATCGTGTTTGCTCTGGCATTGCCGCATCAGCAAGGCTTATTAACATAGCATGTTTTGTTTTGAGTAAATCACGCTCAGCAAGTGCTTCAACCATTGTTGTACCATTCGTAAGTTGGACAGCGTTATTGGCTAGATTAATCTTAACAATTAACACTTTTAACTTTTCAGCTACTGCGCTGTACTCGACTAATAATTCATTCGGATCTTCAGTTGGTTTTTCACCTTCCTGATATTGTGCATTTTGTTGTAAACGTTGGGTTAATTGTGATAAACGACGTTGTAAATCAGCACGTTCAATTAAAGCTTCTGCAAGTTTCATAATTTTTCTCTTTGGAACTTCTCTAAATTGGGGTAATCTAACTAATTGATTGAAGAATTTCAATCTAAAAATATTATTTTTATTCAGAGGATTTAATAATGGGTTTATTTGATTTTGTTGCCGATATTGGTAAAAAATTATTTGATAAAGAAGAAGATGCATCGAAGGTTGTCACTGAACACCTAGCTGAAGATAATCCAGGTGTTGAGGATGTAAAAGTGACTGTTGAAAATGGAACAGCCAAAATTAGTGGGGTTGCTTCAACTGCTGCTGCGATTGAAAAAGCGGTGTTAATGGCAGGAAACATTGCGGGTATCAATAACGTAAATATTGATGAAGTTAAAATTGAAAGTGGTGAACCATTAGCAACAGATGATGAATTTTATGTAATAGAAAAAGGCGATACGCTTTGGAAAATTGCGGAAAAAGCTTATGGTAATGGTGCAAAATACACTGCAATTGTTGAAGCTAATAAAGAAGTTATCAAAGATGCGGATAAAATTTTCCCAGGCCAAAAGATCCGTATTCCTAAGAGTTTATAATACTACAGCGTATTAAAATCACATTAATGTACCTAGTAGTACTATAATTGCTCCTTGAAAATAGGCACTGAAATAAAAGTGCCTATTTTTATCAATATATTTAGTGTGGAACTATGGAAATAAGGATTTATGCTTTTGTTTAAGTAATTCAACATCTGGTTCAAATTCTATCTGCTGTACCGCTCTTTTCAGGGCGTTCTCAGCCATATCAAATGCAGCTTGAGAGAGCTTTTGTTCTGGTGCATTTCGCCAAATACTTGCCAACATTTTTTGCATCACTAAATTTACTTCTAAAATAGTTGCACCATCACGTGAAATAGGTGCAAAAGCATCTCGAATCCATTCACCACAATCAATTGATTTTATTGAAAGTCGATCAAATTCTTTAGTATTTTTATCCTTTTCACCTTCTTTGAGTAATAAAGATGTCATAATCATCATCACATTAATTGCCGTACCTGGATCATTGATCCCTGGCGATAATGCTTTTTGGGCAGCTTCACTTAACACTATCATTCCCCAATTAGGATCTTGAGCAAAGGTGCGTTGTTGATCGAACACAAAACTATTTCTGATTGATTCTGGTTCATCAAACTTTCCTTCAATAAAACAAAGAATGGTATCAGGTGCAATCAATTCCCCAGGGCGAACATTAATATGAATATAGCAATTTGCATCTTCGGCTTTATTTTGTAATGTTTGTATATCAATATGCGTTAAATAACCACTAATTCCTGCACTTAAACTTTTAGATCGAGCTGTTAAATTTCCTTGCCAAGTAGCTCCCATTTGAGGATTAGCTCGATAGTTTTGTAAAGCAGTGTCTGCTACTTGTTCAATCTTCGTTAATGTATTTCTTAGCCTGCCTAATTGAGATAACGTGTAAACCCAATGAATTAGAGTAACAATGAGATAAGTAAGCACAGCAATGGTACTGATGAATAAAATAAAGCGACCGTTTTGCCCATAAAATTCCATACCCAAAGCAGTTTGAGCAATAATTGCATAAATAAAAGCACAGATAAAACTTGAGATTGCTGTTCTTGTATGTTCATCACCCATTACTAAATCTGTTGCTCTTGGTGTTGCACTATTCGCTGCTGATGAAAAAGCGGAAACCATAATAGATAATGAGAAAGTACTGACCGCTAACATACTTGAAGCGATAATATTGAGTAAGTTACTTAATGTTTCATGGGAAATGTCAGGGAAAATAGCTTCTGTAAAAAAACGTGTTCCAAATTTCAACGATAAAATAAAAATAACTGTTAATACTGCCCAATATGTAGGTGTAACCCATAACTTATTACTTGGTTTATTAAATGCCAAAAGCCATTGATACATCATTGTTCTATTCCTTATTTAAAATAATTTTACTCAAAATCTATTAAAGAAATATGAGTAGCAATATTTATCAATAACAACATTATTGTTAAAATTGGATCATTATACAACCAAAATATATTTAAAATATGTTAAAGAAAATTGTTATTAGTACATTATGTTTAGGGACTGTTGTTGCTTGTACGTCTCAACCAGTTGAACAACCTTTTCCTGGAGAATTTATTGGGGCAGATTATATTCTTTTGGATAAAGATGCAAAACAATGGACAATGGTAAGCCGCCAAGTAGAAGAGTGCATTTATCCAAACCTAACTCGAATTCAGCAAGAGCATTTTGCACCAGAAGATGCGTATATTCATGCACAATATGTCTTATTTTATCCCTTGGAAGACATTATTGGAGAAGATTATGTAAAAATGATTCAAAATGACTCTAAATCAATGGGATATGCAAAGTATCAGTTTAAAAAATATAAGACTACGATGGTCCCAGATTTAGATATGGAACAATGTAAGATACTAAGAGAGAAAGCAAAAAATGATCTAGCCGTACTCAAAGGCGAATATTTGAGTGGAATGGCTGAGGATAAACAAGAGCAACCTAGTCCCTCAAATGATGTTGCAACAGATAATAATAAATTCTTCTTTGACATCATCAAATGGGGTTCTGCATTATTATTATAATTTGATAAATAACCCCCAATACAGTTTTTTTGAACTAGTATTGGGGGAATTTATATTTTAGCTGACTAATTAATAAAGTACTCTCGCCCTGATCGTACCATCAATTGCTTTCAAACGTTTTAATGCTTCTTCTGTATTCTCTGATTCCACATCAATAACAACATAACCAATAGCTGGATCAGTTTGTAAGAACTGAGCTGCAATATTTACATCTGCATCAACAAACACTTGGTTAATTTTATTTAAAATACCTGGCTTGTTAGCATGAATATGCAATAAACGTTTTGCACCATGATGCTCTGGTAATGAAACCTCTGGGAAATTAACCGCAGATAATGTTGAACCATTATCAGAATATTTTACAAATTTACTTGCGACTTCAGAACCAATGTTTGCTTGAGCTTCTGATGTTGAACCACCGATATGAGGAGTTAAGATCACATTATCAAACTCACGTAATGGTGATTCAAATGGATCATTAATAGAAGCGGGTTCTTTAGGGAAGACATCTAATGCTGCACCTCTAATTTGACCTGATTTTAATACCTCGACCAAAGCATCAATATCAACTACGGTTCCACGAGCTGCATTAATAATTACTGCACCTTGTTTTACTTTTGGTAAGTTAGTCGCATTTAAAATATTTTTAGTTGAAGCATTTTCGGGAACATGAAGTGAAATCGCATCACTCATTGCCAGTAATTCATCAAGAGAACCAACTTGTTGCGCATTCCCTAATGGCAATTTATTTTCAATGTCATAAAAATAAACTCGCATACCGACAGCTTCGGCTAATATACTCAATTGTGAACCAATATGCCCATAACCAATAATACCTAGATTTTTACCACGAACTTCATTTGCTCCTGCAGCTGATTTATTCCATAGACCACGATGAACCTCAGCATTTGCTTTAGGTACTTGGCGCATTAATAATAGAATTTCACCTAAAGCCAATTCTGCTACAGAGCGAGTGTTAGAGAATGGTGCATTAAATACAGGAATACCTCGTCGTTTTGCTGCTTCTAAATTTACTTGGTTTGTTCCAATACAGAAACAACCAATTGCAATAAGTTTATTCGCATGAGATAGCACTTCCTCTGTTAAAAAAGTACGAGAACGAATACCAAGGAAATGTGCATCTTTTATTGCATCAATCAACTCTTCGCCATCTAAGGCTTTTTTATGATATTCAATATTGGTATAACCAGCTGCTTTTAGTGTATCAATCGCATTTTGATGAACACCTTCTAGCAATACAAATTTAATTTTTGCTTTATCTAATGAAACTTTGTTTGTCATATTATTCCCTAATTTTTACTATTCAATAATTTTGGCACCCTTTGGTGTACCAACAATTGTGACGTTTGCGTAGCGTTGTGCAAAAATTCCATTAGTGACTACGCCTGCAATATTATTAATTGTCTGTTCCATTTTTAATGGTTCTAAGATTTTAAAGTTGTACACGTCTAAAATGACATTACCGTTATCAGTTACGACATTTTCACGGTATTCTGGCGAACCGCCTAATGCAACTAATTGGCGAGCAACGTAAGAACGTGCCATTGGAATAACCTCAACAGGCAAAGCAAAGGTGGAACCGAGAACATCAACTTGTTTACTTGCATCGACAATACAAATAAATTTTTTCGCTAACGAACTTACTATTTTTTCACGAGTTAACGCAGCACCACCGCCTTTAATCATATAGCCTTGAGGGGTAATTTCATCTGCACCATCAATATACACATCTAACCCTGAAACTTCATTTGCATTAAACACTTCAATGCCTTGTTTTTTTAATAATTCTTCCGAATTTTTCGAAGCGGCTACTGCACCTTTAATTTGATGAGCCATTTCCCCCAATGCCTCAATAAAGCAATTTACGGTGGAACCACTACCTACCCCAACAATAGTATCGGGTTTAACATATTTCAATGCGGCACGAGCTGCAATTTTTTTCATTTCTAATTGATCCATAAGCTCTCCCAAAAGCAAACGATTGCTTTAAATTCTAAATATAAATAAGTAAATAAACAAGGTACTAATTTTATTCTCATTAACACCTATAGTCATCACTCTTGCATTATATCAGACTTATTAAATTTAATTTTATAAAAGCTTTTAATTGATTGTAGTAATTGTCTCATTGTTGCTAGTTAATTAAGATTTATTACACATAGTTAGTTTTTAATTATATAATGTCAGGGATAGTCATATCAGAATACGCATACTTCCATATGACTTATGGCAGGGATTTTTGCCAATATTTGATTAATTTAGTAGGAAAATATTATGTTTGTAGAAATTTATGGTCGCCTAACTTGCCCTTATTGTGTTAAGGCAAAAACACTAGCTGAAAAGATGAAAAAGGAATTACCTGATTTTGATTTTGAATTTATTAATATGATTGAAAAAGGTATTTCAAAAGAAGATTTGGAACCTAAAGTAGGCGGTCCTGTTGCAACAGTCCCACAGATTTTCTTGGATAATAAACACGTAGGTGGTTCAACAGATTTTGTTGCTTTAGTCAAAGAAAAATTCGGAATTGAACTTTAGTATAATGAAAAATGCAGAATCTAATGATAGTTTCTGCATTTTTCCTATTAGTTAGTATTATCTTTTATTTTTTTCTATTTCATCTAGTTTAATAGTAACACCTTGGATTGTTTGCTGTATTTCTACAGAAATCAATCCTTGAATAAGCAGTTTGGTATCTTCAACTTTAGATAGGATTGTCTTACCTTCATCATCAAAATAGCCTTGCTCTCTTAGGGTTTTACTAAAGGTAGTAAACAATGCTTTATCGAAGAATTCAGGTGCATTAATACCATGTAAAACAGACATACGTTGAGCGACTGAACGACTTTCTTTTTCCAGATCGTTTCTACTCATTTCTGGTTGCTCAAGCAGAATGCTTAGACTGATATAATAGCGTTGTAACAATTCTCTAATACCTGAAGAATGTAACTGTAGCGTACGTAATCGATGGCGGTTAATTAAAAACATTTCACTTTCATTTTTAATTAAATTTTGTCGAGTAAATTCAGCTAAAATTGCTTCAATATGCTCGCGTATTTGCTCTTTTTTCAAATGTAAGAATAATTCAGCTTTGAGGAAAGGATAAATATGTTTCACGCTCTGCATAATGAGATCTTTAGAAACCGCTTCATGATGCAATATGATGCTAGCCACTAATGATGGTAAGACAAATAAGTGCTGAATATTATTACGATAATACGTCATTAAAATCGCAGACTGGCGGTCAAGGCGAATAATTTCCCCAAAATTATCAGTTTCAGAAATCACACCAGAACGAGGTAATGTCAATACGTGTTCCAATAACTCTTCAGGCGTTTCTGTTGGTAGCGTAATATCTTGTGTATAAGGTACGGCTTGGAATAATTCTATATAACTAGATATTTGTTCAATCAGTTGCTCTTTAGTCACAGAGCGTTGACGCGTTGCGAGTAAAATTGAACCGATTAAGTTTTTCGCATTCACTGCCGCAGCATTATTAATATTTACCATCACCTGATGGGATAATGACTCAACTGCTTCACTGAGCCATTTAGGACGATCCAGATCAAGCGGTGACTTCCAGTCAGGATAATGCGAATTAAGGTAATTATTGACTTGAATCGGTTCGCCAAAATTCACAAAACCTTGACCTAGATTACGGAGTTTTTTGATAACTCGTAATACAAGACCCGCATTTTCTTTTTCTTTTGCCGCACCACGTAATTCCTTCGCATAGGTATCGACTTCTAGAACATGTTCATAACCAATATAGACAGGTACAATACTGATAGGACGAGTTAAACCACGCTGTAAAGCTTGGATTGTCATAGACATCATCCCTGTTTTAGGCTCAAGTAATCGACCTGTACGAGAACGCCCCCCTTCAATAAAGTATTCCACAGAGTAACCACGATAAAAGAGTTCGGCTAAATATTCACGGAATATTGTGGAATAAAGTCGATTGCCTTTAAAAGTTCGACGAATAAAGAATGCGCCCCAACTGCGGAAAAGAGGGCCTGCTGGCCAGAAGTTGAGGTTGATTCCCGCTGCAATGTGAGGGGGTACTAGTCCTTGATGATAAAGAATATAAGAGAGTAGTAAATAATCCATGTGGCTACGATGACAAGGAACATAAACGAGTTCATGTCCTTCTAATGCGAGTTTACGCACTCTCTCAGCATATTGCACATTGATACCCTGATAGAGTTTATTCCAAAGCCAACCTAAAACTCTATCCACAGTACGTAAACTCTCATGTCTAACATGTGCAGCAATTTCATCTAGCATTTTTTCTGCTTCTTTTTGTGCTTTTTCTAAAGAGCTTTTCGGTTTTTTTGCTTCTTCTTCAATAGCATCCAAAATGATAGGGGACTGCAATATTTTGTTAAACATGGCTTGTCTATCAGGAAGTCTAGGACCTGTTGCTGAATAGCGTTGTTTAGCAAAGTGAATTTTTGCAACTCGAGCTAGTTTTTGGGAGATAGCTTCATCACTGCCGTGGTTTTCCTTCATGTTGCGTAATGAAACTGCTTGTGAGAAACGAACAAAATTATCTCGCCCAAACCAAATCATGGTAATAATACGTTGAAATGGTCCTAATAAACGTAATACAGGTAAGCCTTTTTCCTTTCCTGGAGCTCGTCCCCACAGTACAGATACTGGGACAACTTGTACATTTAAATCAGGATTAGAACTATGCAAATCAAGATAACGATAGAACAGTGATTCCGTTTCACTCTTGATTTTCTTGGATTTAAAAAAACGTCGTCCCTCATCTAAGAATGCGTAGCGAGGTAGCGAATGTTCACCAATTTGGTTATTTTCCAATGGATCAGGCAGATTTAATGCTAAACAATTTTTTTGTAAGATTAATAAATCTGTTTGTGATGTATAGGGTAGGATATAAATAATAGGTTGTTGTAAATTTAGTTCTAATTCAATAGTTGGATCTGTCGGAATAGGATGTGATTTTACTAATACCGAGAGTGGTAAATTAAGGAGTTTACGATAAAGCTTCATAAAGCTAGACATATTTGTATCCCTTCAATAATTATTCATAGTTAAATTAGCAATGATTTTACCATAAATTTTATGAATAACATTGATTTTGTTAGTTACAAACAATAGATTACTGTATATAATAACACTATGTCTGTATATAAAAACAGTGAGGGATTATAATGGCACGTCAACACCTAACAGCTCGTCAACAAGAGATATTTGATTTCGTAAAACAATATATCGAAATGACAGGAATGCCTCCAACACGTGTTGAGATAGCTCGTGAAATTGGATTTAAATCTCCTAATGCTGCAGAAGAACATTTAAAAGCATTAGCAAAAAAAGGTTATATTGAAATTTTATCAGGAACTTCTCGAGGAATTAGGATTTTAGTAGAAGAGGATAGTGCTGCAAATGAAGAGGGGTTACCTTTAATTGGCAAAGTTGCAGCAGGATCACCTATTATGGCAATGGAGCATATCGAAAATTATTATCCTATTAATGGTTCGCTTTTTTCACCTTCAGCAGATTATCTTTTAAAAGTACATGGTAATTCAATGGAAAAAATAGGGATTTTAGATGGTGATTTACTTGCTGTTCATCGCACGAGTTCAGCACGTAATGGACAAGTTGTTGTCGCTCGAGTTGATGATGAAGTGACAGTAAAACGTTTAGAAAAAAAATCAAATATGATTTATTTACACCCAGAAAATGATGAGTTAGAGCCTATTATTGTAAATCCTAAAGAGTCTTCTATTGAAATAGAAGGCATTGCGGTTGGGATTATCAGAAGTAATACTTGGATGTAAATTTTATTGAAAATTATTCAAGAAAAATTGAGAATGATCACCTACAAAATATATTAAGAGATAATTAATGAATTTAATTACATTTCATGAAGAAGTTGACAAGGTATGGACTTATATTGAAGAGCAGTTAGATGCTCAAGATGCAGATATTGATACTGAAAGACAAGGTGCCGTGTTTACGTTACATTTTGATGATGATTCGCAAATTGTAATCAATAAACAAGAAGCAATGTTAGAACTTTGGCTTGCAAGTAAATTAGGTGGATTCCATTTTGCTTACCATGATGGAGATTGGGTGAGCTCAGAAGGTCGTTCTTTTTGGACTCATCTAGAAGAAGCCATTGCTCATCACGGTGAAAAAATCTCATTTCATAAGTAATGTCAACCTCAAATCCAAATATTACTGATGCCCAAAATATCTTACAAACGGTATTTGGGTATCAATCTTTTCGGCAAGGACAATTAGAAGTTATTGATGCTATTCTTTCTGGCAAGGATTGTTTAGTCATCATGGCTACTGGTGGCGGAAAATCACTTTGCTATCAAGTTCCAGCTTTGTGTCTGGATGGGATAACATTAGTGATATCTCCTTTGATTTCATTGATGAAGGATCAGGTAGATCAGCTACAAGCTTCTGGTGTTGAAGCTGCATACCTTAATTCAACCCAAACTATTGAAGAGCAACAGCAAGTTGAACAGAAGGCATTATCGGGTCAATTAAAATTACTTTATCTATCACCAGAAAAAGTAATGACATCCAGTTTTTTTCATTTTATTTCACACAGCAAAATCAGTTTGTTGGCGGTAGATGAGGCTCATTGCGTTTCACAATGGGGACATGATTTTCGTCCAGAATATACCCTATTGGGCAGTTTGCGAAAAACGTTCCCGAACGTACCGCTTGTAGCCTTAACCGCCACAGCTGATCCCACAACGCGTATTGATATTATTCAGCATTTAAAATTAGACAATCCTCATACTTATTTGGGCAGTTTTGATCGACCAAATATACGATATACCGTACAAGAAAAATTTAAGCCTATTGAACAATTGGTTAAATTTGTCCTGAGCCAAAAAGGCAAAAGTGGTATCGTTTACTGTAATAGCCGTAAGAAAGTGGAAGATATTACGCAAAAATTAGCGAGCCGAAATGTGAGTGTGATGGGCTACCATGCTGGAATGGGAATGGAAGAGAGAGAAACTGTTCAAAATGCATTTCAACGAGATAATATTCAGGTGGTCGTTGCCACGGTCGCATTTGGAATGGGGATCAATAAATCAAATGTGAGATTTGTTGTGCATTTTGATTTACCAAGAAGTATCGAATCTTACTACCAGGAAACTGGGCGTGCAGGTCGAGATGATTTACCTGCTGAAGCGGTGCTTTTTTATGATCCTGCTGATTATGCATGGCTCAACAAGATTTTGCTGGAAAAGCCTGAGAATGATCAGAGACAAATTGAACAACATAAGTTACAAGCCATAGGAGCCTTTGCTGAGTCACAAACTTGTCGGCGGTTAGTCTTACTTAACTATTTTGGCGAATCACGCCAACATCAGTGTAATAATTGTGATATTTGTCTAGATCCACCCAAAAAATATGATGGATTAGTCGATGCGCAAAAAGTAATGTCGGTTATTTATAAAACAGGACAGACTTTTGGATTACATCACGTCATTGCGGTATTAAGAGGATTAAATCATCAAAGAATTCGAGAACTGGGACAAGATCAGCTCTCAGTTTATGGAATTGGAAAAGATAAATCACAGGAATATTGGATTAATGTCACTCGTCAGCTTATTCATTTAGGCTTTATCCGACAAAATATTGTTAATCATTCTGCTTTACAATTAACGGAAGAGGCTCGCCCTATATTACGTTCAGAAATAGGGCTAGAGTTAGCAATGCCTCGTTTAAGTTTCTCTGCAACTTCTTACATACAGAAACAAGCTGCGGTATCTCGTCGGTATGATAAAGATCTTTTTGCTCGTTTGCGTTTTCTTCGAAAGCAATTGGCGGATCAAGAAAATATTCCACCTTATGCTGTTTTTAATGATGCGACTTTACAAGAAATGGCTGAATTTATGCCAACTACAGAATGTGAATTGTTGGCAATTAATGGTGTAGGTGAGCGCAAACTAGAGCGTTTTGGCGGTGTATTTTTAAATCTGATTAGAGAGCATAAACATAATCGTCAGTAATTTACTAATATTCCCTTGATTTTTCACTTCTCTTATTCTGGGATAATTGGAACCAAAAGGCGACTTAAAATAGTTACTAGCAAAAGAAAAAATATTAGATACTTAAATGTTATAGTCTTTTCAGGAATAAAGGCTAAAATTACTGACAACAAAAATATTACCAGTAATTCTATTAAATTAGCTAAGCTTTGAGCACCGATTCCGAGTGCGGTTAAAAGTATCCACAGCAATGAGGGTAAAAAAATAAGACTAAGTTTTTGCAAAATGATTTTTGTTGTCATGATATTGATTCCCACCAGTTAGTGTAATATTGTTCTGGATTATTAATAATTACTTCTTCGCCAATCATGGGTGTAACAAGCGGTAGATTTACTTCTTTAGCTCTCGCTTTTGCTCTAATGATCGGATCGGTCCAAGGGTGAAGAGCAAGTCTAAAACTGCCCCAATGCATAGGCAGTAATTTTTGTGCTTTTACATCAAGTCCCGCTTGAATACTTTCTTCTGGGATCATATGAACACTTTTCCACATTTCATCATATTGACCACATTCCATAAGAGCGAGATCAAATGGGCCATACTGGTCACCTATTTCTTTGAAATGATCAGAATAACCACCATCTCCACTAAAAAATAGACGTGTTTTGAGAGTTATAATTGTCCATGAACACCAAAGGGTCTCCATATTATTGGAAATTCTTCGCCCAGAAAAATGTTGAGCTGGTGTACAAATTAATTTAATGTCTTTATATGTTATATCTTGCCACCAATCTAATTCCGTGATTTTGTTTTTATCAACCCCCCAAGTTTCTAGATGAGTTCCTACACCTAAAGGTACGAAAAAATGTTCAGTTTTATCTTTTAACTGCTGAATGGATTGGTAGTCAAGATGATCGTAATGGTCATGTGATAAAATAATAGCATCAATCTGAGGTAAATCTGTAATATTGAGTGGTAGTTCCTTATTATAACGATTACTACCCAACCAGTTATGAGGAGCTGCAACCTTAGAAAACATAGGATCTAATAGTATATTCTTCCCTTCAAGTTGTAATAAAAAAGCGGAATGCCCATACCAGAAAAGACGAGATGCTCCTTCATAGTTGGCAATTTCACTAGGATCTAATTTTTTTACGGGTAAATCATGATTAGGTATACCATTAGGTGGTTTTTTAAAGAAAAATCGATAAGCAATTTTTAAGCTGCCAAGTTTACCATCATGGGAAATAGCCGATATCTTTTTATTATGAAAATAACCCTCTTTAAATTGATTTGATTTACTATATAGTTGTTTTCTTTCTTTGGAAATTTTAGCTCCGAAACTAGGATAATATTTTATGAAAACCAGATAAAAGATGATTAGAACAATAATAAATCCAATTATAAAATACAGCATATTAAAATCCTATTTTATTAAACATATAGTCATTGTATCAGTATCATAACTTCACAGTAGGAAGTTTATAGTATGACAAAGCGGTAAGATCAGCAAAATAATTTGCAGATCAAGAATGATTGGAATTATCTATATTGGATTTTAAAAATTGTATTGTATGATAATACTCATGGTTATTTTCTATCAAGTAAGGTCTTTTTTATGTCTTTAAAAAATTTTGCGTTACTCTCTTTTATTGCACTCAGTGTCGTTTCTTGTACAACTACAAGCAGTCTCAATACTTCTAACAAAGAATCAGGTAATCAAGAATATACTGAAATTCAGAAAAATGCAGAACAGGGTAATGCTATCGCTCAGTTTAATTTAGGCGTTATGTATGAGCGCGGGCTAGGCGTTAATCAGGATAATAAAAAAGCTTTTGAATGGTATCAAAAGTCTGCACAGCAAGGCTTAGCAGAGGCACAATCATATCTTGGGGCAATGTACGAAGCGGGTGAAGGTGTAGATAAAAATGAGAAAAAGGCTTTTGAGTGGTATCAAAAAGCCGCAGAACAAGGGCATGCAGCTGCTCAATCAAACCTTGGAGTAATGTATATAAATGGTAAATCCGTAGCTAAAAATCCAAGCAAGGCATTTGAGTGGTTTCAAAAAGCAGCTAAGCAAGGACATGCTGGTGCTCAATTGAATTTGGCTTTAATGTATGTCAATGGTGATGGGATCGCAAAGAACTATAAAAAAGCATTTGAATGGTTGCAAAAATCAGCAAAACAAGGCTTGGCAGAGGCTCAGTTTAATTTAGCTGTCATGTATAAGAATGGTGAAGGTATGGCAGTAGATACTCAAAAAGCTTTTGAGTGGTACAAAAAATCAGCTGATCAAGGCTTTGCTCGAGCTCAGGCTGTGGTTGCCACAATGTATTTCCAAGGAGAAGGGGTAGAGCAGAATATTGCAGAGGCGAAACGTTATTTAACATTATCTTGTGAAAATGGTCTTGAGCTTGCCTGTCAAGCACTTACGCAATTTAACTAACTTGGAAGATGAGATAATTTAAGCGGTAAGATTAGCAAAATAATTTGCAGATCTTACCGCTTGTATTTTCTATTTCTTATGATTTTTATAGTTAAATAATGACTTCCGCTAAGAAAATACCAACAAGACAAGCAACCACTACTCCAATCAAACCGGGCGCCATAAAGCTATGATTGAAATAATATTTACCAATCTTAGTTGTACCAGTCACATCAAAGTTTACTGTGGCGATATCAGATGGGTAATTCGGAATAAAGAAATAACCATAGGTTGCAGGCATTAATCCAATTAATAACGGAGCAGGTAAGCCTAGTGTAATACCGACAGGTAATAACATACGAGCAGTAGCTGCTTGGCTGTTTATTACAACAGAAACGGCAAATAGTGCTAGTGCGAAAGTCCAAGGATATTCATTAACCATTTCTGTAATTCCTGCTTTAAATGATGGCATAGCATATGAGAAATAGGTATCACTCATCCAAGCTATACCAAAAATAGCAATGGCTGCAACCATACCAGACTTAAATACCACACCATTTGGAATTTTTTGTACATCAGTTTTAGTTGCAAGAAGAATAATTCCACCAAATCCAAGCATCAACATTTGGATAACTGCACTCATAGAAATTGGTTTTTCTGCATCTGCAATGGTACGCACTTCTGGAAACATCGCTATAACGACAATAGTTGCTAAAGCAAGTATAAATAGAAGAACAGAACGTTTTGCGGCTGGTGGAAGTTCTTCATCTAATGAAGTACTGGTTGTATTCAGAATGCGTTCACGCCACACAGGGTCCTTTAAGCGACGCTGGTATTCAGGATCATCTTGTAGGTCTTTACCTCTTCTTAAACTATATAGTGAAAGAGCTAATGTACCGATCAATGTTGCTGGAATAGTCACTGCAACAATACTCAACAAGCTAACGTGAGAGAAACCTGGTAATTCAACAATTTGTCCTAAGTAATAGACAACAGCAGCAGAAATAGGGCTTCCTGTAATACCTAATTGAGATGAAACAGATGCAGCAGCCATAGGGCGTTCTGGACGAATATTATTTTTAAGTGAAACATCACCAATAATAGGCATTATTGAATAAACAGCATGTCCTGTTCCAAGCATGAGTGTCATTGTGTATGTGACTAAGGGACCAAGAATAGTTACACGCTTAGGATTACTACGTAAAATTCGTTCAGCAATTTGGAGCATGAATTTCAGTCCACCAGCGGCTTCAAGTACAGATGCACAAGTGACAACAGCTAAGATAATTAACATTACTTCAATAGGAGGAGAGGTTGGCGGCATTCTTAAAATGAAAACTTCAACCATTAGACCTATACCGGAAACAACTCCGAGTCCAATGCCACCATAACGACTTCCTGCATAAAGGAATGCAAGCAAAAGTAAGAATTCAAAATAAAGCATAGTAGTGCCTCCATATGATAAAAATTATCAAATAGATTTTATTGCTTTTTTCTGATCATATATAGAGGTTACATTTAATAATTTTTAAGTAAATCAAATTTCATATAACTATTTATTTTTATAAGAAAAAGAAACCCCGAGAATAGCAATATTCTCGGGGTTTAGAATCTAAATTAGGTTAGCAATTATAATTTTTCTAAAAGCATTGCTTCTAATTTCTCTTGGTCAATCGCAAATTTACGGATACCTTCTGCTAATTTATCAACTGCCATTGGATCTGAATTGTGTTCCCAATAGAACTCAGCTTCAGTCATTGGTGTTGGGCGAGCTTTTACTTCACCAGTAAATGAAAGTTTACGAGGTAATTCAGCATTGCTTTCTTGTAATGCCTTTAATAATGGTGGAGCAATAGTTAAACGATCGCAACCTGCTAATTCAGTAATTTCACCAACATTACGGAAACTTGCACCCATAACTACAGTTTTATAACCATACTCTTTGTAGTAGTTATAAATAGAAGTGACAGAAATTACACCTGGATCTTCTGCTGGTGCATATTCCTTTGTATCAGTATTCGCTTTGTACCAATCTAAAATACGGCCAACGAATGGTGAAATTAAATAAACACCTGCTTCAGCACAAGCACGAGCTTGAGCTTGAGAGAATAATAATGTTAGGTTACAGTTAATGCCTTCTTTTTCTAATTGCTCAGCGGCTTTAATACCTTGCCATGTAGAAGCAATTTTAATTAAGATGCGATCGTTACTGATTCCAGCTGCGTTATATAAGCCAATAAGTTTACGAGCTTTAGCAATGGTCTTTTCTGTATCGTAAGAATAACGAGCATCAACTTCTGTTGAAATTCTTCCTTTTACTACTTTTAAAATCTCTAAGCCAATGTTTACCGCTAATTTATCTTCTGCATCAATAAGCTGTTGAGCTTTATCAGAACTTTGCGCTTTTGCGTAAGCAATCGCATCATCAATTAATGGTACATATTGTGGAAGTGCTGATGCACTTAAGATTAAAGATGGGTTTGTGGTCGCATCTTCTGGTTGATATGTTTTAATTGCATCAATATCACCAGTATCTGCAACAACAACAGTCATTTCACGTAATAAATCTAATTGGTTCATAAAAATCCCCTAATTGTTTAATAAAATTTGGATTAAGTATAGTAACAGAATGTTACCTGAAAACGTTAAACAGGATCAATTCTATGCTCAAAAGAATATTTTGCAAATTATTATTAAAATCTGACCGCTTGTTGATATCAAAATATGCAATAAGAGTTAAATTTCATCAAATAGAGAAAAAATGAAATTTTTTTGCAAAAAGTACTTGTCAGGATGTAATTTTTCTCTATAATACGCCCCACACAACGACGCGCTGTTGTGAATGAGTTCAAAATGCAGTGCGTCGTTATTTTTTGCTCTTTAACAACATATCAGACAATCTGTGTGGGCACTTGTTGATGGTTGATTTTAAAATAAATTTAATTTTGAAGTCTTAATAAGTGTCTATAACTTGAAAATTCATAAAGAATAATAAAGCTAGAAAACAGTTATTGAGCGATTGAACTTTTAATTGAAGAGTTTGATCATGGCTCAGATTGAACGCTGGCGGCAGGCTTAACACATGCAAGTCGAACGGTAACAGGGAAAAGCTTGCTTTTCTGCTGACGAGTGGCGGACGGGTGAGTAATGCTTGGGAATCTGGCTTATGGAGGGGGATAACTACGGGAAACTGTAGCTAATACCGCGTAATATCTACGGATTAAAGTGTGGGACCGCAAGGCCACATGCCATAAGATGAGCCCAAGTGGGATTAGGTAGTTGGTGGGGTAAAGGCCTACCAAGCCGACGATCTCTAGCTGGTCTGAGAGGATGACCAGCCACACTGGAACTGAGACACGGTCCAGACTCCTACGGGAGGCAGCAGTGGGGAATATTGCACAATGGGGGGAACCCTGATGCAGCCATGCCGCGTGAATGAAGAAGGCCTTCGGGTTGTAAAGTTCTTTCGGTGATGAGGAAGGCTATTGTTTTAATAGAACAGTAGATTGACGTTAGTCACAGAAGAAGCACCGGCTAACTCCGTGCCAGCAGCCGCGGTAATACGGAGGGTGCGAGCGTTAATCGGAATGACTGGGCGTAAAGGGTACGCAGGCGGTGACTTAAGTGAGGTGTGAAATCCCTGGGCTCAACCTAGGAATTGCACTTCATACTGGGTCGCTAGAGTATTTTAGGGAGGGGTAGAATTCCACGTGTAGCGGTGAAATGCGTAGAGATGTGGAGGAATACCGAAGGCGAAGGCAGCCCCTTGGGAATATACTGACGCTCAAGTACGAAAGCGTGGGGAGCAAACAGGATTAGATACCCTGGTAGTCCACGCCGTAAACGATGTCGATTTGGGGATTGGGCTATAAGCTTGGTGCCCGTAGCTAACGTGATAAATCGACCGCCTGGGGAGTACGGCCGCAAGGTTAAAACTCAAATGAATTGACGGGGGCCCGCACAAGCGGTGGAGCATGTGGTTTAATTCGATGCAACGCGAAGAACCTTACCTACTCTTGACATCCATAGAAGAACGCAGAGATGTGTTTGTGCCTTCGGGAACTATGAGACAGGTGCTGCATGGCTGTCGTCAGCTCGTGTTGTGAAATGTTGGGTTAAGTCCCGCAACGAGCGCAACCCTTATCCTTTGTTGCTAGCAGGTAATGCTGAGAACTCAAAGGAGACTGCCAGTGATAAACTGGAGGAAGGTGGGGATGACGTCAAGTCATCATGGCCCTTACGAGTAGGGCTACACACGTGCTACAATGGCGTATACAGAGGGAAGCGATATAGCGATATGGAGCGAATCTCAGAAAGTACGTCTAAGTCCGGATTGGAGTCTGCAACTCGACTCCATGAAGTCGGAATCGCTAGTAATCGCGAATCAGAATGTCGCGGTGAATACGTTCCCGGGCCTTGTACACACCGCCCGTCACACCATGGGAGTGGGTTGTACCAGAAGTAGATAGCTTAACCTTCGGGGGGGCGTTTACCACGGTATGATTCATGACTGGGGTGAAGTCGTAACAAGGTAACCGTAGGGGAACCTGCGGTTGGATCACCTCCTTACCAAAGAAATCGACATAGCGAGTGTTCACACAGATTGTTTGATGTAGTAGTAAAAAGACAAAAGACGTTTTTTAACGGAAGACATCTTTAAATGTTGTCCCCATCGTCTAGAGGCCTAGGACATCGCCCTTTCACGGCGGTAACAGGGGTTCGAATCCCCTTGGGGACGCCATTTAAAGATGGCTTTTTTGTCGAGAGATGAATAAGAATTTATCTTAATTGTTCTTTAAAAATTGAGAAACAAGCTGAAAAACTGAAGAGACTTTCAAGTCCGAGAGGATAAGAAGAAGTCTGAGTAAGAATAAAATCTTGTCTGAACAAAAGCAGGCAAGTATTAGTAGACTTGCATAAGCTTTGAGTTTTTTATTGTTATTTAATTATTATTTAATATTAATGATTAAATTGATTTAAAAATACTTGAGGTTGTATGGTTAAGTGACTAAGCGTACACGGTGGATGCCTAGGCAATCAGAGGCGAAGAAGGACGTGCTAATCTGCGAAAAGCTTGGATGAGTCGATAAGAGGCGTTTAATCCAAGATATCCGAATGGGGAAACCCAATAGGTGAAGAACCTATTATTACTGAGTGAATACATAGCTCAGTAAGGCAAACCGGGAGAACTGAAACATCTAAGTACCCCGAGGAAAAGAAATCAACCGAGATTCTGTGAGTAGCGGCGAGCGAAAGCGGAGAAGCCAGTTAGTGATAGTGGCAGAGTTAGGAGAATGAGTTGGGAAGCTCAGCGACACAGGGTGATAGCCCCGTATCCGAAGACCAGGCCATGGTACTAAGCTAACGAAAAGTAGGGCGGGACACGAGAAATCCTGTTTGAAGATGGGGGGACCATCCTCCAAGGCTAAATACTCCTGATTGACCGATAGTGAACCAGTACTGTGAAGGAAAGGCGAAAAGAACCCCAGTGAGGGGAGTGAAATAGAACCTGAAACCGTGTACGTACAAGCAGTGGGAGCAAGTTTATCTTGTGACTGCGTACCTTTTGTATAATGGGTCAGCGACTTATATTTTGTAGCAAGGTTAACTGAATAAGGGAGCCGTAGGGAAACCGAGTCTTAACTGGGCGAGTAGTTGCAAGGTATAGACCCGAAACCCGGTGATCTAGCCATGGGCAGGTTGAAGGTTGGGTAACACTAACTGGAGGACCGAACCGACTAATGTTGAAAAATTAGCGGATGACCTGTGGCTGGGGGTGAAAGGCCAATCAAACCGGGAGATAGCTGGTTCTCCCCGAAATCTATTTAGGTAGAGCCTTGAGCGGACACCTTCGGGGGTAGAGCACTGTTTCGACTAGGGGGCCATCCCGGCTTACCAACTCGATGCAAACTGCGAATACCGAAGAGTGATACTCAGGAGACACACGGTGGGTGCTAACGTTCATCGTGAAGAGGGAAACAACCCAGACCGCCAGCTAAGGTCCCAAAATCTATATTAAGTGGGAAACGAAGTGGGAAGGCTTAGACAGCTAGGATGTTGGCTTAGAAGCAGCCATCATTTAAAGAAAGCGTAATAGCTCACTAGTCGAGTCGGCCTGCGCGGAAGATGTAACGGGGCTAAAATATAGTACCGAAGCTGCGGCATCAGAATTTATTCTGTTGGGTAGGGGAGCGTCGTGTAAGCGGATGAAGGTGAATCGAGAGGTTTGCTGGACGTATCACGAGTGCGAATGCTGACATAAGTAACGATAAAACGAGTGAAAAACTCGTTCGCCGGAAGACCAAGGGTTCCTGTCCAACGTTAATCGGGGCAGGGTGAGTCGGCCCCTAAGGTGAGGCTGAAAAGCGTAATCGATGGGAAACGGGTTAATATTCCCGTACTTGTTATAAGTGCGATGTGGGGACGGAGAAGGTTAGGTTATCAGGGTGTTGGATATCCCTGTTTAAGCCGTTAGGTGGAGAGACTAGGCAAATCCGGTCTCTTATTAAACACCGAGAAGTGATGACGAGACTCTACGGAGTCGAAGTAACTGATACCACGCTTCCAGGAAAAGCCACTAAGCTCTAGCTTATAATAAACCGTACTGAAAACCGACACAGGTGGTCAGGTAGAGAATACTCAGGCGCTTGAGAGAACTCGGGTGAAGGAACTAGGCAAAATAGCACCGTAACTTCGGGAGAAGGTGCGCCGGCGTAGATTGTAAGGGCTTGCCCCTGAAGGTTGAACCGGTCGAAGATACCAGCTGGCTGCAACTGTTTATTAAAAACACAGCACTCTGCAAACACGAAAGTGGACGTATAGGGTGTGATGCCTGCCCGGTGCTGGAAGGTTAATTGATGGTGTTATCGAAAGAGAAGCTCCTGATCGAAGCCCCAGTAAACGGCGGCCGTAACTATAACGGTCCTAAGGTAGCGAAATTCCTTGTCGGGTAAGTTCCGACCTGCACGAATGGCATAATGATGGCCAGGCTGTCTCCACCCGAGACTCAGTGAAATTGAAATCGCCGTGAAGATGCGGTGTACCCGCGGCTAGACGGAAAGACCCCGTGAACCTTTACTATAGCTTGACACTGAACATTGAATTTTGATGTGTAGGATAGGTGGGAGCCTATGAAGTAGGAACGCTAGTTTCTATGGAGGCGTCCTTGAAATACCACCCTTTAACGTTTGATGTTCTAACGAAGACTGCGGAACGTGGTCTCGGACAGTGTCTGGTGGGTAGTTTGACTGGGGCGGTCTCCTCCCAAAGAGTAACGGAGGAGCACGAAGGTTTGCTAATCACGGTCGGACATCGTGAGGTTAGTGCAATGGTATAAGCAAGCTTAACTGCGAGACAGACAAGTCGAGCAGGTGCGAAAGCAGGTCATAGTGATCCGGTGGTTCTGAATGGAAGGGCCATCGCTCAACGGATAAAAGGTACTCCGGGGATAACAGGCTGATACCGCCCAAGAGTTCATATCGACGGCGGTGTTTGGCACCTCGATGTCGGCTCATCACATCCTGGGGCTGAAGTAGGTCCCAAGGGTATGGCTGTTCGCCATTTAAAGTGGTACGCGAGCTGGGTTTAGAACGTCGTGAGACAGTTCGGTCCCTATCTGCCGTGGGCGTTGGAGAATTGATTGGGGCTGCTCCTAGTACGAGAGGACCGGAGTGGACACATCACTGGTGTTCCAGTTGTCTCGCCAGAGGCACTGCTGGGTAGCTACATGTGGAAGAGATAAGTGCTGAAAGCATCTAAGCACGAAACTTGCCAAGAGATGAGTTCTCCCTGACTATAAGTCAGTAAGGGTTGTTGGAGACTACGACGTAGATAGGTGTGGTGTGTAAGCGTTGTGAGACGTTGAGCTAACACATACTAATTGCCCGAGAGGCTTAACCATACAACCTCAAGTGTTTTTTCGAAAAAAACTATAGAGAAAACATAAGAGAGTATGAAGTTTACTAAGAAAAGGTACACAGACTGAAAGAAGTAAAAGGAAGTCGAACAGAAAGACAGCTTGTTTTAAGATTTTAAAAGAAAGAAAAAAAGACAGAATAAGACGGAAGTCGTCAACAGGATTATCCTGATGGTCATAGTGCAGTGGAACTACCTGAACCCATCCCGAACTCAGAAGTAAAATGCTGTCACGCCGATGGTAGTGTGGTGATTCGCCATGTGAGAGTAGGTCGTCATCAGGGCTTTATTAGGAAAACCGTAGGTTAGAGATAACTTACGGTTTTTTGCTTTTTAGTGTTTGGGAATTTTCTAAAAAAGTGTTGCATACATCTCATTTTTGTTAATTTATTGTAATTTATATATGTTTTTTAAGTTATACTCTTATAGAATGTGTGTAATTAATGGGCTTCTATCAATTTGCAATATCTAATCTTTTGATAATTTCTGTTATATTTACTCCCTTTTTTAATTTAACCAAGAGGAAAAGCCATGTTTGGATTAGATCCAACCACAATAACATTTTTAATCTATATCGTAGGGATGATTTCTATTGGTTTCATTGCTTATCGATTTACTACTAATCTATCGGATTATATTTTAGGCGGACGTCGTTTAGGTAGTTTTGTAACGGGTTTATCAGCTGGAGCATCCGATATGTCGGGTTGGCTGTTAATGGGGTTACCTGGTGCAGTATATGCAGCAGGTTTAGTTGAAGGATGGATTGCTATTGGTTTAACTATTGGTGCTTATTTGAATTGGTTATTCGTTGCTGGTCGGTTAAGAACGCATACAGAATATAATGCCAATTCATTGACATTACCTGAGTATTTTCATCATAGATTTGGTGATAAAACCAAATTACTGAAAATTGTATCCGCTACGATTATTCTTTTCTTTTTTGCTATTTATTGTGCTTCTGGTGTCGTTGCTGGCGCTCGGTTATTTGAGAATTTATTTGATGTTCCTTACTCGACTGCACTTTGGTATGGTGCTTTAGCAACAATTATTTATACCTTTATCGGTGGTTTCTTAGCGGTAAGTTGGACTGATACGATTCAGGCAACCTTAATGTTATTCGCATTATTTTTAACTCCAATCTTTATTTTGATCCAGTTAGGTGGTTTTGAAGAAACTCATACCGTGTTAATGCAAGCAGGTGAAGCTGCTAATAAAGATTTTACTGACTTATTTACAGGGACTACGTTTGTTGGTTTATTAAGCCTTTCAGCTTGGGGCTTGGGTTATTTCGGTCAGCCTCATATCTTAGCGCGTTTTATGGCTGCTGATAGCGCCCGTTCTATCCCTAATGCTCGCCGTATTAGTATGGCTTGGATGATTATTTGTTTATTCGGTTCAGTTGGAATTGGATTCTTTGGACAAGCTTATTTCTTTGCGAATCCAGAACAAGCTGAATTAGTGAATCAAAATCATGAGCAAGTATTTATTGAGTTAGCTAAATTATTATTTAACCCATGGGTTGCTGGGGTTCTGTTATCAGCAATTTTAGCAGCGGTAATGAGTACACTAAGTTGTCAGTTATTGATCTGTTCAAGCGCTATTACTGAAGACTTTTATAAAGGAATGTTGAAACCTAATGCATCAGAAAAAGAGTTAGTTTGGTTAGGACGTATCATGGTATTGGTGATTGCAGTGCTTGCTATTGTATTAGCTCAGGATCCTGACAGTAAAGTACTGGGTCTTGTTTCATACGCTTGGGCTGGTTTTGGTTGTGCATTTGGTCCAGTAGTTATTCTCTCACTATTTTGGAAACGCATGAATGCTGCGGGTGCAATGGCTGGTATGCTAACAGGCGCATTAGTTGTGGTATTTTGGAATACTTTAGTGCCAGATAGTGGTATTTACGAAATGATTCCAGGGTTCATTTTAGCAACGTTAGCGATTTTTGTTGTGTCGTTGGTTACTCCATCACCAAGAAAAGAAATTGTAACTACGTTTGAAAATGCTCAAAAAGCTTATGAGCAAGAAATGAATTAATAAAAAGCAAGCGATTGGTATTTATATCAATCGCTTTTTTTAGTAATAAATAACAAGCGGTAAGATACTCTTATCATTTTGCAGAAGATATTTTTATTCAGAAGGATTTATTTATGTCACTGCTCAACTACCAACTTCTCCCTCCAAATACAACTATCCGTTCACAATTAAGCACTCATTATCGTATAGATGAGCAATTATTAGTTAACTCATTAATTGAGCAAGCTGAAACAGAATCTCTTGCAGGAGAGATTAAAATTTTAGCCAAGAAACTGGTTAGAAAAGTCAGGGAATCTCGTCAAAAAGCAAGTGGTGTGGATGCACTCATGCATGAATTTTCATTATCTAGCCAAGAAGGTATTGCTTTAATGTGTTTAGCAGAAGCCTTATTGCGTATTCCTGATCAAGAAACCGCGGATAAGCTTATTAAAGACAAATTAGCCAAAGGCGATTGGCGTTCTCACGTTGGGCATAGTCCTTCACTGTTTGTGAATGCAGCTGCTTGGGGATTAGTGGTTACGGGTAAACTATTAGATACCCATAGCGAAAGAGGATTATCTTCTGCACTAACTCAGCTACTTGCGAAAGGTGGGGAGCCATTCATTCGTCGAGGTGTTGATGTTGCTATGCGTTTGCTTGGTAAGCAATTCGTAACAGGTGAAAACATTCAGCAAGCGATAAAAAATGGTGAGAAACGTTTTGCGATGGGTTATCGCTATAGCTACGATATGCTTGGTGAAGCGGCTCTAACAGAAGAAGATGCTAAACGATATTATGATGATTATGTTCAATCTATTCATGCCGTTGGGGCAACGTCTAAAGGACTTGGTGTTTATCAGTCGTCAGGTGTTTCTGTAAAATTATCCGCAATTCATTCTCGTTATAGCTTATCACAGCACCAACGTGTGATGGATGAACTTTACCCTCGTTTAAAATCATTATTCTTATTAGCCAAACAATATGATATTGGATTGAATATTGATGCAGAAGAGGCAGATCGCTTAGAACTTTCCTTAGATTTAATGGATAAATTACTTTCCGATCCCGATTTAGCAAGATTTGATGGCATTGGTTTTGTGGTGCAAGCTTACCAAAAACGTTGCCCTTATGTGATTGAGTATCTAATTGAGAAAGCGAGAGAAAATAATCGAAAATTGATGATTCGATTAGTAAAAGGGGCTTATTGGGATACAGAAATTAAACGCGCTCAAACAGACAGCCTTGAAGGTTATCCAGTATTCACACGTAAAGTCCATACTGATTTGAATTACGTAGTTTGTGCTAAAAAATTACTGTCTGCACAAGACGTGATTTATCCTCAATTTGCAACACATAATGCACAAACACTTTCTACTGTTTATCATTTAGCTAAAGGCAAGAAATTTGAATTCCAGTGCTTACACGGTATGGGAGAAACTTTATACGATCAGGTGGTTGGTAAAGATAATTTGAATGTTCAATGCCGAATCTACGCGCCAGTGGGTTCTTATCAAACCTTGCTTGCGTATTTAGTGCGTCGTTTATTAGAAAATGGGGCAAATAGCTCTTTTGTGAATCAAATTGTCGATGAGAATTTAGATATGGAGCAATTAGTCAAAGCTCCAACGATAAAAGCCCTTGAAACAGAGGGAACAATGCACCCTAAAATTCCATTACCGCAACAGCTATTTGGAGAATCACGTTTTAACTCTAAGGGTTATGATTTAACGGATGCAATTTCATTAAAAGATCTTCAAGAGCAATTAAATAATCTTTCACAGCAATACGTAGCTGAATCATTACTTGCCAATGGCAAAACAACCAATAACGAATCTCGTGTAGTCAATAACCCTGCTAATTTAGCCGAAGTGGTTGGGGAAGTTGTAGATGCCTCTTTAGAAGACATTGAACGAGCTTTTGAAGTAGCAGAATCGTTTAAGGCCGAATGGCAAAATACTTCACCAGTTGTACGAGCGGAAGCATTAGAAAAAATGGCAGATTTAATGGAACAGAATATGCCTGTTTTATTCGATCTTGCGGTGAGAGAGGCTGGTAAAACATTAAATAATGCGATTGCAGAAGTAAGAGAAGCGGTCGATTTCTGTCGATATTATGCAAAAGAAGTGAAAGCGAATCCTGAAGGATTTACACAATCACGCGGTATTATTACGACCATTAGTCCGTGGAACTTCCCTCTAGCGATATTTGTGGGTGAAGTGTCTTCAGCATTGGTAACAGGTAATGTCGTATTGGCTAAACCTGCGGAACAAACCAGTTTAATGGCACATTATGCGGTGAGCTTATTCCATCAAGCAGGTATTCCTACTCAAGCACTTCAATGTTTACTTGGAAGCGGTAAAGAGGTTGGGAATAAACTTATTTCCGATCCACGTGTTGATGGTGTGATTTTTACAGGCTCAACGGCAACCGCAAAACATATCAACACTAATTTGCAAAAATCTGATCGGATCTTACCGCTTATTGCTGAAACAGGCGGACAAAATGCAATGATCGTGGACAGTTCTGCTCTAGCGGAACAAGTGGTAGTCGATGTTTTAAATTCTGCATTTGATTCAGCGGGACAACGCTGTTCAGCTTTACGTGTTCTTTATTTACAAGAAGATATTGCCGATCATCTGCTTGAAATGTTGAAGGGGGCAATGGCTGAATTAAAAGTCGGTAAACCACAAGCCCTTGATATTGATGTTGGTCCAGTGATTGATCGTACTGCGCAATCTCGTTTACTTGAGCATATCGAGAAATTTAAAAAGATCGCTAAGTCTTATTATCAAGTACCAATAGAAGACTCAGTTGAGCAAGGTGGGATCTTTGTACCTCCAACATTGTTAGAGATTGATAATATCCGTCAGCTTACACAGGAAGTGTTTGGACCTGTCCTACACGTAGTTCGTTTCAATGCTAAAAACTTATCGCAAGTAATGCAGGATATTAACTCCACTGGCTTTGGTTTAACCAGTGGCTTACATAGCCGTATTGATGAAACGGTTGAAAAATGGTTAGCGACAATCGAGGCTGGCAATTTATATGTGAATCGAAATACTGTCGGTGCGGTTGTAGGGGTTCAACCATTTGGTGGAATGGGACTTTCTGGTACAGGACCTAAAGCAGGTGGACCATTGTACTTGCAACGTTTAGTCAATCGCAAAGAATGGGATTTACAAGATATTGAAGGTGGCGAAAAAGTTGATTTATCGTTACTTACAGAAGGACTTGAGGCAACCTTATCAAATGCTGAACTTGATAATGCAATGACTTTAATGAATCAATTATCAGAAAGATCGCCACTTGGAAAAGTGCTAACTATGCAAGGCATCACGGGTGAAGATAACTTCATGCGTTTAGCCTCTCGCTCAGTTATTGCGATTGGTAATGGCTCGTTAGAAGAGCAAGTTAAAGCATTGATCGCCATTACGGTATCGGGAAGTAAAGCGGTTGTATTAAGTGGTTCGTCTCTTGCTCAACACGTATCTAATTTTGGCAACTTAATTTCCGTGGTCGATGATTTCAATACCCTTTCTGAATTGAGTGTGTTGATCGTACTTAATCCATTATCCGTTGAACAAAAATTACATTTTGCACAACGAGAAGGGGCAATCTTAACTTATGTTGAAAGTTTAGATTTAGCCTTATCACTCTTCCCATTATTACACGAAAAAGCAGTGAGTATTAATACTGCCGCTGCGGGTGGTAATGCAAGTTTAATGAGTGAAATGGATTAATCTATTGAGTTAATAAGCGGTGAGTTTTTATCAGTATTTTGTAAAATATACGGATAAACTTACCGCTTTATAATTAATAATGATTATTATTTACAAAAAATAATCTCTTTATAAATCAAAATGTTCCTACCATCTAATCAGCATCGTAATTTGTCAAGGTCTTGTTCTGCAAAAAAATATAGCTAGAATGATCTCCTTTCATTTTCTAGATAGGGGTTTATTTCCTTATGTCTCGTAATATTTTCGAAAAACGTCTTAACATTAAACCCTATGAATATCCAGAATTACTCGAATTTAAAGATGCGATTCGCCATTCCTATTGGTTGCACACTGAGTTTAATTTCACAGGGGATATTCAGGATTACCGTACGAATATTAATGACCACGAACGTCAGGTCTTAACTCGTACCATGTTAGCCATTTCACAAATTGAAGTGAGCGTTAAACGCTTTTGGGGCGATTTGTATCGCTATTTTCCTAAACCCGAAATTGACGACGTTGGCGGTACTTTTGCGGAAAGTGAAGTACGCCATAAAGATGCCTATTCTTTCTTATTGGAAAAATTAGGCTTAAATGAAATGTTTTCACAAATCACAGAAATTCCTGCGTTGATGAGTCGTATCAACTATATGGAAGATTTTATGCGTGATAAAGATGAAGGCAAAGATCGCTTTGTTCTATCCCTTGTGCTTTTTTCGTTATTTGTGGAACATATTTCACTGTTTGGACAATTCTTAATTATGATGTCCTTTAATAAGCACAAGAATTTATTTAAAGGGATTTCTAATGCCGTTGAAGCAACGTCAAAAGAAGAAGAGATTCACGGGCGTTTTGGGATTACTTTATATGAAATTCTTCGTGAAGAACATTCAGAATTGTTCAATGATGAATTCTACGAAGAATTAAAATTGT
Organism: Otariodibacter oris; assembly: GCF_009684715.1. Lineage (NCBI taxonomy): Bacteria > Pseudomonadati > Pseudomonadota > Gammaproteobacteria > Pasteurellales > Pasteurellaceae > Otariodibacter > Otariodibacter oris. The sequence goes on along the minus strand of NZ_CP016604.1, from coordinate 1,714,079 downwards.
TAGCTTCACAAGCATTAGCGGCGGAAAGAAGTATTTTAGATTGGATTTTTGAAGGTGGCGATTTGAGTTTTATTAGTCGTGCAACCGTTGAAAACTACATTATGAGCCGTTACAACAATTCATTAATGGCACTAGGCTTAGAGCCACCTTACAACATTGATCCTGATATGTTGAAAGAAACCGAGTGGTTTGATATTGAAATCTTATCGACAAAAGAAACGGATTTCTTTAACAAACGTAGTACAGATTACAGTAAAAAGATGAAACAGATAACAGCCGATGACTTATTTTAATTCCGACCGACCTGATTTTGCGTGGCTAAATGATGATAGCCGTTTATTTTTACAACGTGGTTACTTACTAGAGGGAACCACAGCCTACGATCGCATTCGTTATATTGCAGATTATGCCGAGAGCAAACTTGGCATTGAAGGCTTTGCCGATAAATTTTATCACTATATGGCGAGAGGGTATTTTTCCCTTTCCTCGCCAATTTGGTCTAATTTTGGCTTAGATCGTGGATTACCGATTTCATGTTTTGGTAGTTATATTGGCGATTCAATTTATGAGATCATGAGAACAGTCGCTGAAGTTGGCATGATGAGCAAGATTGGTGGCGGCACGTCGGCTTACTTTGGTGATATTCGTCCTCGTGGTAGTTTGATTACCAATAATGGAAAATCAGACGGCTCTTTTAATTTCAGTAAATTATTCGATACGACAATTGACGTGATTTCCCAAGGCACTTCTCGAAAAGGGCAGTTTGCGGGCTATATTGATATTGAGCATGGCGATATTGAGGAATGGCTTGATATTCATACGGAAGGTAACCCGATTCAGCTTATGTACTATGGGGTATGCGTAGGGCATGATTGGTTAGAATCCATGAAAGCAGGCGATACCTATAAGCGTCAGCTTTGGGCGAAATTGTTACAACGTAAAACGGAAACAGGTATCCCGTATTTATTCTTTAAGGATAATGCCAACGCAGGACGTCCTGACGTGTATAAAGATAAAAACATGACAGTGCATGCCTCAAATTTATGTACTGAAATTATGTTGCCATCAAATTCAGAAGAGAGCTTTGTGTGTTGTCTTTCTTCCATGAATCTATTGTATTTTGATGAATGGAAAGATACTGACGCACCCGAAGTTTTAACCTATTTCCTTGACGTTGTTATGTCTGAATTTATCGAAAAAAGTGCGGATATGCCATTTTTAGATAGAGCGAATCGCTTTGCTCGCAGACACAGAGCATTAGGTTTAGGCGTACTTGGTTGGCATAGCTATCTTCAAGCTAATCATATTGCCTTTGATAGTTATGAAGCAATGCAGAAAAATAATCTTATCTTTCAAACATTGCGTGACAAAACATTAAAAGCCTCACAAGAGCTTGCTCAACGTTTTGGCGAGCCTGAGATTTTAAAAGGCTATGGTCGTCGTAATACAACTTTAATGAGTATTGCACCAACGAAATCCAGTAGCTTTATTTTAGGTAGTGTTTCTCCGTCTGTTGAGCCATTTAGATCGAATTACTATGTTAAAGATTTGGCGAAAATTAAGACGGTTTACAAAAATCCATTCTTAGAAAAACTGTTGCAAGAGAAAGGGTTAGATAAAGAGGAAATTTGGGAAAGTATTTTATTGAATGATGGTTCTGTGCAACATTTAGAACAGCTTTCTGAACACGATAAAGAAGTGTTTAAAACCTTCTCAGAAATTAGCCAATTAAGTGTGATTCAGCAAGTGGCACAACGTCAGCAATATATTGACCAAGGACAGAGCATTAATATTATGGTTCACCCAGCCACCCCTGCTCGTGACTTAAATCAATTATATTTAACAGCAGAAGAGCTTGGCTTAAAATCGATCTACTATCAATATTCAATGAGTGCGGCTCAAGTGTTTAACCGCAACTTGTTAAATTGTAGTAGTTGTGAGGGGTAGATAGGTTTTTCTATTACTATAAATCTTAAACTTAAGCGGTCAGATAATTACAAAAAATTGTAAAAATCTGACCGCTTGCTTATATGGGGAAATAAAGATAATTATTGAGTGTGAGCCAAATTTTGACGAACGATTTCAAATAAGCATACGCCTGTGGCAACAGAGACATTCAATGATGAAACTGAGCCAGCCATTGGGATGCTAACCAGTTGATCGCAATGTTCACGAGTTAAACGACGCATTCCATCCCCTTCTGCTCCCATCACTAATGCGATTGGTCCTGTGAGTTTAGCTTGGTAGATATTTTCAGTCGCTTCACCTGCTGTACCCACAATCCAAATATTATGCTCTTGTAGTTCTCGCATTGTACGAGCCAAGTTGGTAACACGAATCAAAGGTACGACTTCCGCTGCACCACAAGCCACTTTACGAGCGATAGAGGTAAGCTGTGCTGATTTATCTTTTGGTACAATGACTGCATCCACTCCAGCCGCATCTGCTGTACGCAAACACGCTCCAAGATTATGCGGATCGGTGACACCATCTAAGATCAATAAAAGTGGATTTTGTTTAGTCGCTAAGATCTGATCGAGATCCTGTTCATTTAATTCTTTGGCTGGCAATACACGAGCAATAATGCCTTGATGCACTTCGCCTTTCGCTTTGTTATCTAGCGTTTGGCGGTTTACTTGTTGAATACCAATGCCTAAACGTTGTAAAGCGTTGAGTAGTGGGGTTAAGCGTTTGTCTTCACGCCCTTTTAATACAAACACCTCAATTAATCGTTCTGGTGCGTTGTCTAAAAAGGCTTTAACGGCATGAATACCGTAAATTTGTTCACTCATTTTTTGTCCTAAAGTATGTGACAAGCGGTGAGATTGTGGCAATTTTTTGCAAAAAAATCCCATAAACTGACCGCTTGCTTGAGATTAGTGTTCTCGTGTTTTGAAGAAAGTTACGTCAGGGTAACGTTCTTGAGCGAGGTTGAGATTAACCGTTGTTGGAGCAATATAAGTTAAATTATCTCCACCATCTAAGGCTAAGTTTTGCTCATTCTTACGTTTAAATTCTTCAAATTTTTTCGCATCTGTACATTCAACCCAACGTGCTGTGGCAACGTTTACGGTTTCATAAATCGCCTCCACGTTATATTCGGTTTTTAAGCGAGCAACAACCACATCAAACTGTAACACACCGACCGCACCAACAATCAAATCATTATTGTGTAGTGGACGGAATACTTGCACTGCGCCTTCTTCTGAAAGCTGAACTAAGCCTTTAAGTAATTGCTTTTGTTTAAGTGGATCACGTAAACGAATACGGCGGAATAATTCAGGGGCGAAGTTTGGAATCCCTGTAAATTTAAAGTTTTCGCCTTGGGTGAAAGTATCACCAATTTGAATCGTGCCGTGATTATGTAAACCGATAATATCGCCCGCATAAGCCTCTTCAGCGTGCGCTCGGTCCCCTGCCATAAAGGTTAAGGCATCGGAAATTACCACGTCTTTACCAATGCGTACGTGTTTTAATTTCATGCCTTTTTCGTATTTACCTGAAACTACTCGCATAAATGCCACACGGTCGCGGTGTTTTGGATCCATATTGGCTTGAATTTTAAACACAAATCCGCTGAATTTTTCTTCACTGGCTTGGACTTCACGTTGATCCGTTTGACGAGATTGTGGTGTCGGCGCCCATTCAGTTAATCCATCTAAGAAATGATCGACCCCAAAGTTACCTAATGCAGTACCGAAAAAGACGGGAGTTAATTCACCATTTAAGAAAGCTTCTAAATCAAACTCGTGGCTTGCTCCTTGCACTAATTCTAATTCTTCACGCAATTGTAAGGCTAGGTCTTCACCGACGGCACCGTCTAATTCTGGATTATCCAAGCCTTTAATAATGCGAATATCTTGGATGGTATGACCTTGTCCTGTTTGATAGAGGTAGGTTTCATCTTTGGTTAAGTGATACACGCCTTTAAATAATTTCCCACAACCGATAGGCCAAGTGATAGGCGCGCAATTAATTTTTAGCACGCTCTCTACTTCATCAAGTAACTCCATTGGATCACGAATATCACGGTCGAGTTTATTCATAAAAGTAAGAATTGGCGTATCACGCAAGCGTGTGACTTCCATTAATTTAATGGTACGTTCCTCAACCCCTTTGGCTGAGTCAATCACCATTAAACAGCTATCGACCGCTGTTAGTGTGCGGTAAGTATCTTCCGAGAAGTCTTCATGCCCTGGAGTATCAAGTAAATTGACTAAGCAATCGTTATAAGGGAATTGCATTACAGAGGTGGTAATTGAGATCCCACGTTGCTTTTCCATTTCCATCCAGTCTGATTTAGCGTGTTGTGCCGAGCCTTTACCTTTAACAGAACCTGCTTTTTGAATCGCATTTCCGTAAAGTAACACTTTTTCAGTAATGGTGGTTTTACCCGCATCAGGGTGAGAAATAATCGCAAAAGTTCTTCGTTTATTAACTTGTTGTGGATAATCGTTCAATGACATTGATTTTCTCTATATAGAATTGATTTTTCATAAAGGGTTATTTTCCCTGATCTTGAAGGGTATAACAACCACTAGGCAAAATTTATATCTGTTTTTTGCAAAATTTAGTGAGGAAGTGACCGCTTGTTTGTGTTTTATGTCAGGTGGTTTTACAAAAAAGAGAGTGATTAATTCACTCTCTTTTATTGGCGGAATTCGCGGGTATTAGTCTCTATCATCAACACCACGTAATAAATAATTTCCGTCGAGATCAGCAATGCTTCTAAAGCCTACGTTGTAAATATCGCAAGCTTTATTACGATTGATAGGTTTGTAATCGAAGTTATCGTGATGATGTCCGTGAAAGATTTTTCGTACACCCATTTTGCGTGCTAATTGATTAAGTACCGCAAAACCTTGAGGATGAGGTCTTGGAGCCTCATGGGAGATCAGCACATCAGCTTTTTGAGTTTCTAACGCTTCTACATCTGATGGAAAAATCGAAGTGCGATGACGTAAAGGCACGCCTCCTCTCCATATTTTCTCTTGTGGAGAGTATTGGCAAAAATGAATAGGGTCAAAAAACATGGGACGATGGGGAGGCATCCAGATATGCCCTCGGAATACACCGCCCAGTCCAGCAATGCGGGTACCTTGAATTTCTACCACTCTTCCATGCAGATTGCGAGACTTCCACTCAGTACCCCATAAAGCATCAAATGCGGCTACGGTTTTACTGTCATGATTGCCATGAATAAACCATAGATCACAATATTGGGCCAACTTATCTAACTCATCTGTTGTAGTTAGCTGTAAATCCCCTAAAATAATGAGCGACACATTTTCTTGCTCTTGAACAAAAGGGTAAAGGTGGGAATAATTTCCGTGAGGATCGCCCGCAAAAAGTATCATTAGTCTTTCTCTTTTTCTGCTTGTAATGTAAGTGGAATATCTTCTTCATTTAGAATGGCTTCAACGATTTCTTTCGTTTGATTATAACGATCTAAATAGCTTGGCGATTCAATTTCAATATAAGGTACATTATACTTATCTAAAAGTTTTTTGAGTAGTTGCTGGAATCGTTGGCGTTGTTTTGCTGAGCCTAAACTGCGTAAGCCATCATCAACCCATTTAGTATTATTAGACAGTAAGATCGTGACATCAAACGGATATTCTTTGATCATTGAATCTAAGAATGGGTGTGCTTTTCCTTCGTACTGAATACAAAAGGCTTGAGTGGTAATGTAATCCGTATCAATAATTGCCACTTTATCAGCGTGTTTCATGGCATAATCAATATAGCGTTGATGCCCCAATGCTATTTTTGGATAATCCGAATATTGCATGGCTTGTTCATCACCGCCTAATTGTTCGAAAACGTATTCACGACCATATTCCCAAGCCGAAGTAGTATTAAAAACGTTTGCGAGTTTACTCACTAGCACGCTTTTACCACTGCTTTCTCCCCCCAAAATAGCAATGGTTTTAACGAAGAAAGGGCGAACTTCTTTAGGAATAAACTTCCAATATTGGAAAGGATGACTCCGAATTTTAGTCGCAGAAACATTAAATGATTGGCGAGCAGGATCCACTAGATGAACTTTTAAATTCAGGTATTTTTCGTAAGGTTCTTTATCTTGAACTTCGCTACTAAATACCACACTTGGTTGAATACCTTTGTCCGCAAATAATTCTTTCACTCGATTTGCCCAAGCTTCCCAACCATTTGGATAACTCGGCACACCATCTTCAACTAATTGATGAATGAAAATTTGTTTTTTCTGATATTTGAAAATTTGTTGCATCCAACGTAAACGATCTTCGTTGGTTGGCATATGCTTCATTTTACTTTCTTTGAATAAGCGAATATCACGTTCAGTATCGGTACCTACAACAACATGTAGAATATCAACCTTACTGAATGCCTCATAGATAATGTTGATATGGCCAGTATGAACAGGATAGAACTTACCAAAAATCACACCAACACGTTGATTGGGATTTTCAACAATATTCAATGCATCATGGAGTGCTTGTAATTTGGCAGCACTTGGATTCTTAATCTTACCAGTAACAAGTTGGTTAAAATAAGCTCTTGTGACATTAGCTTGTGCACAAATATCATTAACTTTCAGTTTAAGTTGTTTACGTTTTTGTTGAAGATAAGCGAAATCAGTCATGAATAATCCCTCAAAATTAAGCTAGGAATGATAGGGCAAATTGTCCTTTTTGTCATTTTTTTATCAAAAAAATGTATAGTCAAGCGGTCAGTTTTAATGGTTTTTTTGCAAAAAAATGTATAAAGCCTTTCTACTTTTCGCTGAATCGGTATAATCAGCGACCTTCAATGGAGAGCAAAATTTTATGGCATTATTAATAACTCACAAATGTACAAATTGTGATATGTGTGAACCCGAGTGTCCGAATCAGGCAATCTCAATGGGGGATGATATCTATGTGATCGATCCCGATCTCTGTACGGAATGTGTGGGGCATTATGAAATTCCAACTTGTCAGAAGGTTTGTCCCATCAATAATTGTATTATTACCGATCCTGAACATGTTGAAACCAATGATCAACTTTGGGAAAAATTTGTATTGATTCATCATGCAGATGAATTGGAAGAGGCTTAAAGATTTAAGCATTCATCAAGCGGTCAGTTTATTGGGATTTTTTGCAAATTATTTCTTGGAACTGATCTAACCCCAACAAGTTAAATTGCGATTTTAAGGATTGTGTTTGATATTGTATCGGACTCAATCCTTTTCCTTAAATCCCTGTTTATAAAAAATCAGTAACCGCTCACAAATTTAACATTGAGTTGTTTTTTATATCTACTCACTGTGTTATAAGCATATTTCCTTTATCCAATTATTCCTAGAAAGCCCATAATGAAGTGTAGTGAGATAATGCGTAATTTTTTTATTAGATTAAATCAGCATATTGGCAAGCATCCTTGTTGTTACGTGCTTCTAATGTTTCCACTTTCCTTATTTCTCTATCTTCACGATATATTTCTTGCTGAAATTATCACACCTTTCCGTTGTGAAATGTGGGAAGGTAAAGAAGTAGAAGTTTTTTTAACGCCTGAAGAGTGGAGAAAACTATCGGGCGTTAATGAATCATTAAAAGATACTGAGTGGGTGTATTATCCTACTATTGAAGGTCAACCAGAAAAAGATCCTTTTTTTATAAAAAATCAAGGTTTATATCAACCAGTGATGTATTTTAATGGAAATAAGCATTATTTAAGTTCAGTGAATAATAAGTATCCTTATTTAAATTCGTATTCATATATAAATCCAACAACGATATTTGGTCATGATACCTATGTACTATACGATAATAAGCTTAAGAAGGCAGTGTTTCAGTATCATTCTATTGCTGGATATTACACAGATCCTCTTTCTGGGTTAGCGGACAATTTTGCATGTAATGAAAATTATTTCTCAGATTTTTATAAACTACAACAAAATTATCTACATTAAATTAAAAAGGAAAGTAATATGTCTAATGATAATATGGCTTTATTAGCTAGTGCTTCATATGCTGATTTTAAGGATATAAAAAATACTAAAAGTATTCAGGATGCACTAAAAAATGAAAAAATGTTCGCTACTCAAGCTACAAAATTTACAGATACTTAGGCGATTCTAGCTCATCAACCAAATACAGAAAGAGGCTATTCAGGGACTATTGTTAAAAATAAATATTTTATATGGGGAGTGTTAGAGTATGAAAAAAAAGATTCTTGCCATATTTTTAATTATTATTGCGATTATATTTACCTATACCTATCCTTATTCATATTGGCTTAGTGAATATGCTGCTAGAACAGTGATTGCTGTATTTGAAGAAATAACATTTCCAGCTAAAAGAGTAAAGATTTTGAGTGACAATGGTTTTAATATTAAAGAAGAAATATGTATCCCTTATAAAAGTTTTTTTGGTGAATATGCAATTGACATTGATCTAAAAGATAAATCACTAAAACCATTTGAGACAAAAAGTGTTTTATTAAATAATTTTGATTTTTATATATCTATATATAATGATAAAAATCAATTATTATTTTATAACACCCCTCAAGAAATCCTAGATAAGTCTAGAGAAAGATATAATTCTGTTATATTAAATAAATATACTTTTCCTAAATCAGGGTGTTATAAGATTAATGTAAAAGGTACAGATATAAATAATGGCAAATATAAATATTTATATTTGCATATTTTTATAGCTCATGTTTTTCCTTAAACTAAGATAACCGTAGGTGATTATTATGAAAAAATATACTTTAGAAATTAATTTAGGCATTGTGTTATAAGCATATTTCCTTTATCCAATCATTCCTAGAAAATCCATAATGAAGTGTAGTGAGATAATGCGTAATTTTTTTAGTAGATTAAATCAGCATATTGGCAAGCATCCTTGTTGTTACGTGCTTCTAATGTTTCCACTTTCCTTATTTCTCTATCTTCACGATATATTTCTTGCTAAAATTATCACTCCTTTCCGTTGTGAAATGTGGGAAGGTAAAGAAGTAGAAGTTTTTTTAACGCCTGAAGAGTGGAGAAAGCTATCGGGTGTTAATGAATCATTAAAAGATACTGAGTGGGTGTATTATCCTACTATTGAAGGTCAACCAGAAAAAGATCCTTTTTTTATAAAAAATCAAGGATTATATCAACCAGTGATGTATTTTAATGGAAATAAGCATTATTTAATTTCAGTGAATAATAAGTATCCTTATTTAAATTCGTATTCATATATAAATCCAACAACGATATTTGGTCATAATACCTATGTACTATACGATAATAAGCTTAAGAAGGAAGTGTTTCAGTATCATTCTATTGCTGGATATTACACAAATCCCCTTTCTGGATTAGCGGACAATTTTGCATGTAATGAAAATTATTTCTCAGATTTTGATAAACTACTACAAAATTATCTACATTAAATTAAAGAGGAAAGTAATATGTCTAATGATAATATGGCTTTATTAGCTGTTGCTTAATATTCTGATTTTAGGAATATAAAAAATACTCAAAGTATTAAGAATGCACTAAAAAACGAAAATATATCCCCTATTGAAGCTACAAAATTTACAGATACTTATGAGATTCTAGCTCAAGGCGTATGCTTATTTGAAATCGTTCGTCAAAATTTGGCTCAAACTCAATAATTATCTTTATTTCATACATAAGCAAGCGGTTAGATTTTGACAATTTTTTGTAATTATCTAACCGCTTGTTAATTTATCTGTTTGACTAAAATTATTCAGACAACGCCTTACGTTGTGCTTCAACTAATTGTTGAATACCTTGTCCTGCTAAATCAAGCAAGGTTAATAATTCAGAATGGCTAAATGGTTCTCCTTCTGCTGTGCCTTGAACTTCCACTAAGCGACCATCTTCAACCATTACCACATTCATATCGGTTTCTGCGTTTGAATCTTCGATATATTCCAAATCACATACAGCCTCACCATCTACGATACCGACTGAAATCGCAGCCACTAAGCCTTTAAGTGGATTTTGTTTTAGCACGCCATCTGCCATTAATTTATTAATGGCATCGTGTAGTGCGACACAAGCCCCTGTAATTGATGCGGTACGAGTACCACCATCTGCTTGGATAACGTCACAATCGACAGTAATTGTACGCTCGCCTAATGCTTTCAAATCAACAATGGCACGCAATGAACGAGCAATAAGACGTTGGATTTCCATCGTTCTTCCACCTTGTTTACCTTTTGCTGCTTCACGTTGTGTTCTAGAGTGAGTGGCTCTTGGGAGCATGCCATATTCCGCAGTAACCCAACCTTGTTGCTGACCTTTTAAAAAACGTGGGACATTTTCTTCAACGGTTGCATTACATAAAACTTTGGTTTCGCCAAACTCAATTAAAACAGAGCCTTCTGCATAGCGAGTGTAATTACGGGTGATAGTAACAGGGCGAGTTTGATTGATTGGGCGGTTATTTGGACGCATATTTCTTCCTTTTTCGTAAAAATTTCCCCTATTTTATCAGAATAACCAGTACAATATGCCAAATTTCGTTAAATAGAGAGAATATCATGATTTATAGTATGACGGCTTTTGCCCACTTAGAGCTTAAAAAAGAATGGGGAAATGCAGTATGGGAACTTCGTTCCGTTAATCAACGTTTTTTAGAAACCTATTTCCGCTTACCTGAAGCATTTCGCCATTTAGAAGTGGGATTGCGTGAAAAACTTCGAGCTTCTTTAACGAGAGGTAAAGTGGAGTGTAGTTTACGTATTGAATTGAGCAATACGCAAAATAATAGCTTGGCACTTAATCAAGATTACGCACAGCAAGTGATTAAATCTCTGCAATGGTTAAAAGAAACCGCTAACGAAGGCGAGATTAATCTGGTTGATGTGTTACGTTTCCCCGGTGTTGTGGATACGCAAAATCAAGATTTAGACCAAATCAGTCAAGATTTAATGGCGGGCTTTGACCAGATCGTACAAGATTTTATTGCTATGCGAGGACGTGAAGGGGAAAACTTGCAAAACTTAATTCAACAACGTTTAGATGCAATAGCCGTTGAAGCAAGTAAAGTGCAAGATCAAATGCCTGAAATTTTACAGTGGCAGAAAGATCGTTTACAGCAACGTTTTGATGAGTTGAATTTACAAATTGATCCGCAACGTTTAGAACAAGAAATGGTGTTATTGGCACAGCGTGTCGATGTGGCGGAAGAACTTGATCGCCTACAACTTCACGTAAAAGAAACGACTTCAATTTTAAATAAAGGTGGCCCAGTAGGGCGTAAATTAGACTTTATGATGCAAGAGCTAAACCGAGAAGCAAATACTTTAGCATCTAAATCAATCAATGCAGAAGTGACGAATTCAGCGGTAGAATTAAAGGTCTTAATTGAACAGATGCGTGAGCAGATTCAGAATTTAGAGTGATTTTTCTTATGCTTTTTAGTTATAAGAGAGTGGTATAGGTTATTTTACCTGAGGTAAATCGTTTCTATAATGTATTGGTTTTTAAACAAGTTTAATTTAGATCGGGAAGTTATTATGAAATTATTTAAGAAATTAGCATTATCAACATTCGCATTTGCGATGATTGCAAACGTTAGTGCAGGTCCTATTAGCGACCGCATTGAGCAAAATAAAACATTACTCGTGGGTACAGAAGGCACATATCCTCCGTTCACTTTCCACGATTCAACAGGCAAATTAACAGGATTTGATGTTGAAGTGATTGAAGAAGTGGCAAAACGTCTTGGATTGAAAATTGAATTCCAAGAAACTCAATGGGATGCGATGTATGCTGGTTTAAATGCACAACGTTTTGACGTGATTGCAAACCAAACCAACCCAAGCCCAGAACGCTTGAAAAAATATATTTATAGTGATCTATATGACTATTCTAATGCGGTAGTTGTGACTCGTGAAGATGATGATAGCATCAAGAGTTTTGAAGATTTAAAAGACAAAAGAGCAGGGCAATCTTTAACGAGTAATTATTCTAAAATTGCAACTGGCAATGGTGCTGAATTAGTTACTGTAGATGGCTTAGCTCAAGCGTTAGAATTAATTCGCCAAAAACGCATTGATACAACGGTGAATGATAAATTAGCTGTTTTAGATTATTTCCAAAAAATACCAAATGCAGGACTTAAAGTTGCTGTTGAAGCATCAGATAAAGTAGGTTCAGGCTTTGCTTTTTTAAAAGGCGAAGAAGATATCGTAAATAAAGTGAACCAAGCTTTAACTGAAATGCGTAAAGATGGTACGTTAAAACAAATTTCAATCAAATGGTTTGGTGATGACATTACTGAATAGTTTATTAGCAAATTTGCCTTTTATGACAGAAGATCGAGCTGATTTAGTAATCAGCTCGTTTTTGCCTATGTTGGAGGCAACAATTGTAAGTACGATCCCCTTAGCGATAATCTCGTTTTTAGGCGGTTTGCTTATTGCAGTGCTTGTGGCGGTAGTGAGAACGATGCCGTCTCAAACATTGGGACATCGTATTCTTGATTGGATATGTCGAGTCTATGTTTCATTGATTCGTGGTACGCCAATGTTGGTGCAAATATTCATTATTTTCTACGGCTTACCTGAAATTGGCGTGGTGTTGGATCCTTTCCCGACAGCAATTATTGCTTTTTCAATTAATATTGGTGCTTATGCCTCAGAAACTGTGCGGGCAGCAATTCTTTCTATTCCTAAAGGACAATGGGAAGCCTCTTACGCGATTGGAATGAATTATTATCAGGCGTTCACTCGTACGATTATTCCACAAGCGATGCGTGTATCCGTACCACCATTAGCGAATACTTTTATTAGTACCGTAAAAGATACTTCTTTGGCATCCTTAGTCTTGGTAACTGAGCTATTTCGTATTGCACAAAACGTTGCGTCGGCTTCTTACGAATTTATCTTGGTGTATAGTGAGGCGGCACTAATCTATTGGATTATTTGTTTTGTGTTATCGCTCTTCCAACAACGCTTAGAAACTCGTCTTTCTCGACATTTGTAAAATCATAGGGAATGGTATGTTAGAAATTAAAAATATTCATAAACGTTTTAAAGATAACGAAGTTCTCAAAGGGATTGATCTAACAATTGAGAAAGGGGAAGTGATTGCGATTTTGGGGCCATCAGGTTCAGGCAAAACGACGTTTTTGCGTTGCTTAAATTTGCTTGAAACACCCGATCAAGGCACGTTGCATTTTACTGATGGTAAATTGGATATCGACTTTGCAAAGAAAGTACATAAAGCAGATGTGATGGCACTTCGCCTTCGTTCTTCAATGGTATTTCAACAGTATAATTTATTTCCTCACCGTACAGCGCTAGAAAACGTAATGGAAGGTCCTGTTGTTGTACAGAAGAAGTCAAAGGAAGAGGCTAAAGCACAGGCATTGAGCTTATTAGAAAAAGTGGGATTGGCGGATAAAGCCGAATTATATCCTTCGCAACTTTCTGGTGGACAACAGCAACGTGTGGGTATTGCTCGAGCATTGGCGGTAAAACCCGATTTAATTTTACTTGATGAGCCAACGTCAGCATTAGATCCAGAACTTGTAGGGGAAGTATTGCAAGTTTTGCGAGTCCTAGCGAATGAAGGTTGGACAATGATTATTGTGACTCACGAAATGGCGTTTGCACGCGATGTTGCTGATCGTGTGATCTTTATGGATAAAGGCTATATTGTTGAGCAGAATACTGCCCATGAGTTTTTTAATCATCCACAAGAAGAACGGACTAAGCAATTCCTATTACAAGGTAAAATGAGTGATGGGATTGAAGATTATTCAATTTAATTTTTAATTTTTAATTTTTAATTTTTAATCTTTAATCTTTAATCTTTAAATAAGTTAAAGCCCCATAAAACTTAAATTCATTTTATGGGGCTTTTTGCATTAGTATCTGAAATTATTTTAATTTCAATTTCTGACCAACAAGAATTTTATTATCTTTGATATTATTCAAATCACTCAATTTTTGAGGTGTTGTATTGTATTTTCTCGAAATTGAGTAAAGCGTCTCATTTTGTTGAACAATATGATAACTTGCATTAGATGTTGTTGATGATTTTGAATTATTCGCTTTTGATTTTGATGCTGTAGATTTTGGCGTTGTTTCTATTGGATTCTTGCGATTATATTCGACTAATCCATTGTAAATTGCTCGAGCTAATTGGCGACGATAGGCTTTGGTTGCAAGTCTTTTTTCTTCCGTTGGATTAGATAAAAATCCAGTTTCCACTAAAATAGAAGGAATGTCAGGCGAACGTAATACACTTAAACTTGCATGTTGTGGTTGTTTTTTAGCTAAACTGGTTACTTTACTTAATTTATCTAATACTGTTTTACCTAACTCATAACCAGAGCGTTGGGAGTGGGAAAACTGTAGATCTAATACAGTCTGACTTAAATAGCGTTCATTAGCATTAGATAAAACGGATCCTGCTCCACCAAGTAATTCTGATTGCTTTTCATGATCTTCCAACCATTTACCTAATTCATCATTAGCACGACGGTTAGACAATACCCAAACAGAAGCACCTTTTAAATTTTCTGAAACTGGTGAGGTATCTGCATGGATGGAAACCAAATAATTGGCTTTATTTTTTCGGGCAATTTCTGTTCGTTGTGGAAGCTGGATAAAATTATCTTTACTTCTAGTCATTACAGCTTTAAAGTTTGGATCGGCATCAAGTAATGCTTTTAGTTCTTTAGCTATAGCAAGAGTAATATCTTTCTCTTTTACTTGGAGATGCCTACCAATAGCTCCAGGATCTTTTCCTCCATGACCCGCATCAATAGCCACAATTGTTCTCGCATAGCTTAGACTACTGACCAACAAGCAAGTGGAAATCATTAAACAGGCTAAAAATTTATCTTTCATTATTCATCCTAAGTAATAGCGGTAAGATTGGTTAAATATTTTGCTAAAATATGTTGTCCTTCTAAATTTTGAGGAAGTAATTCAACCCGTCTTCCTACATTTTCATAATCAATCTGAATAATCAGATCAGCATCAGGGATCATTCCTTGACCTTTACTCGCCCATTCTAATAGACAGAGTGTTTTAGGGCGAAAATAATCTCGGATCCCCATAAATTCTAATTCTTCAGGATCAGATAAACGATATAAATCAAAATGATATAGGGTATAAGGTGGTAGAGGATACTCTTCCACCAAGGTGTAGGTTGGACTTTTCACATTACCTTTGTGCCCAAATGATTGAACAATACTGCGTGTTAATGTTGTTTTTCCTGCCCCAAGTTCCCCATTGAGATAAATAACAAGGGATTTCCCATTGTCGTCTAAACTGATTTTTAAAATCTCAGCAAGTGATTCACCAAATTTTAAGAGCTCAGCTTCATCTCGAAGATAGAATTGATTTTTATTAGTCATTATTTACCATTATTAGTTTAATCTAAGCGGATAAAATTTTGTCTGTAAAACTTTAACTCTTCGATTGATTCTCGGATATCATCTAAAGCAAGATGCGTATTTTTCTTCGAAAATTGAGTTAAAAGCTCAGGTTTCCAACGACTTACAAGTTCTTTCAATGTGCTAACATCCAAATGTCTATAATGAAAATAATTGGCTAAGTCAGGCATATATTTATATAGAAAACGTTTATCTTGAGCAATACTGTTTCCACAAATTGGTGAAGCACCTTTCGGCACCCATTTTTCTAGAAAATCAATGGTTTGAAGTTCTGCTGCTCGTTCTGTGAGTTTACTTTGTTTAACTCGTTTAACTAATCCATTTTCAGTGTGCGTTTTTACACACCATTCATTCATATTATTAAGTAATGAATCAGCTTGATTTATCGCGATGACTGGCCCTTCAGCAAGAATATTGAGATCTTTGTCGGTAATAATCGTTGCAATTTCAATAATTCGTTCTTTTTCTGGATCCAGTCCAGTCATTTCAAGATCTATCCAAATTAAATTTTGTTTATTGTATTGAATCATTCTATTTTCCTAATTGAGTGAGGGCATTATTGACTGCTAATGGAACGAATTGTGCAACATCACCTTGATGAAAGTAAATTTCTCTCACCATTGTTGATGATAAATAACGCCATTCCACTGCAGAAGGTAAAAATACCGTATCTAATTCTGAGGATAGTCGATTATTTAACTGTGCAAGTTGTATTTCATAATCAATATCATCGTTTCCTCTAATTCCTCGAATTAAGGTTTTTGCGCCATAAGATTTAGCAAGATCAACTAATAGCCCACTAAATCCAATGACTTGTACATTGGTTATATTTTGACAACTTTCTTGAGCTAATTTAATTCGTTGTTGATGTAAAAAAAGCGGTCTTTTTGTGGTATTTTCTGCAACAGCAACAATGACTTTGGGAAAAAGTGTTGCAGCTCGTTGAATAATATTTAAGTGTCCATTTGTTATAGGATCAAATGTACCGGCATAAATTACAGTCATAATATTTTTCTTTTTATTTAATAAGATAAGGGGCTAATAAATTAAGATGACGAGTTAAAGCACCTTGATTTTCTGTTAATACACTAAATCCAGCATGAGCAATTTTTTCACCCAATTCAGGGGTATCTAGTAATTTGCTCACAGCACTAACTAAGTATTTTTGATGACTTTCAATCTCAATAACACCATTTACATTGCGTAATTTAGCGAATATTTCAGGGAAGTTAAAGGTGTGAAGTCCAGAAATAACAGGAATTTTAAATACAATAGGTTCAAGGGGGTTATGTCCGCCATGTTTTACTAAACTCCCACCAATAAAGGCGATTTGAGCTAAGCCATATAGTAACATCATTTCACCCATCGTATCGCCTAGTAAAACGCGAGTATTTTGCAAAATTTCTTGGTTATCTGACCGCTTAACATAAGAGATCTGCATTTTTTGGAGCAGATGTTCAACTTCTTCAAAGCGTTCTGGATGACGAGGAACAAGAATTAAAATTAAGTCTTTGTATTGCTTCAGTAATTGTTGGTGGGCTTCTAAAATTATTTTTTCCTCACCTTCATGAGTACTGCCCGCAATCCATACAGGACGTTGTACAATATGCAATATATTTTGTGTCTCGGTAATTTTATTACAAAGATTTGGCGTAACCTCTAAATCAAACTTGAGATTTCCTGTATTGATTAAATTGTCAGGATTGAATCCTAATGCTAAATAACGATCAGCACTTACCCTATCCTGAGCTAAGATCAGGTCAATTTCATTTAACATGGGTTGTAAATGTGATTTTACCCATCCATAGCGTTTTGCAGATCGAGGAGAAAGTCGAGCATTTGCAATAACAAAAGGGATCTTTCTTATATGGCTTTGGTGGATCAAATTTGGCCATAATTCTGTTTCAATGACAATAAAGAGTTTGGGATCAACAAAATTAAGAAAACGTTTAACAGCATCGGGCAGATCATAAGGTAAATAAAAATGGGTAACCTTATCACCAAAAGCAGCCTTGACTCGGCTCGAACCAGTCGGCGTAACCGTAGTGATTGTAATTGATAACTGAGGATAATATTCCTGTATTTTTTTTATGAGAGGCGTCGCTGCAATGACTTCCCCTACGGAAGCTGCATGTATGACGACTCCTTTAGGCATTGGCTTTTTTAAATTTTTGTAGAATGCGTAACGTTCATGAAGACGATGACGATATTCTGGTTGTAAAAATCCCTTTCTCCATATGAAAAATAGCACAAATGGCTGAATAAGGTAACTTAATAAACTATATAAACAGCGCAGCATCACGCAATATCCTTCAAAAATGGTTATTCAAATTCCAATTCGACAGCATTTTCACCTAACAATGTCTTTAACTCAGTGAGCATTTGTTCAGTCGGTGTAATACGCCATTCGACTCCGCCAGAAACAAGTACTCGAGCATCTTGGCTTTGATAATAGAAATGTAATGGCAAAATGCCCTCTTTATGAGGGGTAATAATCGTCATCAAGGTTTTGATAAATTGTGGTGTTAATTGTTCTTGATATATTGCAAGAGCAAGACTTTTCGCATAACGATTACGAGCTTCTTCCAACGAAATGACTTCTCTTGCTGACATTTTTAATCCGCCACTAAAATCATCATGTTGAATAGAGCCTTGGGCGATAATGATATTATCATTTTGCAATAGATGCCCATAATTTTCCAAGGCTTCAGAAAATAATGTAATATCCAGTTTACCCGAACGATCTTCAATGGTGGCGATGCCGATACGATTGCCTTTTTTTGTGGTGGCGATTCGTGATGCCATAATGATTCCTGCTACCGTTGCCATTTGACCTCGATAGGTTGGTTGAAGTTCGTTAAGGCGAACAGGTGCATAGCGTGATAGCTCTTTGAGGAATCGCCCAATAGGATGCCCACTAAGATAAAGCCCTAATGTTGCTTTTTCTCCCTCAAGAATAACTTGCTCACTCCATTTTGGTGTGTTGGCATAGGCATTTTGGACTTCTTCAGGGCTATCGGTTAGCACACCAAACATATCCGTTTGTCCGAGGGCTTCCATTTTTGAGTGCTGATCGGAAGCTTTTAAGGCATCTTCTAGATTTTTCATTAAAGCCGCACGATGAGGTCCTAATTTATCAAATGCTCCCGACATAATTAGCGCTTCAAAAGTACGACGATTAACTTTCTTGAGATCAACTCTTGCAGTTAAATCAAATAAATCTTTGAAGAATCCACCTTGATTACGAGCTTCTAACAGGGCATCAACAGGGCCTTCACCTACACCTTTAATTGCACCAAGCCCATACACGATTTCACCTTTTTCATTTACGCTGAATCGGTGTTTACCTGTATTGATATCAGGTGGAACAACCGTCAATCCCATATTGATACATTCATCATAAAAGCCGACGATTTTATCGGTATTATCTAACTCGGAAGTCATTACCGCCGCCATAAATTCAGCAGGGTAATGTGCTTTGAGCCAAAGTGTTTGGTAAGAAACGAGAGCATAGGCAGCAGAGTGCGATTTGTTAAAACCATAACCAGCAAATTTTTCTACTAGGTCAAAGATTTTCATCGCAAGAGCACCATCTACACCATTTTCGATCGCGCCTTTTTCAAAAATCTCACGTTGAGCTGCCATTTCTTCGGGTTTCTTCTTACCCATGGCACGACGAAGTAAATCCGCGCCTCCTAGGGTATAACCCGCAAGAACCTGTGCTATCTGCATAACTTGTTCTTGGTACAGAATAATCCCATAGGTTGGATCTAAAATCGGTTTAAGTGATGCGTGCTGAAATTGTGCATCGGGGTAAGAAACTTCCTCTTTACCATGTTTACGATCGATAAAGTTTTGTACCATACCTGATTCAAGAGGGCCCGGTCGGAATAGTGCAACCAAAGCGATAATATCTTCAAAACAGTCAGGTTTTAAACGAGAAATCAGATCCTTCATTCCGCGAGATTCTAATTGGAATACTGCGGTGGTTTGCGATTTTAATAGTAAATCAAACGCCTTTTTATCATCCAGTGGAATGCTTTCGATTCTAACTGGATCTTTGCCTTCTTTGGTTAGGCGTTGATTAATCATTTCCAACGCCCATTTGATAATGGTTAGTGTGCGTAAACCTAAGAAGTCGAACTTAACTAAACCCGCATATTCCACGTCATTTTTATCAAAATGGGTAACAGGGTGTAGCCCTTCTGAATCACAATAGATTGGTGAAAAATCGGTAATTGCTGTTGGGGCGATAACCACACCACCTGCGTGTTTACCTGCATTACGTGTTACGCCTTCAAGCTTTCTTGCCATATCAATCAGTGCTTGCACTTCTTCATCGGCATCATAGAGTTCTTGTAATTTTGGCTCGACATTAAAGGCTTTTTCGAGAGTCATCCCCGGATCTGGCGGAATCAACTTAGAAATACGATCCACAAAGTTATAAGGATGCCCAAGCACTCGCCCTACGTCACGAATAACCGCTTTTGCCGCCATTGTTCCAAAGGTAATAATTTGTGAAACCGCTTGGCGACCATAGGTTTCTGACACGTGTTCAATCACACGATCTCGTCCATCCATACAGAAATCGACGTCAAAATCGGGCATGGAAACACGTTCTGGATTAAGAAAACGCTCAAAGAGTAAATCCAATGCTAAAGGATCTAAATCGGTAATTTTCAAGGCATAAGCCACTAAAGAACCAGCACCCGAACCTCGTCCTGGTCCGACGGGAATATCATTATCTTTTGACCATTGGATAAATTCCATCACGATTAAGAAGTAACCAGGGAAACCCATTTGGTTGATAACGTCTAATTCAATTTGCAATCTTTCATCATAATCTGACCGCTTTATTTTTCGTTCTTCGGGATCAGGAAAGAGAAAGGCTAAGCGTTCTTCTAAACCATCTTGGGCTTTTTTCACTAAAAAGTCTTCAACGGAAAGATCGCCTGTTGGAAAGTTCGGTAGGAAATATTTACCGAGTTGAATCGTAACATTACAACGTTGTGCAATTTGTACGGTATTTTCAACCGCTTGAGGTAAATCGGCAAAGAGCTGGCACATCTCATCTTCGGAGCGAAAATATTGTTGTGCTGAATATTTTTTCGGACGTTTCGGATCGTCTAAAGTATAACTATCGTGGATAGCTACTCGGATTTCGTGGGCGTCAAAATCATCCTCTTTCAAAAAGACGACGTCATTTACCGCAACCAGTGGAATTGCAAATTGTTTTGCTAAACTGACCGCTTGTTGAATATAACGCTCTTCATCCGCTCGCCCTGTACGACAAACAGAGAGATAATAATGATTGGGAAAATAAGTTTGATAAAATTGTAGGTTTTGCTCAGTTTCTTGTTGATTCTGCTTAAGTAAGGACTTACCCACATCGCCATTTCTGCCACCAGAAAGCACGATGATGCCTTCATTTAATTCCGCTAGCCATGCTTTTTCTACCACAGGAAACTCGTGATAGCCTTGTTGATAAGCCTTAGAAATTAAGAGGGTAATATTGTGATAACCCTTGTTATTTTTAGCCAATAAAGTAAGTTCATAAAAATCATCACTTTCAGGTTCAGGGCGAACCATAATGTCCACGCCTACAATTGGCTTTACACCAGAGCTAAGAGATTCACCATAGAATTTAACTAAACCACAGAAGTTAGTAAAATCAGTAATTGCCATTGCGACCATATTATTGGCAACGGCAGCCTTAACCAATGGTTTGACTTTAGCTAAACCATCGATCATAGAGAAATCACTGTGAACTTTTAAGTGGACGAAACGAGGTTGAGTCATCAATTATTCCTAATCTCTTTTCTTATTGAGTAACCACCAAACAATAATTAAGCAGAGAATACTTGGCAATAATGTGGCGATTTGGATTGGTAACCAAGTAATCACAAGGCTTAAATTACCAAAGACAATATCTGACACATAGAAGACAAAGCCCGCAAGAATCCCAATCACAATTTTCGCACCCATGGTACTACTACGCAGTGGGCCAAAAATAAATGAAATCGCTAATAGCATCATCATTGCCATAGAGATCGGTTGGAAGACCTTACGCCATAGTGTAATTTCATAGCGTTTGGCATCTTGTCCTGTTTCTTTTAAGAAGCCGACATAATCAACCAATCCTGAGATAGATAAGGATTCTGGCTTAAGTGAAACAATGCCCAATTTATTTGGAGTAATACTAGTTTCCCAATCAAGTGCATTTTCCCTTGATAACGTGATATTTTCAGGTGAGATGATTGATTTCTCGATATTTTTCAGTTCCCAACCTTTATCATCTAAATATTCTGCTGTGTTAGCTTTTAAAATCGATTTAAGTTCTCTTTGCTCAAACTGATAAATTAAAATGTTGTTTAAGTGTTTTTCATCAGTAATTTTCTGAATATAAATAAAATCATTACCATCTTTTGCCCAAAAGCCCTGTTGGGTTGCAAGCATTGAGCCACCACTTTGTGCCACAGAACGCATATTTCGTGCAAATTGTTCTGTTTGTGGCACACCCCATTCACCGATCACCATAGTAAAAATAACGAGAGGGATCGCTGTTTTCATCACCGCAAGACCGATTTTGAAGCGAGAGAAGCCCGAAGATTGCATAACGATTAATTCACTACGGCTTGCTAGTGTTCCAAGCCCCATGAGTGAACCCAATAAAGCAGCAATCGGGAAAAAGGTTTCCACATCACGAGGAATAGTTAATACCGTATAATAGGCAGCCAAAAAGCCATCATAAGTTCCTCTACCCACCGCTCGAAATTCTTCAACAAATTTGATAATAGCGCCTAATCCAACTAATAAAAAGAGTGTCAGCAGAATAGCAGATAGAATTGTTTTTCCAATATAACGTTCTAATACATTCATGTTATTTTGCTACCTTTGTTGATCTAAAATGATAACGTAATGCAGAAAACCATTTGCTATCTAAACTATTGAGAAATATTCCGAGTAATAAAAATCCAATGGAAACAATTGGCATAAGTACTGTTGGATTTACTTTGCCTGATCCACCTGCTGATTTAAGTGAGCTTTGTAGTAGGAAATAGATTAAATAGAGTAATAATGCAGGCAGTAATTTTGCAAAGCGTCCCTGTCTTGGATTTACGTTACTCATCGGCACAGCCAATAACGCCATAAGTGGTACGGCTAGAATCAGTGAAATTCGCCATTGTAATTCTGCTTTAGCTTCATCTGAATCATCATTAATTAACTTGGTAAAATCCGCCCGTTGTACTAATTTCTGATCACTATCAACATTTTGATAACCTAAATAAGCTGTATAAGTATCAAAATTAGAAATACGAAAATCTGCAGTTTGAGGTGTACCTTCATAGCGCTTGCTATTGGTTAAATTCAATAATTGATCGCCATTCGGTAAACCCGTCAGGGTTGCTGATTCAGCGACAACAACAGAGGGTCTATTATTGCGCTGTTGAGCGGGTTGGAAAACGTAAATATCATTAATTGTATTATTTTCAATATTATCAATAAATAACACATAGCCTCCAGCTGACATAAATTGTCCTGCTGAAAGTGCTGAAAATCTTGGGTTAGCTTGTGCTTCTGCAAGCATTTCACTTTGTTTGTTTATTGCCCAAGGCGTGAGCCAAAATACATTATAAACCGCAATAGCTGTGGTAAACACTGAAAGGAATAGTGCTGCCTTTAAAAGTAAGCTTTGTCCGATACCACAGGCGCGCATCACTGTGACTTCACTTTCTGCATACAAGCGTCCAAGTGTCAGTAATAATGCAATAAAGAGAGAGAGGGGTAGCATAAGCTGTGCCATAGTTGGCATGCCTAATCCCAATAAGCTTAGTACTAAATCTGTTGGCACTTTGCCACTCACAGCTGAAGTCAGTACTCGAACTAATTGTTGGAAGAAGAAAATTACCAATAGTATAAATAGAATGGTAACTTGGCTCTTAAAAATCTCTTTGGTCAAATATCGGCTTAAAATCACAATATAGTTCTCATTTTAGTCAAATTAATACTTGCAATTTTTTATTTAGTGAGTAGCTTTATGCACCACATTATTCTATTTGCAAGGTAAGCGGTTAGATTAGAGTAAAATTTTGCAAAAAAGTTACCACTTATTTCTTGTAAATGTGTAATGATACCTTTTTACACGGAAAAAATCACGGGAGTATTTATGGAATTTAGTGTTAATAATTTATCAACTGAAAAGCTAGAAACGGCTTGTTTAGTGGTGGGTGTTTATGAATCAGCAACTTTAACACCAACAGCAGAAAAGCTTGATAAAGTGAGCGAAGGCTATCTTAGCACATTACTCAAAAAAGGCGACTTAACAGGTAAAGTTGGACAAAGCTTGGTACTACATAATGTGCCTAATATTGCCGCAGAACGAGTATTATTGGTGGGTGTAGGTAAATCAGACGAATTAACACAGCGTCAATATAAAAAAGTTATTCAAAAAACAGCTCAGGTACTGAATGATATTGGCGTACAAAATGCAACAATTAGCTTACCACAATTACAAGTAAGCAATCGTTCACTTTATTGGAATGTACGTTTTGCGATTGAGACAATGCAAGATAATGCTTATTCGTATGATGAATTTAAAAGTAAAAAATCCGAACCTTCAAAATTAGCAAATATCGTCTTTAATATTGACGAAAAGGGCGACTTGATCGAAGCTGAAAAAGCAGTGAAAGAGGCAAAAGCTATCGCAACAGGCGTACTTGCTGCTAAAAATGTCGCAAATTGCCCACCGAATGTTTGCAATCCAAAATACCTAGCGGACTTAGCTAAAGGCTTAGCTAAAGATTACGCTAAAGTTCAAACAACCATTATTGACGAAAAAGAAATGGCAGGATTAGGCATGAATTCTTATTTAGCTGTTTCTCGTGGTTCGGCAAATGAAGCCTTTATGTCAGTTATAGAATATAAAAATAATCCAAATCCAGATGCAAAACCGATTGTGTTAGTGGGTAAAGGATTAACTTTTGACTCTGGCGGTATCTCGATCAAACCATCTGCCTCAATGGATGAAATGAAATATGACATGGGTGGTGCGGCCTCTGTTTACGGTACAATGAAAGCGATTGCAGAATTACAACTGCCGATAAATGTAGTGGGTGTATTGGCAGGTTGTGAAAATATGCCTGATGGCGATGCTTATCGTCCAGGGGATATTGTTACAACAATGTCTGGTTTAACTGTTGAAGTGTTAAATACCGATGCAGAAGGTCGTTTAGTGCTATGTGATGCTTTAACTTATGTTGAGCGTTTTGGGCCTGAATTAGTGATCGATATTGCGACATTAACGGGAGCTTGTGTGGTGGCATTAGGTGAGGTTAATAGCGGGTTGTTCTCACAAAATGAAGAACTTGCTACCGATCTTTTATCAGCTGCAAAACAAGCTGATGATAAAACATGGCGTTTACCAATGGACGAAGAGTACCAAGAGCAACTTAAATCTAATTTTGCTGATCTTGCCAATGTGGGTAGCCGTATGGGTGGAGCAATCACTGCGGGTATGTTCTTATCTAACTTCACTAAAAACTACACTTGGGCGCATTTAGATATTGCAGGTACAGCATGGAAATCGGGAGCAGCAAAAGGCGCAACGGGTCGTCCAGTACCACTATTAACGCAATTCTTAATGAATAAAGCTTATAATTAAGCAGTGCAAGCGGTGAGTTAATCGTAATTTTTTGCAAAATATAATGAAATGTAAGGGCGTGTTCAGTTAGAATAACGCCTTTTTATTATACTTTCCCTTGCGGGAAGTCCTGACTTGTTATCAGAAGAGAATTAAAATGTTAAATAATAAACCAGAACTGTTGTCACCAGCAGGCTCACTAAAGAATATGCGATATGCATTCGCATATGGTGCAGATGCGGTGTACGCAGGACAACCTCGTTATAGTTTGCGTGTACGTAATAATGAATTTAATCACGCTAATTTAAAAGTTGGAATTGATGAAGCCCATAACTTAGGTAAAAAATTCTATGTGGTGGTAAACATTGCTCCACACAATTCAAAGTTAAAAACCTTTATTAAAGACTTAGAACCCGTTGTTGCAATGCAACCAGATGCGTTAATTATGTCAGATCCAGGGCTAATTATGTTAGTCCGTGAACATTTTCCTGATATGGCAATTCATCTTTCTGTTCAGGCAAATGCAGTAAATTGGGCAACAGTCAAATTTTGGAAACAAATGGGCTTAACTCGTGTGATTTTATCGAGAGAGCTTTCTATTGATGAAATTACTGAAATTCGTAAGCAAGTTCCTGATATGGAAATTGAGATTTTTGTACATGGTGCATTATGTATGGCATATTCTGGGCGTTGCTTACTTTCAGGTTATATCAATAAGCGTGATCCAAACCAAGGGACTTGTACCAATGCTTGTCGTTGGGAATATCAAGTCGAAGAAGGCAAGGTTGATGAAGTGGGTAATATTGTTCCTACTAAAATCGATCCTGAACAACAGATTGAAATTAAAAATGTTGCGCCTACCTTAGGTGAAGGAAAGACGACTGATAAAGTGTTCTTATTGGCAGAAACGCAAAAACCCAATGAGCAAATGACCGCTTACGAAGATGAACATGGTACCTATATCATGAATTCAAAGGATCTTCGTGCGGTGCAACACGTCGAGAAATTAACTCAAATTGGGGTACATTCTTTGAAAATTGAAGGGCGTACCAAGTCTTTCTATTACTGTGCGAGAACAGCCCAAGTTTATCGTAAAGCGATTGATGATGCCGCAGAAGGTAAACCTTTTGATGAATCTTTAATGGATACCTTAGAATCATTGGCTCATCGTGGCTATACCGAAGGTTTCTTACGTCGCCATACACACGATGAATACCAGAATTATGATTACGGCTATTCAATCTCAGAACGTCAGCAATTTGTCGGAGAATTTACGGGTAAACGTAATGAACAGGGCATGGCTGAAGTGGCGGTTAAAAATAAGTTTTTGCTCGGTGATGAAGTCGAAATGATGACTCCAAAAGGGAATATTGTATTCAAAATTGAGAAGATGTTAAATCGTAAAAATGAATCTGTAGAAGCAGGGTTAGGCGACGGACATTTCGTCTTTTTAGATGTGCCAGAAGACGTCACGTTAGACTATGCATTATTGATGCGTAACTTAGTGAACACTAATACGCGTAATCCGCATAAATAATAGTAACTAAGTGATATAAAAATAGCTAAGGAGAATATCCTTAGCTATTTTTTTACACAATATTAATTTATCGCAATTATTTCAATTGTTTCTCAATAACCCCACCACCTAAACAGACTTCACCTTGGTAGAAAACCGCAGACTGTCCTGGAGTAACTGCTATTTGTGGTTCATCAAAAATGACTTCGATAGTTTGATCATCAATTGGATGAATTTCACAAGGAATATCCACTTGGCGATAACGTGTTTTGACCGTACAGCGTAGATTTTCTCGAATAGGTTTACGATCGACCCAATCTAATTGACTTGCAATCAGTCCTGTTGAGAGTAGTGCGGAGTTATCGTGACCTTGAGCAACAATGAGCACGTTATTGATCAAATCTTTTTCAACCACATACCATGCGTTCTCACTTGCACCTTTAATCCCACCAATACCAAGACCTTTGCGTTGTCCTAAGGTGTGGTACATTAATCCATCATGACGTCCAATCACTTGCCCATCTATTGTTTTAATATCTCCTGCTTGAGCTGGTAAATAACGAGCAAGGAAATCTTTAAATTTACGTTCACCAATAAAGCAAATGCCCGTAGAATCTTTTTTCTTAGCGGTTGCTAATCCAAGATCTTCCGCAATTGCCCTTACAACTGGTTTTTCTAATTCGCCGACTGGGAATAGGCTCTGACCAATTTGTGCTTGGCTTAAAGTATAAAGAAAATAGCTTTGGTCTTTATTACTATCTAATCCACGTAATAATTTAGGCTCTTCATTTAATGGTGGTCGTCTTACGTAATGACCAGTTGCAATAAAATCCGCTCCAAGATCTTCTGCGGCATATTCAAGAAAGGCTTTAAATTTTATTTCTTTGTTACACAAAATATCTGGATTAGGTGTTCGTCCCGCTTTATATTCTGCAAGAAAATGCTCAAAAACATTATCCCAATACTCAGCTGCAAAATTAATTTTATGTAACTTGATACCCAATTTATCACATACAGCTTGGGCATCAGCTAAATCTGTTGCAGCCGTACAATAATCAGTATCATCATCTTCTTCCCAGTTTTTCATAAACAATCCTTCAACTTGATAGCCTTGCTGTTGAAGAATAAATGCTGAAACAGAAGAATCTACACCACCAGACATACCACAAATGACTTTTTTGTGTGCATTTTCTGCGAGCTGTTCTGGCGTTAATTTTTGGAAATACTGTTCGTAGGTTTTTGAATTCATGAGCTTCTCATTAAAAGTTAATCACAAAGAAATTACTTAACTTCGTAGAAGTTAGGTTGATTTTTATTTGCAAAGTGAGCAACTTCTTTAGGATCTGCTGTACCGTCATCAATTTTTGCTTGTAAATTGCTACAAGGTGTATCGCAATCGCACATTTTTTGCATGCCTAAGGCAGTAATGCCCCCACAGCTTCCAGTGA
Organism: Otariodibacter oris; assembly: GCF_009684715.1. NCBI lineage: Bacteria > Pseudomonadati > Pseudomonadota > Gammaproteobacteria > Pasteurellales > Pasteurellaceae > Otariodibacter > Otariodibacter oris. The sequence goes on along the minus strand of NZ_CP016604.1, from coordinate 1,686,076 downwards.
TAGCTTTACCTTTAAATATAAAACCAATCGCCATTGCGAAAATAATGGCAACAAAAAAGCCAAAGGTAATTAATATCGTTTCCATTTTTTACTCCTAATATACTATATATACTATTGTTGTTCGGTTAATTTTTTAAACTTGCTAGACATTTCTGTCGTATAACCTTGTTCTGTTTTGATAATTAAAAAGATCGCAAGTTCTTCTTTTTCTGCAATTTCTAATGCTTTTTCAGGACCCAACACAAATAATCCTGTAGCTAAGCCATCTGCTGTCATCGTCTTGTCAGAAAAGACTGTTACAGAGGCTAAATTATGGGAAATAGGTCTGAGTATTTTGGGATCTATAATATGAGACAATCTGTCACCATTTTCATCTTCAAAATAATTTCGATAATTTCCCGAAGTTGCCATAGCTAAATTATGCAGAGGCACAACAATTTGGCTTGTGGTACCTTGGGTAAATTCTGGTTTTTCAATTGAAATTCTCCAATCTGTGCCACTTAAATTTTTTCCTTTACCACGAATTTCACCACCGATTTCTACCAAGTAGTTAGCAACATTTAATTGTTCAAAGTATTCACTTAATTTATCAACACCAAATCCCTTAGCAATCGATGAAAGATCGATATATACATGAGGTTCTTTTTTGATAAGGAATGTTTGACCATTATTAACAGTGAGTTCAATATTATGAATTCCTACTGATTTCGCATATTCAGCAATTTTTTCTGCAGAAGGCTCTCTATTCAAGCGTTTATCTGGTCCAAATCCCCATAGATTAACAAGTCTTCCAATTGTAATGTCTAACGCCCCTTCGGTAACATCATTTAGTTTAATTCCTTCTTTTACAACTTTGGCAAAATCATCAGAAATTAGGAAAGGCTTATTAATTTCTTCACTTGAATTAAATTGCGATATCACAGAATCTTTTTGATAAGTGGACATTTGATCATTGACATCGACTAATAATTTATCAAGTGCTTCTTGAATTTTTTCTGGAGAAGGCAAATTGCTTACTTTTCCATCATCGATGTATTTAATGTGGTAAGTTGTTCCCATTGTTTTTCCTTCTAAGGAAATCTGTTCTGGGGCTTTTTCACATGCAGCAACAAATAAAGCTGTAACTAGTGCGAGAATCCCTATATAACGTGATTTAAGATTCACAGGTACTCCTAATTTATAAAAGTCTAAAATTGTAAATGAAAAGAAGCAGTATTTCTTTTCATTTACAACTTGTAATATCAAACGGTTAAATTTGCAAATAAAGCTACAAATCTAACCGCTTGTTTTTCTATTAAAATGTGCTTGAATTAGCCACCGAAGTCATCTAACAAGATGTTTTCATCTTCAACACCAAGATCCTTCAACATTTTAATTACAGATGCATTCATGATTGGAGGACCACACATGTAGTATTCACAATCTTCTGGAGCTTCATGATTTTTCAAATAGTTTTCATAAAGTACATTGTGAATAAAGCCTGTGTAACCATCCCAGTTATCATCTGGCTGTGGATCTGAAAGGGCAACATGCCATTCAAAGTTATCATTTTCTGCTGCAAGCGTATCAAAATCTTCAACATAGAACATTTCACGTACTGAACGAGCACCATACCAGAATGTCATTTTACGTTTAGATTTCAAACGTTTTAATTGGTCAAAGATATGTGAACGCATTGGTGCCATACCAGCACCACCACCGATAAATACCATTTCTGCATCGGTATCTTTAGCAAAGAACTCACCAAATGGACCAGAAATTGTCACTTTATCACCTGGTTTTAATGACCAAATATAAGATGACATTTGACCTGGTGGTACATCTGGATTTCTTGGTGGAGGCGTTGCAATACGAACGTTAAGCATAATGATCCCTTTTTCTTCAGGATATGATGCCATTGAATATGCACGAGTAATATGCTCATCAACTTTAGAAACGTAGCGCCATAAATCAAATTTATCCCAATCTTCGTGATACTCTGCTGGAATATCAAAGTCTTTATAACTGACTGTATGAGGATCTGCTTCAATCTGAATATAACCACCAGCACGGAATGGCACTTCTTCACCTTCAGGAATTGCTAATTTAAGCTCTTTAATGAAAGTTGCTTTGTTATCGTTAGAGATAACAGTACATTCCCATTTCTTAACACCAAAAATTTCTTCAGGTAATTCAACATCCATACTACCTTTTACATTAACTTGACAAGCTAATCGGTAGCCTTCTTTTGCTTCACGTTTAGTAATATGTGATAGTTCTGTAGGTAGAATTTCACCACCACCACTTTTTACTCTAACTATACATTGACCACATGAACCACCTCCCCCACAAGCAGATGAAACGAAAATTCCTTGGCTTGCTAAAGCTCCAAGTAATTTTCCTCCAGCTGGAAGTGTGATCGCCTTTTCAGGATCATCATTGATTGAAATTGTGATATCACCAGAATCCACAAGTTTAGATTTAGCGAGTAAGATCAATACCGCAAGTACTAACACAATGGCTGTAAATACCACAATACCGAAAATAAAATTATCCATTCGATATGCTCCTTATAACTGAATGCCTGAGAATGACATAAAGCCAAGTGCCATTAATCCTGCAGTAATAAAGGTAATGCCTAAACCACGTAAGCCCGCAGGAATATCAGAGTATTTCATTTTTTCTGTTAAACCAGCTAATGCTACAATAGCTAACATCCATCCTGTTCCTGCCCCGATACCATAAACAACAGATTCAGTGAAATTATATTCACGTTGTACCATGAATGAAACACCACCAAAGATCGCACAGTTTACAGTAATAAGCGGAAGGAAGATCCCTAATGCACTATAAAGTGCAGGGAAGAACTTATCTAAAATCATCTCTAATATTTGTACCAATGCAGCAATTACACCGATAAAAGTAATAAAGTTCAAGAAGCTAAGATCAACACCTTCAATTAATACACCATCTTTTAAAACATGGGCATATACTAATTGGTTTACGGGTACTGAAATACCAAGTACAACAATAACAGCAATACCTAAACCAAATGCAGTCGAAACCTTCTTAGAAACGGCAAGAAATGTACACATACCTAAGAAGAAAGAAAGTGCCATATTTTCAATAAATACGGATTTTACAAATAGACTAATATAATGTTCCATTGACTATTTCTCCACCTGTGCAGGTTTCCAAGTTCTGATACCCCAGATAACGAAACCAATAATAAAGAATGCACTTGGTGCTAATAGGAATAAACCATTAGCCTGATACCAACCACCATCTTGAATAGTTTGGAAAATAGTAACGCCAAAAAGTTTACCTGATCCGATTAATTCACGGAAGAAACCAACTACAAGTAGCATTGCACCATAACCTAAACCATTACCAATACCATCCACAAAACTATCTAATGGTTTAGATTTCATTGCGAACGCTTCTGCACGTCCCATTACAATACAGTTCGTAATAATTAAGCCAACAAATACAGAAAGTTGTTTAGATAATCCATAGGCATATGCACGTAATATTTGGTCAACCAATATTACAAGCGATGCGATAATTGCCATTTGCACAATAATACGGATACTATTTGGAATATAGTTACGAATACAAGAAATGAAGAAACTTGAAAATGCGGTAACAAAACATACCGCTATTGCCATTACCATGGCAGTTTCTAACTTCGTTGTTACCGCTAAAGCAGAACAAATACCTAAAATTTGTAATGCAATAGGGTTGTTATCAACTACTGGAGAAAACAGTAACTTTTTCAAATTTGAACCAGCCATTAGTTAGCCCCCATTTTTAATTTTTCTAAGTATGGACCAAACCCATTATCACTGAACCAGTATTTAAATGATCCATCAACACCTTTTGATGTTAATGTTGCACCAGATAATGCATCAATACCGTGTTCTTTATCAGCTGAAGCACCTTTAGCAACAGTAATCGCTGATTCACCTTTTTCATTACGTAATTTTTTACCAACGAAATTAGCTTGCCAACGAGGGTTTTCAATTTCTCCACCAAGTCCTGGAGTTTCTCCTTCATCATAATACGTAATGCCTTTAATTGTATTACCATCAGGTTCAACAGAAACAAATCCATACATGACAGACCATAAACCAGTACCATAGAAAGGTAAAACGATTTGATTAACCTCTCCTTGTGCATTTTTCACTAAATAAATTTCAGCATATTTTGCACGAGTACGTAAACTTGCTTTATCATCTTCAGGAGAAATTTGGATACTTTGATTAGGATCTTTAGCTGCTACTTGAGCATCAAAGTTTGTTATTCCTTCAACATATTCACCTGTTGCTAAATCAACAATCTTAGGTTCAATGCTGTTACCAAAAATATCTTTAATTTCACTTGTTGTTGTATTTGGTTGTAATAAACCAGCAACACTTAAAATATTTCTTTGTTTATCAAGCTGTTTTTGTTCTTCTTGTGCGGGTTTAAGTGACACAGATGCACTAGCCACAATAAGAGAACAAATTAAACTTAATAAAACAACGACGGTAAGTGTTCCGCCAATGCTATCTTTATTAAATTTAGCCATTGCGTGCCTTCCTACGTTTGATATTACGCTGAACCACTAGGTAGTCAAAGATTGGAGCAAATAAGTTAGCGAATAAAATTGCTAACATCATGCCTTCTGGATAAGCAGGGTTTGCTACACGAATAATGACACACATCACACCAATTAATGCACCATATGCCCATTTACCTTTATTAGTAAATGCTGCTGATACAGGGTCTGTTGCCATAAAGAACATACCAAGAGCAAAACCACCTAGAACTAAATGCCAATGCCAAGGCATAGAGAACATTGCGTTAGTTGTAGAACCAATCATATTGAATAATGTTGAGGTAATAATCATACCGATCATTACGCCTGCAATAATTCTCCATGAGGCAATGCGTGCAAATACAATAATTGCTGCACCAATAATAAGTGCTAAAGTTGAAACTTCACCCACTGAACCTGGGATATTTCCAAGGAATGCATCCATCCAAGAAATACTTTCACCACTTACTACATGTTTAAGTGCTTCTTGTCCACCAGATGCCCATTGTGATAATGCTGTCGCTCCAGAGAATCCGTCTGCTGCAGTCCATACTAAATCACCAGAAATTTGAGCTGGGTAAGCAAAGAATAAAAATGCACGACCTGCTAAAGCAGGGTTCATGAAGTTTTTACCTACGCCACCAAATACTTCTTTTGCAACAACAACACCAAATGTCGTCGCTAAAGCGGCTTGCCATAATGGTAATGTTGGTGGAACAATTAATGCAAGTAGGATAGATGTTACAAAGAAACCTTCATTAATTTCATGTTTCCGGATCATTGCAAATAAAACTTCCCAAAAACCACCCACAATAAATACTGTTAAGTAGATTGGTAGAAAGAAGATTGCACCTAAAAGCATTTTAGATAAAACGCCTGCATCTTGTGATAACACACCAAATACATTAGCTAAAGCAAAGTGCCAATTATTTGAAACATTATGTGCAACATTTTGAGCAAATATATCAGCTGAGGCAAATTGACCTAATGCCTGTAATGATTGTCCTCCAACATTATACATACCGTAGAACATCGCAGGAAATAAAGCCAACCATACTAGTACCATCATACGTTTAGAATCCAACGCATCACGAATATGAGAGGCTTTTTGCGTTACTGTACCTGGTGTATATAAAAACGTTGCTGTTGCTTCAAACAAGGCATACCATTTTTCATATTTTCCACCGGGTAAAAACGCTGGTTCGATTTTCTCTATAAGATGTTTTAAACCCATTTTTAACCTTCCTTCTCGATCTTATCTAGAGCCTGACGCAATAGAGGACCATACTCATTTTTGCCTGGACAAACAAAAGTACACAGCGCTAAATCTTCTTCATCTAACTCTAAACAACCTAATGCTTGAGCAGAGTCAGTGTCTCCAGAGGCTAAATCACGTAATAATAACGTTGGAATAATGTCTAAAGGCATTACTCTTTCATAAGCACCTATTGGCACCATTGCACGATGACCACCATGGACAGCGGAGGTAAAGTTAAATAATTTTTTACCGAAATGACCGAGAACAGTACGAGAAATTGAGAATTTATTCGCACCAGGCATAATCCAACCTAAGAACTCTTTTTCTCTGCCTTCTGCAATGACAGATACTTGTAAAGCATAACGCCCTAGATAATCATGAGGTCCGGATGCTTTTGTTCCGCTTAATACAGAGCCTGAAATTACACGGTTTTCGCCTTCATTCAATTCATTTGCTGTTAATTGAGATAAATTCGCACCAATAATTGTACGCACTAGACGAGGATTTTTAACTTGAGGACCTGCCAGTGAAATCACTCTTTCAGCAAATAATTCACCTGTTGTGAATAATTTACCAATAGCAATAACGTCTTGATAATTCAAATACCATACTTGCTTATTGATACTGACTGGATCAATAAAATGGATATGTGTACCACTTAAGCCTGCTGGATGAGGACCTTCAAATGCAGTTACTTTTACATTGTTTAGCTCTGCATTTGGAGTTGAACTGTCTGGGGCTCTACATAAATGAACTGTTTTTTCTCCATTAAATAGGCGACTTAAAACAGTTAATCCATCCACAAAATCTTGCTTATTGTTACTTAATACAACTTCAGGATCAGCAGATAAAGGATTTGTATCCATCGCATTAACAAAGATTGATGATGGTTCTGCATCCAATCTAGGTATTTTACTAAATGGACGAGTACGGAATGCAGTCCATAAGCCAGAATTCACTAAATTTTGCTTAACTTGCTCGCTAGTTAAAGAAGCAAGCGCAGCCGAATCATAACGGCTAAAAGTAACTTGCTCATCACCCTCAACTTTAATTACGACAGACTGAAGAACACGTTTTTCTCCACGGTTAATCACAGTGATAGTACCGCTTGCAGGTGCAGTAAAGATAACGCCTGGATTCTTTTTATCTTCAAAAAGTACCTGACCTTTTTTTACTACATCACCTTCACGAACTTTCATTGAAGGTCTCATACCCACATATTCTTCGCCAAGCACAGCAACTTCACTAACGGTATTGCCGTCACGGATTACTTGCTCAGGTTTTCCCGAGATAGGGAGATCCAAGCCTTGTTTAATTGTAATCATATTGTTTGCACTACTTTTTGTTGGGTTAAAATTATGATTGCAGATGACCTGCAATCCCATCTATTGAGTCATAGCCAAAATAAAAAAACAAACGTTGGTTCCCCCACTTTTTTTAAATGACTACATTAAGTTCTCAAATCGGATTCTTATCTTAAAAACGAAAGATAAAAATAAACGAACCATTCTACCTGAAAATTGGTGAAGAATTCCAGTTTTACTACACTTTTTTAACATTTACACATTAAAATTTGAATTGAATCAATATTCTTATGATATTTAACTTTGATAAAAAATAGATGGTATGTTTGATTGGTTTAAACGATAGCAAAAATTGAATAATATTTGATACTGGTCAAAAAAATAGTATAGCGGTACAATGGCTACTAATTTACTCAAGTATAGATGGATTTTCTTATGAATATTACTATTTCAGATGCTGCTCAAAGCCATTTTCGCAAATTACTCGATCAACAAGAAGAGGGAACTAATATTCGCATTTTTGTTGTAAATCCAGGAACTACAAGTGCAGAATGCGGTGTTTCTTATTGCCCACCTAATGCTGTTGAGGAAAGCGATACAGAATTAAAACTTGCTCAATTTTCTGCTTTTATTGATGAAATAAGCTTACCATTTTTAGAAGATGCTGAGATTGATTATGTAACTGATGCGATGGGTGCTCAACTTACAATGAAAGCACCTAATGCTAAGATGAAGAAAGTTGCTGATGATGCACCTTTTATTGAACGCTTAGATTATGTTATTCAGACTCAAGTTAATCCTCAATTAGCGAGCCATGGTGGGCGTGTGACATTAATTGATGTTACAGAAGATAAAGTGGCTATTTTACAATTTGGTGGTGGCTGTAATGGTTGCTCAATGGTTGATGTTACATTGAAAGAAGGGATTGAAAAACAGTTATTAGCTATGTTCCCAGAAGAATTAATGGGTGTAAAAGATGCCACAGAACATCAGGCTGGTGAGCATTCTTATTATTAACCAATGTAGCGTATGAAATTTAATATAAGCGGTAGGATCTTGTTAAGATTTTGCCGTTTTTTATATGTACATACTACATGGAAAATTCTTTTTATAGAGAATAGCATTACATACGGTGTCTTTGTTTAAATTGAATAGCTAATTGTTTGAGATAAGGTTCCATGTAGGATAATGCAGAGTAGTAGGCTTCACATAGTTGATTATGCGGCTCGCCAAAGCCTTGAACGGTACGATGTTTAGGGCATCCACCATTGCAAGCAAAACGGAATTTACATTGTTGACAACGTTGTGAAACTTTTTCTTTGGCTAAGCCAAACTTGGTTTGAAAATCGGAGTAGGTAATATCAACTAAGGGTGTTTCAACTAAATTGCCAATGTTATAAGTGGGATAAACATAGTGATCACAACTATAAATATCCCCATTTTGCTCAATAACTAATTGATCGCCACAGGTTTTTCGGAAGATACACAAGCTAGGCTCAAATCCAAGGAAAGCCATAAACCATTGTTCAATGAATTGCACATTGATTCGTCCAATATCTCCCTTGAACCACTCATCAAAAATCTCAATCAGCATTTGTCCATAATCTTTTGCCTCAGCTTGTTGATTATAGTCCCCCATTAGTGGAATAAATTGTAAGTGAGTTGAGCCAATTTCTTTTAAAAAGTGATAAATCCGTTTTCCTGCATGCACATTCTTCTTATGCACAACGGTTAAGGTATTAAATTCGACACCAAAGCGGATCAAATTTTCTAAAGCATTCATTACTTGGCTAAATGTGCCTTTTTGCGATTTAGTCACGCGATAAGCATCGTGTAAGTCTTCGGGACCATCAATTGATAACCCAACCAAGAAATGATTTTCTTTTAAAAATTGGCACCAATTGTGATTGAGTAGCACACCATTTGTTTGAAGGGAATTATAAATGCGTTTGCCATTTGCATATTTTCGTTGGAATTCGACCGCTTTCTGATAAAAATCGAGACCAGCGAGAGTAGGTTCCCCCCCTTGCCATAGAAAAGTAATTTCTCGTTGTGGGGCGGTTTGAATGTAGCTTTGAATATACTTTTCTAATACTTCATCACTCATTCTGATTTGTTCAGAATGGGGCTTTTCCAAATAGAAGCAGTATTTGCAATCCAAATTACAAATAGAACCAGTTGGTTTTGCCAAAATATTGAAAGCATGATTCATTAGACTATCCTTGTTTTATCAATTTCACGTGCTGATAATAGAGAAAAATAGCGTTTTCCAGTATGACGATGATCATAATAGAATGAATGACAACCAAGAGTTTAATTTTTTGCTAAACTCTTGGTTAATACGATAATGAAGATTTTTTAGGTAGAAATACTACCGTAGGCTGAACTTTACAGGAACTGTCAGAGACGAAGGGAATCCCGCTGGTGGAGCGGATTTCATATCTGTATTTTGTGCGGCTTTTACTGCTGCTGCATCTAAATTACTATTTCCTGATGATTTAACTACTTTAACGTTAATAAGTTTTCCTGATGAAGAGATAGAAAAAGACAGTGTAACCACCCCTGTTTTTCTCATCATTTGCTCCCTTCTTGGATAGCTATTATTAGCTTGACGTTGAAGCGCTTTTTGTAACTGAGCTTTGTAACGATTCAATTCTCCACTGGATGCTTGACTATTCCCTTGGTTATTACCATTAGCAGAAGTTTGATTGTTATTCGATGTACCTCTTTGAGCCTGAGCATTTTGTGGCACATTTGGCACAGCCTTAGCAACAATACCTTTTTTCGTTTCAGTACTCTTTTCTACAGCCTTAGGTTTTGGTTTAGGCTTAGGTTTCTCTTTTGGTTTAGGCTTTTCTTTTGGTTTTTCCTTTGGCTTCGGTTTAGGCTCTTCTTTTGGTTTAGGTTCTTCCTTTGGTTTTTCAACAACAGGCTCTGGAACTGGTTCTGCTTCAACAACGGGTTCTGGCTCTGGTTCTATTACTTTTTCTGGAATTTCTTCCGCTGGTTGAACTTCTTCTACAACTTCTTCTGGTGTCTCCACATTCTCAGGTTCTGGTGCGGTAGCCACCTGAGGTTGTTCTAATAATGCAGTCATCATTTCCATAGAAATGCTTGTGACTTCTTCTGTTGCTCTCAAGGGCGGTTTACTACTCAACAACCATCCTACCCCAGCAAAAGCTAATCCATGGATAATAATGGAAGTGATAAAACCAATTCGGGAATATGTTTTATTCATGCCAATATTCTACTCCGAGGTTTCTTTTTTAGTAATGATTGCAACATTTTTGATTTCATTAGTAGATAAAAGATCTGTTAATGCAACGAATGTTTCAAAAGTTACTGCTCCATCAACTTTAAGTGTTACCTTTTGTTCTTTATCCCAACTTGCAATTTCTTCTTCAAGCAATTCTTTTGTAATAGGTTCATCGTTATAAAAGAATGCATTATCTTCTGTAATAGTTAACAATTTAGCCAACTCATCTGCTTTTATTGCCTGTGTTGTGGATGCTTTAGGAACATTAACTTGAATTTTTCCTTGAGAAATAAAAGATGCAGTAACGAGTACGATAGCAAGTAACACTAACATAATGTCAATAAATGGAATGATATTAATTTGATCAAATTTTTTCATATGTTATGTCTGTTTTCCAATGAGTAAAACAAAAGCGGAAAATGACCGCTTGTTTGGGATATTCTTATTTACTTACGATGTTGAGCATCTTGCCAAAGTAATTTATTTTTCTCTACACTACGACCGAATCCGTTGTAAAACACCATTGCAGGAATTGCAACTAGAATACCAATAGCTGTTGCTTTTAATGCAAGAGAAAGGTGTACCATGATGGAGCCGGCATCAAGATCTCCACCTGCATTACCCAATTCATAGAAAGTAAGTAATATACCAATTACAGTTCCAAGTAAACCAACGTATGGTGCATTAGACCCAATGGTTGAAATAGTTGTGAGGTTGTGAGTTAGATCAATTTCTAACGATTCAATTGTTTGATAATTTGCTACATTTACTTTTTTATAGAAAAGGATTCGTTCAATCACTTTTGCAAGTAAAATAATACTCATTAATCCAAGTAGTCCGAGAATAAAATAGTCAACATATTGTTGTAGAAATGTGAAAAATTGTTCCATTTAAAAACCCTAATTTTTTTATGTATTCTATGTGAGAATCATTATTATATTTATTAAGGGTAAAACTTCAATACCAAAGTTAGATAAAGTGTAACATTTACAATTTTGAGTTTAATGCTATATTAAGGATTGATCCAAATTATAGGTAACATAATGGAAGAAACATTCATAGAAATAACGCCTCTTGAAGCATGGGATATGCTTAAACAAGAAAATGCAGTATTAGTAGATATTCGTGATCCAATTAGATTTAAACATAGTCATCCTCAAAATGCTTTTCATCTGACTAATTTAACTTATGGACAATTTTTGGATGAATATGATTACGAGCAACCTATATTAGTGATGTGTTATCACGGTATAAGTAGTAGGAATACAGCACAATATCTTGTAGAACAAGGATTTGAGCGAGTATATAGTGTGAGAGGTGGCTTTGATGGTTGGGTCAGAGAAAGTTTGCCTGTAGAGCAATAAATAGTACCCAGAAAATAATAAGAGGAAAAATATTATATGTGGAAGGACGTTTTACTAAATTATGGCGTTTTCTTACTAGAATTACTAACACTATTTGCCATTGTCGTAGTAATTATCATGATGATTTTAGAAAGTCGAAAACAACCTGAAAATGGGGCAATTACGGTTATAAATTTGTCTAAAAAGCATGAAGAGCAGAAAAAAGCGTTAAACAATTTTTTTCTTTCTGATGCTGAACAAAAACATTTAGATAAAGAATATAAAAAAGAGCAAAAGGCTAAAAATAAACGTGATAAGAAACTTTTAAAAAAAGGACATGATTTGCTTAGTCAAGAGACTAAACCGAGATTATTTGTCCTTGATTTTCAAGGTGATATTCAAGCGAGTGGTGTTTCAGGATTACGTAAGGAAATCGATGCCGTTATTGCACTTGCTGATGTGGAAAAGAATGATGAAGTTTTACTAAAATTAGAAAGCCCTGGTGGGGTTGTCCATGGTTATGGTTTAGCTGCTTCACAGTTGCAACGATTAAAAGATAGAAATATACCTTTAACTGTAGCGGTAGATAAAGTTGCTGCAAGTGGAGGTTATATGATGGCATGTGTAGCAGATAAGATCATTGCTGCCCCTTTTTCAATAATTGGTTCAATCGGTGTTGTGGCTCAAGTTCCTAATATACATAGATTATTGAAGAAACATGATATTGATGTAGATGTAATGACGGCAGGGGAATACAAACGTACGGTTACTCTAGTGGGTGAAAATACCGAAAAAGGAAAACAAAAATTCCAACAAGAATTGGAAGAAGCTCATCTTTTGTTTAAGGAGTTTGTTGAAACTCATAGACCTCAACTTAATATTGAAAAAATCGCAACAGGTGAACATTGGTTTGGAAAACAGGCTTTGGAGCTCAATTTAATTGATGCTATTTCAACAAGTGATGATTTATTACTCGATGAGATATCCAAAAAAGATGTTTTTGAAGTGAAATATCATACTAAAAAGAAATTGATAAAACGCATAGGTGAACAAGCAGAGTCTAGTATTGAAAAGGTTTTTGGTAGATTATTCTTCAAAAATAGTACAAATATGTTATAAAACAGGTTGTATCTGTTATAAAAAGCACTCCATTTTGTTATTTAAATGACAATAATTTTAAAAAAATCAAAAAATATTAAAATTGTTGAATAAATAGTCTTCCAAAATGGGAAAAAAATGCGTATTATACGCACCCTTAATTCAAGGAAGTGAACTTTCTTTGGATACTAGATGCAAGTTAAAAGTACGGTTTATACCGTACTTTGTTATTTGTGGGCTTTTTTACTGTATTTTGTATAAAATGTCAGCAAGGATGATTTATGCATATAGGTAAGCATGAAATAAAAAATAGAGTTTTTCTTGCTCCAATGGCTGGTATAACGGATCAACCTTTTAGACGTTTATGTAGTCAACTCGGTGCTGGATTAACCTTTTCTGAAATGATGTCGACTAATCCCGAAGTTTGGCATACTGAAAAATCTAGATTGCGGTTATCTCATCATAAAGACATCGGTATAAATGCCGTGCAAATTGCAGGTTCTGACCCTTCAGAAATGGCCACCGCAGCAAAGATTAATGTTGATTATGGGGCTGATATTATTGATATCAATATGGGATGCCCTGCTAAGAAGGTAAACAAAAAAATGGCTGGTTCAGCTCTTTTGCGTGATCCTGATTTGGTCGAAAAAATCTTGAATGCAGTAGTAAAGGCTGTGGAAGTGCCTGTAACACTAAAAATTAGAACAGGCTGGGATTTAGAAAATAGAAATTGTCTACAAATTGCAAAGATTGCTGAGAATGCAGGTATTTCTGCTCTAACTATCCATGGGAGGACTCGCCACTGTTTGTTTCAGGGAGAGGCTGAATACGATTCTATTCGTACAGTCAAACAGTCAGTTTCGATGCCAGTTATAGCTAATGGAGATATAACTTCTGCTGAAAAAGCGAAGTTTGTTTTAGATTATACGGGTGCTGATGCTGTAATGGTGGGTAGAGGAAGTTTTGGAAATCCTTGGATTTTTAAGGAGATTGAAAATTTTTTAGAGAGGGAGGAGCTTTCTTCTGATTTATCAGTCTATAAAAAGAGTCAATTTATGCTAAATCATATAGCAGATCTTTATTCTTTTTATGGCGAAGACAAAGGTTATCGGATTGCTCGTAAGCATGTTGGTTGGTATACCGATAAATTAGCTCCGAACTTGAATTTTAAACGTACTTTTAATGCACTTGACTCTGCAAAAGCACAGTTTGAAGCGTTGGAAGATTTTGTGAAATTGATTCGTTAGAATCTTAAGTTGGATAGAGAAAATGTTAGAACAACAAACAACAAACCCATTAACAGTGGCTATGCTGAATGCACAGGCACAACAAGTAAATAAACCACTCCGTGATAATGTTAAGCAAGCAATTAGAAACTATTTATCACAACTAAATGGCGAAGATCCAACAGAATTATACGAGTTGGTGTTATCAGAAATCGAACATCCAATGTTAGATATGGTGATGCAGTATACTCGCGGTAACCAAACGCGTGCTGCAACTATGTTGGGTATTAACCGTGGTACTTTACGTAAAAAGTTAAAAAAATACGGTATGGGCTAATATTGAACTAATATCGTAGAAAAAACCTCATAAGTTTCTATTTCTTATGAGGTTTTTTATATTTATTATTTATTTTCCGAAGTTTTTATAATTGCTCGTGATTTATCATCCATATTTACTTCAATTTTATGATCAACAACTACATTCATATTGATAGTAATCCCTTCTTGTGGCGTTTCAAGCTGAATTTTTGGAGTACAAGCGGTCAGATACACTGAAAAAAATGCATAAAATAAGAACTTCAATTTCATTGGTTATCCAGTTGTTTATAAATAGAGTGTTCAATGTTTTGTTCAAACTCTGAACCGTAATTAATTAATTGCCACAAATCAAACATATTTTCTTGATGATTATAATTTAAATTCACTTTGGTTTTTTCATAGTCTAGTGAATGTATTTTTAATGAAGTGTTTAGATTCATTAAACCTGTTGAATCAAGATTAACCTTTGCATTTAATTCATCAATACTGCTGTTGTTGATTATTGTCGTGAGTATTTGTTCAGTATATCCCCCTTCCTTGATTGCATTCAATAATTCAGGTGTAAATTTCAACGTACTTTCGCCTGATTTAGTCAAAGAGCCTCCACATATATAGCATGGGTTGCCTGATAACCAAAATGGAAAGACGGCATTTGCTTGTCCTTTTAGATCAATTTGCTGATATTGAGCTAATGAAAGAATATCTTCAAAATGAATATTAAATAAATTTAAGTAAGCAATTTGAGTTTGTGGCAGTGCAAATTTATCGACAGTCAGTTTTCCACCTAGTAAATTAAAAGAAAGCTCTCTCAGTGTAAGCGGTCTTTTTTTGCTATAAGGGTAATGCCCTTGGAGTTTCATTTTGGCGTTATTCAGTTTAATTCCTACATCAATTTCAGCAATATTTACGTCGAGAGCCTTTTTTGCTCCAATATTAAATTCGTTATTTTGATACTGATAAGGGAGAGAAAACTGAATTCCTTTCATACTACCATTGGGTAAGGAAATTTCGCCATTACGGATGGCAAAGTGTCCCCCTGCAATTAATCCTCTTTCTGCATTCGCACTGAATGAAGTTTCTCCACGAATTGTGCCGTTGGTAATAATCCAATTTGAGCGAATAGGGAAAAGGGATTGGAACACCATAGCGGGTTGTTCTGCCCAATAAAGTTTACCAATAATATTACTTGATTGCGGAGTTAATTCTCTGCGAGCAAAGAAACGAATTGGACCTAATTCTCCAGAGCTAATTTGTCCATTTAAGCGGAGATTTTCCAATCTTCCTTCGAAATTTAAAGTGCCAGTCGGGGATTCAAACTCCCCACCATAATCAAATTGTATTTTTTGCATATCAAGTTGTAGTCCGCCCGTTAAGGTATCTTCTTCATAGGCAAAGGTTATTGGGGTTGCTAAGGTAAGAGTCATGTTTGGAATTAACATTGCATTTTGCTGAATTTTACCCATATCCCCTTCAAATTCAGACAGTTGGATAATATTTTCTTGCCAGTTACCTCGACCTGAAATAGTTACAGGGCTATTGAAGGCTTTGATGGTGGAATTTCCCCAAAATCGCCATTGCCAAAGATCAGCGATACTTTCTGGATCTGAAGGATCAGAGAAGAAAGAGAGTAACCCCGCTTTAAATTTTCTGGCAAATCCATCTAAATGCAATTCAATATTATCAAAGTCTGGACTTTCAGCTTTTAAGATGGCTTGTAATCGACCTGTTATTCCATATTTATCAATCGCAAGTCCTGCCATTGGAAAACGTAGATCGTGAATGGTTAATAAATGTTCTGTCCCTGTCATACGTAATAGTGAACCGGGGAGAAAGCGGAGTACTGGATTGTCATACTCCCCTTTAAAATCTAAAGGAAGCGAGGAATAGACAATAAAATTACCTTGTTTGATATTTCCAGTGACTTGAAGCGGTAAGTTAAAGGATTCTTTTTGCAATGTACCGTCAGAGCTATTAAAAACCACATTACCTTTGCCTCGACTATTTTCCGTCAATAAGCTGATGCGGATTGCGGTTTTTATTGGGTATAAGTCGTCAACATTGAAGCTATTTGGCGTGAGTGACGTCGTAATAAATGCTCGTAGGGTAAAATCATCACTCAATAGCCAATTGACATAGCCTTGCGTGATAGTTACACCTTGTTCATCAAAATTAATCGGTAATTCAATCTTATTTTCTGGATTGAAGGAGGAATGTAGAGCAAAAGAGCCTGTGAATTGTTTTTGGTTATTTTTATCTTCTTCCCAAGCAAGTGTCATATTGCCTTGCTGTAAATCAGGATCGCTAACGATATTTTCTGGGAATTGCCAGTGATATTCTAGCGATGTTTTAGGTGGAATGGTTAGAATTTGATTATTGATTGTGCTAGAAAAACTGATTCGGTGCTGTTCTTTTTCTTCTTGCTTATTTTTGTTCGGTTCATAAATGATATTGCCAATCAGTTTCTGATTTTCAAAGTTAAGAAAGAGATTGAGATCGTCTTGTATTAATGAAGCGGTCAGTTTGTCATTAAAATATGCAAATGTTATCTCATTGGACTGTTCTAAAAGTGATTTTATGCGAGGATGAGTTTCATCAGGTAAATTGATAATAGAAAATACTTTGACACTAATATTACCATTAGGCACCATGGAAAAGATTGAGCCAAGACTCTCTAGTGTGACTTCGTTTGATGAAGATGAATCCTCGCTATTCGATGGAAGTAATGCTAGACAAGCATAATTAACAACTGCTTGTTGTAGTGTGATTTCATGCTGTTCTGCCCACTGGACTTTTAGATCATCGGTAGTAACTATGGTGCAATTTTGATAAGCGAGAGAAAAAGAAGGCAGAATGGCATGATCCCAACTCGAAGACATTCCTTTTGGGATATCAACTTCCCACCCTTCAGGTAAGATCCAATTAATTGTCGTTGCTAACTGGCTACCGCTCATTAAGGCTAAACCGCCGCCAATAAGGATAGCCAGTACAGTAGCAAGGATAATTAGACCTCGTTTTAGCATAATTTAAATGATATTGGTAAATGGATAGAGCATTGCTAAAAATGTTGCAGTTGTCCAAGCAATAGGGTTTTTAATACTTTTCCCAAGTAGTAACCAAGCTAGCATTATTAGGATAATGAACTGTACCGCAAAAAAGACAAAATAAGGGGATAATTGCATTTCTGGCATAACTTGTAATTGTTGATAAAGAACAAAAGCTACCCAAATGTAGTTAAATACTAAGAAGATTAATGCAACAAGTACTAATAATTTTAAGAACCCTTCTAAGCGACTTTTTGCGATAATTAAATACCAACCCGCGAGTAATACACCTAACATTAATTGAGCAAAATTATTGGCACGTATTCCGTTAAATAAAGAGGGGAGTTCAATCCAATAAATAATCAAATATTGTAATACGCCAATGAATGCAATAGCTAAACCTAAATAGAGCATGGTTCTATACAGCCTTTGATCTTCAGGCACTTTCCAATATAAGAAAGGAATAAATAAAGAGGCTAGCATTGATATAATCATTGGGATATGCTTTGGTGTAAACCCGATGGAGTATAAAAAATTACCCAATGCAAAAACCATAACAAAAGGAAGAATATAGATTAATCGTCCATATTGTCCAGCACAAATTTGCCCTTTCAGTAGCACAATAAACATAATAATTGTTGTTACGAAAAATGTCAGCAAGTAGGGTGAAATGAATATCGAATTCATTGGAGATGCGATATGATTCAGTAACATTTCAATGAAGAGCATTAATGTTACAGGCAATATTGCAAAGGTAATAATTTCTAATTTTGATGGTGTTTGGTAATCGTATAGCATAGTATTAGCCAGAAAATGATTTTGAGTGGAGATTATGCCATAATACTACTCATTTTTTCTATTGTTAAATATGTTAAAAAGGAGTTGAGTATGAGAATTTTACATACTATGTTACGAGTGGGTAATTTGGAACGCTCTATCAAGTTCTATACAGAAGTGTTAGGAATGCGTTTACTTCGTACTAGCGAAAATGAACAGTATAAATATTCGTTAGCTTTTTTAGGGTACGCTGATGAGAGTGAAAGTGCGGTTATTGAACTTACTTATAACTGGGGAGTGGATAGCTATGATTTAGGGACAGCTTATGGACACATAGCTCTAGGTGTAGACGATATTTATGCAACTGTTGAAGCTGTACGTAAAGCTGGTGGGAATATTACGCGTGAAGCAGGTCCAGTAAAAGGTGGTACGACTTTAATTGCTTTTGTGGAGGATCCTGATGGTTATAAAATTGAATTTATCGAAAATAAAGATGCACTAAAAGCATTAGGATAAAGATAGCACTACCTGAAAATTAAATTAGTAGGGGAATCTCGTATTCCCCTTAAAAATGTAAATCGAATGACAGAAAAAATAGAAAACCAACCAATAAATTACAACTTAATTAAACATCGCTTTCGTGGTTACTTACCTGTAGTGATTGACGTTGAAACTGCTGGATTAAACGCTAAAACTGACGCCTTATTAGAAATCGCGGCAATTACACTTTCAATGGACGAAAATGGCTATATTCAATTAGATCAAAAATACCATAGCCATATTCAACCTTTTGAGGGAGCAAATATTAATCCCGAATCATTGAAAGTAAATGGAATCGATATTGATGATCCTGAGCGTGGTGCTATTGCTGAAAATATTGCGATTACTGATATGTTTAAAATGATTCGCAAAGCAGTTAAAGATGCAGGTTGCCAACGGGCAGTGATCGTGGCACATAACGCTACGTTTGATCAGGCATTTCTACAAGAAGCAGTGAAGAGAATTAACGCTAAGCGAGATCCATTTCATCCTTTTGCCTTATTTGATACAGCAACCTTAGGTGGCTTTATGTATGGGCAAACGGTGCTAGTAAAAGCTTGTCAAATGGCTGGTATTGCGTTTGATGGCAAACAAGCCCACTCGGCATTGTATGATACAGAACGCACCGCAGAATTATTTTGTACAATGGTCAATAAATTAAAAGATCTTGGCGGTTTCCCTCCGTTATCTTCCTCTCCCAATATGGAAACGAAAGAAGTTTAATGACTAGAATTAACGTCGTACCAGTCACAGAATTGTGTGACCAACATTTGTTAGCAGAGCATAGAGAACTCACTCGGATTCCTAATGCTGTTGCTAAAGGTAAATACAATTTAAATGGACAACCTCTCGATTATAAATTAGGAGAAGGGCATGTTCGTTTTTTCTTTAATAAACTCACTTTTTTAAAACGTCGGTATGATGCTTTACACGAGGAATGTAAGAAAAGAGGGTTTAATGTGCAGTATATTTGGCCAACCGAATTACCAACAGATCCAGCTTTGTGGCTAGACTATCAAGTTACAGAGCAAGCAATTAAGTTAAATCGTGAAAGAATTCAATTGAGAATGCCTCAAAAAGCAAGATTTACTCCTTATCAATCATAATATTGCTTATTTTTATGATGAACTGACCGCTTGTAGTCAAACTGAACAAGTAATGGCTAATTTTTACTTTCATTCTCATGTCATTCCTTATATCATTACGGGTCGTTTTATAGCGTATGGCTATGCATAATTTATGCTGAATTTTTATTCAGATTTTTGCATTTTCTCAACAAAACCCTAGGGGGAAAACAAAAATAAATGGAAAAATTAGATCAAAAACCAATTATTGAGCTTCGTTCTATTACGAAACGTTATGGTGATAAGACAATTATTGATAAGTTAGATCTTACAATCAATGATGGTGAGTTTTTAACAATTTTAGGTCCATCAGGTTGTGGTAAGACTACAGCGCTACGTTTAATTGCAGGTTTTGAAGACTTAACGGAAGGCTCTGTCATTTTAGATGGGCAAGATGTGTCAAATGTGCCTGCAGAGCAACGTCCTGTAAATACCGTTTTCCAAAGTTATGCACTTTTCCCACATATGACAATTTTTGAAAATGTTGCGTTTGGATTGAGAATGCAAAAAATACCTGAGGCAGATATAAAGCCTCGAGTAATCGAAGCGTTAAAAATGGTTCGCTTAGAAGATATGGCGAATCGTAAACCAGCCCAATTATCGGGCGGTCAGCAACAACGTATTGCGATTGCACGTGCTGTAGTGAATAAACCAAAAGTATTGCTATTAGACGAATCTCTTTCGGCGTTAGATTATAAATTACGTAAAGAGATGCAAAATGAATTAAAAGCATTACAACGTCAATTAGGTATTACCTTTATTTTCGTTACCCACGATCAAGAAGAGGCTTTAACAATGTCGGATCGTATTATCGTGATGAACAAAGGTAATATTGAACAAGATGGTACACCACGTGAAATCTATGAAGATCCGAAGAACTTATTTGTAGCACGTTTCATTGGTGAAATTAACGTATTTGAAGCTACCGTCATTGAAAGAGTAACAGAAAAAACAGTTAAAGCGAATGTGGAAGGACGTATTTGTGAGATTCATACTGATATTCCTGTCCATCCGCACCAGAAACTCAATGTTTTACTGCGTCCAGAAGATATTGTGATTGAAGAACTAGATGAGAATGAAGCATCTAAAGCAATTATTGGACATATTATGGATCGTAATTACAAAGGAATGACATTAGAATCAAGTGTCAAACTTGATCACAATGGAATGAGTGTATTAGTTAGTGAATTCTTTAATGAAGATGATCCGAATATTGATCACTCAATTGGTCAGAAAGTTGCACTAACTTGGTATGAAGGTTGGGAGGTTGTAATCAACGATGAAAATCACTAGCAATAAATTTCAAAATATCACAGTTGCGGTTATTTTCGGTTGGTTGATTTTTTTCGTCCTTATTCCGAATTTACTCGTTTTAATTACGAGTGTAATGACCAAAGACACAAGCGATCTGATTGAATTTACTTTTTCATTAGATAGCTATAAACGCTTAATTGACCCACTTTATTCTCAAGTATTGTGGAATTCCTTATATATGTCAGGGATTGCGACAATTATTTGTTTAGTGGTAGGTTATCCGTTTGCTTTCATGATGGCAAAATTACCAGAAAAATATCGACCACTATTATTATTCTTAGTGGTATTGCCTTTCTGGACTAACTCTCTTATCCGTATTTATGGAATGAAAATTTTCTTAGGGGTGAAAGGGATATTAAATGAGTCATTACTTTGGCTTGGTGTGATTGATTCGCCAATTCGTATTTTAAATACGGAAGTTGCGGTCGTTATCGGCTTAGTTTATTTGCTTTTACCATTCATGATCTTACCGCTTTATTCCTCTATTGAAAAAATAGATGGACGTTTACTTGAAGCAGCAAGAGATCTAGGTGCGAATGCGTTTCAGCGTTTTATTCGAGTGATTATTCCTTTAACAATGCCGGGTATTGTGGCAGGTTGTTTATTAGTTTTACTTCCTGCGATGGGTATGTTCTATGTAGCAGATTTACTTGGTGGAGCTAAAGTATTATTAGTCGGTAATGTGATCAAGAGTGAGTTCTTGGTAACACGTAACTGGCCGTTTGGTTCTGCAATCAGTATTGCATTAACTGTACTAATGGCATTGATGTTATATGTTTATTATCGCGCAAATAAACTGATGAATAAGAAAGTGGAGTTAGAATAATGAAACGCGTATTTAAAAGCTTATTTATGTTTTTGGTGTACGCGTATTTGTACATCCCAATCATCATTTTGGTCACAAACTCGTTCAATGCAGATAGATATGGCTTGAGCTGGAAAGGGTTCAGTTTCAACTGGTATGATCGCTTATTTAATAATGATACGTTAATTCAAGCTGCTTGGCATTCTATTAGTATTGCATTTTTTTCCGCAACATTATCGACAATCATTGGCGCAATGACTGCCATTGCATTATACCGTTATCGTTTCCGTGGCAAACAAATGGTTGGCGGAATGTTATTCGTTGTTATGATGTCGCCTGATATCGTTATGGCGGTATCATTATTGGCATTGTTTATGATAGTCGGCGTATCATTAGGATTTTGGTCACTATTATTTGCACACGTGACTTTCTGTTTGCCGTATGTTGTTATCACCGTATCTTCACGTTTGAAAGATTTTGACTCTAAAATGCTAGAAGCGGCTAAAGATTTAGGGGCAACAGAAGTGGTGATTTTACGTAAAATCTTATTACCTTTGTTGTTACCTGCGATCGTTTCTGGTTGGTTACTCAGTTTCACGATTTCACTTGATGATGTGGTTGTATCTTCATTTGTCACAAGTGCAAGCTATGAAGTGTTACCACTCAAAATTTTCTCATTGGTGAAAACGGGTGTGACACCAGAGGTCAATGCACTAGCAACCTTGATGATTATCTTCTCATTGGCGTTAGTCATACTCAGTCAAATCGTAGTCAGAAAGAAAAACTAAAATAGATTTAAAATAACCCGCTATCAGCGGGTTATTTTTTGCAAAAAATAAGATCAAACTGACCGCTTGATCTGTATTTTTATCCAGTTTTCAGTTATTCTTATTGTTAAACAATAGATTCAAATAGATATTATGATTGGTAGATTACAGGGTAAAATTATTGAAAAATCGCCACCAGAAATGGTGATTGATGTACAAGGTGTGGGATATGAAGTCCTTCTACCAATGACAAGTTTTTATGACCTTCCACAAGTGGGTGAAGATGCTGTAATTTATACGCATTTAGTTGTGCGTGAAGATGCACATTTACTCTTTGGATTTTCTCAAAAGCAAGATAGAACATTATTTAGAGAACTCATTAAAACAAATGGTGTTGGTCCTAAATTGGCATTAGCGATTTTATCTGCGATGTCTGTTTCTCAATTTGCTACAGCGGTTGAGCAAGAAGAATTAGCAAAATTAGTGAAAATTCCAGGTGTGGGTAAGAAAACAGCGGAGCGATTACTTGTGGAGCTTAAGGGTAAATTTAAAGGAATGGCTCAAAGTGATTTCTTTGTTGAGCAATCTACCGAACAATTTGTCGTGAGTCATACAACCACAACCCCTTCTGATGAAGCTAGAGATGCTTTAATTGCATTAGGCTATAAGCCAACTGATGCAGAGAAGATGATCAAAAAAGTACACCATTCTGATAAAACCAGTGAACAGCTCATTCGAGAAGCACTGAAGAACTCCCTTTAAAGATTTAGTATAAATTATGATAGAAGCAGATCGCATTATTAGTGCCATTCCTAAACGTGATGATGAAGTGATTGACCGAGCAATCCGTCCGAAAATGTTACATGATTACGTCGGACAAGCTTCGGTTCGTGAGCAAATGGATATTTTTATTCAGGCAGCAAAACTTCGCCAAGATGCGTTAGATCATTTATTGATTTTTGGTCCACCCGGATTAGGTAAAACAACATTAGCCAATATTGTTGCTAACGAAATGGGTGTAAATATTCGTACAACCTCGGGACCCGTATTGGAAAAAGCGGGCGATTTGGCGGCAATGCTGACTAATTTAGAGCCTTATGATGTGCTATTTATTGATGAAATTCATCGTTTATCGCCTGCGATTGAAGAAGTATTGTATCCCGCAATGGAAGATTACCAATTAGATATTATGATTGGCGAAGGACCAGCCGCTCGTTCTATCAAGCTTGATTTACCGCCATTTACGTTAGTGGGTGCGACCACTCGTGCAGGTTCTTTAACTTCGCCTTTGAGAGATCGTTTTGGTATCGTACAACGTTTAGAGTTTTATTCTATTGAGGATTTAACTACTATTGTTAGTCGTAGTGCGAATTGTCTCAATTTGAATTTATCCCCAGAAGCTTCTTATGAAATTGCTCGTCGTTCGAGAGGAACGCCTCGTATTGCTAATCGTTTACTCCGTCGAGTAAGGGATTTTGCCGATGTACGTAATGGTGGAGCAATTACCTTAGATATCGCAACGCAAGCAATGGCGATGTTAGATGTTGATCCAGAAGGTTTTGATTTTATGGATAGAAAATTACTTTCTGCGGTGATTGAGCGATTTGATGGCGGACCTGTAGGACTTGATAATCTTGCGGCTGCAATTGGAGAAGAACGAGATACGATTGAAGACGTACTTGAGCCTTATTTAATCCAACAAGGTTTTTTACAGCGTACACCAAGAGGGCGAGTTGCAACCTCTAGAACTTACAATCATTTTGGGTTAAGTAAAGTCAAGTAAATATTCCTTGATCTAATTCATGAGTAAATTGCTGATTTGATGATATAATCCTGCTTAATTATTCATTTTCTGTGATATATTTCGCATAAGTTTAAATTGCCTCTTTTAAATTGCTATAAAAACTTTACAAATTTATTTTTTTCCGTTACTAATTGCAGACCAAATAGAATAAATTAAACAGGAGAATTTTTATGCAAACCAAATTCATTCGTTCATTACTTGCTTCGGCAATTACGCTAGGCATTTCAGCCTCTGCTTTAGCAGCCTCTGTCCCTGCTGGTACAGAGTTAGCTGATGTACAAGAGATTGTACTTAACAATGGTGCCGAGCCACAAAGTTTAGATCCACAAAAAACAGAAGGTGTACCAGAGTCTGAAATCCAATATCAATTATTAGAAGGTTTAGTGACAAAAGATGCTAGTGGTAAGGTTATTCCGGGTGTAGCTGTTTCTTGGGAAAGTACACCTGATTTTAAACAATGGACATTTAAATTACGTCCTGAAGCAAAATGGTCAAATGGTGATCCTGTAACAGCAGACGATTTTGTTTTTGCGTGGCAACGTTTAGCTAATCCAGAAACTGCTTCACCTTATGCAAGTTATTTAGATTATCTACAAGTTATGAATGCGGAAGATGTAATTAGTGGGAAGAAAAAACCGGAAGAGTTAGGTGTTAAAGCTGTAGATGATCATACTTTCCAAGTCACTTTATCTAATCCTGTTCCTTATTTAGTTGGTATGACAAGCCACCAGTCAGTGTTACCAGTGCCTAAAAAAGTGGTTGAGAAGTACGGTGATGATTGGGTAAAAGATGGTAATATAGTGGGAAATGGCGCTTATAAATTAGTGGATCATGTGATCAATGAGAAGATTGTTTTTGAACGTAATCCTTTATATTGGAACGACAAAGAAACCGTCATTAACAAAGCAACATTCCTGGCGATTCCAAGTTTGAATACTGATGTACAACGTTATCGTTCTGGTGAAATTGACATCACTAACTATGGTCTTCCACCAGAATTATTCACTAAATTGAAAGAAGAAATTCCTGATGAAGTTTCTATTGCGAGAACATTAGCAACTTACATCTATGAAATTAATAATAAGAAACCACCATTTGATAATGTGAAAGTGCGTGAAGCATTAAATTTAGCGTTAGATCGTGACATTATTACAGAAAAAGTGCTGGCTCAAGGTCAAACGCCAACTTATGTGTTTACTCCGACGTATATTTCAGAAGGTGATCAAATTCAGCAACCTGAATACTCAACATTACCGATGAAAGAGCGTAATGAGCAAGCAATCAAATTATTAGAAGAAGTGGGTTATAGTAAATCTAATCCACTTAAATTCTCAATTTTGTATAATACTAACGAAAATCATAAAAAAATAGCGATTGCAGCGGCTTCTATATGGAAAGCAAATACGCAAGGTTTAGTTGATGTGACACTTGAAAATCAAGAGTGGAAAACGTACCTAGATACACGTCACCAAGGAAACTATGATTTAGCTCGTGCTGGTTGGAATGCAGATTATGATCAAGCAACAACCTTTGGTAATTACTTCTTATCTAATTCAAGTAATAATACGGCATTCTATCAAAGTGCTGAGTATGATGCTGCAATGGATGAGTCTTACAAAGCAGCAGATGCAGCAGAGCGTGCAGCTGCTTATGCCAAAGCTGAAGCAGTATTAGCAAAAGATTTTGCTATTGTACCTGTTTATAATTATGTGAATGTTCGCTTAGTGAAACCTTATGTTAAAGGGTATGAGGGAAAAGATCCTCAAGATCATATTTTCTTAAGAAACTTATATATTACTAAACACTAATGGTATTTAAGCGGTCAGGATTCAATGTTGCTAATTTTGCATGGGATCTGACCGCTTGTTTTATTTTTGTTGCGTAAATTGGAGAATTTACTATGTTGAAGTTTATTTTGAAAAGGATTTTAGAAGCAATTCCGACTCTTTTTATTCTAATTACTTTTTCTTTCTTTCTGATGCGCTTAGCTCCAGGAAGTCCCTTCACTTCGGAACGTGCTTATCCACCAGAGGTAATGGCAAATATTGAAGCGAAGTATCATTTAAATGAGCCTCTCTACAAACAATATTTTATTTACTTAGAAGATTTATCTCATGGGGATTTTGGACCTTCATTCAAATATAAAGATCAAACAGTAAATGATTTAATTGGTTCCGCTTTTCCTGTTTCATTAAAATTGGGTATCGTGTCATTTTTCTTTGCAGTAACGATTGGATTGTTAGCGGGTACCTTTGCTGCATTAAGACAGAATAGTAAGTGGGATTACCTTGTGATGTCCTTTGCAATGACAGGGATTATCATGCCAAGTTTCGTATTTGCGCCTTTATTAGTTCTTTTCTTTGCCATCTATGTTAAATGGTTACCTGCAGGTGGATGGAATGGTGGTCAACTTTACTATATGATTTTACCTGTACTTTCATTGACGATTGGATATGTCGCAGGGATTGCGCGTATTACTCGTGGTTCAATGATTGAAGTATTACATTCAAACTTTATCCGTACCGCTCATGCTAAGGGATTACCTCTCAAACGTATTATCTTTAAACATGCGTTAAAACCTGCATTGATCCCTGTGATTACTTATTTAGGACCCGCTTTTGTGGGGATCATTACAGGTTCAATGGTGATTGAAAGTGTATTTGGTTTGCCGGGAATAGGACAACTTTTTGTGAATGGTGCATTAAACCGTGACTATTCATTAGTATTAAGTTTAACTATTTTAGTCGGTTCATTAACTATTTTCTTTAATGCTGTTGTAGATATTCTCTATGCGGTGATTGATCCGAAGATTCGTTATTCATAAGGAATGCAAGATGTTAGTTGATAATAAGAAGAATCAAAAAAGAGCTGAGGAGTTGGCAACAGAAGCAACGGAAATGTCGTTAGAGGGTCGTAGCTTATGGCAAGATGCTCGTCGTCGTTTTTTCCGTAATAAAGCTGCGGTAGCAAGTTTAGTTACTCTTGTATTAATTATATTATTTATTGCTTTTGCACCCTCTTTAATTCCTTTTACTTATGATGATACAGACTGGAATATGATGAGTGCAGCACCTAGTATTGAGTCAATGCACTATTTTGGTACAGATTCCTCAGGACGTGATTTATTAGTGCGTGTTGCCATTGGTGGACGAGTTTCACTGATGGTTGGGGTTGCTGGTGCCTTTATTGCGGTAATTATCGGTACAATCTATGGGGCGATTTCAGGCTATATTGGCGGTAAAACTGATATGGTAATGATGCGTTTTATCGAAATTTTAAGCTCATTTCCATTTATGTTCTTCGTGATCTTATTGGTTACTTTCTTCGGTCAGAATATTTTACTGATTTTCGTTGCAATAGGTTTAATTGCTTGGTTGGGGCTAGCTCGTATTGTTCGTGGGCAAACACTTACATTGAAGAATAAAGAGTTTGTGGAAGCCGCGATTGTCTGTGGCGTACCAAAACGCCAAATCATTTGGAAGCACATCATTCCAAATGTCTTAGGTATTGTTGTAGTGTATGCTTCACTTGAAGTACCAGGATTTATTTTGTTTGAATCTTTCTTAAGCTTCTTGGGCTTAGGAACACAAGAGCCAATGAGTAGTTGGGGGGCATTATTAAGTGATGGTGCTGCGCAAATGGAAACTTCACCATGGTTATTAGCATTCCCAGCCTTTTTCTTATGTTTAACATTATTCTGCTTTAACTTTATCGGTGATGGATTGCGTGATGCTCTTGATCCAAAAGACAAATAGGATGTGACTAAATGAAATTATTAGAAGTTAAAAATTTAGACGTTTATCTGAAAACCGATGAAGAAAATGTACATGCTGTACGTTCAGTCTCTTTTACTGTTAATAAAGGGCAAACATTAGCGATTGTGGGTGAATCTGGATCAGGTAAATCTGTTACCTCAATGTCAATCATGCAATTATTACCAAAGAATATTGTCACTTATGGATCAGATTCCTCTATTTGCTTTGAAGATCAAGAAATTTTAACATTATCAGAAGATCAAATGAGGACATTGCGTGGTGATCGTATTGGTATGATTTTCCAAGAGCCAATGACTTCACTTAATCCCTTTATGACAATTGGAGAGCAGGTTTCAGAAGCAACAAAAACGCATAATCCGAATATGAGTCAGGAAGAAGCGTATGCACACGCATTAGAAATGCTAGAAAAAGTAAAAATTCCTGATGCAGATAAGAAAATGAAATCGTATCCCCATGAATTTTCTGGTGGGCAATTGCAACGCATTATGATTGCGATGGCAATTATTAATAAACCCGATTTATTAATTGCCGATGAGCCAACTACAGCACTCGATGTAACAACTCAAGCGGAAATTTTAGATTTGATGCATGACTTACAACGAGATATGGGAATGGCGATTATCCTAATTTCTCACGATTTGCGTTTAGTCCATCGATATAGTGACTTTGTTTGTGTAATGCAAATGGGGGAAATTATTGAGCAAGGAGAAACAGATAAAGTTTTCCATAATCCACAGCACCCTTATACCATTGAATTACTGACACCAATTCCGAGAAATATTAAACCGGCATTAAGTGATGATGAAAAACGCATCATTACGGCTGAAAATATTGATGTTGATTATGTAATCAAGCGTTCGTTCTTTGGTAAACCTAAAAAAGTCTTTAAAGCGGTTAAAAATATTTCATTAGATCTTAAAGTGGGGGAAACACTTGGAATTGTTGGTGAATCAGGTTCGGGTAAATCTACATTAGGTAGAGCAATAATGCAGATGCTTGATTATCAAGGCAAAATTAACTTTGAAGATGAAACGATCGCAGAGTTGTCAGATTCTGATCGCCAAGCGTTGAAAAAAGACATGCAAATGGTGTTCCAAGATCCGTTTAATTCCCTTTCTCCTCGTTTAACTGTGGGTGAAATTATTGGTGAGGGGCTATCTGTCCATTACCCGAAAATGAGTAAAGAAAAGCGTCGTGAAAAAGTAATGAAAACATTGGAAGAGGTAAATCTTTCCCCTTCAATGATCAATCGTTACCCTCATGAGTTTTCGGGCGGTCAAAGACAACGTATCGCGATTGCTCGTGCAATTATTCTTGAACCAAGATTTGTTTTATTAGATGAGCCAACTTCTGCATTGGATCGCTCAACTCAGATCACAGTTGTGGAATTACTGAATAATTTACAGAAAAAATATGGTTTAAGTTATATTTTTATCAGCCATGATTTATCTGTGGTAAGAGCATTGAGTGATAGAGTAATGGTCATGAATCAAGGTGAAGTTATCGAAAGTGGTGATGTTCAGCAAATCTTCGATAATCCGCAAAATGACTATACTAGACGCCTAATTGAAGCCTCTAATTTATAGTCTATAGTATGTGACAAGCGGTCAGATTGAGAAAATATTTTGCAGATCTGACCGCTTATTTATTGGATTATTAGTTTATTTTTTCCTTAAATCAAATGATTTTGATACCAGTGAGCAAGTAAAATCCCTGTATTCACTGCAACATTTAGCCCGCTATTTAGAGGGTTTAAAAATGAGAGCTGAACGTTGGTATCCTCAGGATATTCCACTTCACTTGGAACAACTTCACTGAGTACAAAAACCACTTTTTCGGATAAATTTGTTTTCGCTAGTGCGGGTGTTTGTTTTTGGCGAGTTAAATGCACAATTTGATATCCTGCATTGCGTAACTGAGTCAATGCAATTTGTTTATGTTTAGTTTCTAGTGCGTGAACAAACTCCAATCCACCTTCTGCTACACGAGCAGCGCTGCTTGAATTGAGTAAATCATTCTGCTCTACGATGATTCCTTTTACACCATAGAATGCACAAGTGCGGATAACTCCACCGATATTTTGAGCATTATTTACACCATCTAAAAGTACTAAACAATCTCTCTGACGAGCAATTTGTAAGTAGCCTTCTAACGAGAATGGCGTTGATTTTTTGACTAATAAACAAATTCCACCATGATGTTCAGTCCCTGTAACGCGTTCCATTTCTTCGCTATCAACGATATGGTAGGCTTTTTTATTCTCAGCCAAATAACTCATCAAATCGCCGGCTTTTTTGGCACCTTCTATTGTTGCCCAAAGTCTAACAATGGATTCTGGACGTTGTTGAAATAGAGTATGACAAGCATTCTCGCCATATATTTTCATTTCTGTTGCACGATTATTACGAATTTTCTCTGGCGCTCGAGGTGAAAGTGGACCCGTTTTCTTTTCATTATTATTTGTGCGACCTTTTACGCTAATTTTAACGGTGCCTTCTTTGCCTATTTTTCTCGCTTCTTGCGGATAAATATCATGATGGGTAGTTTGACGGTAATTGGTTGATTTTTTTTCTGTACGATTATTTCGTGCATAAGGTGAGCTATTTTGCGCACGATCTGATTTAAATTTAGGGGATTTACGCTCTTCTGCGGTTTTAAAACGAGGTGTTTTTTGTGTGAATTTTGTATTCATAGTCTGCTGAATTAATTAAGAATAGGGGAATTATTGGTAAGCAGTATAACAGATATAAATGATCGCTTAATAGGCTTTTTTGCTTAGGCTATTCCTTTATTGTCCAACTTTCTCTATAATTCGTATCTTCTTACTTTATGTTCTTTAAAATCTGGTGGAATTATGAATCCAATGTTAAATATCGCTATTCGTGCAGCACGAAAAGCAGGCAATATTATTGCCAAAGGGTATGAGCAATCAACTTCAGATCTCGATATTGCTCAAAAAGGTGTAAATGATTATGTTACTGCTGTTGATAAAGCAGCAGAAGAAGCAATTATCGAAGTTATTCGCAAATCTTATCCTGACCATACCATTGTGGGTGAAGAGTCAGGGCTTTTATCGGCTGATAATAGTGATGTGCAATGGGTTATTGATCCTTTGGATGGTACAACAAACTTTATCAAGCGTTTTCCGCATTTTTCTGTATCAATTGCAATTCGTGTTAATGGTCGTACTGAAGTGGGTGTTGTTTATGATCCAATTCGTAATGAATTATTTACTGCGGTACGTGGCGAAGGTGCAAAATTAAATGAATTTCGTTTAAGAGTAGACAATGATCGCCGTGATTTACAAGGTGCAGTACTAGCAACTGGTTTCCCATTTAAAGTCGCTAAACACACAACAGCTCATTTAAATATGATCGAAGGATTAATGAATAATGGCGTGGCTGATTTCCGTCGTACAGGTTCTGCTGCATTAGATTTAGCTTATGTAGCATCTGGTCGTGTTGATGGTTTCTTTGAAATTGGCTTAAAACCTTGGGATTGTGCTGCAGGTGATATTATTGCTCGTGAAGCGGGTGCATTGGTGACAAATTTTGTAGGTGGCACAAATTATTTGAAATCAGGTAACTTAGTGGCTGGTAATGCAAGAGTGGTAAAAGAGATTTTAAATACCATTAAACCTGTATTATCTGATGATCTAAAATCATAATTCCAGTAGAAAATGTAAGGCAGAGATTTTCTGCCTTCTTTCAATAATTTAGGTAGATTCTTTACCTTACGATTAAGATGATATTATGCAAAAAACCTATCCCTTATTAAGTCAAATTAATAGTCCAGATGACTTACGCTTATTACCAAAAGAAAAATTACAACAACTTTGTGATGAATTAAGGGCGTATTTATTGGAATCTGTCAGCCAGACAAGTGGGCACTTAGCTTCTGGTTTAGGTACTGTTGAATTGACTGTTGCATTACATTATGTGTATCAGACCCCGTTTGATCAATTAATTTGGGATGTCGGCCATCAAGCTTACCCGCATAAAATTCTCACAGGTCGTCGTGAGCAAATGTGTACGATTCGTCAGAAAAATGGCTTGCATCCATTTCCTTGGCGTGAAGAAAGTCCTTATGATGTTTTGAGTGTCGGGCATTCATCCACTTCGATTAGTGCTGGTTTAGGTATCGCTATTGCCGCAGAAAAAGAAAATGCAAATCGTAAGACTATTTGTGTGATTGGTGATGGTGCTATTACTGCAGGAATGGCATTTGAAGCACTTAATCATGCAGGCTCTATTCATCCAGATATGTTAGTTATTTTAAATGATAATGAGATGTCTATTTCAGAAAATGTCGGGGCATTAAATTATCATTTAGCTCGTCTATTTACTGGCTCGTTATATGGTACATTGAGAGAAAGTGGTAAAAAATTACTATCTGGTGTACCTCCTATCAAAGAGTTTGTTAAGAAAACGGAAGAACATGTAAAAGGGTTTGTTTCTCCTGTTGGAACTATGTTTGAAAGCTTAGGTTTTAATTATATTGGACCAATTGATGGACATGATATTGATGAGTTAGTTTCAACATTATCTAATATGAGAAATATGTCTGGCCCGTTATTTCTTCATATCAAAACAAAAAAAGGGAAAGGATATACACCAGCAGAAGAAGATCCTATTGGTTTTCATGGTGTACCTAAATTTGATCCTACATTAGGCAAATTACCTCAAAATAAATCAGCGCCAACCTATTCTTCGATTTTTGGTGATTGGCTTTGTGAAATTGCTGAGAAAGATCCTAAAATTATGGGGATCACGCCAGCGATGCGCGAAGGTTCTGGAATGGTTGAGTTTTCTAAGCGTTTCCCTGAGCAATATTTTGATGTAGCGATTGCTGAACAACATGCAGTGACTTTTGGGGTAGGGCTCGCTATTGCAGGTTATAAACCTGTTATAGCTATTTATTCTACTTTTCTACAAAGGGCTTATGATCAGTTAGTTCATGATGTGGCGATTCAAAATTTACCTGTGATTTTTGCTATTGATCGAGCGGGTATTGTGGGTGCTGATGGACAAACTCACCAAGGTGTTTTTGATCTGAGCTTTATGCGTTGCATTCCAAATATGACGATAATGTGTCCAAGTGATGAAAATGAAATGCGCCAAATGCTCTACACTGCCTATACAATGAATTCTCCTGTTGCTGTACGCTATCCAAGAGGGAATGCTCAAGGGGTTGAGTTAGCGCCAATGGTAGCAATAGATATAGGTAAAGCCAAGGTGTTAAGAAAGGGAAAAGGTGTTGCTATTTTGAATTTTGGTGCTTTACTTAATCAAGCTAAACAAGTTGCAGAAGAGAGAGATTATACTTTGGTTGATATGCGATTTGTTAAGCCTTTAGATGAGGCGTTAATCAGTGAATTAGCAGATACTCATGATATTTTAGTTACTGTTGAAGAGAATGTGATTCAAGGTGGTGCAGGAAGTGCTGTAAATGAGTTTTTGCAAAAAATTGGTAAGATTAAACCCCTTATAATGGTTGGTATCCCTGATTTCTTTATTCCTCAAGGCACGCAAGCTGAGATATATGAGGACTTAGGTTTAGATGCTAAAGGAATTGATTTTCGAATCAAAAAGGTACTAGGGTTATAATAATTAAAATAGGAAGCCAAGCAATATTGCTTGGCTTCCTAGTTTTGAGTTCATTTATTGTTTTATTTGAGTTTGTTTTTTCAGATTATTTAATGCTAACAACCCTTTTTCACAACTTAAGTCTTGTTTTACGGGATCTAACTGTAAAATTTGTTGTTTTGACGCATATAATTTATCTTTCATTTTTGATACTTGAGTGTGCGTTCCTGGCTGTTTCTCAACTTCAGAAATTAATTTATCACCCTCACTAAACATCTTTTGGCATTGATATGACAACGTTGCGGCTTTTTCAGTTTTGACTATAGCTAATGATGATGTTTTTAATTCATTAGCAAAACTAAAACTACTCAATAGACCAAGAACTAAAATATTGCTAGAAAAAAGAAGCTTATTTAACATATATTTCTCTTATTGAAAAAAACTATCGCTAAAATAGGTTACGGATACTACCAAATTAAAAGTAATAAGTCATCATTATTTTTATTAGTATTTTGAGTAATTTTTGAGAAAATAATTTTGATTTAAATCAATAATATTGAAATAACTTATAATAAAATTAAATATTTATCTAATTTTGTGAACAATGTAATCTTTTTGCTATTTTTAATTCTATTGTTTACTAGTAGAATGCTATTTTGACATTTCAGAAAATTTTTCTGGGGGCAATTTTGCTTGTGTCAGTATGTTGGGGATTGCTGGAATACTTTCTTCGTAGTCCATTATTTAGATTAATCTATTACAAAGAGGTTTGAGATGTTAGATGTTGTAGAGCTCTCGCGCTTACAATTTGCATTAACCGCTCTTTATCACTTTTTATTTGTACCTTTGACATTAGGTCTTTCTTTTGTACTTGTTGCAATGGAAACACTTTATGTTACAACAGGAAAGGAAGTGTATAAAGATATGACAAAATTCTGGGGAAAGTTATTTGGAATTAACTTTGCCTTGGGAGTAACGACTGGTATTACAATGGAATTTCAGTTTGGTACCAACTGGGCATATTACTCTCACTATGTCGGTGATATTTTTGGAGCACCGCTTGCTATTGAAGGTTTAATGGCATTCTTTTTAGAGTCTACATTTGTAGGACTTTTCTTTTTCGGTTGGGATCGCCTATCCAAAGGGAAACATTTATTAGCAACTTATGCAGTAGCATTTGGTTCTAACTTCTCAGCTTTATGGATTTTAGTTGCTAATGGCTGGATGCAAAGTCCAGTAGGATCTGAATTTAATTTTGAAACTATGCGAATGGAAATGAGCAGTTTCTCTGAATTAGTTTTGAATCCAATTACTCAAGCTAAATTTTTACATACTGTAACAGCTGGTTATACTTGTGGTGCTGTATTTGTTTTAGGAATTAGTGCTTATTATTTGCTAAAAGGTCGTGATTTAGGCTTTGCTCGCCGTTCATTTTCTGTTGGAGCTACTTTTGGACTCATTTCTATTATTTCAGTAATCATCATGGGAGATGAATCTGGATATGAAATAGGTCAGGCACAACCCACTAAATTAGCAGCAATGGAAGGAGAGTTTGAAACACACCATGCTCCTGCACCTTGGAATGTAATCGTCATACCAAATAGTGCTGAAATGCGCCATGAATTTGAGTTATCTATTCCTTATGCAGCAGGTATCATTGCAACACGTTCATTTGATAAAGAGATTCAAGGATTAAAGGATATTCGTAGTGAAAATGAACAACGCGTGCGTAATGGTATGGTTGCCTATTCATTATTAGAAAAATTACGTTCAGGTAATTATACGTTAGAAGATAAGGAAGCATTTAAAGTTGCACAGAAGGATCTTGGGTTTGGATTGCTATTGAAAGCATATACAGATAATGTTGTTGATGCTACAGAACAGCAAATTAAGCGAGCAGCAGCAGATACTATACCTAATGTAGGACCCGTATTTTGGTCATTCCGTATTATGATGGCATCTGGTGGATTAATGTTGTTATTAATTGCTTTGGCGTTCATTCAAAATATTAGAGGCACTGTAGGAACTAAGCCTATGTTACTCAGAGCCTTACTTATCGGTCTTCCTCTTCCATGGATTGCTATTGAGAGCGGTTGGTTTTTGGCAGAATATGGTCGTCAGCCATGGGCAATTTATAATATGTTGCCAACGGGAGTCAGTAATTCAGCATTGACGGAAGTTGATCTTTGGATCTCCATAGGGTTATTGTGTGGGTTATATACATTATTCTTGGTTGTTGAAATGTATTTAATGTTTAAATATGGTCGATTAGGGCCTAGTGCATTAAAAACAGGTCGTTACCATTTTGAACAGTCTACGAAATAAGTGGGAGTAAAAAATGATTGATTATGAAGTTCTACGCTTTATTTGGTGGATTTTAATTGGCGTACTTTTAATTGGTTTTGCTATTACAGATGGCTTCGATATGGGCGTACTTACATTATTACCCGTAATTGGAAAAAGTAATGTAGAACGCCGTATCATGATTAACTCTATTGCACCGCATTGGGATGGAAACCAAGTTTGGTTGTTAACAGCGGGCGGCGCGATATTTGCTGCATGGCCAACCGTTTATGCAACATCTTTTTCTGGATTCTATCTTGCAATGATTTTGGTCTTGGCAGCTCTATTTTTCCGTCCAGTTGGTATGGAATATCGTGCTAAAATTGATAGTCCTAAATGGAGAAGTGCTTGGGATTGGGGATTATTTATAGGTGGTTTTGTTCCTTCTCTAATTTTTGGCGTGGCATTTGGTAATTTATTGCAAGGTGTTCCGTTTGAATTTAATGAATTGAATCAAGTAAGATACACTGGATCCTTTTTTGGTTTACTTAATCCGTTTGCTTTACTGTGTGGTGTTATTAGCTTAATGATGCTAACGACTCAAGGTGCAACATGGTTACAAATGAAGACTACTGGAGAGTTACGCAATCGTGCAAGAGCCATATCTCAAGTAACATCGTTAGTCGCTATTGGTGTTTTTGTTATTGCTGGTATTTTTGTTTATTTTAAAGAAGGCTTTGTTGTAACTAGTGTCATGGATCATAATGCGGCATCTGTATTCACAACTAAGAGTGTTACTGTAGAAAGTGGTGCTTGGTTTAAAAACTATTTTGAAATGCCAATTCTCTGGATTATCCCTATTTTAGCTGTAGTTGGGGGTGTACTAACATTTATTGCATCACGAGCGAATAGATCAGGTTTATCGTTCTTTGCATCATCAATAATGTTGGCTGGTATTATATTGACTGCTGGAGTTTCTATGTTCCCATTTGTAATGCCTTCAATTTCGCATCCAGAAATGAGTTTAACTATGTGGGATTCTACAGCAAGTCATAATACTCTTACTGTTATGTTCATTGTAGCTTGTATTTTTGTACCTTTGATACTGGCTTATACTATTTGGACTTATATCAAAATGTTTGGACGTCTTGATGCCAAGTTTATTGAAAGTAATCAATCAAGTTTATATTAGGAGAATATGATGTTTTATGTAACTTGGGTGTTTGGTGTTCTGTTAGCAATTTTATTTGCAACAGTAGTCACTATTAGCATTGAAAAAACAGGCAAATTTGATGAGTAATCATGATAGATTCTCTTTATAATTCAACAAGAAAAGGCTGGTTAAAAGCCTTTTCTTTTATCATATCTACAGTAATGTTTATTTCGATCTTACTATTTTCAGAAAGATTTTCTACGCACTTTGGCGGACAAACTCCTTATCTTGTTTTATTAGTCTTGTATGGTATGACTATTTTATGGATTCATGGTATAGGTTTTGAAATTAGATTACACTTATTTAAAGCAGTATTTTTACCCATTATTGGTTATATTATTGTTCTTCCATCACTTTGTTATCTCATCTTCCCATTATTTATTTGAGAATAACTGATACTGCAATACAGTAACTTTTTACAAAAGTAAGAAGAAAATATCTTGCACAACAAATATTCTCTATCTAAAATGAGAACTAGTTTGCGTCTACTTTTTAGGCGCTTTAATTTTTTAGTACAGGTGATCTAATCGTCGATGCAATTTCCTATTCGTGTATATTATGAAGATACTGATGCAGGTGGTGTAGTTTACCATGCTCAATACTTGAATTTTTTTGAACGAGCAAGAACAGAGTTATTACGAACCCTTTCTTTTTCTCAGCAAAGGCTACTTTCAAAGAAGATTGCATTTGTTGTGAAAAAAATTGAGATTGATTATAAGCTTGCAGCGCATTTAGATGATATGTTAATTGTTGAAACTGAGATTGTGAAACTCAAAAAAGCATCTATTATATTTCGACAAAAATTATGGCGTGATGAAGAGTGTTTAAATGAAGCGACTGTAGTGGTTGCTTGTGTTAATTTAGAAAAAATGAAACCAATTGTAATCCCTGATGTCATTTTAATACAATTACAAGCGGTTGGATCCTTTTAATTTTTTACTTTATTCGGAGTTTTTCAATGTCAACTGAATTTGACCTGCTTTCGTTATTTTGGGAAGCGAGTATTGTTGTTAAGATTGTAATGTTCATTTTAATTGCATTTTCTATCATATCTTGGGCTGTAATTATTCAACGTAGTAGTATATTAAATCGAGCTAAAAAAGAAGCATTAGTCTTTGAAGATCGTTTTTGGTCTGGTGAGGATTTACATCGATTGCATGAAGGATTAGAAAACCGAAGAGATGGATTAAGCGGATCAGAGCAAATTTTTTACGTAGGATTTAAAGAATATAATCGCTTACATCAATCAAATCCTGATGCTCCAGAATCAACTATTCAGGGTTCTACTAGAGCGATGAATTTAGCTCTAAATAGAGAATTAGAAAGCTTAGAAAGTTATATTCCTTTCTTGGGAACTGTTGGATCCATTAGCCCATATATTGGACTTTTTGGAACTGTTTGGGGAATTATGCACTCTTTTATGGGATTAAGTGCAGTAAAACAGGCGACACTTCAATCCGTTGCGCCAGGGATTGCAGAGGCATTAATTGCAACGGCCATTGGTTTGTTCGCTGCTATTCCTGCAGTTATGGCATATAACCGTTTAAGTTTAAGAGTGAACAAATTAGAACAAAATTATATCAATTTTATTGATGAGTTCACTACAATATTACATCGTCAGGCTTTTGCAAAAAAATAAAAAATAGTCGTATTCATATCAGAGACTTTATTTGATTGTCTATATGTGTACGTAATAGAACAAAATAGTGTTATAGAAGAGGGAAGTATGTCTCGTCGTCGGGAACGTAGTGCAATTAAATCTGAAATTAATATTGTCCCATTTTTAGATGTATTGCTTGTATTATTATTAATCTTTATGGCAACAGCGCCTATTATCAGCCAGAGTGTTGAAGTTGATTTGCCAGAAGAGAGACATAGCCAGTCAGTTACAAATGAAGATAAAACACCTGTCATTTTAGAAATTGCAGATGTGGGAATGTATAAATTAAAGATAGAAGGGAATTATATTCAACAGAATTCAGATGAGTATATTTCTGAACAAGATATTGTTGCCTATGCAGCAGATGCTTTTGGCAAAGACAATAACACCTTGTTTCTTGTGGCTGGTGGAAAAGATGTTCCTTATGAAGAAGTAATGAAAGGAATTTCCTTATTAAAGGATGCCGGCATAAAGTCAGTTGGTTTGATGACTCAAGGAAAATGATCAAGGATAATGCGTGAAATTGAAAAAAGATAGATTAGACATTGCTATAATTTTTTCTGTATTTTTACATTTTGTATTGATTGGTTTGCTTTTGATTGGCTCTTTTTTCACCAAAATGATTCAATATTCAGCTGGTGGGAGTGGTGGAGATCAAGATAGCTTTGAGGCTGTAATGGTTGATACAGGGCAAGTTGCAGAAGAATATAATCGATTAGTTTCGCCTGCTACTGAAACTGTATCAGAGAAAGTTGATGTTGTAGAAAAAACAGAGGCAGAGGAACGTCCAGTACCAGAAACTATGGAGACTGAAGAACAAGTAGTCGAAGTGGATAATTCAGAAGCTTTAAAAATTTCAGAACAAGAGAGACAGCAAAATTTAGAGCAACAAAAATTAGAACAACAAAAAGCAGAGCAAGAAAGAATACAGCAAGAAAAACAGAGACAGCAAGAAATTGCAAAACAGCAAGAAGAGGCGCGTAAAAAACTTGCTGAGCAAGCTAGATTAAAAGCAGAGGCAGAAGCTAAACGTTTGGAAGCTTTAGCTAAACAAGCAGAAGAGGAACGTAAGGCTAAAGCGGAACAAGAAGCCAAAGCAAAGGCAGAAAGAGAAGCGAAAGCTAAAGCAGAACAAGAAGCGAAAGCAAAGGCAGAAAGAGAAGCGAAAGCTAAAGCAGAACAAGAAGCAAAAGCAAGGGCAGAAAGAGAAGCGAAGGCTAAAGCAGAACAAGAAGCGAAAGCTAAAGCAGAACAAGAAGCAAAAGCAAGGGCAGAACAAGAAGCGAAGGCAAGGGCAGAACAAGAAGCGAAGGCTAAAGCAGAACAAGAAGCAAAAGCAAGGGCAGAAAGAGAAGCGAAGGCTAAAGCAGAACAAGCTGCAAAAGCCAAAGCAGAAAAAGAAGCTAGAGCTAGAGATGCGGCAAGAGCACAGCAGTTACTGGATGGTACCTTAGGACAAGGAAGTAACCGAACTCAAAATGGTTCTACAGGAAGTGGAGGATCCACAGGTGTGGGACGCGGGTCTGCTCAAGGCAATCGATATTTAGATCAAATTAGTCGCTTATTGAGATCTAAATTTATGAATACAAGTGGGCAATCGTGCTATGTGAGAATTTTTATTGAAAGAAATGGCGTGATAAAAAATTATCAAGTGATGAGTGGGCCAACTGATGTTTGCCAAGCAGCAACAAGAGCTATTGTTGCAACAGGAAAAGTACCTCCTGCACCATCCGATGCTATATATCAGCAATATAGTTCACCGACAATTGAATTTAGACCTTAATTGTTGGTCATTTATTCAAATAACTACTTAATTTTAGGGGTTAAGATATGAAATTATTCACGTATTTTAAGAAATGCGTAGGTTTTATTGGCTGTTTTGTTGCTATATCTGCTATGGCCGAATCAGATGTTCAGATTTTAGTAGATGGTGCAATTAATACATCTCAGCCGATAGCAGTAGTACCTTTTAGAACGAATGTAGCAATACCAAGTGATGTGGCTCAAATTGTCTCTGATGATTTACGTAATAGCGGAAAATTTTCTCCTATTCCTAGAGGAAGATTACCGGCACAACCAGGCTCTGCAGGTGAAGTGGTACCAGAACAATGGAGTATTTTAGGAACCGATTATGTTGTTGTTGGGCAAGTAGATGCAGCTGGGAGTGGCTATAGTATTGCTTATCAGTTAATTGATGTATTAGGAACATCAGGATTCGCGGGTAACGTTGTA
Source organism: Otariodibacter oris (assembly GCF_009684715.1). Taxonomy (NCBI): domain Bacteria; kingdom Pseudomonadati; phylum Pseudomonadota; class Gammaproteobacteria; order Pasteurellales; family Pasteurellaceae; genus Otariodibacter; species Otariodibacter oris. Next base: position 1,644,794 of record NZ_CP016604.1, on the reverse strand, counting down.
TCTCAAGGTGCTTTTAATGTATCAGCTGATCAACTTCGACTAGGGGCCCATACTGTTAGCGATCAAATTTTTGAAAAAATTACTCAAATTCGTGGTGCATTTAGAACTAAAATTGCTTACGTTGTTCAACGTGGTGTTTCATCATATGAATTAAGAGTTTCAGATTATGATGGATTTAATGCTTTTACTCTCGTTTCAAGTAAAGAGCCATTTATGTCACCAGAATGGTCACCAGATGGGGCAAAATTAGCTTATGTCACATTTGAGAATAAAAAACCTCAAGTTGTTGTTCATGATATACGCAGTGGTAAACGTAATGTTGTAGGGGCTTTGAAAGGACATAACGGAGCACCATCATTTTCACCTGATGGTTCGCAACTTGCATTTGCATCAAATCAAGATGGATTGTTAAATATTTATGTTGCAAATGCCAATGGTGGTGGAATTAGACAATTAACAAGAGGACAGGGAAATAATACAGAGCCAAGTTGGTCACCTGATGGAAGTGTGATTTTATTTACATCAGATCGAGGGGGATCTCCTCAAGTTTATAGCATGAATATATCAGGTGGTAATGTAAGTTTAATTGGAGGAAGTGGTAGTGGAAAAATTTCCTCAGATGGTAAGAATTTAATCATGGTTTCAAGCGATAAAATTGTAAAGCGTGACTTGATTTCAGGTAGCACGGAAGTACTAAGCTCTACGTTTTTAGATGAAAGTCCAAGTATTTCGCCAAATGGTACTATGGTTATTTATAGCTCTACCAAAGGTGTGAGCAAAGTGCTACAATTGGTGTCAGCAGATGGCCGTTTTAAAGCTAACTTGCCGGGGGTAGGTGGGCAGTATAAGTTCCCTGCTTGGTCACCGTATTTGACTAAACAATAATTCTTTTTAGGAGAACAAAATGAAAAAACTAGCTAAAGTATTTATGATTGCGGCACCAGCTTTTGTTTTAGCAGCATGTAGTAGCTCAAACAATGATGATGCAGCGATGACTACTAATAATACAGCAACAGCCCAAACTTTTGGGGGTATGTCAGTTCAAGATTTACAAACTCGTTATAATACCGTTTATTTCGGTTTTGATCGTTATAATGTTGAAGGTGAATACCAAACATTGTTAGATGCGCATGCAGAATATTTAAATTCTATGAATGGCAGTGTTACTGTTGCAGGTCATGCTGATGAACGTGGTACACCTGAATACAATATTGCATTAGGTCAACGTCGTGCAAACGCTGTACAAGGATATTTAGCATCTAAAGGTGCAACAAATGTTTCAACAGTTTCTTATGGTGAAGAAAAACCAGCAGTATTAGGTCACACAGAAGCTGATTATGCTAAAAACCGTCGTGCAGTATTAGAATACTAATTTTGTATGATGTTAAACAAAGCCTCGATTTTTTCGAGGCTTTGTTTTTATAATAACTAATCTATTTCGTATTTTTATTCTTTTTCCGCTAAAATAGAAGAAAATTTAATAGAAGGACTAAATATGCAGTTTATTGGAAAAATTTTAGGGTTTTTCATTGGTTATAAGTTTTTAGGTGGTTTTTTTGGTGGAATGCTTGGTTTAATTATTGGACACTGGGCAGATAAAAAGCTATATGAATTAGGTACGGTTTCTTCTTCTATATTTGGAAAAGCATTAACTCGTCAGTCGATTTTTATTCAAACGACATTTGCTGTATTAGGACATATTTCTAAATCAAAAGGACGAGTGACTGAGGATGACATTCAACTGGCTCGTGGTTTAATGAATCAGATGAAATTAGATGCTCAAAATCAGCAACTTGCACAACAAGCTTTTACTTTAGGAAAGGATTCTAATTTCCCATTACGCCAAGTTATTAAGGAATTTAGAGAGGCTTGTGGACAGCGCAGGGATCTACTACGTTTTTTTGTCGAAGTACAAATACAAGCAGCCTTGCAAGATGGTACTATTGACATAAATGAACAAAAGATTTTATTTACGATTGCTGAATCGTTAGGTATGTCAAGATTCCAATTTGAGCAAATGTTAGCGATGATTGCTGCAGCACAACGTTTTCGTTCAGGGCAGTACCAATATGAACAATATTCCTCTCAACAAGATGGAAATTATCAAGGTAGACAAAGTGGATACCAGCAATCCTATAATAAAGGTCCAACTTTAGAAGATGCGTATAGTGTTCTTGGTGTTAATGCTAATAGTGATCAAACTACAGTTAAAAGAGCTTATCGTAAATTAATGAATGAACATCATCCCGATAAATTGGTTGCAAAAGGGTTGCCTCCAGAAATGATGGAAGTCGCCAAGGAAAAAGCACAACAAATTCAAGCTGCTTATGATCTAATTTGTAAAGCTAAAGGGTGGAAGTAATGCAATCTCGTTCTCATATTGTGCCATTATTTTTAGCAATTGTTGTTATCATTATTTCAGTATGGTCTGGATTAAATCCTACAGATAGAGATGTATGGTATGCTGAAGTTATCCCAATTTTTACTGTGTTGGGACTATTAATGTTAACTTATTCACGCTTTCAATTTAGTGGTTTAGCTTATTTTTTAATGTCTTTATGGATGATTATGCATTTTATTGGGGCAAAATATACATTTGCTAATGTGCCTTTTGATTGGGCAAATGTTTATTTAGAACCATTTCTTGGAGAAGGGCGTAATCATTTTGATAGGGTAGGGCATTACGTTATTGGATTCTATAGCTTCCCAATGGCAGAGTGGTTGTTGCGTAAACGCAAATGTGGTTTAGGTGTTGCTTTCTTTTTCGCCCTTTTCTTCATTATGTCGTTAGCGGCAACCTATGAGCTTATTGAATGGCAATATGCCGTGATTGAAGGTGGTGAAGCGGGTGTCGAATTTTTAGGATCACAAGGCGATATTTGGGATGCACAAAAGGATATATTAGCGGATACATTAGGTGCAATTACCGCATTGATTATCTATCTAATTGCTCGTCCTGATTTGTATTTACGTCGCTATCACTAGCAAGCGGTCAGATCTTGTGGAGTTTTTGCCAAAACGAGTCATCCTTGCACCGATGCAAGGTGTATTAGATCCATTTGTTCGTCAGCTTTTAACGGCGGTGAATGATTACGATCTTTGTATTTCAGAATTTGTGCGTGTTGTCGATCAAAAATTACCCAAGAAAACTTTTTATCGTCTTTGCCCTGAATTGCATCAGCAAGGTTTAACGCCTTCTGGTACACCAGTAAGAGTGCAGATTCTAGGGCAATATCCCGAATGGTTGGCGGAAAATGCCGATCTTGCTATTCAGCTTGGTTCCCATGGTATTGATTTAAATTGTGGATGCCCCTCTAAAACAGTCAATGGGAGCCAAGGTGGAGCTTCACTTCTAAAAAATCCTGAGCTTATCTATCAAGCTACTAAAGCCATTAGAAAGGCTGTTCCTGAAGATTTGCCTGTTTCAGTTAAAGTTCGTTTAGGATGGGATTCAGATTCCTCTGCCTTTGAAATTGCAGATGCGGTGCAACAAGGTGGGGCAACGGAAATTACAGTTCACGGTCGAACCAAAATGGATGGCTATCGAGCAGAACGGATTAATTGGAAAAAAATTGCTGAGATTCGTCAACAACTCACAATTCCTGTTGTTGCAAATGGTGAAATTTGGGATGTAGATTCTGCAAAAAAATGTGTAGAAGTGACCGCTTGTGAGAATGTCATGATTGGGAGAGGTGCATTGCAAGTACCCAATTTAAGCAAAGTTGTAAAATTTGCTGAACCCAAAATGCCTTGGAAACAAGTGCTAGATTTGCTCTACACTTATGTTCAAATGGAAAATGAGCATGATGATAAAGGGTTTTATCATATTGCAAGAATTAAACAATGGCTACGCTATCTTGATAAAGAATATCCTGAAGCGAGTGAGTTATTTACATTATTGAGAACGGAACAAGGCTACGAAGGATTAAAAAATCGGCTTATGGAGGCAAAATATGGATAAAAAAATATTTAGCGAAGAAGAACAAAAAGAGACTATTTTACAACCTAAGCAAGAGTTTTCTGAGGAGACAGTAGAGTCTGTTGAATTAGAAGAAGAGAGTAAGAATGTTGAGGCTGAACTGATTATTGAGGAAAGCTTAAAGCCGTCCCGCTTTTGGATCAGAGTGTTACTTGGTGTTTTAGTCTTGTTTTGTGGGGCTGTGGTTGCTCAATCTATCCAATGGTTAATCGATACTTGGATGGCTCATCAGTGGATTTATTTTGCTTTCTCAATTGTTTTTTTCTGTATTAGTTTAACGGGGATTGGCACTCTAATAGTTGAATGGAATAAGCTTCGTTGGTTACGTAAGCATTATCAAAATCAACAGATGACGCAACAGTGGTTAGTTGATAAAAACAATGTAAGCGGTGAGATTGCGACGGAATTTTGTCAATCTGTGATTCAAAACTTATCGCAAACGCCGATGATTGCTCAAGCTGAAAAACGTTGGAAAAGTCAATTAGATGAAGGGTATAACAGCCAAGAGGTACTTTATCTGTTTAGTCAGAATGTGTTAATTCCGCTGGATAGCCAAGCGAAAAAAATGATTAGTCAGAGTGCGATTGAAAATATGATCATTGTCGCAGTAAGCCCATTAGCGATTGTTGATGTATTAATGATGGCATGGCGTAATATTGCATTAGTAAATAAAATTACTAAAGTATATGGTATGGAATTAGGTTATTTTAGTCGCTTAAAACTCTTTAGAATGGTGCTTACCAATATGGTATTTGCGGGGGCAACTGAAATTATGACTGATGTAGGGATGGAATTTTTTTCGCAAAACCTCACTGCAAAATTATCTATGCGAGCGGCACAAGGAATGGGAGCAGGGTTACTCACAGCCAGATTAGGGGTTAAAGCGATGGAGTTTTGTCGTCCTGTGGCATTTACTAAAAATGAACGCCCTAAAATTGCTGAAATTAGACAAGAGCTCATAGGAGTATTAAAAGATAAAATATTTAATAAATCGACAGAAAAAGAATTTGAAAAAGTGTAGGTATTTTATTTATATTTATACATACTAAATTTTTAACAATATCGTTTTAAACAATAAAAGGTAAATTCAATGAAAAAATGGACAACGCTCATTATTATTGCAGTTATTTTAATTATTGGTGGAATAACACTTAGTAGTAGCTATAACAGTTTAGTTAAAGCAGAAGAAAGCATTAATTCTGTGTGGGGAAATGTGGAATCGGCTTATCAACGTCGCGCAGATTTAATTCCAAATTTAGTCAATACAGTGAAAGGTCAAGCAAACTTTGAGCAAGAAACTTTAACACAAGTGATTGAGGCAAGAGCAAAAGCCACTCAAACCCATATTGATCCAAGTAATGCTACAGAAGAGCAATTAGCGCAATTCCAACAAGCTCAACAAGGTTTGAATTCAGCATTATCTCGTTTATTAGTCAGTGTGGAAAGATATCCAGAATTAAAAGCTCATGAGGGTTTCTTAAATTTACAAGCACAGATTGAAGGAACGGAGAACCGCATTAATGTAGAGCGTAATAATTTCAATAATGCAGTTAAAGAATATAATCAAAAAGTTCGTCAAGTACCGACAAAATTCGTGGCTTTATTATTTGGGTTTGAGGCTAAACCTCAATTTAAAGCGGAAGCCGGATCTGAAAAAGCACCTGAAGTAAATTTTAATTAAAAGAGAGATAAGCGGTAGGATCCCATTATTTTTTGCAAATAAAATAGTGGGATTATCTTTCATCTAGTGAGCAAGCTTATTTTACTGAGGAAATTATGGGATTATTCGATCTTGTTAGCAAAAAATTACCCATTGACACACAACAAATTGAACAAGCGATTTCACATTTAGAAACGCAAACTTCAGCTGAATTGCGAGTGGTGGTGGAACGTAAGGCAAAATCTAATTCCCCAATTGATCGAGCCAATCAGCTATTTGATGAATTAGCCATGCGAGAAACAAAAGATCGCAATGGCGTATTAATTTATTTGTCTTTTAAACCTCGTTTAATGGCGATTGTGGGTGATGAGGGAATTCATCAAAAAGTGGGTGAAAGCTTTTGGGAATCTGTATATCAAGCTATGAAAGTAGATTGTCAGCATGGTGAATTTACCCTTGCAATTTGTAAGGGAATCGAGCAGGTTGAGCAACAACTTAAAAGTTATTTCCCTATTCAAAAAGATGACACCAATGAATTACCTAATGAGGTAGTAATCAAATGATAAAACGATATTACCACTTAATACTTTCCTTAGTACTCATCTGTTTTTCTACATTGAGTTGGGCAGACTATCCTAGCGTACCTGATCCTTTCCGTTATGTAACAGATTACACTCAAACGTTAAGCCCACAAGATAAACAGACATTAGAAAATGCGTTAGTGGATTATGGCACTAAAACCAGTTCACAAATTGCAGTTGTGATTATCGCAAGCACAGAAGGCGAAGCCATTTCAAGTTACACTCATAATTTATTTAACCAATGGGGCATTGGACGAAAAAAAGAGAATAATGGCGTGTTACTTTTGGTTGCAAAGAATGATCGCAAATTATTTATTGCTACAGGTCGAGGCTTAGAAGGTGCATTACCCGATGCAATCGCTTCCTCAATTATTCGTAATGATATTACCCCTTACTTTAAGGAAAATCGTTATGCGGAAGGGATTGCCAAAGGTTTATCATCTATCATTGCTGCAACTCAGGGAGAATATCAACCACTTGTAGAACAAGATGAAAATGAGCCAAATGATTTTTTAACGTTTATCTTATTTGCCATAATTATTTTCTTTATTTTTGGAATCTCTAATAGAAGAAATGGTGTTTATATCAGCTCAGGTGATTTAGGTAGAGTGATACGCCATTCAAGTCGAAGTGGTGGTTTTGGTCATAGTCGCGGAGGTTTTGGCGGAGGTAGCCATGGTGGTGGTTTCGGTGGTGGAAGCTCTGGCGGAGGCGGTGCTGGTGGAAGCTGGTAAACAAGGTAAGACGCTACAAAGATTGTTCTTTATAGCGTCTAGTAAATTAATAATTATTTTGTACCGAAAATCTTATCACCCGCATCACCTAAACCTGGAATAATATATCCGTTTTCGTTTAAGTGGCTATCTATTGAGGCTGTATAAAGCTCTATATCAGGATGAGCGGCTTCTAATGCTTTAATCCCTTCTGGTGCAGCTACAAGCACCAATACTTTAATATTTTTACATCCTGCATTTTTGAGTAAATCGATCGTTGCTATCATTGAACCGCCTGTTGCTAACATTGGGTCAACAATAATTGCAAGACGTTCTTCAACATCGTTGGCTAATTTAGTGAAGTATGGCACAGGTTCAAGGGTTTCTTCATTACGATACATCCCTACAACACTGATTCTTGCGCTTGGCATATGTTCAAGCACGCCATCCATCATCCCTAAACCAGCACGTAAAATCGGAACAACAGTAACTTTTTTACCCTTGATACGATCAATTTCAACTGGGCCATTCCATCCATCAATTGTTACTTTTTCAGTTTCTAAATCGGCTGTTGCTTCATAAGTGAGTAAGCTACCAACCTCAGTTGCTAATTCACGGAAATTTTTTGTATTTACATCGGCGGCACGCATTAAACCAAGTTTATGTTTTACAAGCGGGTGTTTAACTTCAACAATTTTCATTACTATTTACTCCTTATGTTGATTTTTGAAATTAAGTATTCTATCAAGTTGTTGCTGTATGAAATTTAATTTAGATCAGATAATAATCGCCAAAAAGATTGAATAATAGGTTCCTTTAAACGTCTTTGTTGAACACAAACCCCCAATTCAAAAGGTTTAATGGCAATATCGGGTAAGAAATAGGAAACTTGATTACTCACAGAGCTATGTTTTACCACTACATCAGGCAACATTGCGACCCCACAACCTACTGCGACCATAGATAATATTGCTTCATGTCCCTCTACTGTAGCATAAATTTGTGGTTTGCGGATTTTTTGCAATTTAAACCAATGATCTATCCTCTGACGAGCGGGACCTTCAACAGGCAAAATAAAAGGGATGCTTTGCCAGTCTATAGGTGATTGTTGGAGAAGCTTGGTTGCAGGACAGGCAATTCTTGGTACAACAAGAGATAGGCTCATATCATCGATAGATTGAAATGCAATGTTAGGTGGTAAAAATTCAGGTTTTCCCGCTAAGGCTAAATCAGCTTTCAATGATTGTACTGTATGTAGTGCTTTGGCAGGATCGCCAGTGCTTAATTTGATTTCTACTTTCGGATAACGCTGTCTAAAACGTTCTAATATTTTTGGTAAGTGACTATAAGCGGCTGTTACAGAACAAAATAGTTTTAGCTCTCCCTCTAATTCATTTTGTTTTTGGGATAATTCTTGCTGAATGTGTTGCCATGAAAGCCAAGTTTGCTCTGCAAAGGTTAAGAACTTCTTACCTGCTTCAGTTAATGTAACTTGTCTATTATCTCTTAATAATAATGGTTGCCCTATTTCTTCTTCCATTCTTTGAATATGTCGAGAAAGAGTGGAAGCACTCATATGGTTTTTCTCGGCAGTACGAAGAAAACTATGAGTTTGTGTAATGTCTAACAATAACTTAAGATTTTGGATATTCATAATCTAAATTTTAGTAAATTCCGTATTTGAACTTATATTTGATTTTTTTTATGAAAATCTTTAATTTAATAAAAATATTTTTTTTCTCAAATTGTATATCAAGAGATTTAGCTATTTTTTCATAAATCTCTGAGTGTATCTGAGTGCTATTCTTATCCCATTGTTTTATTGGTCCACAAAAATGAGAAATTACTATCGGCATAGTATTTTTCTCTAGAGGGTGTAGATTTTTATTATTTTTAATTCTTGAAAGTAAGGTTGGCATAGAATTAAATCGACAATCTAGATAATAAACTTTCTCCATAAATATTCCATTGAGTATATCTTGATCCTGATATTTTATGATGTTTTTATATTTTTTTAACCAATTTATGGATTGCTGGGATATATCTTCTGTTCTCCATTTTTTTAGATTTATCAGTAACACTCCAGCATTAAAGTAGTAATCTTTTTCAGTTAATCCAATTAGTTTTTTATAATTGTTTGTTTTATATTCTATAAAAGAATCAATACATGCTGCAATATGGAATTCATTAATATCTGTCTTCCATAAAGGCATTAAGTCTCCTAAAACTATGATATCTATATCTAAATAAAGAATTTTATCTATATCAGGTGGTAAATATTTTGTGGAATATAATCTTGCATAAGTTGCTAATGATATATATTCAATTGTTTTAGGAAAATCATTAAAATCACTTTTTTTTATAGGGATGAAATTTATTTTATAATTGCTATTTTCCAATTTTTTTATTTTTTCTTTATTCTTTTTATCTATTCCAAAATCAAATATATAAAAGTTTATCTTGTGATTGTTTTTATTTATTATGCTTTTTATTGTAACTAATAAAAATTTTGCATAATTATTATCTGATGAAAATAATATATTCATACTATTATCCGATTTTATTATATTTGTTTATGTTAAATAATTTTTTAATTATTTTTCGGTTTTGTTTAAAGCTAAATGTTTTATAAAGATTATTTCTATAAAATCTAATTACATCTATGGGTTTATAATTTTTAAAAGATAAGTATATATCAAATATAATTTGTTTATTTATATTTTTATTTATTATATTTAATGATGTCATTTTTTTGTGTAATTTTTGAGCGTATTCAAAAGAGAAATTTTCTTCCAGTTTGAAATCTAAATTTATATCATTAAAATAATAATTAATAGCTATTCTTCTAATCTGATTTGCTATATGTATTTGCTTTTCATTGTGTAATGATGATGTTTGATTTCCATGAAATCGATAATATACCAATGATTCAGGATAATTAGCTAATTTTCCAATTCTGCTCACATCTAACCAGAACTTATAATCCTCAGCATGTTTATAATTATGATCAAAAGTCAATCCATATTCTGTAAATATAGATCTTTTCATGATCATTGTATTATTATGCATAGGATTATAAAATAGCATAGCTTGAACAATATCTTCATGATTTAATGGATTCTTCCACAATTCACCATTTTTAAAAACTTTAGATAATATACTACCATTATGATCTTCTGATAATATAGTTAGGTAAGATCCCATTGCCATAATGTCTAAATTTTTTTCCATATAATTAACAATAGTTTCTATCCAATGTGGTTTAGCTATATCATCAGCATCTGTTCTTGCTATATATACTCCATTAACTTCTTTAATACCTTTATTTAATGAAGCAACAAAACCAAGATTAGTATGATTATTTATAATTTTTATACGATTATCTTTTTGTGCTAATGTATTGAGTAAATTACCTGTATTATCTGTTGAACCATCATTTACAATAATGATTTCTATATTTTTATACGTTTGATTAGATACGGCATTAACTGCTGATTCTATATATTTTTCTACATTATATGCAGCAATTAAAACAGAAACTAAAGGTATTTTTCTATTTTCAATACTATTAATCATACTTTTTACCTTTATAATAAAATGGAATTTTAACTTTATCTTTTAGGTGATTTATCTTTTTAATAATCCTTATTGGTTTGTGTAATTTGTATATTACTTTTTCTATAATGGTTTTTTTAGTATATTTTATGTTTAATTTTCTTTCTTTTTCTAATTGGCTAGATAATTTACTATTTTCTCTATTTATTTGTTGTTCTTGAACACAAATTGCAGGAGAAACTTGATAAATTTTATTCTTAGAATTTATATGCATTTGCTCAAAGATAATCCAATCTGCTGGTTTGAACTCATTATCTTTCATTGATGATAGTATATTAACTAGGTATTTTGCTACTTGATATGTTATGATGTATCCAGCTGTACCAAAATGTATTGTTTCTAAATTTAGGAAGTTTTTATTATAATAGCTAGTTATATTGCTTTCTGAAACTTTAACAGGTTGTAAAAAAGTTTCTAATTTAATAATAATATTATCTTGAGTATTAAACCTTTCATTTAGCCAATCTATTTGAGATAAAAATTTATTTGCATCCTCACTAAGAATTACATCATCTTCAAAAATAGCAATATAATCAAAATTATTCTCTATACATTTTTTCCAGAGAAGAAAATGACTTAGTAAGCATCCCTTTTCACCTTTAGTAAGAGTAGATTTATTAATGTTAGGTAAATATATATTAATTAATTCAACTGTAGGAGAAATTGCGTCAAAAAATTCAAACGAAATATTTTTTTCTTCAAATTCTTTTTTGATATGTTCTCGTCTTTCAGTAGCTGATTCTAGACTAATTACATAATTATTTATCATAAATATCCAAGTTATTTACTAATGTTATATATAATTTTCTTAATTCTATCAATTAAATTAAAATACTCATGATTTAATTTTGTTTTTAATGTTCTTGTCTTTCCCAATTTTTTTTGAACAGGAATATTACTTTCTTTAGAAAAATCAGGCTCTATACAAGAGGGCTCTACTGCTAAATAATCTATCTTATTTTCCCAATATCTATCCATTGTTATATCGACATCATAAATCCATTCTTGGCTATAGTTTATGAGTTTTTTTGCTGCTTGTGGTGTGATGAAATATCCTGTTGCATTTTCCCAAGCATCGTAGAATCGAGAAACACTATTTTTTGTATTATCGATATTATGGAGTATTTTTCCTTTTTGTCCTCTTTTTCTTGGTGCTGGAGGGCTTAGCCAAAAAAACTCAAACGTGTTTTCTGGAGAAGAACAAAATTGGTAAACATCTAAAAAATTATTATGAATAATTGCATCATCTTCCAGAACAATTATCCCTTGATTTAGCTCCATACATTTTTCCCACAATAAATAATGGCTTGCCCAACAACCTAGTTGTGAAAGATTCATTGTATGGCCTTTACGTTTTAATCGTTTTTCTTGATTGTATTTTTCAAAAAGATAAAAATCAGGATTTTCTTTTCCATTAATCGCAGGAAAGAATTGATAATTTATTATATGGGAGACATGTGCATTAAGATTATTGAATTGTTCGGTAATGAATTGTTTTCTGTCTATGGATTTTTCTAGATTTATAACAAAAACAGGTGTTGCATTATTATTCATATCTTGTAACCATATTAAACAAAACCCCACAATACGTGGGGTTTGTCATTAATATATTAATGTTTCTTACTTGGAATGCTGAAGCGTTTGTTAAAGCGTTCAACACGGCCACCAGTATCAACAACACGTTGTTTACCAGTGTAGAATGGGTGGCAATTACCACACACATCTAAATTCAAATCTTTCGCCACAGTTGAGCGAGTTTTAATCACGTTACCGCAAGAACATGTTGCTGTAACTTCTACATAGTTTGGATGAATACCTTGTTTCATAATAGAAAACCTCAAAGAAGCCATATCGCCATCAGAGCATACAACCTAGCTGTCTAATACCATATGTAATTAAAAAAGCCAAAAACTAGTTATTCTTGGCACGAGCCTGTAATTTTACTCCAAATTTATAAGCAACTCAAGAATCAAGTTCTTTTGATTTAAAAGAAACTCTTTTTCTAAATAGGAAATAGGTCACTAATTAAAAATAGTGTAGAATAAAGCGATTTTATATGCTCATTTACTAATTAAGGAGTTAAAATGACAGAACGTAGAGTATTAGCGAATGCAATCCGTTTTTTAAGTATGGATGCAGTGCAAAAAGCTAAATCGGGTCACCCTGGTGCGCCTATGGGTATGGCCGATATTGCTGAAGTATTATGGCGTGATTTCCTTTCTCATAATCCACAAAACCCATCATGGGCAAACAGAGATCGTTTTGTATTATCAAACGGTCATGGCTCAATGTTAATTTATAGCTTATTACACTTAACGGGTTATGACCTTTCAATTGAAGATTTAAAACAATTCCGTCAATTACATTCAAAAACCCCAGGCCACCCAGAATATGGCTATGCACCAGGCGTTGAAACAACAACAGGTCCTTTAGGACAAGGTATTACTAACGCCGTTGGTATGGCGATTGCAGAAAAAACATTAGCAGGCCAATTCAACCGCGAAGGACACAATATCGTTGATCACTATACTTATGCCTTTTTAGGTGATGGCTGTTTAATGGAAGGTATTTCTCATGAGGCAGGCTCATTAGCGGGAACATTAGGCTTAGGCAAACTTATTGCTTTCTATGACGATAATAATATTTCGATTGATGGTCATGTTGATGGTTGGTTTGCTGATGATACTGCAATGCGTTTTGAAGCTTATGGCTGGCAAGTAATCCGTAATGTTGACGGACACGATGCTGAGCAAATCAAAATTGCGATTGAAAATGCACAAGCAGAAAAAGATCGTCCAACATTAATCATTTGTAAAACGATTATCGGCTTTGGTTCACCAAATAAATCTAATTCACATGATAGCCATGGCGCACCTTTAGGTGATGAAGAAATCGCATTAACACGTAAAGCATTAAATTGGGATTACGCACCATTTGAAATTCCAGCAGAGATTTATGCAGAATGGGATACAAAAGAAAAAGGTAATGTTGCTGAAAAAGCATGGGATGAAAAATTTGCAGCCTATGAAAAAGCATATCCAGAACTTGCAGCAGAATTTAAACGTCGTATTTCTGGTGAATTACCGGCAAATTGGGCGGCTGAATCTCAAGCATTTGTTGAAAAATTACAAGCAAATCCAGCTTCTATTGCAAGCCGTAAAGCATCACAAAATGCGATTGAAGCTTATGCACATATCTTACCTGAATTCTTAGGTGGTTCAGCAGACTTAGCAAGTTCTAACTTAACTTTATGGTCTGGTTCTAAACCAATTCGTGCAGATGTGAATGTTGATGGTAACTATGTAAACTACGGTGTACGTGAGTTTGGTATGTCTGCAATGATGAATGGTATCGCATTACACGGTGGATTTATCCCTTACGGAGCAACATTCTTAATGTTTATGGAATATGCCCACAACGCAGTGCGTATGGCAGCATTAATGAAACAACGTGTACTCTTTGTTTATACCCATGATTCAATCGGCTTAGGCGAAGATGGTCCAACCCACCAACCAGTAGAACAAACAACTGCATTACGTCTAATTCCTAACTTAGATACATGGAGACCATGTGACCAAGTTGAATCTGCAATTGCATGGAAATATGCAGTTGAGAAGAAAAATGGTCCAAGTGCATTAATCTTCACTCGTCAAAACTTAGAACAAATGGATCGTACGCCTGAGCAATTAGCTAACGTATATCGTGGTGGTTATATCTTAAAAGATAGCGAAGGCACACCTGAATTAATCTTTATTGCGACAGGTTCTGAAGTTGAATTAGCAGTAAAAGCAGCAGAAGCATTAACAGCTGAAGGTCGTAAAGTACGTGTCGTTTCTATGCCAAGTACCAATGTATTTGATGCACAAGATGAAGCTTACCGTGAGTCTGTATTACCAAGTTCTGTGACTAAACGTGTTGCAATTGAAGCTGGTATTGAAGACTTCTGGTACAAATATGTAGGCTTAAATGGTCGCATTGTGGGTATGAATAGATTCGGTGAATCTGCACCAGCTGGTGAATTATTTAAACTATTTGGCTTTACTGTAGAGAATGTGGTTGCGAAAGCAAAAGAAATTCTTTAATTGGCTTTTAAGTTAAATAAAAAGCAGGATATGTATCCTGCTTTTTTATTGTGTTAAATTTATTCGGTTATATCTATATTATCGGTAGAAGGTTGGTTATCCTCTGGCGGGTGATCATATAACCAGTTTGCTAATCTGACATAATCTGCTAGTGTTAAATTTTCAGCTCTATCATTATTATCCACGCCCAATTCAGCTAATTGCTCTAAGGTAAATAATGTTGATAGTGCATTGCGTAGAGTTTTTCTACGCTGATTAAATGCTTGTGTGACCACTCTATTTAGCCAATAAACGTCTTTTGCAGGGTGGGGCAATTCTGTATAAGGTACTAATCTTACTACCGCTGAATCAACCTTAGGAGCGGGTTTAAAGGCTGTTGGTGGCACTTCTAGAACAGGAATCACTTGGCAATAATATTGTGCCATGATTGTTAATCTACCATAAGCTTTACTATTCGGTGCGGCACATAATCGTTTAACCACTTCTTTTTGTAGCATGAAGTGCATGTCTTGCACGAGATCATGAAATTTCAATAAATGGAAGATGAGTGGCGTAGAAATGTTATAGGGTAAGTTCCCAAAAACACGTACGCCTTGTCCTTCTGGTAGGTTTAAACCTTCAAAATATTCCCTAAAATTAAAGTTGAGCGCATCTTGTTCAATGACTGTCAGTTTTTGATTTAAGAAAGGATGATGACGTAAACGTTCTGCAAGATCTCTATCTAATTCAACAACAGTAAGCTTTTCAACTAAATCGGCAACAGGCTCGGTTAACGCACCTAATCCAGGTCCAATTTCTAATAAGAATTCATTTGGTTGTGGATTGATCGCAGAGACAATGCCATGAATAACATTTTGATCGTGTAAAAAGTTTTGGCCAAAACGTTTTCGGGCAGTATGGCCAAGATGTTTTTTTGAATTTGAATTCATTATATTTCCTAAAAGCGGTCAGATTACCGCAATATTTTACAAATTTTATATAGACGAAAGAACCCCGCAAATGCGAGGTTCTTTTATATGGAGAAGATTTTACTTAATATATTTGATATCAGCACGATCTTTTAATGCTTTTACCCAGTTTTGTGAAGCGGCTTGTGCTTGTCTATTGATGATTTGCTCATAAGCTCTTTGTAAATAAGCATCCTCAGTTCTATCTGCTTGGCGAGTATCGGTTACTTTCATAATATGCCATCCAAACTCAGATTTAAATGGTTTAGATAGTACACCAATTTTGGTCTGTTGTGCGATTTTTGCAAAAGTTGGATCATAAACTTCTAAGAAGTTCCAACCTAAATCACCACCATCAGCGGCGGAGACATAATCTAAAGAATTTTTTTCTGCAGCACTTTCAAAGGTAGTTTTCCCAGAATTAATATCATCAGCGATAGCTGTTAATTTTGCTTTTGCTTGGGCATCATTCAGTATAGGATTTGTTTTAATTAAAATATGGCTAATATGATACTGCGTACCTGTTGCTGTTTTTAAGGTACCTGAAGCTTTTGCGTTATCTTGCATTTCTTTAGCTAAACGTTGGACATCTTCTGGTTGAACTTGAATACTACTTTCAATCGCTTGTTGGCGAACGCCTTGCATTAGTAGATCGTGTGCTAATTGTTGGCGGTATTGATTCAACGTAATACCTTGGTAATCGAGTGCATCAAGTAACTGACCATAAGTAATACCATTCTCAATAGCAATATTTTCAATTATTTGATCCACATAAGCATAATTTACTTTAATACCTGACTCTTGAATAGCACGTTGTACTAGAAAATCATCAATAGTATCATTCAGTGCTATTTGACGATTCTTCTCAGTATTAGCGCGTCTACCAAGGGCTTTATCTACTTCACTTTGCATAATAGGGTAGCCATCAACGGTAGCAACAACCCTTTCTTCTGCTTGTGCAATAGAAAATAATGAGAAGTAAGCGATCAATGTTGTAAATAATAATTTTACAAAGGTTAATTTCATTTTTATTCCTTATGGGACAATTAAAAATCAGTTTCCCCAATTTAGAAGATAATTTCTTCAAAAGGTTCAACCTTGTTTTATATTACTGAATTAAAGCGACTTGATTAATTCCATCATAGTGTAAAGTTCTTACTTGAATGCTTTCTGAACGGGATGTTGGGATGTTTTTCCCAACATAGTCTGCTCGAATGGGTAATTCTCTATGCCCTCTATCAATAAAGATAACCAATTCAATTTTTTTTGCTCTTCCTAAGTCAGCTAAAGCATCAAGTGCAGCTCTTATGGTTCTACCTGTAAATAATACGTCATCAACGAGAATAATCTCTTTATCCTGAATATTGATTGGATTGTCAATACCTGAATAAATAGGATCCTCAGTGGTCGGTGTTGTTGGATTAATATCATCACGATAAAACGTAATATCTAATGACATAATAGGTAGCTGAATTTGTACAAGCTCAAAAATACGAGCTTGTAGCATTTCTGCAATTTCAGCACCACGGCGTTTGACTCCAACCAAAACTAAATTGTCAAGAGAATGATGTTTCTCAATAATTTGGTGAGAAATACGTGAAATCGTACGTTGAAATTGTTCAGTATCAATGATGATTTTTTCCATTATATTTTATAGCCCTTGAATTTTTTTGATAACGTTAGAAGTCGAGCAGCCATTCTCAAAATTTAGTACTCTAACATCACCACCATTTGCCCAAACTTCTTGGCTACCTGCAATTTCTTCTGGTTTGTAGTCACCACCTTTTACTAATAAGTCAGGTAAAATTTCACCAATTAGGCGTTGTGGCGTATCTTCATCAAATGGCACTACCCAATCCACAGAAGCTAAGCCTGCAAGCACTGCCATTCTAGCATCAAGATCATTAATTGGACGGGTTTCACCTTTTAATCTTTTGACTGAAGCATCGGTATTGACAGCCACAATTAAGCGGTCTCCAAGTTTTCTGGCATTTTCAAGGTAAGAAACGTGTCCAGGGTGAAGAATATCGAAACAACCATTTGTCATCACAATTTTTTCACCACGTTGTTTAGCATCAAGTACAATTTGTTTTAAGGTTTGTTCTTCAGTAATCCCAAAACCTGTTTCAATACGCTGATGAATCGCTTGTTCTAATTCATTTTGCGTCACGGTTGAAGTACCGAGTTTGCCTACCACAATACCTGCCGCTGCATTAGCTAAATAACAAGCCTCTTCTAGAGGACGTTTATCGGCGATAGCTGTAGCTAATACGCTGATTACGGTATCGCCTGCACCTGTTACGTCATAAACTTCTTTTGCTTCTGTTGGTAAATGAAACACGGGTTGATTTGGGCGAAGTAAAGTCATGCCTTTTTCTGAACGTGTTACAAGTAATGCCTGTAAATCGTATTTCTCGATCATGGCTAAGCCTTGTTTTTCAATGTCATCATCTGTTGGGCAATGACCAGCAACGGCTTCAAATTCCGACATATTTGGGGTAAGTAATGTTGCACCGCGATAACGTTCAAAATTAGTGCCTTTTGGATCGATCAACACAGGCACATTGGCAGATCGTGCAATTTGAATCATTTTTTGCACAGAATCTAGCGTGCCTTTCCCATAATCAGATAGCACTAATGCACCATATTCTTGAATTTCATTTGTGAGTTTTTCAAGTAATAACGTATTATCAACGCCATGGAAATTTTCTTCAAAATCTAGACGTAATAGTTGCTGATGACGCGATAGAATACGTAATTTAGTAATGGTCGGATGGGTTTTTAATGCCACACAATGATTTTGAATATTATGTGAATTTAACAGTTTTCCTAATGCAGAGCCCGCATCATCTTCACCGATAAGACCATGTAGTGTAACAGGCACATTCAAACTGGCAATATTCATTGCCACATTTGCTGCACCGCCAGCGCGGTCTTCATTTTGCTGCACCTTAACTACGGGTACAGGGGCTTCTGGCGAAATACGATTTGTTGCACCAAACCAATAACGATCCAACATAACATCGCCCAGTACTAATACTTTAGCTTGGCGAAATTGAGGTGAGTATTCCATCATAATGAATTCCTTACGTTCTTACAACAACATAAAAGCGGTCAGATAAACAGCAATATTTGCAATATTTTGACACGATCTTACCGCTTGTTCTGCACATTATTTTTTATTTTTCTTAATAAATTTCATCAAACGTTTACGTTTACGTAGCTGATTTGGTGTCAGCTTATTGCGTTTACCGGCAAACGGATTATTCCCTTCTTGCAATAATACTCTGATTGGCGTACCAATAATGCGTAAACTCTTGCGGAAATAATTCGACAAGTAACGTTTATATGAATCGGGTAATTTTTCAATTTGGTTCCCGTGAATCACAATAATTGGCGGATTATAGCCACCCGGGTGAGCATATTTTAATTTCACTCGGCGACCATTTACCAATGGTGGTTGATGATCATCCGTTGCCATTTGCAATATACGAGTTAGCATGGAGGTCGTCATTTTTTGAGTTGCACATTGATAAGCCTCTTGAATTGATTCAAACAGATTACCTACGCCACTGCCGTGTAATGCAGAAATAAAATGCACTCGAGCAAAATCAATAAAATCTAAACGGCGATCTAATTCAGATTTCACGTTATCTTTAATATCTTGTGAAAGTCCATCCCATTTATTGACCACAATCACTAATGATTTACCCGCATTGAGAATAAAGCCAAGGAGTGAAAGATCCTGATCGGATACACCATCTCTTGCATCAATCGTTAATAACACTACATTGGCATCTTGGATCGCTTGTAATGTTTTGATTACCGAAAATTTTTCAACTGTTAAATGGACTTTTCCACGTTTGCGTACACCCGCAGTATCTATGATTGTATAATGCTGATCATCACGTTCCATTGGGATATACACTGAATCACGCGTTGTACCTGGTAAGTCATAAACTACAACACGATCTTCGCCTAAAATTCGATTAGTTAGGGTCGATTTACCGACATTAGGACGTCCTACAATCGCAATTTTGATATTTTTATTTTCTTCGCTTTCTTCAGACTCTTCTTCTAATAAAGCTTCATCAAGTAATGCGGTATCTTCTTCGTTATCAAAATCGAAATCATGATCCCATTCATCTTGTTCTGATTCGGCTTCATCTTCTTGTTTAGCCTCATCAAATTTTTCAGCTAGAGGTGCTAACACTTGCTCAATAAGTTGCGTTACGCCTCGTCCTTGTGCAGCAGCAATAGCTTCCACTTCACCTAAGCCTAACTGGTAGAATTCACCAATGTGTGAGTGCGCATCAATACCATCTGTTTTATTTGCCACCACAACGGTAGTTTTATCACGTTGGCGTAAATATTGTGCAATACCAATATCCGCAGGTAATAAGCCTGCTCTAGCATCCACAAGAAATAACACAACATCTGCTTCTTCAATCGCGAGTAACGATTGTTCAGCCATTTTCTCTTCAACGCCTTCCTCAGTACCATCAATTCCACCAGTATCAATAACAATAAAATCATGACCAGCAATATTGGCTTGACCATATTTACGATCACGAGTTAAACCAGGGAAATCTGCAACGAGAGCATCACGCGTTCGAGTGAGACGATTAAATAATGTGGATTTGCCCACATTGGGTCTGCCAACAAGGGCAATAACGGGAGTCATATAAATTAGAACCTCAATAACAATTCGGTTTACAATTATTTGTAAAATGCTTTGTATTATAGCCTAAATTATGGAGCAGCGGGGAAATCTAGTAAAAAACCCACAACAAGCGGTTAGTTTTATTAGATTTTTTGTAGAATATGAGGATTAATCTTCGATTTTTAAGGCTTTAGAAAAGCTGAGCAAGCCTTTTGAATTGCCACTTTTTGCCATCGATTGTAAAGCTTGAGTAGGGACATGAAGCAGTTGATTAGTCAGTTTATAACTTAATTCCTGTAGGACTTTTTCACTATCTTGTCCTTGTTGTAACGCACTTAATGCTTTATCTAATAATTCAATGCGAATTTCTTCAGCATTTTGGCGGTAATGTTTGATTAAATTACTGGATTGCTGTTTCTTAAGCCAAGCAAAGTATTCTTGCGCTTCTTGTTGCACGATTTCTTTAGCTTGTTCAGCGGCTTGTTGTCGATTGGCAATGTTTTGATCAATGATACTTTGCAGATCATCTACACTGTAGGAATAAACGCCATCTAATTCTGTGACAGTTTCATCAATATCACGCGGAACTGCAATATCAATCAATAACATTGGGGTAAAGTAGCGTTCTTTTTGTGCTGTTTCTACCATCGCTTTTGTAATCAGCGTATCGGGGCTACCCGTTGAGCTAATCACTACGTCTGCTTGGTTTAATCCGACTTGCAATGCACTCAAAGATAGGATTTGCATCGGTTGATCTAACTTCTTAGCTAATAACTCCGCTCTTTGCGGGGTACGGTTAGCAATCATGATATTTTTTGCACCGTGTTGTACTAAATAGCGAGAAACAAGTTCTATCGTTTCACCTGCGCCCACAAGGAGAAAACGTAATTTGTCGAAATTATCAAAGATTTGTTTTGCTAATCCACAAGCTGCATAAGCAACAGAAACTGCACTTGCTCCGATTTCTGTTTCCGTACGTACCCGTTTAGCTGCTGAAAAAGTTTTTTGGAATAGTCGAGATAGGTTACTTGATATGGCGCTACCGTGAGTTTGATAAAACTGCTCACTGATTTGATAGGCTTGTTTAACTTGTCCTAAAATCTGAGGTTCACCCAATACGAGAGAGTCTAAGCCACAAGCGACTTGCATTAGATGTTCCGCAGCATCCATATTTTGCTTGATATATAGTGATTCTTTTAGTTCATCTTTATCAATATGATGGATTTTAGCAAACCAATTCAAACATTGTTCACGCCAAGTAATATTGTCAATATGGTCTTCTTGTGGAGGAATATCGGGTTGATGAAAATAGAGCTCTGTACGATTACAAGTCGATAGAATAACGACACTTTCAGCTAAAGCTTGCTGAGAAACTTGTTCAAAGGCTTGCTCGCGTTTATTTTCAACAAACGCAACCTTTTCACGCAAGCTAACTGGCGCAGTTTTATGGTTAATGCCCAACGCAAGAATCGTCATTATTCAAAGCCCACAATATATAAAGAAAAAGTTGAGATATCTCCCAAAATTACGATCCTTCATTCTAATCAATCAGTTTACATACTGCAAATAATTGTCTTAATAGGTCAGGCCTATAACAAAGCTTGCCTTCTAATGAAAAGGTTATATGATATGGTTTAACGAGCTTTAAAAAGAATAAAAAAATCTCCATTTAGGTTATAATAGATTGGTATTTTTCTTGTCACACTCAGACAAGATTCCCTTTTGAGTATTTAGGAGGACTTTATGGTTGCGATTCGTCATTCACACCTACTTGATCCCAGTAATTTTGAATTGGCAAGTTGGAGTGCTGGGTTGCAGATGTCCCCAATTACTTTCGAAGAATTACTCCTTGCTTGGCGCTATGCTCAAGAAAAATTAGACACAAATAATAGCCATCTAATTTGGGGTGGCGTTGAAATGGTTGAGATTCTCCATAGTTTGAATATGGATGATGATAGTCTTGTTTCTGCGTTACTTTTTCCATTAGTTAAAAATAATGTGCTTGATCTTGTTGAGATTAACGAACGCTTTGGTGATCAGGTTCAACGCCTCGTCAAAGGTGTTTTAGAAATGGACAATATTCGCCAATTAAATGCGAGCCACGCCTCAGATTTACAAATTGATAATATCCGTAGAATGCTTTTGGCAATGGTTGATGATTTCCGTTGCGTTGTAATTAAGTTGGCGGAAAGAATTGTATTTTTACGGGATGAATCCCATTCAGAAGAAGATTTGGTATTAGCAGCAAAAGAGTGTGCACATATCTATGCCCCGCTAGCTAATCGATTGGGTATAGGGCAATTAAAATGGGAATTGGAAGATTATTGTTTTAGAGCCTTACATCCCCAAGTCTATCATCAAATTGCAAAATATGAATTAGGTGAGCGTCGCTTAGATCGTGAAAAATATATTGCAAATTTTGTCTCAGAACTGACCGCTTATTTGAAAGAATCTCTTTCAACGGTACAAGTATATGGACGTCCAAAACATATTTATAGTATTTGGAAAAAAATGCAGAAAAAACACCTGACGTTTAATAAATTATTTGATATTCGTGCAGTGAGAATTATCGTACCAACACTAGAAGACTGTTACACTGCATTAGGTATTGTTCATACACAATATAAACACTTACCTGAACATTTTGATGATTACATTTCTAACCCTAAACCTAATGGTTATCAATCTATTCACACCATTGTACTCGGTAAGGGTAATAAGCCGATTGAGATTCAGATTCGTACACAAAAAATGCATGATGAGGCAGAACTTGGTGTTGCTGCTCATTGGAAATATAAAGAAGGAGCGACAACTGGACGTACTGGCTATGAAGAAAAAATTGTCTGGCTACGTAAATTACTTGATTGGCAAAAAGATATTGCAGATTCCGCCGATATGGTTGGAGAAATGCGTTCACAAATCTTTGATGATCGAGTTTATGTATTTACACCAAAAGGTGAGGTAGTTGATTTACCAAAAGGTTCTACACCATTAGATTTTGCTTATTCGATTCATAGTGAAATTGGTCATCGTTGTATTGGAGCAAAAGTTGCAGGACGAATTGTTCCATTCACCTACCAATTGCAAATGGGAGACCAAGTTGAAATTAGTACCCAGAAAAATCCGAATCCTAGTCGAGATTGGTTAAATCCGAGTCAAGGGTTTGTTCACACCGCTAAGGCTCGTTCTAAAATTATCGCATGGTTTAAAAAACTCGACCGAGAAAAGAATATTCCTCTTGGAAAAGAAGCATTAGAAGCAGAAATGCTGAAGTTTAATTTTACATTGAAACAGATTGAAGAATATGCACTGCCACGTTATAACTTAAAACAAATGGATGATCTCTATGCAAGTATTGGAGGGGGGGATATTCGCTTAGGTCCGTTAATGAGTTACTTGCAAGGTAAGCTGATAAAAACAACGGCAGAGCAGGCGGATGAAGCAATTTTAAAACATGTGGCAAGTAAAGGGCAGAATACTCAAAAGCAAACTAAAAATAATGGCTTTATTGTTGTTGAAGGTGTGGGGAATTTAATGCACCACATTGCTCGTTGTTGTCATCCAATTCCAGGAGATAAGATTGTTGGCTATATTACACAAGGACGTGGTATTTCGATTCATCGGGATGACTGTGAACAGCTCTATGAATTGCAATTAATCAATCCTGAAAGGGTTGTTGAGGCACAATGGGGTGAAAATTATACTTCTGGATTTAATCTTATTATTAGAGTAATTGCTAATCCTTATAATGGGTTACTAAGAGATATTAGTGCCATTATGGCGAATGAAAAAGTGAATGTGATTGGTGTATCTAGCCGTACAGATACCAAGAAAAATATCACAACTATGGATATTGAAATAGAATTAAATAATATTCAATTCTTAACGAAATTATTGGCAAGAATTACACAATTGGAAGATGTGATTGAGGCTAAACGTTTATCAAATTAGCAAAAATAAAGGATAGAAAATGAAAAATTTAGTAATTTTGGGATCAACGGGTTCTATTGGAAAAAGTACCTTGTCTGTTGTTGAGCATAATCCTGATAAATATCATATTTTTGCTTTAGTGGGTGGACAGAATGTTGAATTGATGACAGAACAATGTCAAAAATACCAACCCGATTTTGCCGCCTTAGATGATGAAATCAAAGCAAAACAGTTAGCTGAAAACCTTAAAAATCTGAATGTAAAGACAGAAGTTGTATCAGGACAAAAAGCAATTTGTGAATTAGCTGCCGATAGACACGTTGATATGGTGATGGCTGCGATTGTAGGCGCTGCTGGGTTGTTGCCTACATTATCTGCGGTGCAAGCAGGTAAACAGGTTTTATTAGCCAATAAAGAATCTTTAGTTACTTGTGGGCAAATTTTTATTGATGAAGCAAGAAAATCAGGGGCGAAATTACTACCAGTAGACAGTGAACATAATGCGATTTTTCAGTCTTTGCCACCTGAAGCACAAAAACAAATTGGATTCTGCCCATTATCAGAATTAGGCATTAGTAAAATTGTGTTAACTGGTTCTGGTGGACCATTTAGAACCAAACCATTAACTGAATTTGATGCAATTACGCCTGCTCAAGCAGTGGCTCATCCGAATTGGTCCATGGGACAAAAAATTTCAGTTGATTCTGCAACAATGATGAATAAAGGATTGGAATATATTGAGGCTCGTTGGCTATTTAATGCGACGGCGGAAGAAATGGAAATTATTATTCATCCTCAATCTATTATTCATTCTATGGTGAGATATGTTGATGGCAGTGTGATTGCTCAAATGGGAAATCCTGATATGCGTACACCGATTGCACATACAATGGCATATCCGAATCGTATTCAATCAGGTGTTGAGCCTTTAGATTTCTTTAAATTATCTGAATTAACCTTTATCGAACCCGATTTCGCTCGTTATCCAAATTTAAAATTAGCGATAGAAGCCTTTGCTGAAGGACAATACGCAACAACGGCAATGAATGCGGCTAATGAAGTAGCGGTTGATGCATTTTTAAAGAATTTAATTCGATTCACTGATATTGCCGAAATTAATCGATCAGTAATAGAACATATTGCACCGATTGAAGTGAAAGAAATTGATGATGTACTACATATTGATGGGCTGTCTAGAGAATTAGCGGAACAAGCGGTGAAATTCCTATAATTTTTTAACATTTTCTAATGCTATAAAAAACTCCACTATTTATAAAATAGTGGAGTTTTTAGTTTTATGAGTTAAGCAAGAATTACATCATTCCGCCCATTCCACCCATACCGCCCATTCCAGCGTCTAGGCCTGCTTTGTCATCTTTTGGAAGGTCTGTGATCATACATTCTGTAGTAATCATTAAACCAGCGATAGAAGCTGCGAATTGTAATGCAGAACGAGTGACTTTAGTTGGATCTAAGATACCCATTTCTAACATATCGCCGTATTCTTCTGTTCCCGCATTGTAACCATAGTTACCTTTACCGTCTTTAACGTTACGAGCAACAACAGATGCTTCTTCACCCGCATTGCTAACGATTTGACGTAATGGAGACTCCATTGCACGAAGCGCTAATTTAATACCTACGTTTTGATCTTCGTTGTCGCCTTTTAAGCTTTCAGCTACTTTAGTTGCTGCACGTACTAATGCAACACCACCACCCGCAACAACACCTTCTTCAACGGCTGCACGAGTTGCGTGAAGAGCATCATCAACACGATCTTTCTTCTCTTTCATTTCAACTTCTGTTGCTGCACCCACTTTAATTACTGCAACACCGCCTGCTAATTTAGCAACACGTTCTTGAAGTTTTTCTTTATCGTAGTCAGAAGTTGAATCTTCAATTTGTTGGCGGATTTGAGCAACACGAGCTTTGATTTGCTCTTCATCACCCATACCATCGATGATAGTAGTATTGTCTTTAGTAATCACAACACGTTTTGCTTGACCAAGCTCTTCAAGTGTTGCTTTTTCTAATTCCATACCGATTTCTTCAGAGATCACAATACCTGCAGTTAAGATTGCGATATCTTGTAACATTGCTTTACGACGATCACCGAATCCAGGTGCTTTTACCGCAGCTACTTTCACGATACCACGCATATTGTTCACAACTAAAGTTGCAAGCGCTTCACCTTCAAGATCTTCAGAAATGATTAATAATGGTTTACCTGCTTTAGCAACAGCTTCTAATACTGGTAAAATTTCACGGATATTAGAGATTTTTTTATCAACTAAAAGGATATAAGGATTTTCTAATTCAACAGTACCTGCTTCTGGTTTGTTGATGAAATATGGAGAAAGGTAACCACGGTCGAATTGCATACCTTCAACAACATCTAAAGCATCTTCTAAACCTGTACCATCTTCAACAGTGATAACACCTTCTTTACCTACTTTTTCCATTGCTTGAGCAATTAATTTACCCACTGTGCTATCAGAGTTTGCAGAAATTGTACCAACTTGCTCGATCTCTTTTGATGTTTCGCATGGTTTTGATAATGATTTAAGTTCTTCAACTACAGAAGAAACCGCTTTATCGATACCACGTTTTAAATCCATTGGATTCATGCCTGCAGCAACGGCTTTTAAACCTTCATTAATAATAGCTTGTGCTAATACTGTTGCTGTTGTTGTACCATCACCCGCAGCATCATTGGCTTTTGATGCCACTTCTTTAACCATTTGTGCACCCATATTTTCGAATTTATCTTCTAATTCGATTTCACGAGCTACAGAAACACCATCTTTAGTAATTGCTGGCGCACCGAACGCTTTATCTAAAACAACATTACGACCTTTAGGACCAAGGGTTACTTTTACTGCGTCTGCTAATACATTCACACCTTTTAGCATTTTGCTACGTGCATCGTTACCAAATTTTACGTCTTTTGCTGCCATGTTCTTAATTCCTCTTTTGCTTATTCTACAATTGCTAAAATATTTTCTTCAGAAACGATTAGCACTTCTTCGCCATCAATTTTTTCTGCTTTCACGCCATATTCATTAAAGATAACTAAATCACCCACTTTTACGTGCATTGGATGAATATTACCATTTTCTAAAAGACGACCCTCACCTACAGCTAATACTTTAGCGCGAGTAGATTTAGCTGCTGCAGAACCAGTTAAAACGATTCCACCTGCTGATTTTGTTTCTTCTTCTTCACGTTTTAAAATTACTTTATCGTGTAACGGACGAATTTTCATTGAAATAGCTCCTAAAATAAATGAATAAATTTTGCCATACTGGCAGAACATGACAGTATTTGGAGACGGGATTTTTGTTTTCAAGAGAAAGCCGATAAAATTTGCAAAATTTTTAGTGAATCTCACCGCTTATTTATTACAATGTCGTTTGTTTAATCAGATAAGTAAGGGAAAGAGATCAAATATGTATCAAAATCAAATCCCACATGAAATCAGAGTCAATTCTAAAATTATCCTTGAGAAAATTGAACAATGCCATGCAGCTCCATTATTTGCACAATTAGATAAATATCGTCAATTCTTTGCACAATTTGTTGATTGGATTGATTTTAACAAGACCATCGAGGATAGCTTCAATTTTGTCGACACCAGCCAAAAAGAGGCGGAAGATGGGCTTGGATTTGTTTGGGTAATTTCTTATCAAGGAAATGTTGTCGGGGCTTTTTCCCTCAATAACCCGATAGATTGGGAAAATAAAACTGCTGAATTGGGCTATTGGCTCTCGCCAGATATACAAGGTAAAGGGATTATTACTCAATCGATCAATAAAGTGATAGAAGAAACAAAATCACTTTTTAATCATTACCGATTACGTTGTTCAGTACATAATCTTAAAAGTAATGCGGTGGCTGAGCGTTGTCAGTTTGAATTCGTGGGAATAGAAGGAAAAGGCTTAAAAATTGGTGAGCAATACTATGATTTGAATATTTATAGTAAAACATTATTGACTGATGAGAGATAAATTATGGATAAAGATGCTTTAGAAAGAGGGCATTTATTAACCTCAGAATTTGTTGCAACAATAGATAAGAATAATATCAATCATTATTTTCCTGAAAGAGAAATGATGGAGGGTAATATTGATGATTTACCAAAATACGATATTGATTTGTATCGAATTACATACCGTTCTGTTTATGAAAATTCGCCAGTCGTTCTTTCAGGGTTAGTTGTTGTACCTAAAAAAGAGGGAAAGCTTGATCACATACAATATCATCATGGTACGCTGTATCCCTATGCAAAAGATGAAGGATGGGGAAATCTAGATGCACCCTCTTTATATGATGGTCACGCGCCCAAGATGCCAATGATATTTTATGAAACTCGCTTAAATGCAAATTATTTGGGATCTTATGGTTACTTAGTGAGTTTACCGGATTATGCAGGTTATGGTGTTTCTCAAGATTTAGAACACCCTTACTGCATCAATTCAGAGTTAGCTGAAGAATCTATTGATATGATTTTAGCTACGAGAGAATTTGCAAAATCTAAAAACCTCGCAATGAATGATGGCGTATTTTTATCTGGTTGGTCTGAAGGGGCTGCTGTGGCGGTAGCTACGCAGAAACTTGTCGAAGAAAAGTATAGTAATATCGTTAAAATTCTAGCGAATGCGCCAATGTCAGGGTACTTAAATACAGAAAATATAAAAACTATCTTATCCCAAGTGCCACATATCAATGAAGATGTTGGAGGAACGTTAGATTTACTCGCTTGGTTATATTATTCATACAATAAATTTAGTGAAAATCCCATCACATTAAGTGCTATTTTTAAGTTTCCGATTAGCAATGGGCTTGATGTTTTAACAAAGAAACCATCCAATATACCCGCATTAGTTTTTAAAATATTAGATAAGCAATCTTTGCAACATTTAGCAGATCAAATAGATAAAAATAACCTTGCAGTAGGATGGAAACCCGTTTCCCCTTTAATTATTTATCATGGTACAGCGGATAAAACGGTTCCCTATGAGAATAATCCTGAAGTTGCTCTCAATAATTATGAGAAATATGGTGGGAATACTAAATTAGTTAAATTTGAAGATCATGATCATTACTCACTCGGAGTGCTCCAACTTAAAAATATGATGGATGAGTTTGAAAAAATTAAGCGTAGTTATAAGAGTAGTTAAGCAACCATAAAAATAGCCCGACTATAATGATTATTCATATAGAATAATTAACTTATAAATATCGAGCTAAATTTTATTGTTCAGCATTTAAAATTAAAATAATTTACTTAACCAACCTAATTTTGAACCAAGCACGTTAAAATAGTTATAATCTTTTAAGTGTAGCAATTGCAAGGTGTCAGGGCTTTTTTGTACGATAACACGCTCATCAGAACTAAATGGTAAAAGACGTTGACTATCACAACTCACCACTAAATGAGGCTGATTATATTGAGCAAATCGGAGTGAAATCATACTATCACCATCAATAACCAAAGGGCGGGAGGAAAGACTATGAGGACTCATTGGTACAAGAGCAATAGCATTCAAACTAGGCGTTAAAATGGGACCACCAGCCGATAACGAATAAGCGGTTGAGCCGGTTGGTGTAGAAATAATTAACCCGTCAGAGCGTTGAGAAAATGCAAATTTTCCTCCAATACTCACTTCAAATTCAATGGTTTTGGCAATTTGACTAGAATGTACCACGATTTCATTTAATGCATTATTGGATTCAATAATTTTGCCATTTGATTCAATTTTGACTTCCAATAAAAAACGATTTTCAATAATAAATTCTTCTCTTTCCAAACAACGATAAAGCTGTTCAAAGGCAGTTTGAGGGGCAATATCCGTTAAAAATCCAAGATTACCACGATTGATCCCAATTAACGGCACGTCGTATTGAGCCAATCGTCTAGCCATTCCTAGCATATTGCCATCACCACCGATTACAATGACTAAGTCAGCCTGTTCACCAATTTCTTCAATCGTACTTGGATTGGGGAGATTCAGTTGAGTTGCAATTTTACTTTCAACTAACAAGTTATATTTTCTGTCTTTCAGCCAGTTATAAACAGCGATATGAGTTTCGAAGGCAATATCGTGACGAGGTTTGCCAACAATTGCGATCGTTTTGAAACGGCTATGTGGATTCATAATTTTTACCTAATGGAAAATCTGGTGCTATCTTATTACTCTACTGCCAATTTGTAAAATTTCTTACGAAACTGACCGCTTACAAGAGCCACCAAAACTGCTAGAATTAGGACAAATTTATTTATGAGAAAAAGACAATATGGCATTAATTAATCTTTCAAATGCTTATTTAGGTTTCGGCGATCATCCTTTGCTCGATAATACCGAATTGCATATTGAAGCAGGTGAGCGAGTTTGTTTGGTCGGTCGAAATGGAGCGGGTAAATCAACCCTAATGAAAATTTTGGCTAAAGATATTCAGCTTGATGACGGAAAACTGATTTTTGAAAAAGATATCGTTGTTGCACGTTTAGAGCAAGACCCTCCTCGTCACGCAGAAGGCACAATTTTTGATTATGTGGCAGAGGGCATCGCTCATTTAGCCGATCTCTTAAAACAATATCATCATATTTCACTGCAAATGCAGACAGATTACAGTGAAACGTTAATGTCTAAACTTTCCAACGTTCAAACTCAGCTTGAACACGCAAATGGATGGCAATTTGAAAATCGTATTCAAGATACCTTACAACTGCTGGAATTAAATCCAGACACACCATTATCGGCGTTATCGGGTGGATGGTTACGTAAAGCGGCATTGGCTCGTGCATTAGTTTCTAATCCCGATATTTTGTTACTGGATGAGCCAACAAACCATTTAGATGTGGATGCGATTGCTTGGTTAGAAAATCTGTTATTAGATTTTAAAGGGAGCATTATTTTTGTTTCGCACGACCGTGCCTTTATTCGCAAAATGGCGACACGCATTGTCGATTTAGATCGTGGAAAATTAGTCTCTTACCCCGGAAATTACGATTTATATTTAGAAACTAAAGCGGAAGAATTACGTGTTGAAGCCTTACAAAATGAACTTTTTGACAAAAAATTAGCACAAGAAGAAGTGTGGATTCGTCAAGGGATCAAAGCTCGTCGTACACGTAACGAGGGCAGAGTAAGAGCCTTAAAAGCATTGCGAGAAGAACGTCGTAATCGTCGTGAAGTGTTAGGAAGTGCAAAAATTCAGATCGATCAGACCGCTAAATCGGGCAAAATCGTATTTGAATTAGAAAATGCCAGCTATGAAATTGACGGAAAATGCTTACTGAAAAATTTTAGCACTAAGATTTTACGAGGCGATAAGATCGCTCTAGTGGGTCCAAATGGTTGTGGTAAAACGACGTTTATCAAATTATTATTAGGTGAATTACAACCATCATCAGGTTCAATTCGTTGCGGAACAAAACTGGAAGTTGCTTATTTTGATCAATATCGTGCTGAGTTAGATCCAGAAAAAACTGTGATGGATAATGTGGCAGATGGCAAACAAGATGTTGAAGTCAATGGCGTAAAACGTCATGTACTCGGTTATTTACAAGATTTCTTATTCCCACCAAAACGTGCAATGACTCCCGTTAAAGCTCTATCGGGTGGAGAACGTAATCGCTTATTACTGGCTAAATTATTACTGAAACCGAATAACTTACTGATTTTAGATGAACCGACCAATGATTTAGATGTGGAAACATTAGAATTATTGGAAGAGTTGTTAGCCGATTATCAAGGTACGTTATTGATCGTTAGCCATGACCGTCAATTTATTGATAATACCGTAACGGAATGTTACTTCTTTGAAGGCGATGGCGTGCTGAATAAATATATCGGTGGTTATCACGATGCGAAACAGCAACAAGCCAATTATTTTGCCACACTTGCAGAAAACAAGCGGTCAGATTCTTCTAAAAATATGCAAAAAGTTGCCGAGAAACCACCGCTTGCAGAACCACAAAAACCAAAAGCAGAGCCAACTAAAAAAGTTAAATTATCCTACAAAGAACAACGTGAGTTAGATAATCTGCCAGCTCAAATGGAACAACTTGAAGCTGATATTGAACAGCTACAAACAGAAGTAAACAGTGCCGACTTCTTCTCAAAAGAACCAAGTTACACCCAAGCTCAATTACAAAAGTTAGCGGACGCAGAAATGGCTCTTGAAAAAGCCTTTGAACGCTGGGAAGAGCTGGAAAATATCAAGAATGGGAATAATGGGTAATGACAGAAAGAATTGATAATTACGAGCAACGTTTTGGCGGTATTGGTCGCCTTTATACACCTGAAGGCTTGGCAATACTCCGTCAATCGCATATTTGTGTGGTAGGAATTGGTGGCGTGGGTTCTTGGGCGGTAGAGGCACTTGCTCGTTCGGGGATTGGTAAAATTACGATGATCGATATGGACGATATTTGTGTGACGAATATCAATCGTCAAATTCATGCGATTTCTGGCGAAATTGGTAAGCTAAAAACGGAAGTGATGAAAGAGCGTATTGCGAAAATCAATCCTGAATGCCAAGTACAGATTATTGATGATTTTCTAACAAGCGATAACCTAGCCGAATATATCACCCATGATTACGATTATGTGATTGATGCGATTGATAGCGTGCGTGTAAAAGCCGCGTTAATTGCTTTTTGTAAACGTAATAAAATTAAAATTATTACTACTGGCGGTGCAGGGGGGCAGACTGATCCTACGCAAATTCAAATTACCGATTTAAGCAAAACGATTCAAGATCCGTTGGCATCGAAAGTACGCAGTTTATTGCGAAAAGAGTACAATTTTAGCCAAAACCCAAAACGCAAATTTGGGATAGACTGTGTGTTCTCTACTCAGCCTTTAATTTTTCCCAAAATGAGTGAAGAGTGTGAAATTTCGGCTACAATGAATTGTGCCAATGGCTTTGGGGCAGCGACAATGATTACCGCGACTTTTGGTTTTTTTGCGGTAAGCCGAGTGATTGATAAATTATTAAAAACAGCAGTAAATTGATAACGCAAACGTTTGCATTTTAATTTGGAAAAACTTATACTATCCGCCTAGTGCCAATAAGGAACTAGAAAAATGCAACATAGACCATTTAAAGATAGCAATACAGTTAGTCTGCAAACACTACATATTTACTTAAAAGAATTTATACAGCTAAACCTTGAAAAATTACGAGGTTTAGCTGTTTTTTTATGGTTAATAAATAATTTTTTAGAAAAAGATCTCTTTTTTAAGAGATCTTTTTTTTGTACCCAATTTTTAGCAGTAGAGGATAAATAATGAGCCAGTTGATTCGCACATTAAAAGGGCATATTCGTGATGAAGTTATCAAAAAAGGGGGATGGGTAAATTCCCACGCTCACGCTGACCGAGCATTTACGATGACACCAGAGAAAATCAAAATTTATCAAGAATCGAATCTTCAACAAAAATGGGATTTAGTTGATGAAGTAAAACGTCAATCAACGGTGGAAGATTATTATCGTCGCTTTAGTCAATCGATTGAATTGATGATTTCACAAGGGGTAACAGCCTTTGGCACTTTTGTAGATATTGACCAAGTGTGTGAAGATCGTGCCATCTTAGCGGCTCATAAAGCGAGAGAAGTGTATAAAAATGATATTGTCCTTAAATTTGCTAACCAAACTTTAAAAGGTGTGATCGAACCTAACGCGCGCAAATGGTTTGATATTGGTTCAGAAATGGTCGATATGATTGGTGGATTACCTTACCGTGATGAATTGGATTATGGTAAAGGATCCGAAGCTATGGATATCCTAATGGATAAGGCAAAATCCCTCGGTAAAATGTTACACGTTCATGTGGATCAATTTAATACCCCAAGAGAAAAAGAAACAGAGCAATTATGTGATAAATCCGTAGAGCATGGTATGCAAGGGAGAGTTGTGGCAATTCATGGTATTTCGATTGGCTCGCATCCAAAAGAATATCGCCAACAGTTATACAAAAAAATGAAGGCTTGCGACATGATGGTCATTGCTTGCCCGATGGCATGGATTGATAGCCCGCGTAAAGATGAAGTTTTACCTTTCCATAATGCCTTAACTCCAGCGGATGAAATGATCCCAGAGGGGATTACTGTTGCACTCGGTACAGATAATATTTGTGATTACATGGTGCCGTTGTGTGAGGGCGATATGTGGCAAGAATTAAGCCTGCTTTCAGCGGGTTGCCGTTTTACTAATCTTGAAGAAATGGCAAATATTGCGAGTATCAACGGGCGAAAGGTGCTTGGTTTAGATTATTAAATTGTAAATTTATGAGATAGATCAGAGAAAATATCAAAATTAATGGTTAGATTTCACCTAAATACGATTTTTAAAAGAGGTGGGGCTTGAGTGTATTAGGTTTATTAGACGATATAATAGATTCACTAATTTAGGCTGTGGTTATGTTTATTCCTGCGGAGTTTCTCAGTTCTTTTTTGGAAAAATTTTTTCAGGTGGAAAATGAACGATTAAGAAAGGTTATACATATAGTGTTATTTTTTCTGATTGCTTATATCATCGGAATAATATTTAAGTTTACGTTAATTAAGTTAGATGCTTTTCCATTAACAAAGATCTTAGCAAATATCTTTTGATTTTATGATTGGTGGACTAGAGCTTCACAAAAACTATAAGTATCGGTAGAAAATGACCAAGGAAGTAGAAGAGAAATCAGGGATAATTGAGCGTAAGTAATCTGTTTTCTCTTCTACCCATTTTTAAATTTTGCAAATTGTGAATAGTAAGTTACCGCTTACTTAGGTTATTTAATTTGAGAACGGTAATATTCCCAATCAAAATACTGACCGGGATCGATTTTTCTACCAGGTGCAATATCACTATGACCGACAATTCTATCGGGCGTGATTTTTGGGTAAGTTTGCAAAATCGCATGGGTTAGCTGAATAAGCGTTTGATATTGCTCGACAGTGAAAGGTTGATTATTACTGCCTTCTAATTCAATCCCGATAGAAAATTGATTACATTTTTCTCGACCTTGAAAGGAAGATAAACCAGCGTGCCAAGCCATATCATTAAAATTAACGTATTGAGTGAGTTTACCTTCTCGATTGATAAAACAGTGAGCAGACACTCGCAAATCCTTAATTTCTGCAAAATAAGAATGCTGAGTTGGATCGAGTTTCCCTTGGAAAAATTGATCGACAAAATCGCCACCGAACTCATCGGGAGGCAGGCTAATATAATGAATAACTAATAGTGAAATATCATCAATGATGGGTCTTGGATCAAAGTGTGGGGATAAAACCCGCTTTTGATCGACAAGCCAACCATTTTCAATCTTTAAAGTTTTCTGCATAGTGTAAATAACGGAAATAAGCTAGAATGAACGCCATTTTACAAGAAAGAGAATAAAAATGCTGAGTTATCGCCACAGTTTTCACGCAGGCAACCACGCCGATGTCCTAAAACATACCGTTTTAACCTTAATTCTGACCGCTTTAAAACAAAAAGAGAAAGGATTCTTCTATTTAGACACCCACGCAGGTGTGGGTCGTTATAGCTTATTCAGTGCTGAAGCGGAAAAAACAGGGGAATATATTGAGGGTATCGCTCGCTTATGGGAACGAGATGATTTACCCGAAGAAGTTTCCTTATATATCGCTGAATTAAAGAAAATCAATAAAGGAAAATTACGTTTTTATGCAGGTTCGCCATTGCTTGCGGTACAACAACTTCGCCCTCAAGATCGTGCATTACTGACCGAATTACACCCTAATGATTATCCGTTACTCCGCAATGAATTTGCTCGTCAAAGAAATGTAGTGACCAAGCGAGAAAATGGTTTTCAGCAATTAAAATCTGCTCTACCGCCTAAAGAAAAGCGTGGATTAATTTTAATCGACCCTCCTTATGAATTAAAAGAAGATTATGAATTAGTGGTAAAAGGAATCGAAGAAGGTTACAAACGTTTTGCGACTGGTGTATATGCTATCTGGTATCCAGTTGTATTACGTCAGCACACTAAGCGTATTGTCAAAGGCTTACAAGCAACAGGCATCCGCAAAATTTTACAAATTGAACTAGCGGTTCGCCCTGATTCCGATCAGCGAGGCATGACCGCAAGTGGCATGATTGTAATCAACCCACCTTGGCAGCTTGAAGCGCAGATGAAGAAAATTTTACCTTATTTAACAGAAATCCTTGTGCCAGAGGGAACAGGCAGTTGGGATGTAAGTTGGATTACACCTGAGTAATTGAGTTGAGGAAAGAAAATGCAATCTTATAAACATGATTTTATCGAATTTTGTTTAAGCCGTAACGTCCTAAAATTTGGTGAGTTTACCCTGAAATCAGGCAGAATCAGCCCTTATTTTTTTAATGCAGGGCTATTTTATACAGGACAAGATCTTGCCAAGTTAGGTGAGTTCTACGCTCAAGCTATTCAAACGAGTGGTATTGAGTTTGACGTGTTGTTTGGTCCTGCTTATAAAGGTATTCCGATTGCCACTACCGTTGCTGTTGCCTTAGCCAATCAATTTGATATTGATAAACCTTGTTGTTTTAATCGTAAAGAAGCGAAAGATCACGGCGAAGGTGGAAATTTAATTGGTAGTGCATTACAAGGCAATATTTTGCTTGTTGATGATGTGATTACCGCAGGCACTGCAATTCGTGAATCAATGGAAATTATCAATGCTAATAAAGCAAATTTAGCAGGGGTATTGATTGCACTAAACCGCAAAGAAAAAGGCAAAGGCGACTTATCTGCTATTCAAGAAGTAGAAAGAGATTATCAGTGCCAAGTTTTCTCAATTATTGATTTTGACGATTTACTACAATTTATCGAAAAATCCCCACAATACGCACCATATTTGCCGAAGATGAAGGCATATCGAGAACAATACGGTGTTTAACAAGCGGTCACTTTAAGCGATTTATTTGTAAAAAAAGCGGGCTAATTAGCCCGCTTTTGTATTATTAAGATAATAGAAACTATGAACGTTTCATAATTTCAAAGAATTCATCATTGGTTTTAGCCACAACTAACTTATCAATTAGGAATTCCATTGCTTCAACTTCGCCCATAGGATGAAGAATCTTACGTAAGATCCACATTTTTTGGAGTTCGTCTGGTGTTGTGAGAAGATCTTCTTTACGAGTACCAGAGCGGTTGAAGTCGATTGCAGGGAATACACGTTTTTCAGCAATTTTGCGTGATAAGTGTAATTCCATGTTACCTGTTCCTTTGAACTCTTCAAAGATAACTTCGTCCATTTTAGAACCCGTATCTACTAAGGCTGTGGCAATAATGGTTAAGCTACCACCTTCTTCCACATTTCTCGCAGCACCGAAGAAACGTTTTGGTCTGTGTAATGCGTTGGCATCCACACCACCTGATAAGATTTTACCTGATGCTGGAGTTACCGTATTGTATGCACGGGCTAAACGAGTGATAGAGTCGAGCAAAATTACTACGTCTTTTTTGTGTTCCACTAAACGTTTTGCTTTTTCAATTACCATTTCTGCAACTTGAACGTGGCGAGAAGCCGGTTCATCAAAGGTCGAGGCAATCACTTCGCCTTTTACTGAGCGTTGCATTTCTGTTACTTCTTCAGGACGTTCATCAATCAGTAATACAATCAAAATACACTCTGGATAATTGTGCGTGATGCTTTGTGCAATATTTTGTAGTAATACTGTTTTACCTGCTTTTGGCGGCGCGACGATAAGACCACGTTGTCCTTTACCAATTGGCGAAGCAAGATCAAGAATTCTTGCGGTAAGGTCTTCAGTTGAGCCATTACCACGTTCCATTCTTAAGCGTGAATTTGCGTGAAGAGGGGTTAAGTTTTCGAAAAGGATTTTACTGCGGGAGACTTCGGGTTTGTCGTCATTGACACGATCAACTTTGAGTAGGGCAAAATAGCGTTCACCTTCT
The DNA here is from genome assembly GCF_009684715.1 of Otariodibacter oris. Taxonomy (NCBI): domain Bacteria; kingdom Pseudomonadati; phylum Pseudomonadota; class Gammaproteobacteria; order Pasteurellales; family Pasteurellaceae; genus Otariodibacter; species Otariodibacter oris. The sequence goes on along the minus strand of NZ_CP016604.1, from coordinate 1,606,696 downwards.
TTCGGTGGGCGAATTTTCCCTTCAATCGAGTCACCCGTTTGTAGATTGAACCTACGAATTTGACTTGGAGAAACATAAATATCGTCAGGACCCGCTAAATACGAGCTGTCGCCAGAACGTAAGAAACCAAAGCCATCTGGCAAGATTTCAAGAACACCACGACCGAAAATGTCTTCACCACTTTTAGCGTGTTGTTTAAGGATTGCAAAAACGATATCTTGTTTACGTAAGCGGGCTAAGTTTTCTAAGCCCATTTGTTCCTCGCCCATACGAACGAGTTCTGATACTGGGGTATTTTTTAACTGTGTAAGATGCATATATAAAATATTTTTTGTTTAAAAAGATTGGGTTTAAGTTTGATTAATTTAGCGAAATTTTATACTAAGAATTGAGTGGCGAAGAATACCGCTAAATTAAATTTTTTGCAAATTTTTTGTGTGATCTTACCGCTTTTTTGCTTGAAAAAACGTAAAATTGCACCATATTTTAGCTTGTCGTTTTTTATTTCGGTAGAATTATGAAAAAACAGAGTAATGAAACTGGTGATGTTAGGTTAGATAAATGGTTGTGGGCAGCTCGATTTTATAAAACCCGTAGTATTGCAAAAGCAATGATTGAAGGGGGAAAAGTCCATTATAATGGACAACGGGCTAAAGTCAGTAAAACCGTTGAAATCGGTGCCTTTATCAAACTTAGACAAGGAAACGAAGAAAAAGAGGTTGAAGTATTAGCCTTGAGTGATCAGCGAAGAGGTGCGCCAGAAGCGCAGTTACTTTATCAAGAAACGGAAAATAGTATCAAAAATCGTGAGAAACTTGCCTTCGCTCGCAAAGCTAATGCACTTTCTATGCCTCATCCAGATCGTAGACCGAATAAAAAAGAACGTCGTGATTTGATTAAATTTAAAATAACTAACTCGGAAACACTATGACTTATACACAAGACAATGACAAACTTTACCGCTTTTTATTCCAAAACCGTGCAGTAAGAGGGGAGTGGGTCAGATTAAATAACACTTTCACAGAAACTTTAAATACCCACCATTACCCAAAAGCAGTGCAAAATCTTTTAGGGGAAATGTTGGTTGCGACCAGTTTATTAACCGCAACCTTAAAATTTGAAGGCAATATTACTGTACAAATTCAAGGGGATGGTCCATTAAAACTTGCAGTCGTCAATGGCAATAATCAACAGCAAGTACGTGCTTTAGCGCGTGTTGATGGCGAAATTGCAGACGAAGCCACTTTATCTGAAATGATCGGCAATGGTGTGCTAGTGATCTCTATTATTCCTGAAGAGGGCGAACGCTATCAAGGTGTGGTTAGCTTGGACAAACCGACCATTAGTGAATGTTTAGAAGATTACTTTGTTCGTTCAGAACAATTAGAAACACAATTAGTTATCCGTACGGGCGAATACGAAGGGAAAGCCGTTGCGGGTGGCATATTATTACAAATTATGCCAGATGGAACAGGCACACCAGAGGATTTTGAGCATTTAGCCACTTTAGCCTCAACCATTAAGGATGAAGAAATCTTTGGACTAACCGCAGAAGAATTGCTTTATCGCTTGTTCCACGAAGAAAGCGTTGAAGTTTATCCATCTCAAGACACAGAATTTAAATGTGGTTGTTCAAGAGAGCGTTCGGGGGCGGCGATTATGCTCGTTCCTGATGATGAGATTGAAGAAATGCTTGCAGAAAAAAATGGTGTAATTGATATGCAATGCGAATGTTGTGGTACACAATATTTCTTTGATAAAAAAGCCATAGATGAATTGAAAAGCACAGCAGCATAAATAACATAGCAAGCGGTTAGATTGGTAAAATATTTTGCAGATCTCACCGCTTGTATATAGAGGATAATATGAACGAACAACCAATTTTACGCCAAGTGGTATTGGATACAGAAACAACGGGGATGAATTTCAATGGTGCGCCTCATATTGGGCATAACATCATTGAAATTGGTGCCGTCGAGGTGATTAATCGCCGTTTAACTGGACGGAATTACCACGTTTATATTAAGCCTCCTCGTGAAGTGGATGAAGAAGCGATTCAAGTTCACGGTATCACAAATGAAATGTTGCAAGATAAACCGACCTTTGCGGAAATTGCCCCAGAATTTTTGGAATTTATCAAAGGGGCGGAATTAGTCATTCATAATGCCCCCTTCGATGTGGGATTTATCGATCAAGAATTTGCAACCCTCGCCAACAACACGCCTAAAGTCGAAGAAATTTGTCAGGTAACGGATAGCTTACAATTAGCCCGTAAAATGTATCCGGGGAAACGTAATAACTTGGATGCTTTGTGTGATCGCTTAGGTATTGATAACAGCAAACGTGTACTCCATGGCGCCTTACTGGATGCGGAAATACTTGCAGATGTGTTCTTAATGATGACTGGCGGGCAAATTGCTCTGCTTGCCGAAGATGACGCTGATAATAGTAATAGTTCACAGGATTACGCTGTTCAGCATCAGATCATTGACACCGATGGGCTTATTGTTCTATCGGCAACTGAGGATGAACAAGAAGCACATCAAAAGTATTTAGAGTTGCTTGATAAAAAATCCAAAGGAAACTGCTTATGGACAACGTTATATCAGTCTAACAACGAGCAGATAAACTAAAATTTCAGCGAGTTGTATAGTAAAAAAGCAATCGTAAATTTTTTTGAAAAAAAGTGTTTGACGAGGCGAATCGAAATCATTAATATACGCCTCGTTCTTTGCGGAGTGGTAGTTCAGCTGGTTAGAATACCTGCCTGTCACGCAGGGGGTCGCGGGTTCGAGTCCCGTCCATTCCGCCAATTAATTTAAACGTCATAATATACCTCCTTAGTACGTTAAAGCAAAAGCCCTCTAGATTTAGAGGGCTTTTGTTTTTCTAAAATTCTTATATTCCTTCACTGATCATTTCTCATTTCAATGCTAAAATCAGCACAATTATTTTTCTAAAAAGAATGATAGCCAAAATGACGCAAATGCAAACTCTCAACCCTATTTCTCTCCCTCTTGATCGTTCAGTATTGATCGAAGCTTCCGCTGGTACAGGTAAAACCTACACCATGGCAAATCTTTATTTGCGTTTGTTGTTAGGGATTGATTGTGTGCCTTTGCAAGTTGAGCAGATTTTAGTGGTAACCTTTACCAAAGCTGCAACTCAGGAATTGAGGGATAGGATTAGACAGAAATTGTCTGATGTGATGCGTTATTTTCAGGATCCTGATTCAAAAGAAGCAGTTCGAGCATTTGAAAAAGCTCCGTTCTTGCGAGAAGTTTATCAACAAGTGGAAGATAATTTAGAACACGCTTTGTTGCGTTTAAAATTAGCTGAACGTGATATGGATTTGGCAAGTATTTTTACTATTGATAGTTTTTGTCAGAAAATGTTATTCCAATTTGCGTTCGATTCAGGCATTCGCTTTGACGTTAATTTGCAGACTGATGAAACTGAGTTACTCGATCGCCTTAGCGAAGAAAGTTGGCGAGAGTTGTTCTATTCTGTGGGTGTGGTAGAGGCTAAATGGATTTCTGATACTTTATCTAATCCAAGTAATGCACTCAATAAAGTGCGTTCGTATTTGTCGGGCGATATTCCGCCTTTAGCTCCGGAACAAGAAAAATGGTTGAATGAGGATTATCGACAATCATTATTAGAATTTGAACATTTCTCAAAAACCTCTTGTGCATATTGGCTAGAAAATTATGAGGCTATCATTTCTCCTATTCAGCAAGCTTTTGATAAGCAAAATGAAGAAAATATAAAAATATTGAATGGAGTAAGTTATAAAGAAAAATCTTTTCAAAATACATGGCTACCAACTATTAATCGTTGGGCTAATAGCGAAAATCAATTTTTCCCTGCTAAAGAGTTAAGTTATTTTGGACAATCATTACTTGAGCAAAAAGCAAGTAAAGGAGCAGAGGTTCTTCGCAGTGAGCATTTTGTTAAAATTGATGATTTTCTCGCGGAATATGAACAGAAATTTGTTAATTTAGCCCAAGAAATTGAAAGCAAACTTCGTTACCATTTTTTCCTGCATTTACGTCAAAAATTAATCGAATATAAAGATCATCACGCAGAGAAGAATTTTCAGGATATGCTGATTTATCTCTATCAAGCGTTGAAAGGGGATAATGGTAAAGTTTTAGCGGAGAAAATTCGTCAGCAATATGGCTTTGCAATGATTGATGAGTCACAAGATACCGATCAAGTTCAGTACGAAATCTTTAGACGAATTTTTATAGATGAACAGGAAAACCAAGGGTTTATTATGATTGGTGATCCTAAACAGTCGATCTATAAATTCCGTGGTGCTGATATTTTTTCTTATTTAGATGCCTCAAAAAAAGTGTCCGGCACTTTTACGTTATCAAAAAACTGGCGTTCTTTACCTAATGTGGTTGAGTTTGTGAATAAAATCTTCACTTTTCCTGATTCCGTGGAAGCGAGTCCTTTTTTGTATGAAGATATTGGTTTCAATCCAACAGCGTTTAAAGAAACTGAGACCAAATTAGAGAATCAAGAAGAAGTAAATATTTATTTACTTCGAGAGGCTTATGAGAGAGGGCATTATCAATCGGATCTTGCGGCGCAACATTGTGCTGATCAAATTCAGCAGCAATTACATAATGCAGAGCAAGGTAATTTATTCGTTTCAGAAGAAAAAGAAGAGTTTGATGCAGATGGTAATGTGCAATCCATATTAGTTGAAAGGACATTGGTACCAAAAGATATCGCAATTTTGGTGCGATCTCATGATGAAGCGAAGAAAGTAAAACAAGCCTTATCGGAACGCGATATTCAGTCAGTATTTTTATCTGAAAAGGAAAGCGTTTATCAGACTCAAGAAGCATTAGACATAATCGCAATTTTAGAAGCCTGTTTAAACCCTTATCAACAAAGGGCGATTCTTTCTGCTCTTGGTTCAGAATTATGGGGGCTAACGGCTGATGAGATCTATCAAATTAAAAATAATGAAAAATTATGGGAATATTACGTTGAGCTATTTAGTCGCTCTCGTCTTATTTGGCAAACTCAAGGGATTTTGCCAATGTTGCATAATTTGTTTTTAACAGAACAGATTATTCAACGTATTAACCAAACAGATGATGCTGATCGTCGGGTTACGAATATTCTGCACTTGGCGGAATTGCTACAAGAAAAGATGGAAGTGACAGAAAATGAATCAGCATTATTACGCTGGTTTTCTCAACAAATTGAACAGCCAACGGGAAGTGATGAGCAGATTTTACGTTTAGAAAGTGAAGAAAATCTCATTAAGATTATTACAATCCATAAGTCTAAAGGGCTCGAATATCCTGTTGTTTGGTTGCCATTTTTGGGTAAAAAAAGCCAAGGTTTTTCAGGCAAAGGAATGTCTATTTATCGTCAAGAAGATAATCAAATTGCGTGGGATTTATTGGGGGATGATGAGGACATTAAGGCATTACAAAATAAAGCGGAATATGCGGAAGATTTACGCCTGCTGTACGTGGCATTGACTCGAGCGAAATACCAACTGCATGTGATCCTACCAGAAAAATGGTCGGCGAATTGGAATGCCATGCACTATTTATTGACTGATGGATTGCCTCAAAAGGATACTGACACAGCGGTGTGCTTAGAGAAAAAAAGCATAGCATATCGTAAAGTATTATTGGATTCAGAGCCAGAAACCACCAAGTTTTCGCCATCATCTGCTCAAGATATTCAGATTCCAAAAGTTAAAACGTTTGAGCATAAAATTAAACAAACTCATCAAGTCACGAGTTTTACTGCATTACATTCACAACATAGTTATTTATTGCAAAAAAATGATGGGATCTTACCGCTTGCTGTGAATGATGAGGCATTGGACTATGATAAAACGGCTCAAGAAAGCGTTGATGTTGAGCAAGATAACGACGAGTTTATTGAATATAGCCCTTATCGATTCCCACATAGCACGAAAGTGGGGAATATATTGCATCGCTTTTTAGAGTTGTGTGATTTCACTCAACCTATTGATGAAGATAAAGTACTTTCAGTGTGTGAGCAACTTGGCTTATCGGAAGAGTGGGTAGAGCCGACGATTGCGTGGTTTAACGCAATATTAGCCACACCTTTTGGGGAGCAACCTTTTGCATTAAATCAGATTGGATCACATAAGCGTTTAAATGAATGGCAATTCTATTTACGTTTGAGTAATGAAAAAGCATTATCTAAGTTAAATCATTTGTTGAAAAAATACAGTCCACTTGCTAAAAATGCACCCGATTTACAACTTTTCCAATTAGAAGGTTTTGTGCGTGGTTTCGTCGATTGCTTTATTGAAGTGGACGGTAAATTTTATATCATTGACTATAAATCAAACTATTTAGGGCATTTGCCACAAGATTATCAATTAGAAAATATTGAAAAAAAGATGATTCAATATCGTTATGATCTACAATATATCCTTTATACCTTGGCAGCTCATCGTTATTTAAAATCTCGTTTAGGGGATAATTATCACTATGCACAACATTTTGGCGGGGTGGCTTATCTCTTTTTAAGAGGCATGGATGGTACACCACAAAGTGGGGTATTTTTTGAGAAACCAAGTGAACATTTGATTGAAGAAATGGATGCGTTATTCGCATGATATAACTCATTATTAAGATAAAATGACTATGATGAAAGATACTTTATTTTCTGCACCCATTGAAAAATTGGGTGATTTTACTTTTGATGAATCTGTTGCGGAAGTTTTCCCTGATATGATTCAACGTTCTGTACCGGGCTATTCGAATATCATTACCGCTATTGGTATGTTAGCAGGACGTTTTGTAACGGATAATTCTAACGTGTACGATTTAGGTTGTTCTCGTGGGGCGGGGATTTTATCCATTCGCCGTAATATTGAGGGCAAAACCGCCCATATTATTGGGGTAGATAATTCTGAGCCAATGGTTGAGCGTTGTCGTCACCATTTGAGTGCTTACCATTCAGATATCCCAGTTGATGTATTGTGTGAAGATATTCGCAATATTGATATTCAAAATGCCTCAATGGTGGTGTTGAATTTTACCTTACAATTTTTGCCACCCGAAGATCGATTAGCTTTATTAACCAAGATATATCAAGGATTGAATCCTAATGGTGTGTTGGTGTTATCTGAAAAATTTACCTTTAGTGATAACCAGATGAACGAATTACTGATCGACTTGCACCATACTTTTAAACGTGCAAACGGGTATAGTGAATTGGAAGTGAGCCAAAAACGTAATGCGTTAGAAAATGTGATGCGAACAGATACGATTCAAACCCACAAAGAACGTCTTAAACAAGCAGGATTTGATAAGACAGAGTTATGGTTTCAATGCTTTAATTTTGGATCGATGGTTGCAGTAAAATAGCGTAAGCGGTCACTTAAACAACATTTTTTGCAAAAAATTCACAAGATCTGACCGCTTGTTTTCAGCGTATTTATCTATTTTGTGGTACTATCTGCGTAATTTTCACGATGAGATAAGAATAAATGGCAAGTAAATCAAAATATCAGGACAAACAAGTTGAAGCACTATTAAGTGATTTAATTATTACGCTAGAGAAGCATAAAGCCCCTGTTGATTTATCCCTAATGGCATTAGGTAATATGGTGACGAATATTTTAGTGACCAATATTAAAAATCCACAACAGCAAGAAGCATTAAGTGATGCTTTTTGTAGTGCGTTAAAAAATTCGTTAAAGTCAGCAAAATAAAATGCTTAGTTTAATCCAACGCCTACTACCTAAAAATTCATTACAATACCGAGAGGAAACCTCGCGCCGTATTGTGTGGGGGCATTGGTTTGCACTATTTAATATTGTTATCGCATTATTGCTATCCTCTCGATATGCCTTTAATGCCGATTGGCCAGATACATTACTTGGGAAACTGTACTTTTTCTTAAGTTTATTTGGCCATTTTAGTTTTGTGATTTTTGCGTTTTATCTGTTATTGCTGTTCCCGCTGAGTTTTATTATCGGCAATACAAGGACATTTCGTGGTATTTCGGTGGTGGTTGCGACTATCGGTATGACGGTTCTACTAGTCGATACCGAAGTCTTTAAGCAATTTTATTTGCACCTATCTCCGCTTGTTTGGGATTTACTGGTGAATCCAGATGAAAGTGAATTATCTCGTCAATGGCAATTATTATTTGTGCCTATGCCTCTAATATTATTGGTAGAGATACTTTATTCTAGATGGTGTTGGCAAAAGCTACGTAGTTTTAACCGTCAAAAATGGGGAAAATACGTTGCTGCTTTCTTCTTATTTGCTTTTATGGGGACGCATTTATTTTATGCCTTAGCGGATATGTCTTTATATCGCCCAGTCACTGCACAACGTGCGAATTACCCCCTCTCTTATCCAATGACTGCCCGTAGTTTCTTAGAAAAACATGGATTGATAGACAGAGAGAGTTTTGATCAGACTATTGAAGAAAATGGGCGATTAGATGGATTCTTCCTTGATTATCCTAAAGGTCGACTACAATTTGACAATAAACCAGATAATATTAACGTATTATTTATCAATCTATCAGGCTTAACGGATAGTGTGATTACGCCAGAATTGATGCCGAATTTATCGGAATTAAGTAGCCATTCTAGACGCTTTACTCAGCATTATATTGCAGGTGATACCGAAATGGCGGGGGTTGCAAGTTTATTTTATAGCTTGAGTGGTAAATATGTAGATGCAATTCTGACGAAAAAATCTCCACCTGTATTGATTTCTCGCTTACAGAATTTAGATTACCAGTTTGGGTTATTTTCACATAATAGTTTTGCGAATCCGATTTATCAGGCATTGTTCGAGAATTTTGAGTTACCACAAGCTAAAGACAGTATTGATGCATTACGTCAGTGGAATTTATGGTTAGAAACTGAAGATACCACTGTGCCTTTCTTTAGCTATTTGGATCTTGCCATTGGCGATATTAATGATAAACAGAATGTACAATTTGTTGATTCACAATTACGATTTGTATGGAATCGTCTTGCTGCTAAAGGACTTGATAAGAATACCTTTATCTTATTAACTTCAGATATTGGTCAAGAATCAACTACAGATAATAGTTTTGCAGCTCAGCACACTAAAGTACCAATGTTGATGTTCTGGCAAGGCGATAGTGGTATATATAACGGTATGTCGAGTCATCTAGATATTGCGCCAACACTACTTAATCGTTTCTTTGGCATGACTTCACCTGTCGCTTTATATTCTCAGGGAATTGATTTAACTAAAGAAAATGATCGTAGGTGGCTACTCAGTGCAAATTATAGCTGGGATGTGGCTATTATGCGAGATGGTGAACAATACCAAATTAATAAGAAAGGTGATTTTCAGCACTATAATGAGGAAGGGGCTAAAGAAACAGATGCTCGACCACCACTTGCATTATTCTTCCAATTGATTCATCAAAGTAATCAATTCGTGGAAAAATAGCGACTATATTTATTGCAATATTTATATCTAGTTAATTAATGTTCAAAGAGAAAGAAGTTACATACTATTCTTGTTAATGATATAAGAGAAGTTCTTTTTTGTATGGATAACAAGTAAATCAGTATTTTACATTTTGTAAAAATTTTACTATTCCAATACTTAAAAGATAAATAGGAGAAAATATTAAAATGGAGGCTCACATTAATCCAATGACATTAAATGCTTGTAAATTAATACCTTTGCATACCTTATCGAAAGGTATGATAATTTATGAGCAAGGTGAGACTGCGCAAGAGTTTTATTTCATACATAAGGGGTTAATAGGGTTATATCATACTTTAGATAATGGTAAAGAGAGTTTGGTTAGACTTTATCAAGAAAATGAATATTTTGGTTATCGGACTTTGTTTGGTGATAGTCAATATCACTGTAGTGCTAAAGTGCTTGTCGATGCAGAGATTACCCGAATAAAACCAACAAGCGTTAACCATTTTTTTGTTGAGAATCCAAAGGCAAGCAAAAAATTATTACAATCTTTAGCAAATGAGTTAAGAGAAGCTGAACAACGATTGGCAAAAAGCGCTTATCTTAAAACTTCTGAACGAGTAATTCAAAGTATTGATTTTCTGACAAAAAATTATCCTTATTATAATTGGACTTATCGTGAAATTGGCGAGTTTGCAGGGTGTGAAACAGAGACAGCAATTCGCATTGCGAATGAACTTAAACGTAAAGGTGCTTTACCCCCTTCCTTCACTTTGAGCAAATCTAAGTAACTTTACCAAGGCTGAATATCTTTGCATTTCTTCAATAAATTTGATTTAATTCTTACCTAAATTTCTTAGTGGAATTTGATAACCAAATTCCTCAGTTAATTAAGGATACCAAATGGGTATTTACGCGTATATTTGCTTTCTTTCTGCGCTGTCTATTTTGCTTGGATTTATTACCAGTAAAATAAGTGATAAGGTGCAATCTACTATTGCAATTACTGCATCAGCGATGGTTGGTTCGTTAGTGCTATTATTTTTTGGTTGGCTTGGTTGGTTTAATATCAGTAGCATGGCAACAGAAGTGATGCAACAAGTTGATTTCACCAGTTTCTTGCTAAATGGGATTTTGGGATTTTTACTTTTTGCGGGTTCGCTTGGGATTAAATTACCTGTATTAAAAGATCAAAAGTGGGAAATTGCAATTTTTGCTTTGTTTTCTACAACAGCATCAACCTTTTTTGTTGGTGGAATCATTTATGCTATTGCACATATAATAGGGTTACCCATCGACTTTATTTACTGTATTTTATTCGGCGCATTAATTTCACCAACTGACCCGATTGCCGTTCTTGCTATTATTAAAAACCTAAGAGCACCGAAACGCCTTTCTATGCAAGTAGAAGGGGAATCATTATTTAATGATGGTGTTGGCTTGGTTATTTTTATTACTATTTTTGCTGTTGCGTTTGGTGGGCAAGAAGCAACATTCTCTGGCATTCTAGGGTTATTCCTCCATGAAGCAATTGGCGGCATCCTATTAGGGTTTGTACTAGGCTTTGTTGCACATATCCTTATTTCATCAACAGATGATGGGAGTATGGAAATCTTGCTAACATTAACTATTCCTACCGCGGGCTTTATGTTAGCTAATAACGTATTACATGTTTCTGGTGCATTGGCGATGGTTGTTTCAGGTATTATGATTGGGAACTGGACTCGCCATTCTGGTTTCTCCGAACAAAGCCAACGTTATTTGGACCACTTTTGGGAAATGATTGATCACTTTCTTAACTTCTTACTGTTCTTCTTAATTGGTTTTGCATTACTGCTTGTTGATTTCAATATATATGGTGTAGTACTAATGTTAGTTGCTATCCCAGTTTGTTTGTTCTCTCGCTATATCAGTTTATGGTTACCATTTAAAGCATTACAAAAAGTGAGAACTTATAATCCTTATACCCTAAAAATTATGACTTGGGGTGGATTACGTGGCGGACTTGCTTTAGCAATGGCGTTATCAATCCCTGCTAAGACTGCTTTTGTGGGTAGCATAGATGTTAAAGATTTAATTCTGGTGATGACCTATTCGGTAGTAATGTTCTCTATTTTGGCTCAAGGTACAACAATTGAACCGCTCATTCGTAAAGCAAAAACTGTTGATCCAAATAAGGAAGCTTATTTACAACCAACAAATTCATCCTCGCATTAAGTAAATATATTGATTTAGTGCTGATTTGAATTTACAATGAAGATTCATGTCGTAGCTGAGTTAGAGATCGGCTATTGATGAATATAAACTAACTTACTTTTTAGGAGTAAAAATGTCTCTAAGTTTAGAAGCAAAAGCAAAAATCGTTGCTGAGTTCGGTCGTGATGAAAAAGATACGGGTTCTTCAGAAGTGCAAATCGCACTTTTAACTGCTCAAATCAACCACTTACAAGGTCACTTTGCAGAGCATAAAAAAGATCACCACAGCCGTCGTGGTTTATTACGTATGGTATCTCGCCGTCGTAAATTATTAGACTACTTAAAACGTACTGATCTTGCTAAATATTCAGAAACTATCGCTCGTTTAGGTTTACGTCGCTAATTTCAAGAATAATGAAAACCAAGCTTTATAGCTTGGTTTTTTTTATATTTATTTTTCAAATACTTTCCTCAATCTTTCCAAAATTATCGATAAAATTTACAAGATTTTTACCTCATTTTCAGGTATCATTATTCACCTTTTTTAACTGTTTGTTGGAGCAAGTTGTGTCTTCCCTTTGGTCTGATTGTTTAAGTCATTTACATTCAAAAATTTCACCTAATGATTACAGTACTTGGCTACGTCCACTTCAGGCTGATAATGCAAATGGAGAGCTAATTCTTTACGCTCAAAACCAATTTGTCGCAAACTGGGTTCAAGATAAATTCATGACTGAAATTATCGGTCTTGCTCGTTTTTTATCTAAAGATGAAAATTTAAAAGTCACCATCCGAGTAGGTACAAAACCTGTTCAAGCTCCAGCTAACACCCAAGAAAATGCTGAAAAAGAAAAAATAGTTGAAACGGAAATCACGCACAATATTAGATCAGGCTTAAATGAAAAGCTAAATTTTGATAATTTTGTTCAAGGTAAATCAAATCAGCTAGCTAAAGCTGTTGCTCAACAAGTTGCTGCCAATCCAGGGGAGAGTCACTGTAATCCTTTCTCATTATATGGTGGGACAGGTTTGGGTAAAACCCATTTATTGCACGCAATTGGCAATGAAATTATCACACAAAATCCAAATGCAAAAGTGGTCTATATTCACTCGGAAAGATTTGTGCAGGATATGGTAAAAGCAATTAAAGCGAATACCATTGAAAGCTTTAAAAAGTTTTATCGTTCCCTCGATGTGTTAATGATTGATGATATTCAATTTTTCGCAAATAAAGAAGTGACACAGGAAGAGTTTTTCCATACCTTTAATTCATTGTTTGAACGTAGCAAACAAATTATAGTGACCTCAGATGTTTTCCCAAAAAATATTGAAAATATTGAAGAACGTATTCGCTCACGATTAAGTTGGGGCGTGAATGCTGCTATTGAGCCACCTGAGCTTGAAACTCGTGTCGCAATTTTAATGAAAAAAGCAGAAGAAAGAGATGTATTCTTAGCAGAAGATGTTGCTTTTTTCCTCGCACAAAAATTAAGAACAAACGTGAGAGAATTAGAAGGTGCATTGAATCGAGCGATCGCGTGGAGTAAATTCAAAGATCGTCCAATTACTATTGATGCGGTAAGGGAATCGTTAAAGGATCTTATTGCCTCATATGATCATTTGATCACGATCGAAAATATTCAAAAAACAGTGGCAGAATATTACAATATAAAAATGTCTGATCTAAAATCTAAAAGTCGTACACGCTCTATTGCTCGTCCTCGTCAAATGGCGATGGCATTAGCCAAAGAACTAACCAATCATAGTTTACCTGAAATTGGTCGTGAATTTGGTGGAAGAGATCATACAACCGTTATGCATGCTTGTAAGACAATAAACGAGTTGCGTGATACGGATTCGAATATCCAAGAAGATTACACTAATTTAACCCGTAAATTATCGTCCTAAGGAATTGTTATGCAATTTACTATTACTCGTGAACAGTTGCTTAAGCCTTTACAACAGGTCTGTGCCGTATTAAGTAGTCGTCCTACCTTACCTGTTATTAATAATGTTTTACTTGAAATTAAAGGCAATCATCTTTTTTTAACGGGAACCGATCTTGAAGTTGAGCTAACCACACAAGCAGAATTAGATGAAGCGGTTGGTTCTGAACAAAAATTTACTATTCCAGCTAAGAAATTTTTAGACATTTGTCGAACCCTACCTGAAGATAGTGTGATTTCGCTCTTATTTGAAGAAGATCGTGCATTGATCCGTGCAGATAGAAGTAAATTTAGTTTAGCAACATTACCTGCTTCAGATTATCCAAATCTTATGGATTGGATAGCTGATGTTGATTTTACCATTAACCAAGCAACGTTATCTCACTTAATCGAAGCAACGCAATTTTCAATGGCTAACCAAGATGCACGTTATTTCTTAAATGGGATGAAATTTGAGACAGAAGGTAATTTACTCAGAACAATTGCAACAGATGGTCATCGTTTAGCAGTTTGTACTATGCCACTGAATCAAGAGTTATTAACTCATTCAGTGATTGTGCCACGTAAAGCCGTTTTAGAGTTATCACGTTTGATTAATACGAATGATGATCCTGTTAGAGTGGAAATTGGTTCAAGTAATCTTCGCGTTTCAATGAATGGTATCGTCTTTACTTCAAAACTGATTGATGGCCGTTTTCCTGATTATCGTCGAGTTTTCCCTCGCAATGCTGATCGTATTTTAGAAGCCGATGCAGAACAATTAAAACGTGCGTTGGTACGTGCAGCGATTCTTTCTAATGAAAGATTTAAAGGCGTAAGACTTGCACTTAGCCATAATTTATTAAAACTCACTGCAAATAATCCAGAGCAAGAAGAAGCTGAGGAAATTATTGATGTTGCTTACGATAATGTTGATATGGAAATCGGATTTAATGTCAATTATTTGCTTGATGTGATTAACACGCTTAAATGCCAACGTATTCGTATTAATCTCGTCGATACGAGTTCAAGCTGTTTAATTGAGGATTGTGATAACAGTACGGCAGAATATGTGATTATGCCAATGCGTTTATAATTTTATAGATATAGAAAAGAAAGGTCGCAATGTTTGTGACCTTTCTTTCTACACATTATGCAAATCTTTTAGCTAATCTTACCGCTTGTGGTTTATTCAAATGTCCCTATCTCGCTTATTAATTAATAATTTTAGAAATATCATCTCCGCCGATATTGAATTAAGTCATGGATTTAATTTTTTAGTAGGTGAAAATGGTAGTGGTAAAACGAGCGTCTTAGAAGCAATTTTCTATTTAGGGCATGGGCGTTCTTTTAAAAGCCATATTAGTAGCCGAATTATTCATCAAGAACACGATCATTTTGTGTTGTTTGGTCAGATTGCTGAAGCTAAACATGAATGGTCAGTCGGTTTACAACGCAATAGACAAAGTGAAACGCAACTCAAAATTAATGGAGAAGAAGGGAAAAAGATTTCCGATCTTGCTCATTTACTCCCAATGCAAGTAATAACACCAGAAGGGCTGACGTTACTTAATGGAGGACCTAGTTATCGCCGAGCCTTTTTAGATTGGGGACTATTTCATCAACATTCAGAATTTTATAGTAACTGGGTCAATTTAAAACGTTTATTAAAACAGCGTAATGCCGCTTTATCGCAAGTTAGGGATTACTCACAATTACGCCATTGGGATATTGAACTTGCTAAACTCGCCGAGATTGTCAGTCAAATGCGAGCAGAGTATGCCGAAGCATTAAGACCCGCCATAGAAAAAACCTGTCAGTTCTTTTTGCCTGAATTGGAAATTACGGTTAGTTTTCATCAAGGATGGGATAAAGAACGAGATTATGCGGAAATTTTATCTCAAGGATTTGAACGAGATCGTTCTGTGGGTTATACGATGGTAGGGCCTCAAAAAGCTGATTTTCGCTTTAGAGCAAATGGACTGCCCGTTGAAGATATCCTTTCCAGAGGTCAGCTGAAATTGCTCATGTGTGCCTTACGCCTAGCTCAAGGAGAATATCTGATTCAACAAAAATCCCGCGAGTGTTTATTTCTAGTGGATGATTTCGCCTCAGAACTTGACCCAACTAAACGGGCATTACTGGCTCATCGATTGCGTGAAACAGGCTCACAAGTCTTTGTAACTGCTATCACTCAAGAACAATTGCAACAAATGCAATGGTTGGAAGAGCAAGGCGATAAACGATTTATGTTACAACAAGGGAATATTCAAGCCATTAGCTAAATGGAAGCGGTAGCTTTCTCCTAATATTTTGCATAAATTATGTGTGAAAATTTAGAGGGAAGTTACCGCTTGTGTTAAAGCTTTTACAATATGCTACGCTTTCTCATACCAAATTCTATTAATATAGAGCGTTATTTTTCCTGAAGGGGTATCGACTTGGATTTCATCATCTACTTCTTTACCGATTAATGCTCTGGCAACGGGGGAGTCAATGGAGATCCATTGTTTTGCAGGATCAAACTCATCACACCCGACAATGCGATATTGTTTAATTTCTTCTTGATCGTTTTCTAGTTCAACCCAAGCACCAAAAAAAACCTTACCTTCTTGGCTTGGGTGGTAATCAACAATCTGCAACGCCTCTAAGCGTTTCGTTAAAAAACGGACTCGGCGATCGATTTCTCTTAAACGACGTTTACCATAAATATATTCAGCATTTTCACTGCGATCGCCCAAAGCTGCTGCATCTGAAACAGCTTGTGTCACTTTAGGGCGTTCATCTTTCCAAAGGTATTTAAGCTCTTGATCAAGGGCTTGCCAACCTGCTCTCGTAATATGATTTGATTTTGCCATTAGCTAGCAAACTCCACAATGCCTGATACTTTGCCTGATTCAGTTACAGCGATGAGTGAGTGAATATGTTTTTCCTTCATCAATTCCTCTGCTTGAGCTAAATAAGCCGTATCAACTATTGTTTTAGGTTCACGAGTCATAATATCTTCAGCCGTTTTTTCTAAGCTTTGAGCACCAAATTTAGCAAGTGTACGACGAATATCGCCATCGGTAATGATACCTTTTAATTCTTCATCTTGCATAACAAGAGCAACGCCCATTCTGCCTGCATTCATAATATCTAAGCAATCGCTGAATGTATTGTGTAATGTTGCAATTGGTAATTTTTTTTGCATAACATCACGCACTCGACAGAGTAATTTACGTCCTAAACTGCCACCTGGATGGAAACGAGCAAAATCTTCTGCTTTAAAATCTCGCGCTTTAATTAATGCAATCGCTAATGCATCACCTAGAGCCATCGTGACAAGACTTGAGGTTGTTGGTGCAAGATTATTTGGGCAAGCCTCACGTTCAATACTGATATCCAACACAATATCTGAATGTTGTGCTAGAGTTGAATAACGATTCCCTGTCATGGCAATAATTTTGTTACCAAAATTTTGTAAGCTGGGAATAAGTTTATTCACATCATCCGTTTCCCCACTATAAGAAATGAGGATCACGACATCTATTGATTTTAGCATTCCCAAGTCACCGTGAAAGGCTTCTGTTGGATGTAAGAAAAAGCTAGGAGTACCAGTGGAAGCAAATGTTGCTACCATTTTTTTGCCAACAAGCCCAGATTTACCGATACCCGCTACAACAACTCGACCTTCACAGTTTAGGATGAGATCAACAGCTTGATTAAAAGATTCAGATAATGATTGATTTAAACGAGTAATAGCTTGTGAATATAATGATAGAGCGTCGTTAGCATAGAGTAGGTAGTTCATGAATAACTCCGATATTAGATATAGTCTTTGCTTATTATACGTGAATTTTGAATAAATATTATATATTTAGGTTGTAGTGTGGATTTCTAGATAATTGCCAAAAGAGAAAAATGACAAATTTCCCTTTTGGCATTATGAGTGAGTATATTAATAAATTTGTGCTTCTTTTAGAGCTTTATCGAATTCTTGCTCGGTTTTCTTTAATGCAAGATTAGTCGTAGTGCGATAAAGAGGCTTACCTTTAAATTTACTCAGATCGATATCAATATCTGCGGCAATAAAAACTAAATCCGCCTCTTCAATATCTGCTTTAGAAAGTAAATTATTAGAGCCAACTTGTCCCCATGTTTCTATTTTAGCCTCCCAACCTTGTTCTTTGGCATAGTTTGCTATGGCTTCTGCTGACATGAATGTCAATGTTACCCCTGTTGGACAAGCCGTTACACCGACAATTTTTTTGATTTGACCCTTGTCCATTGTAGCATGATCGGCTCTTACGGGGTTTTTCACGTCTTCCATATTTTTATTTTTTACCTGAGATGGTTTGTCGTTATGATGATAAATTTTAGCTTCCTTAATCGCTTTATCAAATTCTTGTTCTGTTTTCTTCAATGCAAGATTTGTTGAAGTACGATAAAGTAATTTGCCCTCAAATTTACTGAGATCAATATCAATATCAGCCGCCACAAAAACTAAATCAGCTGCTTCAATATCTGCTTTTGAAAGCAAATGACTAGAGCCAATTTGTCCAGCTGTTTCAATCTTAGCTTCCCAACCTTGTGTTTTAGCATATTTTGAAATTGCTTCTGCGGACATAAAAGTGAGTGTCACCCCTGTTGGGCAAGCCGTTACCCCAACAATTTTTTTAATTTTATCTTTGGATATTGTTGTACCTTTTGCATCTTGTTGAGCATTATTATTTGCTAAAATATGTAATGAATTAACCGCTTGTAATAAGGTTTCTTCTGGTTGATTAAACGCTTGGTCAATATCAACGATAGCGCCTTTCTTACCTATTACATTGTCTGGAATTTGCTGTTCAAATAACAAAACAAATTCAGCTTGTTCAGGTTCAACAATCGTATGTCCTTGTTGCGTCGCTGCTGCTGACAATACTTCATTCACAAGAAAAGTTCTAGATTGGCCCAGTTGAGATGGAAATATTAATGCAATTTTCATTGGTTAATTCCTTTTTAGATAAATTTAATTGAATTTAAAAACATTTTTATACATATTTACAACGTAGTCAGTTTTATTTTGGGTAATAGATTATTGAGTACTAATTCATCTGAAATACCGACATTAGTTTGGGTTACTGCAAGAGCAGAAACAGCACTAGCAAAACGTAATGTTTTGATTTTGTCCCATTGATGAATAAAGCCATAAAGTAATCCTGCAATCATTGAATCACCAGCCCCAACTGTACTGACTATATGTTCAAAGTGTGGTGGCTCAGCTCGCAAAATACCTTGATCATTGACCCAAACAGCCCCTTTGTCGCCCATTGATACAATTACATTTTCTATGCCTTTTTGGTGTAATATTTTAGCTGAATAGATAATATCATCTAAATTAGTTAATGCGTGATTGGTTAAATCCTCTAATTCTTTCTGATTGGGTTTAATCAACCAAGGTTTTGCTTTAATTCCTTCGGATAATGCTGAGTGACTAGTATCTAATATGATTTTTAATCCTTGAGATTTCAAGTGAGACAGCCAACTAGAAAATTGGGAGATTTCGATTCCATCAGGTAAAGAGCCACAAATGGCAACAAGATCAAAATGCTTATACCAAGAGTCTGATTGAGCAATAAATTGTTCCCAATCTTGAGACTGAATCTTAAAGCCTTGAAAATTTAATTCTGTGACATTTGAATCGGTTTCTGTAATTTTGACATTAATTCGTGTTTTACCTTTTACACGATAAAATAGATCTCGAATATTATTTTGTTCAAATAACTGAACAAAATCACTTTGGTTATCCTCCCCTAAAAAACCAGTTACTGTAACGGGAATAGCTAGATCTGCCAATACCTTCGCAACATTAACCCCTTTACCTGAGGGATATAATCCTAGAGACTCAATACGATTTAATTCACCTAACCGAATATGCGATGAAAATCCAACTAAATCCAAGGCGGGATTAAAAGTCACACTCAGTATTCGTAATGGCGTAGTCATTATTCTTCCCCTAAACCATTTTCAATCGCTTTGCCTATTTCGTCTAGTACAACTTGAGCCTCTTTTCCTGTGGCAACAAATCTTAAATGTTGTCCTTTTTGAACACCAAGAGAGAGTATATTCATTAGGCTTTCTGCATTAACGAAAGGACTTTCAGTATCGATATTCTGAGCTTTTACTTTTACATTGTACGCTTTGATAAGATTTACCAAAATTGCACCATTACGAATATGCAAGCCATGCTGATTATGAATCGTACAGGTTTTTTCGAGTGAGTGAGAATTTGCAATTTTATCTTTGGAACTGACCGCTTGTGAGGTATCTTTTTCGGTAAAAAACTCGACAAATTGGGATTTCTTTTCAAAAGTAAATAATTGCTTACGTATTTCTTTATCAAGTAATTTTTTCCATTGAGATTCTAGATCTTGATCAGTATGCGAAAAGGTAATCAGAATTTTGTTTTCTTTATCTCTAATAACTGCAATCCCATTGGCTTGATTACCGTCTTCACTATCAATGACAAATAAATTATCTGCAATTTTGAGTGGTTGGGTTGCGATAACTGATTGTATAAACTTCGTATTCACATACCCTTTTTCTTCCAGTTTTCCTGCATTAAGAGCAGAAAGTGTAATAAGGCTGGTTGTATTTTTGTTAAAAGTGATC
Organism: Otariodibacter oris; assembly: GCF_009684715.1. Classification (NCBI taxonomy): domain Bacteria; kingdom Pseudomonadati; phylum Pseudomonadota; class Gammaproteobacteria; order Pasteurellales; family Pasteurellaceae; genus Otariodibacter; species Otariodibacter oris. The sequence continues at coordinate 1,586,487 of NZ_CP016604.1, read as the reverse complement.
AGATCGGTATCAATAATAGGTAATACTTTTGATCCATTAAATAATGCGATAAATTCATTAATATCATTAATTTTAGCAAGTCTTTGGGTAATGCCTTCATCATTTAGTATGGACGTTAATTGACGTAAAATGGAAAGGTGTTCATCGGATTTAGCGGCAATACCAATCACGATATAGGCAATATTGCCTTCTCCCCATTCCACTCCTTGGGGAAATTGTATAATTTGTACGCCCGTCTTCTTGACTAAATCACGAGTGTCTAATGTTCCGTGGGGAATCGCAATGCCATTGCCTAAAAAAGTGGAAATTTGGCTTTCTCTGTCAACCATTCCACTTTCATAGCCAGATTCAACATTTCCGTATTGTACTAATCGATGAGCAATTAAATGAATAGCTTCTCGCTTATTTTTGGCATATTGATTTAATTGAATATTATCGGCTGATAAACTAAGCATTTTTTATATTCTACGTGAAAATAAGATGAATTTTACTGCTTTTTATTGAGCAAAATCTACTTATTCAGATAAGAAAAAAATCCTTTTTTGTTTGCTATCAAAAAAGGATTTCTTGTTATTTCATGAAATTACACTATTTCATTTTTGGTAAAGAAATAAGTAATTTCTCGTTTGGCTGAATCTTCTGAATCAGAACCATGTACCGAATTTTCTCGATAACTTAAGGCATAGAGATCGCGAATTGTGCCTTTTTCTCTTTTCTCAGGATCCGTTGCTCCCATTAGATTTCGATAATGACTAATTGCATTCTCACCTTCTAATACCGCAACAACAACGGGTGCTTTGATCATTGATTCAACTAAAGGCTCAAAAAAAGGTTTTCCTTGATGCTCAGCGTAAAAGCCTTCTGCTTGTGGTTTTGTTAATTGAAGCATTTTTAGTGCTTTAATCGCTAAATCATTTTTTTCTAAATATGCAAGAATTTCGCCAATTAGATGACGATGAGTTGCATCGGGTTTGATAATACAAAGAGTTTGTTGCAACATAGTTTCTCCTATTTAACCTGCATACCAGCAGTAACTCCAGAATCCGCTGAAAGTAAGAATAAGTCTGAACCGCCTGTGCCTGCTGATAAAATCATTCCTTCAGAAAGCCCAAAAGACATTTGACGTGGGGCTAAATTCGCAATCATAATCACGAAACGCCCTTCTAATTCTTCTGGATTATTGTAAGCCGCTTTGATACCAGAGAATACTTGACGAGTATGATCGCCAAGATCTAATTCAAAACGTAATAGTTTGTTTGATTTTGGTACTGACTCACATTTAAGCACTTTTGCAACGCGTAGATCTAATTTAGCAAAATCATCAATAGTAATTTCAGGGGCAATAGGCTCTACATTAGTTGCTTGAGTTTCTGTCATTTTTTCCTCTTTTTTGTTTGCTTCGGCAAATAAGATTTTGGTTTCTTCAATTACAGCATCAATTTGTTTTTTCTCCAAACGAGAGAATAATGCTTTGAATGGTGAAATTGTATGGTTAAACAGTGGAACATCAATGTTATCCCAACGTAATTCAGTTTGTAAGAAAGCTTCTGCTTTTTCTGCCAATTTAGGTAATACTGGTTTAAGGTAGCTCATTAGGATACGGAACATTTCTAATCCCATTGAACATACCGCTTGTAATTCAGCTTCTTTACCTTCTTCTTTAGCAATCACCCAAGGCGCTTTATCATCAATGTATTTATTCGCTTTATCCGTTAAATTCATGATTTCACGGATGGCTTTATTAAATTCGCGCGATTCATAATAGCTTGCGATTTGTTCAGCTTGTGTAATAAATTCAGCAAAAAGTTCAGGATTTTCTAATTCACTTGCAAGCTTGCCTTCAAAGCGTTTAGTAATAAAACCTGCATTACGAGATGCAAGATTAACCAGTTTGTTTACGATATCACTGTTCACACGTTGTACGAAATCATCTAAGCTAAAATCAAGATCTTCAATACGATCATTTAACTTTGCTGCGTAGTAGTAACGTAAACATTCTGGATCGATATGTTTTAAATAGGTGCTTGCTTGGATGAATGTTCCACGTGATTTAGACATCTTTTGTCCATCAACGGTTACGTATCCGTGAGCAAAAACATTTGTTGGTTTACGATAACCACTACCTTCCAGCATTGCTGGCCAGAAAAGGCTATGGAAGTAAACAATATCTTTTCCGATAAAGTGGTAAAGTTCTGCTTCTGAATCTTTTTTCCAAAAATCATTGAAATCAATACCTTCTCTATCACACAGATTTTGGAATGATGCCATATAGCCAATAGGCGCATCTAACCATACATAAAAGAATTTATTTTCGGCATCAGGAATTTCAAATCCAAAGTAAGGTGCATCACGGCTGATATCCCATTGCTGTAAACCACTTTCAAACCACTCTTGCATTTTATTGGCGATTTCAGCTTGAAGTGAACCAGAACGTGTCCATTCTCTCAACATATTTTCAAAACTTGGTAAGTCAAAGAAAAAATGCTCGGATTCTTTAACAATTGGTGTTGCACCAGAAACTGCTGAACGAGGATTAATTAAATCCATAGGGCTATAAGTTGAAGCACACACTTCACAGTTATCGCCATATTGATCTTCTGCTTTACAATTTGGGCAAGTGCCTTTTACAAAGCGATCGGGTAAAAACATATTTTTTTCAGGATCATACAGCTGTGAAATCACTTTACTTTTAATGAATCCATTTGCTTTTAATTTTTTATAGATTTCAGAAGTAATGGTTTTATTTTCAATACTATGGGTTGAGTGATAGTTATCAAAACTAATATTGAATCCACTAAAGTCCGCAATATGACCAGCTTTTGCATTCTCGATTAATTGTTCTGGTGTAATGCCTAATTTATCAGCATTAAGCATGATGGGTGTACCGTGGGCATCATCTGCACACACAAAATAAACTTGATTGCCACGCATACGTTGAAAACGCACCCAAATATCTGCTTGGATATGTTCTAACATATGGCCTAAATGAATAGCCCCATTGGCATAAGGTAATGCACAAGTAACGAGCATTTTTCTTGGAGTATTTGACATTGTATATACCGTAATAATAAATAATGAGTTGAATTGTAGCGGAAATAGGGAAAATTGTGTAGTTCCGTATGTTTAGCTAAAAAGATGGTAAGCGGTAAGATAACAAAAGGATTTTGTAATTCTTTAGTATTATCTTACCGCTTCATTTTTTATTTATGGGTTAATCAATTATCGAAATAATTGTCTACTAGAACCAGTTACATTAATTTTTTTAAATTGGCTGATTGTGACTAGAATAAGTATGATCAAGTAAATTGAAAATACCACAATAAGCCATTGTGGCATACTTAAACCAAATAATTGCCAATTAATTGCACTACAATCACCATTGGGTTCAAATATTGCAGGGAACCATTTATCTAATGGTAATGTTTCAGGAAATTCGACAAATGGTGAACATTGATTCCATGGAGCAGGATTAAGTTGATAATCAGTATGTTGAATAGCAAGCAGTAACCCCTTTGTTGCACTAAATAAACCAATAGCTAATGCAATCCAACGTAGTGTAGCGAATTTAGGTGCAATAATAGCTATGAGAGACGAAATTAATACACCAAGTAAAGCTACTCGTTCATAAATACACATCACACAGGGATCTAATCCCATTCCATGTTGAAAATAGAGCGCTGTTAACTCTAAAATTAAGCTACTTGCAAAAAGCAAGGCCCAGGCTCCTCTTCTTATAGAAAGTCTTTTAAGATAGCTAAACATAAAATTCCTATTTTAGTGAGTTATTAACCAACCCCAATTTAACAAAATTTTTGTGAGTGAAGGTAATAAAAATTCCATAGATAAAAAACCAGATATTGAGAGAACAATAGTATATGGTAATGCCATATAAACCATTCTACCATAAGATAATTGAATTAATGGCGCAAATGATGATGTTAATAAGAATAAAAAGGCCGCTTGTCCATTTGGTGTTGCAACAGAAGGTAAGTTTGTTCCTGTGTTAATTGCAACAGCAATGAGATCAAATTGTTCACGACTAATAATATTAGAGGTTAATGCTGTTTTAGCTTCATTGATATAAACAGTACCTACAAATACATTATCAGATATCATTGATAATAATCCATTAAATACATAAAACCATGCTAATTGAACGTCCTCTTCAGTAGATAAAACAAACTGAATAATTGGATCAAAAAGTTTTAGATCAACAATTACAGCTACAATTGAGAAAAAGACAACAAGTAATGCGGTAAAAGGTAATGATTCTTGGAATGATTTACCCAAAGCATGTTCATCAGTGATACCACAGAACGCTGTACAGATAATAATGATAGTTAAGCCAATAATACCAACATCAGCCAAATGCAATGCTAATCCAATAATTAACCAGATACCGGCTAAAGCCTGAATCAGAAGTTTTAAACGATCTTGGCGAGTCATTTTTTGTTCTCTTTGAATACTGTATTTGGTGAGAACAATCCATACTTTGCGAGGTAGTTCATCGCCATATCCAAACAGTTTATATTTTTCTAACAGATAACAAGTTGCAATACCACAAATAAAAACGACAATGCTAACAGGTGCTACACGTAAGAAAAATTCACTAAAACTCCATTGAGCTTGTGCTGCAATAATTAAGTTTTGAGGTTCACCTACCATAGTCATAACACCTCCTAATGCACTTCCTATACCTGAATGCATGAGTAAACTACGTAGGAATCCTCGGAATTGCTCTAAGATTTTTTTATGTTTTGTGATTTTATCATCATTAGTGATATCTGTAGAATCCTCAAAACTATTGCCTGAAGCAACTTTATGGTAAACTCCATAAAATCCTACCCCCACACTCATAATTACTGCAATTACAGTTAATGCATCTAAAAATGCAGAGAGAAAGGCCGCACTTAAGCAAAATGCAAGAGATAACACTCTTTTAGAATGAATAGAAATAATTAGCTTGGTAAAAAGATAAAGTAATAACTGTTTCATAAAATAAATACCAGCCACCATAAACATTAGAAGTAGAACAACATCAAAGTTTGCCATAACTTCTAGTTTAATATGATGCGGGGATGTCATTCCTATCACAACAGATTCTATTGCTAAGAGACCACCAGGTTGCAATGGATAGCATTTTAAGGCCATGGCTAGTGTTAAAATGAATTCTCCAACTAACAACCAACCTGCAATAAAAGGACTAATAAGGAAGTAAACAATGGGATTTATAATCAAAAACGCTATAATGGCAATTTTGTACCATTCTGGTGCTTGACCAAGGAAATTTTTAAAAAATGCATCAATATTCTTCATAAGATACTCAATTGAATTAAAAATACGAGAATTGTAATATACTTTTTGCCTAACTGTAATATATGATATTACTAATTAATGGATTAAAGTTTGATTTTAAACACTAAGTTGTACATTTTTTGTGGGGATTTCTTGGATATTTATTTTTTTTATTGGGATTTTAACTATGAATAAGTCAGGTATATTAAAAGCACAAAGCCCAGCAGCATTAGCTGAAGAATATATAGTTAAAAGTATTTGGAATAATCATTTTGCTATTGGCTCAGAGTTACCAGCGGAAAGGGAGTTAGCTGATATTATTGGTGTAACTCGTACGACATTAAGGGAGGTTTTACAAAGGTTATCTCGTGATGGTTGGTTGAGTATTCAACATGGCAAGGCCACTCGTGTAAATAATATTTGGGAAACTGCTGGACCTAGAATAATTGAGACTTTAATTAGATTGGATACTTCTATTATTCCTATGGTTATTACGAATGTTGTTTCTTTGCGTACTAGAATGGCGGAATATTACATTCCTGAAGCTATAAAATTAGATTCCAAAGCATCATTATTGATATTTGATGGTTTGAAGGATTTAGAGGATACAGCCGAATCATTTGCAAAGTTTGATTATAATTTATATCGAAGATTTACTTTTATAGCAGATAAACCTGTTTATGGGCTAATTCTAAATAGCTTTAAAGATTTATATCATCAAGTTGCATCATTGTTTTTCTCAGATCCAGCTGCGAGAAAATTGACTTTAGATTTTTATCGTGCACTTCAAAGTGCTAGTCAAATAGGAGATTATGAGAGAGCAAGCGAATGTATGATAAATAATAGATACAATAGTACGAAAATTTGGACACAAATGCTGAGTAATTTACCGAGCGATTTTATGGAATAACAGTATGGTAAGAAGATAGAACCTATATAGTAAATATCAACCATACTATTACATAAATTATGGCATTAATTTTGCCTTACGTGTACATCAGAAGAGGTGATTGGACGATATGATATATTCTCGTATGAAAAGGTACACTACCTTAGGTATGGAATATCTAAGGTAGTGTATAAACTAATTTCATTATTTGTAATTTGATATCCTTAGTTCAGAACCTCAAGCTGATTTATAAAATCTTCATTTAACTCAACTTTAGCTCTTTCTCTTAAATCCTTTAATAAATCACTATATAATACTTCGCTATTAGCTTGGGTCATTTGGCTAGAAATTATATTATATTCATCAGGTTGCCCATCTGTAACTTTATCTAATGCAATAATGACTATGTCCCCATTTGCATTTTTTGCTGAGGCATATTGTGGTTTATTTGATGGTTTTGGCATAGCAAAAATTGTATCCATCAGATCTCTTTGTGTTAAATCACGTTGACCAAATACGAATTCTTGAGGTTGATCAAAAGCAACACCTGTTTCATTTCCTGCAATAAGTGATTTGATTGTCTCTTCACTTTTAGCTTGAAGTAATTTTTCTGACTTTTCTTTTTTAACTGCCAATGTTATTTCGTCTTTAGCTTCTTCAAATGTTTTCACTGTTTGAGGTTGATATTGGCTTACTCTCACAAAAATAGTTTTTGCTAACGTACCTTCAGTAATATCAATTGGGTCAGAATTTTGACCATTTTGCTTAAATTGCTCATCAAACAGAATCTTAACAATTTTTTCATTATTTAATATTTCAGGGATATTATGGCGATTAAATAATTCAGTATGTTGAAGTGTTTTCCCAGAAACTTCTGCAACACTATCAAGTGAACCATTGCTTTCAAAGGCGGTATTTGCCATTTCACGTGTAACATTAGAATATTCTGTGGCGACTAACTCTCTTTTGATAATATCAGCAATTTGATCTTTAACTTGCTCAAGAGGAATTTCCTTGTTCTCTCTACGATCGATTAATTTGATGATATGAAAAGCGTTATCTACTTTAACTGGCTGGCTAACTTGTCCAACACTTAATGTTGCAACGGCATCATCAAATGCTTTAGGGAACATGCCTTCTCTTGCCCAACCTAAATCACCACCTTGAGTAGCGGATAGTGTATCCATAGATTTTGATTTCGCTAACTCCGCAAAATCCTCGCCATTTTTGAGTTGTTGTCCAATATCATTAGCAGTTGCTTCATCGGCAACTTGTATATGTGCGATATGAGATTCGCCTCTCGTTACATATTGAGATTTATTGGTTTGATAGTAGGTATCAATCTGTTCATCCGTAATTTGAATTTTGCTAGAAAGATCTTCAGGCGTGACTGAAACATACTCTACTGCAATTTCTTCAGGATTAATTAACAGTGCTTTATTTGCATCATAATATGCTTGTAACTCTTCTGGAGAAACTGTCTGATTTTCCATTTCTTTTTCAACAGAATAAGTCGCTAAGCGAACATTACGTTTTTGTAACAATAGTTTCCCAAGTAACTCTTGTTGTACTGGTACATCGAATAAGCTGTTCACAATGCCTTCTTGTATTTGTGAAAATAACATTCCACGATATACAATCCCAGCATATTGGTCTGCACTAATACCATTATTTGTTAATAGCAGTTGATAAAGTCCATTATCAAACTTACCATCTTTTTGGAAATTAGGATTACGAACAATCTCTAACTTAATTTGGTCTGCACTAATGCCCAATTTGAGAGATTGTGCATATTGAGATAGCAGTTCATCATTGATCAATTCGTTCATGATAGATTCATGAAATTGTTGAGCATATTCTGGGTTATCCATAAGATCCCAAAATGTTTCACCTAGTTGTTCATTTAAAACGGATTGTTGACGACCTTTGGCTAAATTAAAATCTTGCTGAGAGATTTCTTCACCATTTACTTTAACAGCAGAAGTATCTACAGCTAAGAATCCACCACCAATTCCACCAAGTACAAATGAAATAGATACAAGTGCAAAAATAACTTTAAACGCAAAGCTATTCGATTTTTCATGCATTTTTTCAATCATTATAATTATCCTAATACTAAAAAAATTAGATTGATTATACTGAAAAGCTAACAATTCTCAATGTTGAATTATGGGTAAAAATAATAAAATTAAGGCGCTTTTAAGTGCTATAACTGTAGTATTAGCATGTAGAGGGCAATAACTAATAAAATTCCGCCAAGACATTTCCGGGTTAATTCAGGAGTAAGCGCTCCTTTCAGTCTCATTGAAGCAAAACTTGTGACAAATGAACTTGCAATAACTATCCCTGCAATAGAAAAGTTAACATAACCAATTTGCCATGAGTTTTCTAAGTAAGTAGAAGGGACTCTTGTTAAATAACCATATAAGCTACCAAGTCCTCCAATTACCATCATATAATTTGTATAGACTGCAATTTGGGTAGGTTTAACACTGTGAAGTTGGCCTACTAATGGAGCAAGTACTGAACCTCCTCCAATGCCTGTCATTCCTGCAACTCCACCACCTAATCCACAAAGGATAATTCCTTTATAGTTCTCTTTGGTTACAGAATAATCAGACGTATCATCTGTTCGTTTATAAAAGAAAAAACTTCGAGCTGCGAGTATTAATAGCGTGATGATAAATACACTAATAATAATGGTATTAGATAAATAAAAGCTGCTCTCAAAACCAATTTGTACTCCAATTAACATACCAATTGACCAGAGAAACATAGATTTATAACTGATAGATATTTTGCGTTTATAAAAATAGCTTAAATTAATTAAAGATGTTCCAATAACAATCGTCAGAGATGTAGCTGAAACCATTTGGAATGGTAAATCTGGGAAAAGAGTACGTAGTACAGGCACCATTAATACTCCGCCACCAATGCCAAACAGAGCAGACATGATGTTAGCTAACACGCCACAAATGATCAATATGCAAATAATCAATAAAGACATTGTTCTTCCTCATTTTTCCTCAGTTATTTTTCCTCATTATCTAATAAAATTTTGACCAGATTTTATGATCATCCTCATATTCGAAAAAATTTTTCAATATGTGATCAAGATCACTTATCAGCTATGATTATTATCATATTGATAATTTTATAATCATATTATTCTAATTAGCGTCTAATTTTGTGTACTAATACAAAGTTTAGAATAACTATCTAAGGTTAGATAGTCGTATCAGTTATTCTAAGAGCATATTTGGAGGCTATATGTTTTTAACCATAGTCAGCTTTTTGGTTGTCACTTTAGCAGTGGCACTTATTTCTTGGTATAAAACCAAAAATGATGATTTAACTACTTCTAAAGGTTACTTCCTTGCGGGAAGAGGATTGAGTGCGGTAGTGATTGGATGTTCAATGGTATTGACTTCATTATCCACTGAACAACTTATTGGGGTAAATGCGAATTCCTACGCAGGGAATTTCTCTATTATTGCTTGGACAGTTCAAGCGGTTGTTCCTCTCTGTTTCTTAGCACTTTATTTACTGCCAAAATATATTCGTAACGGATATACCACAATTCCAGAATTTTTTGAAAACCGATTTGACAGACAAACTCGTTTGATTATGTCAGCATTATTCTTGGTTTTTTATCTTTTCATTGTTATTCCAACTGCTCTTTATACTGGAGCAATTGCATTTAACTCTGTATTTAATCTAGAAACTATTTTCGGGTTAAGTTACGGCGAATCAATTACTTATACAGTAATTGTAATTGGTATTGTTGGGGCTATTTACGCTATCTTTGGTGGGTTAAAAGCCGTTGCAGTATCAGATACACTTAATGCCTTTATCTTAGTAATCGGTGCATTGCTTGTGCCTATCTTTGCTTTGATATATCTTGGTGATGGTAGCTTTATGGAAGGTATCAAAGTCATTGGCACAACTCATGTGGAAAAATTCAATGCGATTGGTAGTGCAACAGATGCTGTGCCTTGGCCAGCAATGTTTACTGGTATTTTAGTTGTAAACTTCTTCTATTGGACAACTAACCAAGCTATCGTACAACGTGCATTAGGTGCGAGAGACTTAAAAGCAGGTCAAAAAGGGATCTTAATTGCGGCATTATTCCTTCTCTTATTACCTATTATTTTAAACTTACCGGGTTTACTCAGTTTCCATATCCTTGGAGAAGGATTAAAACCAATTGATGTATCTTATCCTGAATTAGTTAATCGTGTGTTACCAACAGCTTTACAAGGTTTCTTCGTGGCTGCATTGTTTGGTGCGATTTTAAGTACATTTAACTCATTCTTAAATTCATCAGCAACTATTTTCTGTAAAGACTTATTACCATCTATTAGCCATAAGTCATACACTGAACAAGAAGTGATTGTACTTGCTAAAAAAGTATCAGCAGTCATGGCGATTGTTACCATGATTATGGGACCATTACTTATGTTTGGTACAGATGGTATTTTCTTGTTAACTAAACGTTTTGCTGGTTTCGTTAATATTCCTATCGTTGCTCTTTTTGCAGTCGGCTTATTTAATAAAACAGTATCAGGCTTAGCAGCTAGAATCGCGTTGTTACTTCACGTTATTCTTTACTTCTCAATCGTATGGGTATTTGATGTTCAAGTAAACTTCGTCTATGTTATGGCGTCATTGTTTGTCTTTGATGTTGTGTTAATGCTTGTGTTAGGTACATTCTTAAGACGTACACCATACGAAGAAGATACATCAAATCATGCAAATGTAGATTTATCTAATTGGGAATATGCAAACGTAACTGTTGCATCACTTGTCTTAGGATTAATTAGTGTGTACGCCTTACTTTCTCCATTAGGTTTAGCTTCAGAAACAGGTAGTCCTTTAATGGTTATAGGCGCATATGTTATATTGCAAATTATTATTCTCGTGGTGTTTGGTAGAAAAAATAAGGCGTAATTAATGAACAATGTTATTTACATATTATTAGATCAAGTTAGAAAGGACATGCTGGGTTCTTATGGGCATGAAATTGTTAAAACTCCAAATTTAGACAGATTAGCTAAAGATGGTATCCGTTTTAATAATGCCTTTACTCCAGCATCCGTCTGTGGACCTGCTAGAACCTCTCTTTTCACTGGATTAATGCCGTCATCGCACGGCATTATCAAGAATGGTGAAAAAGGAGGAACTGGTGAAATTAGTCCATCCTTGCCGAATATTGGTCATATTGATGGCTATAACAGCTATGTAGTTGGTAAATGGCACGTTGGGACAAAATCCGTGCCGGAAGATTATGATATCAAAGGTCATAATTTTGATGGTTACGGTTACCCTGGTAGTCGTGTCTATAAAAATTTAGTCTTCGATCAAGGTCCAACTCATTCTAATCGCTATAAAGAATGGTTAGAAGAAAAGGGCTATGAAGCACCGACAGTTAGCCGAGCTTATTTTGGTGAGAACCCACATTTAAGAGTACAAGAGTTGTGTGGTTTATTATCTGGGACGAAAGAAGAAACGATAGAATATTTCATCATTGATGAAACGAAACGTTATATCAAAGAATCCCTAGATGAAGGTAAACCATTCTTTGCTTGGGTTAATTTCTGGGGACCTCACACACCATGTGTCATTCCTGAGCCATACTATTCAATGTATGATCCAAAGGATATCGTATTAGACGAAAGTTTCTTCAAACCGTTAGAAGGGAAACCAGGTCACTATCGTACAATCTCTAAAATGTGGGGAATGTGGGAAGCGAGCGAAGAACGTTGGAGAGAAGTGATCTCTAAATTCTGGGGATACATTACTCTAATTGATGATGCTATTGGCGATCTCTTTAAGTATTTAGAAGACAACAATCTATACGATAATACCTTTATTGTCGCTACTGCTGACCATGGTGATGCTATGGGTGCTCACAAAATGATTGAGAAAGGTGAATTCATGTTTGAATCAACCTATAACATTCCATTAATTATCAAGGATCCTCAATCATCTCGTGAAAATCAAGTTGATGATAATTTAGTTTATTTACATGATTTAACTTCGACCGTATTTGATATCGCAGGTCAAAAAGTACCAGAAAGTTTCCAAGGTGAAACATTGTTACCTATCACTCGTCAAAGCCAAAATAATGGACGTAAAGGTTTACTTGGTCAATTAGCAGGACACTTTGTTTATTTTGAACAAAGAATGTGGCGTAGAAAGGATTATAAATTGGTATTCAATGCGACTGATTTGTGTGAATTATATGATATTCGCAAAGATCCGGGAGAAATGCATAATCTATTCTATGATGATGCTTATCGTGATATCAAAAAAGAAATGTTAGAAGAAATGCGTGTAGAAATGAAACGATTAAACGATCCATTAGAAAACTGGGTTTATCGAATCATTGATGAAATTTAACTTTTAGCATTTTTCGTATATCAATTTGTATAATTAAATACGAGAATTTCTAGTTTAAGGCAATGCCATCTGAGCTAGATTTTCTCGTATTTTTATTTTAAAAAAAGGAAGTTTTTTAGGCGCAGAGCGAGTAGTATTGATCAACTAAAACTTTACATTCTACTCATCACATATAAGTAATATTATGAATTTGATATCCAATAATCCAATCTATTATGACTACTACACCTCGCCAATAGGCAAATTATTAATAGCCGTTGAAAATAATGCGCTGATTTTTATTAATTTTGAAAAAGAGCAGGTAATGGATTTACCTGATCATTTTCAACAAGCGCATATTGATCACTCAGAAAGTTGGTCTATTTTTTGTAAAACAAGGGAAATATTAGACCGCTATTTCAGTGGAGAACTCATTGAGTTTTCTCAATTAGATTTTATTCAACCGAAAGGCACAGTATTTCAGCGATCTGTTTGGAAAGTGCTTACGCAAATTCCTTATGGTAAAACCACATCTTATGGCGAAATTGCAAAGCAACTAGGTAATCCTAATGCGGTAAGAGCAGTTGGTGGTGCCGTTGGACGAAATCCGATCTCTATTTTAATCCCTTGTCACCGAGTATTAGGGAAAGATCAATCGCTGACTGGATTTGGCGGAGGATTACCCACAAAACGTTATCTTCTCAATTTAGAAAATATAGCGTATAAAGATAAAGGAACAGAATTTGTAAAACCTAAATTTACAAAATGGCGAGGATAAAAACTGCAGAACTTTGCTAGAATCTAACCGCTTACACACAATAATTACGAGGGGATAACAATGGAAAAACAGAAAAAATTAGCAACACAATTAATCTCGGCAGGCAGAAAAAAGACTTACACTAAAGGTGCCGTTAATCCAGTTATCCAACGAGCATCGTCTCTTGTTTTTGATTCGGTTGCAGACAAAAAAGATGCTACACGTAATCGCTATAAAGGGGCATTATTCTATGGACGTCGAGGCACGCTTACTCATTTTGCCCTGCAAGATGCGATGTGTGAACTTGAAGGAGGCGATGGTTGCTATTTATATCCTTGCGGTGCTGCTGCGGTAACAAATAGTATTTTTGCCTTTGTGGAACAAAGTGATCATGTGTTGATGACAGGTGCAGCCTACGAACCCACACAAGAGTTTTGTGATGTTATTTTAAAGAAAATGGGGGTGGAAACCACCTACTATGACCCATTGATTGGTGAACAAATAGCGAAACTGGTACAACCCAATACCAAAGTTTTATTTTTAGAAGCACCAAGCTCACTCACAATGGAAGTGCCTGATGTGCCATTGATTGTGAAAACGGTGAGAGCGATTAACCCTGACATTGTAATTATGATTGATAATACTTGGTCAGCGGGCGTACTTTTCCCTGCATTACAGTATGGTGTTGATATTTCAATTCAAGCAGGGACGAAATACTTAGTTGGACATTCTGATGCGATGATTGGTACAGCTGTCGCAAATAAACGTTGTTGGGATCAATTAAGAGAACATTCTTATTTAATGGGGCAAATGGCGGATGCGGACTCTGCCTATATGGCATCAAGAGGGCTTCGTACACTGGGTATTCGCCTTAAACAGCATCAAGAAAGCAGTATTGCTGTGGCAAATTGGCTAACAACTCGCCCCGAAGTCAAAGCTGTTTATCATCCTGCTTTGCCAAGTTGTCCTGGACATAATGAATTTAACCGCGATTTTTTAGGTACAAGCGGTCTGTTTTCATTTGAACTTTGCAAAACTTTATCGGATCAAGAGTTAGCTACTTTCTTAGATCACTTTGAGTTATTTTCTATGGCATATTCTTGGGGTGGTTATGAATCACTTATTTTGACAAACCAACCAAGAGAAATAGAACGTATTCGCCCTGCGATCACTCGCAAATTAACAGGGACTTTAGTTCGCGTTCACATTGGCTTAGAAAATGTGGAAGATCTTATTGAAGATTTATCCAAAGGGTTTGCGCGAATTAAGTGGTAAAAAAATCAAAGGGATCTGACCGCTTGTTTAATGTTATAGGCGATTTCGCTATAATTACGCTTTCAAAAATTTAAGGAAAAACCATGTTTGAAATTAATCCAATAAAAACACAATTAGCCGATATGGCAGAGCGTACCCGAGTACTTAGGGGGTATCTTTGACTTTGATCTCAAAGTAGAACGCTTAGAAGAAGTCAATGCAGAATTAGAACAGCCAGAAGTATGGAATGATCCTGAAAAGGCACAAGCACTGGGTAAAGAGCGTGTTTCTCTTGAAATGGTTGTTGATACTATTCGAGATCTTGAACAAGGTGTTGAAGATGTCGAAGGTTTAATTGAATTAGCTGTTGAAGCTGAAGATAAAGAAACCTTTAATGAAGCTCAACAAGAAGCGGATGAATTAGAAGAAAAATTAGCAAAACTTGAATTTCGTAGAATGTTTAGCGGACCAAATGATTCTGCTGATTGCTATGTTGACTTACAATCTGGTTCAGGCGGAACGGAAGCACAAGATTGGACAGAAATGTTACTTCGTATGTATCTCCGTTGGGCTGAAAGCAAAGGATTTAAAACTGAGTTAATGGAAGTGTCAGATGGTGAAGTCGCAGGGATTAAATCCGCTACAATCAAAGTATCTGGTGATCATGCTTTTGGATGGTTACGTACAGAAACAGGGATTCATCGTTTAGTGCGTAAAAGCCCATTTGATTCAAATAACCGTCGCCATACGTCTTTTAGTGCAGCTTTCGTCTATCCTGAAATTGAAGACGATATTGATATTGAAATCAATCCCGCCGATTTACGTATTGATGTTTATCGCGCATCAGGTGCGGGTGGACAGCACGTTAATAAAACAGAATCTGCGGTACGTATTACCCATATTCCAACAGGGATTGTCGTGCAATGTCAAAATGACCGTTCTCAACACAAGAATAAAGATCAATGTATGAAACAGTTGAGAGCTAAGTTGTATGAACTAGAAATGATGAAGAAAAATGCCGATAAACAAGCTTTAGAAGAAACTAAATCTGATATTGGTTGGGGCAGTCAAATCCGTTCTTATGTATTGGATGATTCACGAATCAAAGATTTACGCACAGGCGTGGAAAATCGTAATACCCAAGCAGTCTTAGATGGCGATCTTGATCGATTCATTGAAGCAAGTTTAAAAGCGGGACTATAAAATCTTAGACTTTACTTTTGGGAAACAAAATGAGTTGAGCAAAGAATAATAAAAGCAGAGGAGTAATATGATGAATAAAGTTAAATTTTCAGATTATTTAATTCAACAAGCGGAACCTTATTGGCAACAAGCAACGGATCATGGATTTATTCGAGATATGGTTGATGGGACTTTAGATAAAAAGGTTTTTGCGAATTATTTAGTGCAGGATTATGCCTTTGTTCGTGTCTTTGCTGACTTAATTGCCTATGCAATTGCTTATTCCAAAACATTAGAACAAAAGCACCGCTTATCCACTTTTTTAAGTATGATCACAAGTGCGGAAGACGATTATTTTATTCGTTCTTTTGAAGCGTTAGGGGTTGAGCCGAGTCACTATCTCGATCCAAATCTAGCCGTATTCCCTTCAATTCAAGGTTTCCACGATGAAATTAAAAAAGCGATAGATTCAGGTGCAGAGGTCGGTTATGCAAATTGCATGACGATTATTACCTGTGCTGAAGCAGTTTACTGCCATTGGGGTGTGAAATATCGTGAGAAGTCACCAGAGGCTTTTTACTTTAATGAATGGATAACGTTACATAATAATGACTATTTTCAGTCGTTAGTCGCATGGCTAAAATCAGAAATGGACCAACTAGGCGAAGATCAGAAGGTAGATCGAGAACAACTTAGTGCCTTATTTACCAAAATATGTCAATTAGAATCTCAATTCTTCGATGAAAGTTATTTGTGATTTTTTCTCATAAAGCATAAGGCGATTATTTCTACAATAGTCGCCTTTGTTGTTATAATGGCTAATCAATGTTATCAGCCATTATTGGCAAAGCCTTAAAGCCCTTTTTTGATCCAATATTGGTAAGGCTTGCTATCGGTTTCACTTTTAAGTAGTTGATGATCCATAAATTGACAAAAACTTGGAATATCACGTGTGGTAGCTGGGTCATCAGCAATAATATGTAATATCTCACCATCTTGCATACTACGAATAGTTTTGCGAGTGAGCATAACAGGTTCTGGGCAACGTAGCCCGAGAGTATCTAAAGTTTGATTGGTTGTGAGTTCGCTCATAAAATACCATTAAATTAAAATTAGGAAATAACATGAAAGTATTGTTTTCACAGCATATTGCACGTTTACAAAGCATTGTACAGCACGCATTGGAAGTTTCTCGTTTAGATGGATTATGGATTCATGCAGGATCGGCTAAAAAAAACTTTTTAGATGATCAATACGCACCTTTCAAAATCAATCCACATTTTAACTATTTTTTCCCTGATCCTTCCGCTGAACATAGCTGGCTATTTTTAGATGGTCAAAATAAGCCTAAAATTTATTTTTACGCTCCTGAAGACTATTGGCACGTTATGCCAAATCCGCCTCGTTCTGCTTTTTTCGCCGATGAATTTGAGTGGCAAATTCTGACTGATCAGCAACAGATTACCCAATACATTCAACAGCCACAGCATTGTGCTTTTATTGGGGAAGATGAATCTCTTGCTCAATCACTTGGTTTTACTGAAATTAACAGTAAAAAGGTACTCAATGTACTGCATTTTGAGCGTTCAATCAAAAGCGAATTTGAAATTGAGTGTATCTATCAAGCACAATTAAGTGCATTAAAAGGGCATCAAGTGGCTAAAGACGCTTTCTTTGCAGGCAAGACAGAATTTGAAATTAATCTTGCTTACTTAGCGGCAACACAACAGTCTGACAACAACGTCCCTTACGGCAATATCATTGCGATTAATCAAAACAGTGCTGTGTTGCATTATACCCAATTAGATTTTAAACACCCTGATATACGTCAAAGTTTCTTGATTGATGCGGGGACTACTTGTTTAGGCTATGCCTCTGATATTACTCGTACCTATGCTTTCGATCAGCAAAGTGAGTTTGCAGAGCTAGTTAATCAAATGGATCAATTTAAGTTAGATATCATTGATCAACTTCAAGTAGGATTTAATTATTTGAGTTATCATACCCAAATGCACCAATGGATCTCACAAATGATTCATCAGTTTGAATTAGTGAAATTACCCGCTGAACAAATTTTTGAAGAAGGGATTAGCCGAATTTTCTTACCTCACGGCTTAGGGCATCAATTGGGGTTACAAGTACACGATGTGGCAGGTTTTCAGCAAAATCATCGTGGTACACATAAAGCGCCACCAGAGATTTATCCAAGTTTGCGTTGTACGAGAGAATTAATCGAAGGAATGGTAGTAACTATCGAACCGGGTTTTTATTTTGTGGATATGTTACTTGCCCCTTGGAAAAATCATCCGCTTTCTCGTTTCTTCAATTGGGATAAAATCAATCAGTTGAAATCTTTTGGTGGTATTCGTTCAGAAGATAATATTGTGATGACCTCTTCTGGAGCAGTCAACTTAACAGCTAAAGCAGAAAAAGCATTAGGGCTTAAATTGAAATAATTATTGAAATAAAATGCATAATTATGCAATAATATCGCCAATGTAAGCGGTTAGATCCGCTTTTTTATTTGCAAAAATCAAGGAATTCTATATGGCACTTTGGGGTGGGCGTTTTACACAAGCCGCAGATCAACAATTTAAATATTTTAATGATTCATTACGTTTTGACTACCGTTTAGCCTTGCAAGATATTGATGGTTCAATGGGATGGGCTAAAGCTATTCAGTCTGTGGGAATCATTACCGAATCAGAATTAGGCGAGTTATTACAAGCGTTAAAACAGTTACGTGCAGAAGTAGCTCCAAACCTAGCTATCGTACTGCAAGAAGATGCAGAAGATATTCATAGCTGGGTCGAATTACAACTGATTAAAAGAGTCGGCGATTTGGGTAAAAAATTACATACGGGACGTAGCCGTAATGACCAAGTTGCTGTAGATATGAAACTTTGGTGTAAGGCTCAAGTGCTATCTTTACAAGAATCTATCCGTGCATTACAACATAAATTAGTCGAAACTGCGGAAGCAAATCAGCAATCGGTAATGCCGGGTTATACCCATTTACAACGTGCTCAACCGATCACTTTTGCTCACTGGTGTATGGCATATTTTGAAATGTTAGATCGTGATTATAGCCGTTTGACAGATGCCTATAATCGTATGAATACTTGCCCATTAGGATCGGGGGCGTTGGCGGGTACGGCTTATGTGATTGATCGTGATAAATTAGCGTTAGATCTTGGGTTTGAGACCGCAACACGTAATAGTTTAGATAGCGTTTCTGATCGTGATCACGTTTTAGAATTATTAGCAGCCGCATCAATTAGCACAATGCACCTTTCTCGTTTTGCCGAAGATCTGATTATTTTCAATAGTGGCGAATCGCATTTTGTGGAACTCTCCGATCGTGTTACTTCAGGATCTTCATTAATGCCACAAAAGAAAAACCCTGATGCGTGCGAATTAGTGCGTGGTAAAACGGGTCGAGTATTTGGTGCTTTAACAGGCTTATTGACCACTTTAAAAGGTTTGCCATTGGCTTATAACAAAGATATGCAAGAGGATAAAGAAGGTATCTTTGATGCTATCGAAACGTGGCAAGCGTGTATCAATATTTCTGCATTAGTGTTAGAAGATATTAAAGTTGATACAGAAAGAACCAAAGAGGCTGCACAGCAAGGTTACGCAAATGCGACTGAATTGGCTGACTACCTAGTTGCAAAAGGCATTCCGTTCCGTGAAGCACACCATATTGTTGGGGAAGCAGTGGTTTATGCAATTAGTCAGAAAAAAGCACTCGAAGAATTGAATTTAGAGGAATTTAAACAATTCCATACCACAATTAGTGATGATGTTTATCCAATCTTATCTTTAGATTCGTGCCTTGCAAAACGTTGTGCTAAAGGTGGGGTAAGCTTTGAACGAGTCGCCGAAGCGATTAGTGTCGCAAAACAATATTTAGCCCATTAAATTGAATGAGGGATACCAATTGGTATCCTTATTTTTTTACCTTATTTTTGTAAAATAGTGCGATAATCTAACCGCTTGTATTAATTTTATAACAGATTAAGGAGTACAAAATGAAAAAACTTCAACAAATTACACCTGAATTGAGTCTTGTTGAATATAACGAGATACCCGTATTAGAAATCGATCATCCAGAAGTTAAAGCAAAAGTGGCTTTACAAGGTGCGCATTTATTCAGTTGGCAACCAAAGCATACGGATAAAGATGTGTTTTGGTTGAGTGAAATTGAACCGTTTAAATTAGGTAGTGCAATTCGAGGTGGTGTTCCAATTTGCTATCCTTGGTTTGGTAGCTTAGGCGAGCCTTTCCATGGCACTGCACGTATTCGTATGTGGGAATTGAATCAATATGAAATTACCAAAGATAAAGTCTTTTTAAGATTTGATTTGAAAGCAGAAGATGGTAAAGGGCTTGATGCACAAATGGCGATGGAGTTAGGCGAAACTTGCACATTAACCTTGACGCATCAAGGTGCAGGACAGGCTAATCCAGCATTACATAGCTATTTTAATATTGCAGATATTAGCCAAGTTGAACTACATGGATTACCAACTACTGTATTCAATCATCTGACGCACCAACAAGAATCAGTTTCGTCCCCAAGATTAATTTCAGAAAATGTTGATGAAATGTACTCCGTTGAAAATGCGATCACGACTATTGTAGATAAAGGTTATCAACGTCAAATTGAAGTGCAACATATTAACTCAACAGAAGTGGTGGTGTGGAATCCGTGGCATAAGCCAACCAGTAATATGACTGATTCAGGTTATAAAACAATGGTATGTGCAGAAACTGCTCGAATTCATAGTTCATTGAATAAAGGTCAAATGATTCAAGCTAAGATTAGCGTGAAATCAAACTAAATTATGATATGATTCGCCCCATATTTGCTCTATGGGGCATTTTTATTTGAATGGAAAGCTTATGACTGATTTAAAAAATGATCGCTATTTAAAGGCACTATTGCGAGAGCCTGTTGATATGACACCAGTGTGGATGATGCGCCAAGCAGGGCGTTATTTGCCTGAATATAAAGCAACACGAGCAGAGGCGGGTGATTTTATGGCACTTTGTCGCAATGCGGATTTGGCTTGTGAAGTCACATTACAGCCTTTACGTCGTTATGAACTGGATGCTGCGATCCTTTTTTCTGATATCTTAACCATTCCAGATGCAATGGGGCTTGGACTAAGTTTTGGAGCAGGAGAAGGCCCTAAATTTGCCAAACCTATTGAACGCAAAGCCGATATTGATAATTTACCGATCCCTGATCCTGAAAATGAATTACAGTATGTCATGAATGCAGTGCGTACTATTCGCCGAGAATTACAAGGTGAAGTCCCCCTAATAGGTTTTTCGGGGAGCCCTTGGACGTTAGCCACTTATATGGTGGAAGGGGGAAGTAGCAAAGCCTTTACAAAAATTAAAAAAATGCTTTATACGGAGCCTCAACTATTGCATAGCTTATTAGATAAACTTGCCGATAGTGTAATTCTTTATTTGAATGCACAAATTAAAGCGGGAGCGCAATCTGTCATGATCTTTGATACTTGGGGCGGAGTGCTTGCTCACAAAGACTATCAATATTTTTCTTTACCTTATATGCATAAGATTGTCGATAACCTTATTCGTGAAAATGAAGGGAGAAAAGTCCCTGTGACTTTATTTACTAAAGGTGGCGGATTATGGCTTGAATCTATTGCAGATACAGGTTGTGATGCGATAGGGCTAGATTGGACTGTGGATATTGCCGATGCAAAAGCACGAGTAGGGCATAAGGTCGCCTTGCAAGGTAATATGGATCCAAGTGTGTTATATGCTAATCCAGAAAGAATTGAAAAAGAAGTTCAATCTATTTTAGCAGGCTTTGGACAAGGAACAGGGCATGTCTTTAATTTAGGACATGGTATTCATCAAGATGTACCAGAAGAGAGTCCAAAGGTCTTTGTTGATGCTATTCATGAATATTCTAAGCAATATCATCAAGAGGGTTAGTTATGCGAAATCCAATTCATAAGAGAATGGAACGATTTGAAAGTTGGCAACATCTCACTTTTATGGCGTGTTTATGTGAACGTATGTATCCTAATTTTCAGCTTTTTTGTGAGGTGACTGAGCGGTCAGATCAGGCAAAAGTTTTTCAAAATATTTTGAATCTTGTGTGGGAGTTTCTGACTGTTAAAGGGGCAAAAATTAATTTTGAAAATCAGTTAGAAAAATTAGAAGCAATTATTCCTGATGTGAATGAATTTGATTTTTACGGTGTTTTCCCGGCAGAAGATGCTTGTGTCGGGCTTTCTGAATTATTACACGCAATTATTGCGGGAGAAACATTAGAGCAAGCAATCAAGATTAGTCAGCTTTCATTAAGTACTGTAGCAACCTATTTAGAAACAGAACAAAATCGTGAATTAAGTGAAAAAGAATTGAAAGAATCAGTTGAAATTGGAGAAGAATTAGATATTCAATGGCAGATTTATCGGTCACTCAATGAAGTAGAAGAAAGGGATATAGAACTGATACTATCCTTAAAAAATGAGTTACGAGAGAGTGGTGTAAGTAATATTGGATTAAATGTTGACCAGTAAATGTGATTTATGTAACAATTTCCGCATTATTTGCTTTGAGAATAGCGTAGTTTGAATTAAGCTATCCTAGCATTAAAGCAAATAAGAGTTTAGGCAGGCACTGCCATTTATAAATAAAAATCTTTAGAGGATAATACCCATGAATAAAACTGAATTAGTCGATGCAATTGCAGCAGGTGCAGAATTAAGTAAAAAAGATGCGAAAGCGGCATTAGAAGCAACGTTAGAAGCAATTTCTGGTAGCTTAAAAAAAGGTGATTCTGTACAACTTATCGGTTTCGGTACTTTTAAAGTAAACCACCGTAAAGCACGTACAGGTCGTAATCCAAAAACAAATCAAGCGATTGAAATTCCAGCAGCTAATGTACCAGCATTTGTTGCAGGTAAAGCACTAAAAGATTTAGTGAAATAGTCAGTTAGTTAGTTTTATTGTAAGCCTAGATCTTATCTAGGCTTTTTGCGTTTCTATAATGTGGGTTTTCCGTTACAATATCCCTATTTATATTTTATATTCTCAACCTTTAATATATATAAACCAAATGAAAGCATCTATTATCAGTAAGTTAGAAAGTTTAAGTGAACGCTATGAAGAATTACAAGCATTGCTTGGTGATCCTTCTGTTATCAATGATCAAGATAAATTTCGTGCTTATTCCAAAGAGTATTCTCAACTAGAAGAAGTGGTTGGAACCTTTACCCGTTGGAATAAATTAAATAACGATATTGAAGAAGCGCAATTATTGCTTGATGATCCAGACATGAAAGATATGGCTCAAGAAGAAATTGCAGAAAATAAAGCGGAAATTGAGCAACTAGAACAACAATTACAAATTCTATTATTACCTAGAGATCCAAATGATGAATATAACGCTTACCTCGAAATCCGAGCAGGAACAGGGGGCGATGAAGCGGGTATTTTTGCAGGTGATCTTTATCGTATGTACAGTCGCTATGCCGAAGGAAAACGCTGGCGTATTGAAGAACTTTCCTCAAGTGAAAGTGAACAAGGTGGATATAAAGAAATCATCGTTAAAATTAGCGGTGAAGGGGTTTATGGTCAGCTTAAGTTTGAATCGGGCGGGCACCGTGTACAACGTGTACCAAAGACCGAATCTCAAGGACGTATTCATACTTCTGCTTGTACTGTGGCGGTAATGCCAGAATTACCTGAATCAGAATTACCTGAAATTAACCCTGCGGATTTACGTATTGATACTTATCGTTCTTCTGGGGCGGGTGGTCAGCACGTTAATACCACCGATTCAGCCGTACGTATTACCCATATTCCAACGGGAATTGTCGTTGAGTGTCAAGACGAGCGTTCACAACACAAAAACAAAGCGAAAGCAATGTCTGTATTAGCTTCTCGTATTGTGCAGGCTGAACAAGAAAAACAAGCACAAGAGCAAGCGGATACTCGCCGTAACTTATTAGGTTCGGGAGATCGTTCGGATAAAATTAGAACCTATAACTATCCACAAGGACGAGTGACCGATCATCGTATTAACTTAACAATTTATCGCTTGGATGAAGTCATGAACGGTAAAATTGATGAATTAATTCAACCAATTATTACAGAATATCAAGCGGATCAATTGGCTGCATTGTCAGAACAATTATAAATAATGAATTATCAACAATGGCTAATACTTGCTGAACAGCGGTTACATGATAATGTTCAGCAAGATCCTTTCTTAAATCCTAAACTTGATGCAAATGTATTATTACAAGCGGTCACAAAGCGGACTAAAGCTGCCATTTTTGCTTTTTCAGAAACCGAACTTACGCAAACAGAATTAGACCAACTAGAATCTTTTTTGCACCGCAGAATGCAAGGCGAACCGATTGCTTATATTCTTGGCGAGCGAGAATTTTGGTCATTGCCACTGAAAGTATCGCCAGCTACCCTTATTCCTCGCCCCGATACAGAAAGACTAGTTGAAGTGGCTTTAGAGTTAGCTTACAAGCGGTTAGATTTGAAAGAAAATCTGCAAATTTTAGATTTGGGTACAGGAACAGGGGCGATTGCATTAGCACTTGCCAGTGAATTAAAAAATCAAGCTCATATTATTGGTGTAGATAAATATAACGATGCTGTACAGTTAGCTCAACAGAACCAACAACAATTGGGATTTTCCAACGTCACTTTTTTACAAAGTGATTGGTTTCAAGTCTTGCAAAATCACCAATTTGACCTCATTGTAAGTAATCCACCCTACATTGATGAACAAGATGATAATTTGATGCAAGGGGATGTAAGGTTTGAACCTTTGTCTGCATTGGTAGCCCAACAACATGGCATGGCAGATTTACAAAAAATCATCATAAACTCACCGCTTTATTTAACCACCAATGGTGCTTTAATTTTAGAACATGGTTGGCAACAAGCAGAAAAGGTCAGAGAATTATTTAAACAGAATAAATGGGATTCACCCCAAACCGCTCAAGATTATGGCGGTAATGATAGAGTAACGTGGGCAGTATGGACGAAATAATTAAATCATTTGAATTATCAAAAAAAGAAAGAGATGAACTTCAACGGTTTTTATATAAAGAGTTAATTCGACTTGCAACCTTAGTTGATCCAGATGTGAGTGAGCCACAAATTTATGGCTTAGTCTCAGCCTTAGTGAAAAAGGCTCGCTATGAAGTCAATGGCACGAGTGATGCAGAGCGAATCGATCAACTCTTGAATTTCTTGTACCAAGAACAAGGTTTTCATTGCCATTCGGAAGAGTATTTTTATACGGATAATTTGTTATTGCATAAAATTTTACGCTCCCATCGTGGCATGCCAGTTTCACTTGGGGCGATTTTATTGTATTTAGGTTCGGTATTAGATTTACCCCTTTATCCCGTTAATTTTCCAACGCAATTTATTGTGCGGGCAGAGATTACCCATGAGTCAGGCAGAAAAGAGACCCGCTTTATTAATCCATGGGATGGTGCTTATCTTACCTTTGATAAGATGAGTAAATGGCTTGAAGGGGAATTAGGCTTTGGTACTGAATTAAAACGTGAATTTTTACAAATTGCCACGACAGAAGAAGTGCTAGAACGTTTAGAAACCGTATTTAAGATGGCACTCACTAGAGAAGGAAAATACGCAGAAACATTACGATTAATTGAGCATCGTTTAGCACAAAGCCCAGAAGATCCTTATGAAATACGAGATCGAGGCATGGTGTTAGCCAGTATGGATTGCTACCAAGCCGCCTATGATGATCTCAGCTATTTTATCGATCAATGTCCTGATGATCCTTCGGCGATGATGCTAAAATTAGAAATCGCAAATTTAGAAAAACAGAGTAAAGCCAACGTGCTTCACTAATTAAATTGATTGTTGATAAAGGAACAACCATGAATTCAAAAACAATTCAGCTAGACAATATCCAAATCGGAAATGATAAACCTTTTGTCCTTTTTGGTGGAATGAATGTACTCGAAAGCCGTGATATGGCAATGCAAGTCTGTGAGAAGTATGTTGAAGTGACACAGAAGTTAGGCGTACCTTATATTTTTAAGGCATCCTTTGATAAGGCAAACCGCTCTTCTATTCACTCATATCGTGGACCGGGGATGGAAGAAGGGTTAAAAATCTTCCAAGAATTAAAAGATACCTTCGGTGTAAAAATTATTACCGACGTGCATGAAATTTACCAATGCCAGCCTGTTGCTGATGTGGTGGATATTATCCAGCTGCCTGCATTTTTAGCGCGTCAAACGGATTTGGTAGAAGCAATGGCTCGTACTGGAGCAGTAATTAATGTGAAAAAACCACAATTTTTAAGCCCAGGGCAAATGGGAAATATTGTTGAGAAAATTGCAGAATGTGGTAACGATAAAGTGATTTTATGTGAACGTGGTTCAAACTTCGGCTACGATAATTTAGTAGTTGATATGCTTGGATTCAGCATTATGAAGAAAGTATCAAAAGGTTGTCCAGTAATCTTTGATGCGACACACTCACTACAATGTCGTGATCCATTTGGTGCGGCATCAGGTGGACGTCGTGATCAAGTAACAGAACTTGCACGCTCTGGTTTAGCGGTAGGATTAGCAGGCTTATTCCTCGAAGCTCATCCAAATCCAGACCAAGCAAAATGTGACGGACCATCCGCACTTCCGCTTTCAGCCCTTGAAGGCTTTATCAGCCAAATGAAAGCCGTCGATGATTTAATTAAATCATTACCTGAATTAGATACGTCAAAATGATAGAATAAAATTAACCGATAACAAATTGGCACTAAACAAAAAGACCAACTTTTTAAAAGCTGGTCTTTTTACTTATAACTTATATTTATCTGCTAAATACGATTAAGAGGCAGATGTTGCTGCATTGCTTTCTGTTAACGGCGGTAGGTTTAATGAAAATAGTTTATTGGCATTTTCACGACCAATTCGTAACTTAGTTTGGTTATCAAGCAAGATATCATCAAACCAACGTGAGCCTGCGTCCATATGTTCATAAGGATAGTCTGTTGAGAACATGATGCGGTCAATACCGACTTGATCAATCGCTTCAAGTAATGGTCTTGAGTGGAAGTGTCCACTGGTAGTTAGATGGAAGTTATTTGCTAAATAATAACCTGTACGATGTTTAGCTTTTGAGCCTTTAGCACCAAAGCGTTGCATATCTAATCTATGTTGCAAACGTGGGAGCATATAAGGTAAGCCTTCGCCTAAGTGACCTAAAATAACTTGTAAAGTAGGGTAACGATCAAACAATCCACTAAGCATCAATCTTACTGCGTGGCTTGCAGTTTCGTAACCAAATCCCCATGCTGAACCAACGAGTTCCGGATAACCTTGAATAGAACGGCGTTGGCTTGGAAGTGGTTCACGTGGGTGTAAATACATAGGTACATTGAGTTTTACCATACGATCCCAAAACACGTCTAAAGGTGCTTCATCTAAATATTGTACCTGTTCATTAGGACCAATATTGCTATAACCATTGATTAGGACACCTTTTAAACCGAGTTTAGTTACGGCACGTTCTAGTTCGTCCGCTGCGGCTTCAGGATTTTGAAGGGCAACAGAGGCAAAAGAAGCAAGTCTGTTAGGGTGTTTTTGAATAAATGAATAAGCGTAGTCATTTGCATTACGAGCCAATTCAACCGCTTCTTCAGGATCTTCAACAGATTGTACGCCCGGTGAGGTGAGTGACATAATGCACATTTCAATTCCTGCACGGTCCATTTCTGCTACGCAAAGATCAGGGTCGGCAAGTTTACGAGCAACGTCTTGTGAATAGTCCTCGCCATTACGATCTTCTTCGCCTTTAGCATCCCAATATTTATTATTTAATTCTGTGGAGAAGTGCTCTTCAAGAGCTATTTTACCTTCCATAATTGACTCCTTATCAAATGTAATAAGATGTGAATTTTGGAGATTCACACTATCATAAATGGCATAGGTGAAAGTACTGTCAATGTGATTTTGGGTATGTCTTATCCCCTTTAGTAAAGGGAAATGGCTTACGACGCATTGATAGATATTAAAATAAACACCTATACACGGTCTTAATCCTCTTTTAAGGGTAATGCCTTCCGACCTAGATTTTTTGTTACAGCTTCAATAGAGGGTGATGGGGGGAAGAGTGCTAATCCCTTTAGTTCAGGATCATGTCTTTGGACAATTGTAATGGAGATAAAGTTCCCTTATTTTTCAATACAATTATGACAACTTCTTGAGCAACACGACTAGCTAAATATATAACATAGACTAAATTGAAAAATAAATCATTTATATTTCTACGTGTTTAAAAAAAGCAATTATATTCTACTTAAAAAAATTTGAGATAAGCGGTAAGATTTTGTGATTTTTTTGTAAAAATTGATCGCTTGTTGTATAGTGAACAAGAAATAAACATTACAAATTTTAGGAGTAAATTATGCTTAATATTGTGTTTTTAGACCGAACAGGGCTACCTGCTACTCATGATATTCCACGTCCTAGTGTTCCTCATAATTGGGTTGAATATGGTCATACCTCTCCTGAAGAAACTTATGATAGAGTGAAAGATGCAGATATTGTAGTAACAAGTAAAGTAGTATTTGACAAAGAATTATTAGCCAAGCTACCTAAACTGAAATTAATTGCTATTACAGCCACAGGTACAAATAATATTGATTTAGTGGCAGCAAAAGAATTAGGTATTGTGGTAAAAAATGTTGCAGGCTATTCAAGTGTGACTGTTCCTGAACATGTTCTAGGCATGATGTTTGCATTAAAACATAGTTTAGTTGGTTATCATCGTGATCAAGTTACGTCAGATCGTTGGGCAACTTGTGGACAGTTTTGCTATACAGATTATCCAATTACCGATATTCGAGGCTCAACGCTGGGTATTTTTGGTAAAGGGAATTTAGGGACAGAAGTGGGACGTTTAGCTCAACTTTTAGGCATGAATGTATTATATGCAGAGCATAAAGGTGCAACTTCGATACGTGAAGGTTATACACCATTTGAAGAAGTATTAAAACAAGCGGATATTGTCACGTTGCATTGCCCATTGACAGAAAGTACGCAAAATTTAATTAATGAGCAGACTATTGCTCTAATGAAACCAACCGCTTATTTAATTAACACTGGACGCGGTCCCTTAGTGGATGAAACAGCATTATTATCAGCCTTAGAGAATAAAAAGATTGCGGGGGCAGCGTTAGATGTATTGGTGAAAGAACCACCTGTACTAGGCGATCCATTAATGGAAGCGGCGAAACGCTTACCAAACTTGCTGATCACGCCACATATTGCGTGGGCAAGTGATTCTGCGGTAACAATTTTAGTTAACAAAGTAGCACAGAATATAGAAGAATTTATTGCAACTGGAAAATAGGAGATAGCAATATGAAAACCAAAAGTGCATTGGTACTAGCTTTAGCAGCATTATTTGGCGCATCTGTTTCAATGGCAAATGCAGCAGATAAGCTAGAGGTCAAAGTACAAAAATTAGATCTAAAGGGTAATACAGATATTGGTATGGTAACGGTAACTGAATCGCCGTATGGGTTAGTTTTTACCCCTAACTTAACTGGGCTAACTGAAGGTGTACATGGTTTCCATATTCACCAAAATGCAAGTTGCGAACCAAAAGAACAAGATGGCAAAATGGTATTGGGTTTAGGTGCTGGTGGACATTGGGATCCAAATGGCACTAATAAACATGGTTTCCCATGGCAAGATGATTCACATCTAGGTGAATTGCCAGTGCTTATTGTCGATCATGATGGCAATGCAAATTATCCTGTATTAGCCCCACGTTTGAAAAAATTAGATGATATTAAAGGACATGCTTTGATGATTCATGCTGGTGGTGACAACCATTCAGATCATCCAGCTCCTTTGGGTGGTGGCGGACCAAGAATGGCTTGCGGTGTGATTAACTAAATCAAAATAGTTAAATTAAACTGAAACAAGCGGTCAGATTGTGGTAATCTTTTACGACTTTCTTACCGCTTGTTTGTTTTCAATATATTATGAGTTTAAATATTTCTTTATTTATTGCCTTTCGCTATTGGCGTTCAAAAAGTGGCGACCGATTTGGTCGTCTTGTGACTAATTTAGCGAGTTTAGGTATTGTACTCGGTGTGATGGCATTAATTATTGTGCTATCTGTAATGAATGGATTGGAAGGAACCCAAAAACGTAATCTTCTATCTACATTACCCCATGCCATTATTTCACCTTTAGAAAAAGAGGATGCTCAGCCAACAATTTTCCCTGACTTTGTAGAAAAAGCAGTTGCGATCAATCGAACTAATATGGTGATTCAAAGCCAACAAGGGATTAATGCAGGGGAATTGATTGGCGTTGAAAATTCACAAGATGATCCTCTGTTAGCAAGACTGAGCGATTTGAATGACGTGTTACCCGAAGGCGAGTTTAATGTGGTGGTGAGTAGCTTATTAGCCGAACAACTCAATTTAAAAATTGGCGATAAGATCCGTTTGATGATCACAGAAAATAGCCAATATACGCCTTTCGGTCGCGTACCTGTTCAACGTTTATTTACGATTTCTGATTTTTATTTTGGTAATAGTGATTCTAGTCACACTTTATTTGCTAATTTGCGAGATGTTGGGCGGTTATTGCGTCTTGATAGCGAGCATGTACAAGGGACTCGTGTATTTTTAACTGATCCATTTTTAGTGACTGAGCTTGTGAATTATTTCCCTGAGAATAAATGGAAAATCAGTGATTGGCGAGAGCAAAAAGGTGAATTTTTTCAAGCGGTAAAAATGGAAAAAAATATGATGGGATTATTAGTCAGCTTAATTATTATTGTAGCGATTTCTAATATTGTGACTTCTCTTAGTTTAATGGTGGTGGATAAACAAGGAGAAATTGCCATTTTGCAAACCCAAGGCTTAACCAAACGGCAAGTGACACAAATTTTTATTTCACAAGGGTTATTAGTGGGAATAATTGGTGCGATAGTCGGTGGGCTATTGGGCGTGTTGATCGCAAATAATTTGAGTGATGTACTACAAATGATGTTACCTGTAGGGGTAATGCTACCAACTGAGATTATTCCACAACAAGTTGCCATTATTATCTTAATTTCGATAGGGTTATCGTTAATTTGTACCCTTTATCCTGCTTATCGAGCAGCAAAAATTGAACCAGCGGAAGCATTACGTTATGAGTAGAAGATCACCCATTCCTACGATGCCATGGGCTGCCGATAATCAATGGCAACCCAAGTGGTCATCGTTATTTGTTATTTGTTTTAGTATGGCGTTAATGGGTATTGGCGAAGGATTACTGGTACTTGCTAATTTAGGCTCTAGCCCTTGGACTGTGTTTTCGCAAGGCATTGCATTACAAACGGGGCTTTCTATTGGTACAGTAATTGGGATTGTCAGTGTCATTGTTTTATTACTTTGGATTCCCCTAAAATTACGCCCTGGCGTTGGCACTATTCTGAATATTATTATTATTGCGATATTTGTGGATGTGGCAGTCGATAATATCCCTGTGCCTGATACATTAACCATGAGAATTATCTTTATGGTGATTGGGCTTATTGTCTTTGGGATCAGCACAACTTTTTACCTTTCATGCCAATTAGGTGCAGGACCAAGAGATGGATTAATGGTGGGATTGTGCTTTAAATATCATTGGAAAGTAGGAACAGTCAGAACGTCAATTGAAGTGATTGTTTGTGTTTTTGGTTTCTTACTTGGTGGAACTGTTGGTATTAGTACAATTATTTTTGCTTTAGGTGTCGGTTGGATTATTGAAGCTACAGTGATTTTATTTAGACGATATATAAAAGAAGATAAAACGATAGAAGTTTAAAGGGAGTTTGAATATGAGTAACATCAAAGAAATTTATTTAGCAGGCGGTTGTTTCTGGGGAACAGAAGCTTTTATGCAACGCATCAATGGTGTGCTGGATGCAGAATCAGGTTATGCTAATGGGAATAGCTTAAATCCAACTTATCAAGATGTATGCAACAATAGTGGTCATGCAGAAGTGGTTAAAGTGACTTATGATGAAGAGCAAATTGGCTTAGCTAAACTGCTTGATTTCTATTTTAAAGTGATTGATCCCATCAGTATTAATCAGCAAGGCAATGATAAAGGTGTGCAGTATCGCACTGGTATTTATTATGTTGATCCCCAAGATCAGCCTGTGATTAAACAAGCGTTAGATGAATTGCAAAAGAGCTATAATCAACCGATTGCGGTCGAAAATGAAATGCTTGAGCATTATTTCCCAGCGGAAGAATATCATCAGGATTATCTTGATAAAAACCCGAATGGGTATTGTCATATAGATATTCAGTTAATGAATGAGATTCTTAAAAATCAATAATGAAAAATGGCATGGGTAAAACCCACGCCATTTTTTTATAACTTGCCTAAGTTAGCTTTTTCTAACAGCGTTATTTAATCCATTTATCCTCATCTGTTTTACGTTCAAACTCCGCATCAAAAGTCGTTTCATTTTGTTGATAGTATCCTTGAGAGCTACGTCTTGCAAAATAACTAAATTTCAATTTATTAGATAAGAGTTTGAGGATAAATCCTTGAAATAAAACGCGTGTAAAAGGCAGTAGCAATAAAACAGCTAAAATATCACTTAAAAATCCGGGAATTAAAAGTAATACTCCAGCAATTGCAAAAAAGACGGATGAAATCACCGCTTGTGTTGGTATTTTGCCTTGAGAGATCTCTTTCCGAATATTTAAAATAGTCACAAGCCCACGCATTCTAATTAGCCATAATCCTGTTGCAGAAATAGCAATCATCAACAAAATGAGTGGTAACACACCAATTGATGAACCCACCGCAACAATTAACGAAATTTCAACATAAACGTATAAAAAAAGACCGAATAAAAAAATAAATAGTGGCATAATCTACAATTCTCCTCTGCTTGTACTATTAGATTGTAGCATTCGAATAAATTTCAACCTTTTGCAACAAATTTTTATCAAATAGTTTAAAAGTAGAGCAAACTATGCTATGAATAGTATCTTTACCAAATAATAATTAGAAAATTAAAAAATAAAGGACATAACATCAATGAATGGTTCATATCTATTAACTGAAAGTTTAAAAGCCCACGGTGTTACGACTGTGTTTGGCTATCCGGGTGGGGCAATCATGCCAGTGTATGATGCAATTTATGATTCAGGGTTGGATCATCTATTGTGTCGAAATGAGCAAGGGGCAGCGATTGCAGCGATTGGTTACGCTCGTTCAACGGGTAAAACAGGTGTTTGTATTGCGACATCAGGACCGGGTGCAACCAATTTAATTACAGGGTTGGCAGATGCCTTGTTAGATTCTATTCCTGTTGTGGCAATCACAGGACAAGTATCGAGTGATTTTATTGGTACAGATGCATTCCAAGAAGTTGATGTTTTAGGCTTATCATTAGGTTGTACAAAACACAGTTTTATTGTGCAAAATATTGATGAATTACCCGAAGTGTTAGCAAAAGCATTTCAAATTGCACAAAGTGGACGTCCTGGTCCGGTATTGATTGATCTTCCAAAAGATATTCAATTTGCACCAACCTCAGCATCTCCTATTGTTTATGAAAAAATTGCAAATCCTAAGCAAGATCCAACCGCTTTAGAGCAAGCAAAAGCACTATTAAAACAAGCTAAACGCCCAGTGCTTTATGTCGGTGGCGGTGTAGGTATGGCTAATGCTGTACAAGCGGCTAGATCCTTCTTAGAAATGACTAAAATGCCATCAGTTTCTACATTAAAAGGCTTAGGCACAATTTCACCAGAAGATCCACTTTATATGGGAATGCTTGGAATGCATGGTACCAAAGCGGCTAACTATGCGGTACAAGAATCTGATTTATTGATTGCTTTTGGGGCAAGATTTGATGATCGTGTAACAGGTAAATTAGATAGCTTTGCACCGAATGCAAAAGTAATCCATGCTGATATTGATATTGCAGAAATTAACAAATTACGCAAAGCCGATGTTGCCTTAAAAGGTGATTTAACCGAGGCATTTACTTATCTCAGTGAGCCACTTGATATTGATGCTTGGCGTAATGATATTAAAAAATTAAAAGCTGATTTTGATTTCCGCTATGTTGAAAATAGTGAAGATAAAGAAATCGATCCTTGGGCATTACTCAATACACTCTCCCAACGTAAACCACAAAATGCCGTAGTCACAACGGATGTGGGGCAGCATCAAATGTGGTCGGCTCAACATATGCAACATTACGCACCTGAAAATTATCTAACCTCGGCTGGATTAGGCACAATGGGCTTTGGTTTGCCCGCGGCTGTTGGGGTAGCAAAAGCTCGCCCACAAGATCCAGTCATTTTAATTACAGGTGATGGTTCTTTAATGATGAATATTCAAGAATTTGGCTCAATTAAACGAGGCAAATTACCGATTAAAATGGTGTTATTAGATAACCAACGCTTAGGCATGGTTCGTCAATGGCAAACCCTATTTTTTAAAGGTCGTCATAGTCAAACAATTCTTGATGATAACCCTGATTTTATTACACTCGCTTCAGCTTTTGGTATCAAAGGTGAACGCATTGAAAAAGCAAATGAAGTTTCCGATGCACTCGATCGATTATTAAATGCAGAAGGGGCTTATTTATTACATGTTTGTATTCCAGATGAAGAAAATGTGTGGCCACTTGTTCCACCAAATGCCTGTAATACAGATATGATCGATGAAGATATTGGAGTGTAATGATGAAAACTTATCAATTAGCTATTCAAGCAAATAAACGACCAGAAACCTTAGAAAGACTACTTCGTGTGATGCGTCATCGAGGTTTTGAAATCAGTGAATTACAAAGTAAAACAACAGAAAATGTCATTGCCCTTGATGTTAAGGTAAAAAGCCAAAGAGACATTGCTTTATTAACTCATCAATTGGTGAAATTACCCGATGTGATGGAAGTACGAGAGGAAACAAATGCGTAAAGGTTATTTAGTTGCTCAATTTGGAATATTATTTGCTTTACTTGGCTGTTCTGTGCAAGACAGCAATCAATCAAACAGTCAATCAAATGTAAAAGTAAATCAAGATGTCGCTGTGACTGATACGGTTGTTCGAGAATTTACTGCATTTGGTGGCGATGAAAATAATGCTTGGCGAGCGGTGATTCAGAATAATACGATGTCGTTAGAAATGAGTAAATATGGATATTACCCAAACATTGAGGTTACTCGTTCAGCGTATTCTAAAGGTGCAGAGTTTGTTGGATATATTGATTCCAAAGAAGTGATGGTTGATATTCGTGGGACTGAATGCAGAGATAGTAATAATAACCTAAATGAATTCTCTGCAACATTGTATTATCAAGGAAAAATAATAAAAGGATGTGCCGTGAGAGGTGCTTATCCTCATGCTGATACCTAACAGCATTTTAAATAATTTATAGAAGTTGGAGAAATTATGCCAAAACTACGTTCAGCGACCAGTACACAAGGTCGGAATATGGCAGGGGCGCGCGCTTTGTGGCGTGCGACAGGAATGAAAGAAAATGATTTTGGTAAACCTATTATTGCGGTGGTCAATTCATTTACCCAATTTGTACCGGGACATGTGCATTTAAAAGATATGGGGCAACTCGTTGCTGCTGAAATTGAAAAAGCAGGTGGAGTGGCGAAAGAGTTTAATACTATTGCAGTCGATGATGGGATTGCGATGGGGCATGGCGGAATGCTTTATTCATTGCCTTCTCGTGATCTGATTGCGGATTCTGTTGAATATATGGTGAATGCTCACTGTGCCGATGCGATGGTGTGTATTTCTAACTGTGACAAAATCACACCCGGAATGTTAATGGCGGCGTTGCGTCTTAATATCCCGACTATTTTTGTGTCTGGCGGACCAATGGAAGCAGGTAAAACCAAGCTATCCGATCAAATCATCAAATTAGATTTAGTTGATGCGATGATTCAAAGTGCGAATCCTGATGTATCCGATGAAGAAAGTGCGCAAATAGAACGTTCAGCTTGCCCAACTTGTGGATCTTGCTCAGGTATGTTTACCGCTAATTCAATGAACTGTTTAACCGAAGCACTTGGATTAAGTTTACCGGGCAATGGTTCTTGCTTAGCAACTCACGCAGATCGTAAACAATTATTCTTACAAGCAGGCAGACAGATCGTAGATATTTGTCGCCGCTACTATGAACAAGACGATGAATCAGTCTTGCCACGTTCAATTGCAACTAAAGAAGCCTTTGATAATGCAATGAGTTTAGATATTGCAATGGGTGGCTCAACCAATACGGTTTTACACTTATTGGCTGCAGCTCAAGAAGCTGAAGTCAATTTCACGATGGAAGATATTGATCGCCTTTCACGCAGAGTGCCTTGTTTGAGTAAAGTCGCGCCAAACACGCAAAAATATCATATGGAAGATGTCCATCGAGCAGGCGGAATTATGGCAATTTTGGGTGAGTTAGATCGAGCTAACTTATTAAACAACCAAACTCGTACAATTCTTGGCATGAGCCTTGCTGAACAAATTGCTAAATACGATATTACCCTCACTCAAGATGAAGAAATCCATAAATTCTTTAGAGCGGGGCCAGCGGGTATTCGCACTACTCAAGCTTTCTCACAAGATTGTCGTTGGGATTCTGTGGATGATGATCGTCAAAATGGCTGTATTCGTAGCAAAGAATTTGCTTATAGCCAAGATGGTGGTTTAGCAATGCTTTCAGGAAACCTTGCTCTTGATGGTTGTATCGTGAAAACTGCAGGCGTGGATGAAAGTATTCTTAAATTTACCGGTAATGCGATTGTATTTGAAAGCCAAGAAGAAGCGGTATCGGGTATCTTAGGGGGCAAAGTCAAAGCAGGGCATGTTGTAGTGATCCGCTATGAAGGACCTAAAGGCGGTCCGGGTATGCAGGAAATGTTATATCCAACCAGTTATTTAAAATCAATGGGCTTAGGCAAAGCTTGTGCATTACTCACTGATGGACGTTTTTCAGGTGGTACTTCAGGACTTTCAATCGGGCATTGCTCACCAGAAGCGGCAGCAGGCGGTTTAATTGGTTTGGTAAAAGATGGCGATACGATTGAAATTGATATCCCAAATCGTTCTATCCAACTTGTTGTTGATGAGCAAGAATTGGCAGAACGAAGAAAAATCCAAGATCAAAAAGGTTGGAAACCAGAAAATCGTCAGCGTGAAGTTTCTTTCGCATTAAAAGTCTATGGCTATTTTGCTACTTCCGCAGACAAAGGTGCAGTACGCGATAAAACTAAAATCTTGTAAAAATCGGCAAGCGGTTAGTTTTGCAAAAAACTTTACGCATCTCACCGCTTGCACCTAAACGCTTGGTTAAGTAGAATGCCAAGCGTTTTTTAAATTTATAATCAATGAGGTAAAACACATGTTTGGAAAGGGTGGCATCGGCGGTTTAATGAAACAAGCTCAGCAAATGCAAGAGCGTATGCAAAAAATGCAAGAAGAGATCGCACAGCTTGAAGTAACAGGCGAATCTGGAGCAGGCTTGGTTAAAATCACTATTAATGGTGCTCATAATTGCCGTCGTATTGAAATCGACCCATCTTTAATGGAAGACGACAAAGAAATGCTAGAAGATTTAATCGCTGCAGCATTTAACGATGCAGTTCGTCGTGCAGAAGAATTACAAAAAGAAAAAATGGCAACGGTAACCGCAGGCATGCAATTACCACCGGGAATGAAAATGCCGTTTTAATGCTTAAGATTAACGAAAGCCAAAGGATAAGTTCTTTGGCTTTTTTTGTATTTGAAATTGAGTAATAAGAATAAAAATAGGAGAAAATATGATTTATTGGTGGGCTAGTGCTGGCATTAAATATGCAGGATATATTGGAAAAACAGATAAATATGAGCGGATGATGTACTGGAATAATTCTGTTTCAGGATATCCATTACCCTCCCTTGATAAGTGGGAGACCCCAGTACTTACTCAATATTTAGGTGAAGAGGGGAAAGAGCGAAAACCGAGATCGCTAACTGATGTAGTTAGTGCATCATCTGTTCATTTAATTAATGAAAAGGCAAAAAACGTCCTTGCGGATATATGGGAAAAACACGCTACGTTATACCCTGTTACGTTAGATGATAGCAATGAACCTTATTATATGGTGGTAGTCCATACTGAGATTGATTGTATCGATCGGGAAAAGTCGGAAGGAAGAATACAAAAGTATGGTAAGAATAAAGGGAAAGGCTATTTCAGTGTGATAAATAACTGGGTATTTAGAGAAGAAGAAATTGGAGATAACTATTTATTTGTATTACCCGATGATGAAACGGTTATTTATGCGACAGAAGCTTTTAAACAGAGAGTAATTGAATCAGGTTTAACAGGTTTTGGACTTAGAAAAGAATTTTGGGACGAAGACCCGTTTATTAGTTAGTTGTTACTAAAAAATAGGAGAAAAAAATGATTTATTGGTGGACTAACCCTAGTATTAAATACGCAGGATATCTCGGAAAAACTGATAAGTATGAAAGAATGATGTGTTGGTATGATGCCATTATTGGAGATCCTTTACCCCCGCTTGATAAATGGGAAACACCAGTACTCACTCAATATTTAGGAGAAGAGTGGAAGAAGCGTAAACCTTGCAAAGTTACGGATGTTGTACGAAGTGGTTCTACGCATTTAATTAGTGAAAAAGCAAAAAATGCCCTTGCAGATATATGGGAAAAACACGCTACGTTATACCCTGTTACGTTAGATGATAGCAATGAACCTTATTATATGGTAGTGGTGCATACGGTAATTGATTGTATTGATCGAGAAAGAACAATAGGAGACATACAAAAATATGGTAAAAATAAAGGGAAAGGATATTTTAGTGCTTTAAAGAAATGGGTAATGAGAGAAGAAGAGGTAGGAGATAATTACTTATTTTTGACACCTGATATGGAAACAAGAATTTTTGCCACAGAAGCATTTAAACAACGAGTGATTGAGTCAGGTTTAACAGGTTTTGGGTTAGTAAAAGAAGCTTATGACGAAGACCCTTTTATTAGTTAGTTGTTATATCGTCTCATTTACAGTGTGTTTAGTTTTATGTAGAAAAGTAAGCGGTCATTTTCTTCCAACATTTTTACAAAAAATAAAAGGAAACTTACCGCTGATCCACTTTTTTCTTATCGATTTAACTTTGCTGTTGAGGTGCTAAATTAGCTCAAAAGTTTACTATACTGAAAAATACAACCCAATCACAAAAATCAACACAATCGCAAATTCGGATAAACCGACTTTTTTAATATTCCAATCTAATTGAGGTACGATAATCGCTCGAAGTAGTGCAAATACGTAGGTGATAGCAATGGGAATATAACCTAATAACAGATAACCGATACCGAATAGAATATGTGATCCAATACTCAATTTCAGATATAACGGATTTTTTCTTTCTCTTGCAATACTTTTTACATAGAACGTGCCAGCAATAAAAAATAATGTTGGATGAATCAATACCTCAACATTATATTGCCCAGTGGATAGATAGAAACTCGCCATTCCGACAATTCCAAAGGTTAATATGCCTGCAATATCATTGATTAAATTGCGTTCGTCTTTCTTTTTGGCATAGTAAATTTCGATCAATACAAGCGGTAAGATTGGGATGGCAAATTGCAAAATGGCAAAATTTGAATAAAGTAACGGAATGGCCAAGATCACACTAATAATGGCATAGATAATCGCCCATTTTTTATATTTTTGCGTGTTCTTACGATTAAATAACGCC
Source organism: Otariodibacter oris (assembly GCF_009684715.1). Classification (NCBI taxonomy): domain Bacteria; kingdom Pseudomonadati; phylum Pseudomonadota; class Gammaproteobacteria; order Pasteurellales; family Pasteurellaceae; genus Otariodibacter; species Otariodibacter oris. Next base: position 1,546,923 of record NZ_CP016604.1, on the reverse strand, counting down.
ATAAATGGATAAGAGAAAAAATAGATAAAGAGCCACGATAGTCCAAGCCAAAGGTGTGAAAGTGTAATATGACTTGCAAAAATTCCGTATAAGAATGGTACAAATGCCATTACTAAGGCACCATGCTGATTTGACATAACGGGTTTATCTTTAAGTATCTTAGACATCATACTTTACCATTTTGATTGTAAGGTTTTCTGATAGGGAAAATAATATACCATACAAAATAGCTTACTAGAAATAGCAAAAGCTTGGTGGTTTAGCTTTATGGTAGAGTAATGTTATCAGGATTTTTGCTACAAACATTAATGATAATATAGTGTTATTTTTTTCTATTTTATAGAAAAATAAGAAGTTCTTATAGTTTTGTATAAATAGATGGGATTTAATTCGTATTATTAGTACTAATAGTGTTAAATGATAGATCGATATCTTTCAAATTAATATTAATAGTTGCCTTGGGAAAAATTTCTTGTTTAAAACGTCAATAATGGTAAATTTACAACTATGTATTTTAAAATCTATCGAGTGCCTACCAGATGAATGAAGAAGAGATAAGAAAAAAAATAGAGCAGATATTGCAAAATGATCCAAAGAACTACAGTAAAATTTTAGAATTGTCAATGGATTTATCAAAATTTGATAGTAATAACGTACGCTTTAGTGTCGATGCGGGAGTTATTGATAGATTAGGAAGTGAACTAGTTGCTCGACAAGAAACAGCTGTTTCTGAATTGGTAAAAAATGCGTACGATGCTGATGCTACGAAAGTAAATATTAGGTTTGAAAATTCAGAAGATATCGGTGGAACTTTAGTGATTGAAGATAATGGCAGTGGAATGACTAGAGAGCAACTAATTAATGGCTTTATGAGAATATCTTCTACAGATAAGTTACATAACCCTACTTCTGATAAATTTAAAAGAACTCGTGCGGGACAAAAAGGAATTGGACGATTTTCTGTGCAAAGATTAGGAGAAAAATTAACTATTATAACTCAGACAGCTGAAAGTGAAGAATCCCTTATCATAGATATTAATTGGAATAAATATTCTAATGATACAGACCTATTATTTATAAATAATGAAATACATACGCAATTTCCTAAAAAACAAGCTCATGGTACCATTTTAAAAATTCAAGGTTTAAAAGATAAGTGGTCAGAAGCATCAATTAGAAGAATATATAAATATGTTAGTGATATATTGCAACCTTTTCCCTTATCAGAAGTAAAGGAACATGTGATTTATAAAAATATAGATCCAGGGTTTAAAGTCTATTTTTCAAAGATAGTTAATGGTAAACAAATTAATATAGCTGATGATAAAAGCATGGTTTATGATCATGCAACAGCAATTATTGAGGGTATTGTAGATAAGGATGGATATGGGATATATTCTGTGGAAAGTAAGAAATTAGATATTAATGAACTGGATAATATTAGTAGTGATCCAGATAATAATGATCTTCCTTTCTCAAAATTGAGAAATGTAAGATTTAGAGCATATTATTTTATATATAATTCTGGTCTTGTTCCTAAAATGCAGGAATCCAGTATTAGAAAATTAGCCAGAACCCAAGGAGGTATTCGTTTATATAGAAATGGATTTAGAGTGTTACCTTACGGTGAACCAAATAATGATTGGTTAGGCTTAGATAATTCAACAGTAAAAAGAACTATCTTGCCAGTACATGCAAATATTAATTTTTTTGGATTTGTGGAATTAACTGATAAAAATCATGAATTTAATGAAACATCTAGTAGAGAAGGGTTAGTAGAAAATGAAGCATTTATTCAATTACAAAATTTTGTATATAGAACAATTATGACCTCTGTTTTAAAAATAGCAGAAGAAAGAAATGTTAAAATAGTATCAGGACAAAAACAAGTGGATGGAATATATGAAGCTATTGAAGTCAGAATAAAAAATATTGCTTTTACAATAGAAGAATTAGATAGGGAACTGGAAAAGGATTCAGGAAGCTTAGAGGTTAAAAGAAAGAGAAAGAAAAAAATTCAGCAAGTAAGGCAGGAAATAGAAGAGTTAAAAAAGGTTAGTCAAGAAGAAAAAGAGAAAAATTTAAAAGAAAAAGCGATGCTTAGAGTGTTGGGTAGTGTTGGTTTAACAATAGCTCTATTTATACATGAGGTAAAAGACTATATATTATCTATGAATTCTGATCTTAAATTTTTATTGCAAAATTTAGAGTCAGATAGTGAGATATTTAACCGATTGAGCATATTACAAAAAAATGTTGCTACATTTCAAACTTATACTTCATATTTTGATACTGTAATTTCTCAAAATGTAAGTCGTAGTTTAAGACCTATTGAATTGCAAAACAAAATAGAGGAGTTTTGGGAAAATATTCAAAATGATACAAAAAAAAGTAATATTAAGTTTGAAAAGCCAATTAGAAGTGCTTATTATTTATTTACTACTCCTATGCATCCTTCTGAATGGTCTTCAATTTTATTTAATTTATATACTAATGCGAAAAAAGCAATTAGAAGATCTAAAAATGATGGAGTATTAGATATTCAGTGTGGAAAAACTGAAAATAAGATTTTTTTAAAGTTTTCAGATACAGGTGATGGAATTAGTGATGATATTAAAGATCATATCTTTGATGAGTTCTTTACAACATCTTCTCCAAATACCCTAGATAATTTAAATTCGAGCAATGAGGTAACCGGCACTGGTTTAGGCTTGAAAATAGTAAAAGATATTTTATCAAGTTATAGAGGAAAGATATATGTGGATAAACCTAAGGAAGGTTTTTCAACTACAATATATATAGAGATACCAAAAGCAACAGATAAGGAGTTGGATGAATATGGAGTATAGATTATATTATATAGAAGATAGTAGTTCAGAGAGTAGAAAAAAAGATTTAGAACAGATAGGATTCCATGTAGTACAATATGATCCTAATAGTGATATGAATAAGGTAATGCGTAATATAAATGAATATAGCCCAGATATTATTGTTATGGATTACAGGTTGACTGAAGGAAAGTATAGCGTGTGTTATGATGCGCCAACTATTGCTGCTACGATAAGGAATAAGCACTCCCAGCAGAAAATGGAAATTCCTATTATATTAATTTCAAATGAAAATAATATAGCTGATTTTTATAGAGATTTTCTTAACCAAGATCTTTTTGATTATGCGGTAAAAAAACAAATATTTGATAACGATAAAGAGAAATTTAAAGAAAAAATAATATCTTATATTAATTCTTATAATAAAATTAGAAGTGAAAATTTTAATATATTTAAAATTTTGGGACTAGAGAGAGAGGAGGATTATGCATTACTTAATTCATTGATCCCTAAAAAGCTAGAAATGAAAGGCCATCAGGTTTATGAATATAGTAGGTTTGTAGATGATAATCTTATTCATGCTATAGGTCCTTTAATTGGAGAGGACATATTATCTGCAAGATTAGGTGTAAATAAAAAAAAATCTAAAAAGGATTGGGAACAACTTTTAGAGCAATTTGAGAAATTTAAATATAAAGGTATTTTTAGTGATGCAAATGACCGTTGGTGGGCAGAAAAATTAGAAGAGTGGTGGAAGTCTAATTTTGAAATTAATCACTTAAGACGGTTAGGAGCAAAAGAAAGGGTCGATTTATTAAATAATAAATTTGATTTGAAGTTGATTTATGAAATTAAATCACCCTTTAATAAGAGTGACAAGTTTTGGACTATATGTAAAGGAAATAATACACCTTTAGATCCTTTTGATGGGATAAATATATTAAAAAAGGATTATAAAGTATGGCAAGAGCAGGAATATTATTCTGTACAATATGCTTTGGAAAAAATAGAGGAAATAAAAAATGATATTAATGAGTTGGATGTGAAATATTTAAGAGGTTTAGCTAATGAAGAATTGGGAAATTAGAAGTTTTCATAAAGATTTACAGACGTTTGCAGAACTACTTGAACAATATCACGTGCCATGTCAAATTGATCCAATATACACTATAATAGGGACGTTATCCAATCCTCATAGTCATAGTATTAAATATACATTAAATAATATTCCTTTTAAAATAAGTAAGAAAATTTCTGGAAGTCTCCCAGTAGATATGGAAGAATACCAGATATTTTTTGATAACTCTATCTCTATAGATAAATCTAATACTTTTAATGAAGATTGTATATCAGAATATCTATTTGAAATAAACATAACGGGATATACTTTTGAAAAAGAAGCACCCCTAAAAAGTTGCTGGCATTTAGATAGACATATTGAATCAGAAAGTGGTGGAGACGGAATTCCAAGATTTACTCACCCATCATATCATTTTCAATTTGGGGGGAGATTTATAGATAAGTGTGATACGGGAGATTTAGGTATTCTTTCAGCTCCAAGAATACCTCATCCCCCTATGGATATTTTTTTAGGAATTCACTTTATAATAAATAATTTTTATAGTAGAAAAGATTATAATTTTGTCAATGAGATTTTAGAAAATTATGATTATCAAGAAATTATAAAAAGGGCACAGGAACGCTTATGGGTTCCCTATTTTAAAGCTTTTTCTCTTGCAAATACTCACAATGATTTTACTATCAATAAGGTTTTCCCTTTATACATTAAGTGAACTATGAATACAAATATACTGAAATATCTTAAAGGCTATTCATATAATGAACAGGATGTAAATAGATTATTAGTTTCATCTTTTATTAAGTTGAATAATATTTTACACATAAAAAACAAATTTATTAGATCTTTTTTAATAAATGAAGAAAATAAATTAGAATATGAACATCTAAAATGTTTCACATCTTTGTTTAATTCAAATTTTGATATTGAATTATTGATTGAGCTTTTTGAATTTATTATTTCTCCTGAAGATAAAGAAATTAATGGTGCTGTTTTTACTCCTGAATATATTAGGAAATATATTGTAGAGCAGGTGCTAAATAGCTTTGAAATTAAGTATGAGAGAAAATATATTGACAGTCTAAAAATTGCAGATATAGCATGTGGTTGTGGTGGTTTTTTTAAAACTATAGCAGAGGAGTATAGAAAAAGAATTGGTAAAACCTTTTTTGATATATACAAAGAAAATATTTTTGGGATAGATATTAAAGAATATAGTATTACTAGAACAAAAATATTATTAATTTTATATGCCATTATAAATGGTGAGGATAGGGAGTATTTTGAATTTAATTTATTCGAAGGAAATACATTGGATTTTAATTGGAGTAAAATTCCATTTATTAGAGATTCTAGTTTTGATGCTATTGTTGGAAATCCACCATATGTTGGCTCATCAAATTTAGATGATTATACAAAAATGCTTATGAGGAATTGGTCAGTTTCTTCAACTGGAAAATTGGATCTATATATTCCATTTTTCCAGATAGGGCTAGATTTATTGAAAAATAACGGAATATTAGGTTATATTACTGTAAATAATTTTTATCGTAGTTTAAATGGACGAGCATTAAGAAAATTTTTCTCAGAAGGAAAATATAATTTTAGGCTTATTGATTTCGGTAGTGAACAAGTATTTAAATCAAGATTAACATATACGTGTATTTGTTTAATTGAAAGAAGGAATGGGGATCTAGCTTATACTAATACTAATCCTCATCAAATAAATAAATTAATGAATAATGATTTTATTATATTTGATTATAAAAATTTAAATGATATTGATGGTTGGCAATTAGAAAGTGCAAAGGTTAAGCTTAATTTACAGAAGTTAGAAACAGCAGGTAAAAAATTAGGAGAGTTATTTGATATTAAAAATGGATTTGCTACATTAAGAAATAATATATACATATTTTCTCCTATATCAGAGGATGATATTTTTTTCTATTTTAAAAAAGGTGATGTAATAGTTCAAATAGAGAAAGATATTTGTCGTGATGTTATAAAGCCAAATATACTGAAAACAGAGTTTGATTTAGATAATTTCATGGAAAAGATTATTTTTCCATATGAAATTATTCAAAATAATAAACTTGATTCATCAAAAAAAACATATACTAAATTAGTAAAAGTAATCGAAGAAGATATATTTAGACATAATTATCCTAAAGCATATGAATATTTGTGTTCACAAAAAGATGAATTAGCCAAAAGAGACAAAGGTCAAAGGAAATATGATACATGGTATGCATATGGAAGGAGTCAAGCTTTAACCATATCCGGATTAAAATTACTTTTTCCTTATATGTCAGATGCCCCTTATTTTGTATATACAGATGATAAAGAACTATTGTTTTATAATGGATACTCATTAATTTCAAACTCTGAATGTGATTTAAAGTTTGTTCAAAAAATTTTAAAAAATAAGGTTTTTTGGTATTATATTAAAAAAACAAGTAAGCCATATTCAAATAATTATTTTGCATTATCAAAAAGTTATATAAAAAATTTTAGCATACCTTATTTTTCAGAAAAAGAAAAATATAGATTTATGAGATTAAAAAAAGAATCTTATATTACTAGATTTTTAATTAAAAAATACAATATCACAGATATTGAGTTTTAAATGTTTTGGTTGTTTTTTATATAAATAGTTAATTATTATAATAACTTTTCTTAAAGTATAAATACTATCAAACTTATTATATTTAATGAAGGTAAAATAAATGAATCAATTAAAGAAATATCTTATGGTAGGAAGTACAGCAATAGTCATGAGTATAGCCAATGCTGATGAATTAGGTAAACCAGTATTATCGTGGACAAGCAGTGGATTTGCTCATCCCGAATCAGCTCGATTTGATGCAACACGAGAAAATGTTTATGTTACCAATAATGATGGTGGTCCAATGGCTCAAAAAGGCGAGGGCTATATTAGTCGTTTAGATAAAAATGGAAAGGTACTTGATGAGCATTGGGTAACAGGCATCAATGCTCCAAAAGGTATCGTTCAATCTGGAGACTTATTATACATTGCCGATATACAGCAAGTGCGTGTTGTGGATATTAATACGGGTAAAGTTAAACAATCTATTACGGCTCAAGACAGTAAAATGTTTAATGGTATAACCGTAGATGCCGAAGGTAATGTGTATATTAGCGACATTATGGGTGGCGCAATTTATCGTTTACAAGGGGAAACCTTGGAGAAATGGATAGAAACGGATGCTTTCTCTAGCCCAAATGGTGTTTTAGTTGATGGCAATCGGTTATTGGTGGTCACTTGGGGAGAAGGAATGCATGAAGATTTTTCTACTGATGAATTAGGTAGCATTTTCGCAATCGATCTCAAAACCAAAGAGGTGAAAGTGTTAGAAGGTGCAGAGCATATTGGCAACCTAGATGGTATTGCTAAAATAAATGGCAATCTTATTGTAAGCGATTCAAATAGTGGAAAAATATTTCAGTACAGTGAGGGTAAAACACAACTATTGCTAGAGAGTGGACGAGGCTCGGCTGATATTTCAAGTTATGGTGATAATCTGTTAGTCCCTGTAATGTTTGATGGAACAGTTTATAGTTATTCGTTGAAGAAATAGGTTTTGCTCTTTTAACTCACTATTTAAAAATATATAAAAAGTCACCTGATATTTAGGTGACTTTTTTTCTTATGAGAGTAATTTTTTAAAGAAAAAATGTTTTATTTTTCATGAAACATATTTTGATTGCTATCATCTGGGATAATGAGCTTGCTATCATTTTCATATAATTCGCTTTCTTCATAAGATTCTCGAATATGTTCCAGTATAACTTTTAGAACAGCAGATAAGGGGAGTGCAATAAGTACACCAATAATACCGAGCAATTCGCCTCCCGCCATTACCGCAAAAATAACAGTAACAGGACCTAATCCAATTCTATCTCCAACAAGTTTAGGTGTTAAAAAGTTCCCTTCAATGATTTGTGCAATAGTGAAAATACCCAGGACAATGACTGGATGTAATACGTCGCTAAACTGAAAAATAGCAGCGAGAACGGCGGTAGAAGCGCCTATCCATAGCCCAATAAATGGAATAAAGTTTAGATAACCTGCGATGAGACCAATCAGTAAGCTGTAATTTAGTCCCATCATTGCTAAACAGGCAATATAAATGGCAGCTAATATGTTCATAACCAGAAATTGTCCACGAAGGAAGGCAGATAGATTTTTATCTGATTCTTTGGCAATTTTGGTCATTGTTGCTCTATTTCTTTTGGGGATTAGTCTAAATATATTATCGATAATCTCGTGGTAGTTTTTTAAAAAATAATAAGTGATAATAGGCACTAAGGCTAAATTAGTTATAAATGAGATGACCCATGAGGCTGAATTGAAAACACTCTGTGTTAAAGTGTTATCCCCCTCTTCTGTCTTATTTGTTACAGTATCTTTGATAGCTTTTTCAACAGTATTGGCATCAATATGTACATCAAATGGAATCCAATTATTCAGATAATGCCAAAAATCATACTGGAAAAAGTGAATTATTTTAGGTTTGATATACTGAAATTCTCTAATTTGTTCACTTACGATAGGAACAATAAAAACAATTGATAGGACTAAGAGTAAAATAATGATCGAGTAAGCGATGACTACTGATTTAGCTCGACTGATATTTCTAGCTTCTAATTTATCAATTAACGGAGAGACAAAATAAGCCAAAACAGCACTTATAATAAAAGGTGTTAAGATCGAGCGTGTCAAATAAAAAAATAGTATCGCCACTAATAGTAGTACATACCAAGGCATATGTTTCAGAAAATCAGTCTTTATCATATAACTATACTTTACTAATTAATTTGGCAAATATTAGCACTAATAAATTTTTTCAACAATTTTTTGTTAAAGAAAAGTAAAAAAATATCCATAAAACATTTACAGAGATATTTTTTTTGTTTACGATATATACAGTTTGTGGGCGGATCTAACTTAATTATATCTGTCTATAAATTTAGAATTGGCTGTTTAGCCAAAGTATAACCTAACCTTTTGGTTAAAAATTTGTAAGGAGAATGCAAATGGCAACTCAAGAAAAAGATAAGATTGAATCTCTAGAAGAAGAAATCAAATCATTAAAAGAAAGTCTTTCTGAAATAACAACGTTAGTAAAAGATATTGGTGAAAGCGAATCTAAACGTTTAAGTCGTAAAGCGAGTAAAGCTTTAAATAAAGCATCTTCAAAGGCTGAAGATTTGCTAGAAGACTTCCAAGATGAAAGTGAAGATCTTTACCAATATCTAAAAGAAAAATTTGCATCTGCATCTAATACAGTAGAAAGTAAGGCAAAAGACAACCCGATTGCTACTGTTGGTATCGTTGCTGGTGTAAGTTTAATTGTTGGTTATTTATTAAATAATAAGCGTTAAATGATATGTTTAGATCGCTAATTTTACCTATACTAATTAGAGTAATGCGATCTCCGGGGGCAACTCCAGAAAAACTCAAACTTAGGTTTGTACCTGTTGTTTTCTTTGCTCTCGGCATATTGTTTGCTTTAATTACGTTACATATCTATTTGAAGCAACAATATGGTTCAATGTACGCAAACTTATATTTCGCGATTGCTTTTATTGTTTTGGGATTGTGTTACAAACTTTACCTATCCTATAAACTTAAGGCTAAAGAGAAAGTTTATAAGAATGCTAATTTAACTGATAAAGCTATTCGTGAAACATCACAATTAACAGGATTTGATGAAAATTCATTGAAGAATACCATTGGTTATCTGGCAAATAATCATGCAAAAAAGGTTTTATTGGGTACAATTGTTGTAGGGTTCCTTTTAGGAAAGGGTAGTTTTAATTCAAAAAAATGATAAGAGTTAAGTAGTTGGTAATGGAGGTAATATGGAGTCTGCTGGTTTAATTGCTTGGTTATTCATTGGTGGTATTGCCGGATGGTTGGCTGGAAAAATTTATAAAGGATTTGGGTTCGGGCTAATTGGGAATATTATAATTGGTATTATAGGTTCAGTTTTTGGTGGCTTTGTTCTAAGTCTTGTTGGTTTCCAATCAACAGGTATGATTGGGTCTATTATAACTGCAGTGATAGGTGCAATTTTATTATTGTATATTGTTGGCTTATTTACGCGTAATAAGTAAAAGATTTAACTTGAACGAACTGTCTATGATTAATTTGATATAGGAGAATTAATAATGAATTGGGATATAGTTGAAGGTAAATGGAAACAAGTTACTGGTTATTTAAAAGAGCAGTGGGGTGATCTTACTAATGATGAAATCAAGGAATTAGATGGGAAAAAAGATCAGCTAATTGGTAAGATTCAGGCTAAATACGGTATTACAAAAGAAGAAGCTGAAAAACAAGTTGATGAGTTTGCTAAAAAGATTAAGTAAATGTTATCAGTTGATTAGACTTAATTAGATTAGTTGTTGTAGATATAATTGAGTCAATTATTCAAAAAATACCCTATCATTTTTATGATAGGGTATTTTTTAGGACTTGATATTAATCAGTAAATCTACATATGGTAATTTTATACTGAGAAAGGATACTTTATACTCGGATGAAATTCATAGCCTTCTACACTGAAATCATCAAGCGTTACCCAAGTTTCTAAATCTTCTAAGGATTTAATTTCAGGGTTAATAATAAGTTTAGGTGGAGAGAATGGCTCTCTTTTGAGTTGCACGTCTCGCATCAATTCTAATTGGTCTTCATAAATGTGAGCATTTACAATTTTATGAAATGCTTGTCCTGCTTTGTGTCCTGTAATTTGTGCCATTAAAGCTAAGAATGTATAGCATTGGATCATATTCCAATTTAAACCTAAAGGGACATCGGCAGAACGTTGAGTACTATTCAAATATAGCACACCATCTAATAATGAAAAGTGGTGGCTATGTAAACAAGGGCGTAAGCATCCCATATGAAATGCACCAGGGTGATAAAAGGTATAAATTTCGCCACGATTATCCACACCACGTTTTAGATCATCAACAATTTGGCGGAGTAAATCAATATTGCCTGAACCGTCCGCTTTAGGAAAATTGCGTCCTACAGCACCATAAACTAATCCCATATCATCTTCGCCCTTACGATAAGGATTATTTAACCAAGCAATATTTTCATTTGCATTAGCGTCCCATGATTTTGTACCAAGTTGACGAAAATCTGCAGCATTATCATAACCACGGATATAGCCAAGTAATTCTGCAATGGCTGATTTCCAAAAACTTTTACGGGTGGTAACTAATGGGAATTGACTGTGTTCAACATCATAAATTAGATCAGCGTTAATAACAGTTAGGCAACGTTTACCTGTTCGTTCATTATTGACCCATTTACCTTTTTCAACAATGCGTTGGCATAAATCTAAATATTGTTTCATGTAGTAATTCCATTAATTATTAGGTAGAATAAATTTGACCCTATAAGTTGAAGTGATACTGAGGAGTATAACAATGAAGCATTGTGGATTAAAGCATTTCTTTAGTTTAGTTGTTGTTTTAGCATTATCTGCTTGTAGTCTTAATGAACCTACCGGTTGGACTCGACTTGCTAATGATCAAATTGACCAAAAATCCTATGCGATAGGTTATGGTGCAACGGCACAAACGTATTTAGATCGTGTTAATCAAAGTTTTGATATAGATTCTTTTACTCGAGGAGTGGATGATTGGTATAGTCAACGTGTAACATTACCTATTGAGCAAATTAGAGCAAGTTTACTTAATCGAATGTTAGATCATGATGTCTATGCTTATTATAGTGGCGTATTGTATGCGGCAGAGTTACAAGGTAATGCAAATCGCTTAAGTCCAAAATGTTGGTCTTTTGTTGAACCGAAGAGTACAACGCAGGGTATTAATGATGCGATGGTTGATTTGCAAAAGAACCAAGTACGTGATGATGATTATATTAAAGAGGGTGCAGAAGAAATTCTACATTTATGTGTTGCACAAGTAGAGAAAGATCAGGCTGTTCCAACTAAGTAATAGTATGTGATTTAAGCGGTAGGATTTTGGGTAAATTTTGCAAAAAATGTCTAAAATATTACCGCTTATTCTTTCTTATTTAACGGGCATCTACTAGAATATAGCATCTTCTTCTTTGTGTGATTGTGATGAAACTTAATATCCCAACCTACTTAACTATTTTTCGTGTAGTGCTAATTCCACTATTCGTTTTAGCATTTTATTTACCTATTCCTCATTCACCAGAAATTACCACTTTTATTTTTGCTATTGCAGGAATGACAGATTGGTTTGATGGCTATTTAGCACGTAAATGGAATCAAACAACACGACTTGGTGCATTTTTAGATCCTGTGGCAGATAAAGTATTGGTGGCAACCGCATTAGCTTGCGTCGTGGAGTATTACCATACTTGGTGGATTACCATTCCTGCTGCCATTATGATTGGACGTGAAATCATTATTTCTGCATTGCGTGAATGGATGGCAGAAATTGGCGAAAGAGCCAATGTTGCGGTATCCATTTGGGGTAAAGTGAAAACAACCGCACAATTGTTGTCGTTAGGTGGTTTGCTTTGGCGACAAAGTGAGCTCATGGAGATCTTAGCTTTCATCCTGCTTTATATTGCGGCGATACTGACAATCTGGTCTATGCTACAATATCTTAAAGCCTCAAAAGGCAGTTTGTTAAAATAATTTATTAAACGCTAAAATCGTAAAATTTCATCTCAAACAGACCGCTTGTAAGCGGTCTGATTTTTATAAAAATTTGCCAATGTCTAACTTTGATTCTAAATCTTTTCTCAGTAACGTTCCTCATCAACCGGGTGTTTATCGTATGTATGACGATAAAGGCACGATTATCTATGTGGGAAAAGCAAAGGATCTTAAAAAACGCTTATCAAGCTATTTTCGGGCCAATTTATCCAGTCGAAAAACCGAAGCATTAGTTAGCAATATTGCGCATATAGAAACCACCATCACCCATTCAGAAACAGAGGCGTTATTACTCGAACATAATTATATTAAGGAAAATCAGCCTCGTTATAATGTATTACTTCGAGATGATAAATCTTATCCCTATATTCTGCTTTCAAAGCATAAACACCCAAGATTGAGTAGTTTTCGGGGCAGTAAAAAGGTTGCGGGTGAATATTTTGGACCTTACCCGAATGTTACAGCAGTTCGGGAAACGTTAAATTTATTACAGAAAATTTTCCCTATTCGCCAATGCGAAGATTCATATTATAAAAATCGCTCTCGCCCTTGCTTGCAATATCAGATCGGACGATGTTTAGCTCCTTGTGTCGAAGGTTATTATTCTCAAGAGGAATATGATCAACAAGTGCAATTTGTACGACTCTTTTTGCAAGGGAAAGATCAGCAAGTTATTGAACATTTAATCAGTAAAATGGAAAAGTCTGCTGAAGCATTAGATTTTGAAAGTGCCGCACGTTTCCGTGATCAAATTCAACAAGTGAGAGCGGTAACAGAGAAACAATTTGTGTCTAATGAACGCTTAGATGATCTTGATATTATTGCCATTGCCTATCAGCACGGTGTTGCGTGTGTACATATTTTATTTGTACGACAAGGCAAAGTATTGGGGAACCGCAGTTATTTTCCCAAAGTGCCAAACCATACGGATTTAGCTGAATTGAGTGATACATTTATCGGGCAATTTTATTTACAGATGAATCATCATCGCACGATTCCCAATCAAATTATTATCGATCATCCAGTCAGTGAGGCGGATTCTTTAGCCAAAGTTTTGAGTGAACAGGCAGGACATAAAGTCGTTATTCAAGATAAAGTGCGAGGCGAAAAGAGTCGCTATCTTGCTTTAGCTCAAACGAATGCAATGGCAGCATTAATGTTGCAATTAAAGCAAGACTCCCGGATTCATGCTCGTTACCAAGCTTTACAAAGTTTATTAGAGTTACCTGAAATCAAGCGTATGGAATGTTTCGATATTAGTCATACAATGGGCGAACAAACGGTCGCCTCTTGTGTGGTCTTTGATGAAAATGGGCCGCTGAAATCGGATTATCGTCGATTTAATATTGAAGGGATTACAGGAGGCGATGATTATGCCGCAATGGAACAAGCTCTAATCAAACGTTACGATAAACCCTTACCACCTGAAAAAATTCCCGATATTATTTTTATTGATGGCGGAAAAGGGCAATTAAACCGAGCATTAGCGACTTTCTCACAGTTAAATGTGGATTGGGATAAAACCAAGCCATTATTAATTGGTGTGTCCAAAGGGGTAGAGCGTAAAGCAGGATTGGAAACCTTGCTCATTAGTAAATGGGATAAAGAGATCCACTTACCACCAGATAGCCTCGCCTTGCATCTGATCCAACATATTCGTGATGAATCCCATAATCACGCCATCAGCGGACACCGCAAAAAACGCCAAAAAGCCTTTACCGAAAGTGGATTAGAATCTATTGCAGGCGTAGGCGCAAAACGCCGCCAAGCTCTATTAAAATATCTAGGCGGAATGCAGGGGGTTAAATCCGCAACATTAGATGAAATCGCCTCCGTCCCTGGTATTTCCAAAGCCCTCGCAGAAGTGATTTTTGATACCTTGCAGAATGGGTAAGGGTACAAATTTATATTTTTTATTATAGAAAAAATTTATTTGAATAAAATATTACTTTTTATAGAATGCGCACCATAACTTTGGTTAATAAAAAAGGACAAATTATGAAAAAATTATTGAGTGTTTTACTTCTTTCTATGGCATCTATGTCAGCAAATGCGACTGTAATGGATAAATCATCAACTGATGAATTAACAAAAATTGCTTATACCTGTGGAAGCAATGATGTTATGGAAGTGGTATTTGTGAATACAAGCAAAGATTCCTATGCGATTGTTGTTGATACTGATGAAATGATTCCGATGAAGATAGAAAAATCAGCATCTGGTGCAATTTATAAGGCAATTAACCCTGATTATACGCTCGCACTTTATACGAAAGGTAGAGACGCAACGTTAATGGCAGGGGATGAGACCTTAAAAAGTTGCACAACAGAATAAAATTTTACATGACACACTTATCAAGTAATACGCATTAGCTTATGCGTTTGAAAATCGTATCAGCGTATCTTTTATTCGGATTGATGTTAGGCGATGTATCTGCCTATAGTACAATATCCGATAATAATGGTACGCTGTTTTCTTCTGTTTCTCCAGCTCAATCAAATAACGCTAGCACTCCCGCACATAAAGAAATCGGATTAATGTTAGATACCGCACGTCATTTTTATTCGGTCAATGTGATTAAAAATTTTATTGATACTTTAGCAGTATCAGGTGGGAGTTTTTTACATTTACATTTTTCCGATCATGAGAACTATGCTTTGGAGAGCGATTTACTTGGGCAGAAAGTAGAAAATGATATTCAGAGAAAAGATGGTGCATATATCAATCCACAAACAGGTAAACCATTTTTAAGTTATGAGCAATTGAAAGAGATTACCCGTTATGCACAGTCTAAAAATATTGAATTGATTCCAGAGATTGACAGCCCTAACCATATGAACGGTATTTTCCAACTTTTGGTTCATAAATATGGACAAGGTTATGTGGATTCATTGAAATCTGCCCATGTAGATGATGAGCTTGATATTACTAAACCTGAAAGTGTTCAGTTTGTAAAAAAACTGATTACCGAAGTTGCTGATGCGTTTGGTAGCCAAAGTAAGCATTTTCATATAGGGGGAGATGAATTTGCATACAGTGAAGAATATAATCAGGAATTTATCGACTATATAAATGAATTGGCAGCATATTTGGACCAAAAAGGATTCACACCACGGTTATGGAATGATGGGTTAATTACAAAAAACGTAGATGGATTAAATCATAATATCCAGATTACTTATTGGAGTTATGATGGAGATACTGAAAATCGGTCTGTTGCAATAAGAAGACGTCAAATGTGTGCTAGTGTGCCAGATCTTATTGATAAAGGATTTACTGTTTTAAACTATAATTCATACTATCTCTATCTTGTGCCAAAAGAAGGTAGTGATTTGCGCAAGGAAGCTGATTTTGCGGGTAAAGATATTGAAAATCACTGGAATCTTGGGGTATGGGATGGTGAGAATACGAATAATGCCATTCGAAATACAGATAATATTTTGGGTGCGGCATTGGCTATTTGGGGAGAAGATGCAGGTAGATTAAGTGATAAATCAATTCAGGAGTACTCTTCTGGAGTATTAAAAGCCGTGATCCATAAAAGTAGAGCTAATGATAGTGAGGCTAGTGAATAAGGGTATTTTTCTTTTTTAACTTGCCTATAATCTTTTTTATTATTCATCTAAAACAATAAGATCAGGGAATGTTGAAAAACTTTGTTCTTTGACGGTCGTATGAAAATCACCAATATAAGCAGTATTGATATCACTTTCTCTCATTGCACCATAAAGATTGCTGTATAAACCATTTTCAGTAATACGCTTGGCAACGATATAGCCTTTTTCTAAATAAGGTTTGACAGCCCAGTAAGGCAATGCAGCAATGCCTCTTTTGCTTGCAACTAATTGGATGATAGCAATAGTAAGCTCGCTTGTTCTGCGAGTTGGATTGATTTTATTGTGGTTAAGTAGTTTTCTGAAAATGTCTAGCATATCATCGGGAACTGGGTAAGTAATTAACGTTTCATTAGTAAAATCTTCAGCTTCCCAAATAGATTTATTTGCTAAAGGATGATCTTTAGAACAAATACCCACCATTTCATAAGAAAATAGTGGCTTGTAGCTCACTCCAGCAGTTTCTTCTATCGCAGACACTACAGCCCAATCAGCTTTATGTGAAAGTAATAATCCAATGGTGTCTATATGAAACCCTGAGACGATATCTAATTCTACCAAAGGCCAATCTTGACGGAATTTATCCATAGAAGGCATCAGCCAATCAAAACAAGTATGGCATTCAACAGCAATACGCAATTCACCCGCTTCCCCTTGTTTCACTCGAGTTAAATCTAATTCTGCTTCAACAACTTTTGGAATAATTTCATGGGCTAATTTAATAAGCCTTTCTCCGGCAGGAGTGAAATGTAAGGGTTGTGTTTTTCGTTCAAATAACGGTAAACCATATTGTTCTTCGAGCATTTTTATCTGGTGAGAAAGAGCAGACTGTGTGAGATAAACTCGCTTGGCAGCAAGTGAAACGCTGCCACTTTCTTTTAAGGCCAAAAGTGTTTTTAAATGACGAAGTTCTAGGAATATTGGTTTCATAGTGATTAATACGTTTAACGCAGTTTTTAATACTCAGGATTTTAGCATTGGTTGACTAGTATAAACGTAATTTATATTTATGAAAATAATTCATGTTGAACGTGAAAATTATTATATTGCATAAATTTAAAATTTTACTCATTATACATCTAAATGTTTAGACGTCTAAATGTCTAGGTATCTATAAATAAAAATAACACAACATTTATACAGAGGATTAATCTATGACAACATTTCATATTCTTGGTTTTCCACGAGTGGGAGCAAAACGTGAACTTAAATTTGCACAAGAGCGTTATTGGCGTAAGGAATTAGCAGAACAAGATTTACTTGATTTGGCTAAGGCATTGCGTGAAAAAAATTGGAAACACCAAGCTGATGCTAATGCAGATTATGTGGCAGTAGGGGATTTTACTTTTTATGATCATATATTAGATCTTCAGGTGGCAACAGGAGGAATTCCTTCACGTTTTGGATTTGATAGTCAAAATTTAACATTAGATCAGTATTTTCAATTAGCTCGTGG
This sequence comes from Otariodibacter oris, assembly GCF_009684715.1. NCBI lineage: Bacteria > Pseudomonadati > Pseudomonadota > Gammaproteobacteria > Pasteurellales > Pasteurellaceae > Otariodibacter > Otariodibacter oris. The sequence goes on along the minus strand of NZ_CP016604.1, from coordinate 1,529,254 downwards.
GAATAAGGAACAATTTGCGATTGAAATGACGAAATGGTTTGATACAAACTATCACTACTTAGTACCAGAGTTTCATAAAAATACAGAATTTAAACCTAATCCATCTCATTACGTTAATCAGATCCGTGAAGCAAAAGCTTTGGGATTGGATTCTAAACCTGTAATTGTAGGTCCCCTTACTTTCCTTTGGTTAGGTAAAGAAAAAGAGGATAATTTTGATCGTTTAGGTTTATTAAATAAATTAGTACCAGTTTATGTTGATATATTAAATGCATTAGTTGCAGAAGGTGTAGAGTGGATTCAAATTGATGAGCCTGCATTAGCATTGGATCTACCTCAAGAATGGCTTGATGCTTATCAGCAAGTTTATACAGCATTAAGTCAAGTCAACGTAAAATTATTATTGGCTACGTATTTTGGATCCGTTGCTGAGCATGCTGATTTATTAAAATCACTTCCAGTAGATGGGTTACATATTGATTTAGTACGTGCGCCTGAACAGCTCAGTGCATTTGAAGATTATTCAAAGGTCCTTTCAGCAGGTATTATTGATGGGCGTAATATTTGGCGGGCTAATTTAAATCTCGTATTAGATGTACTTGAGCCACTTAAAGCAAAATTAGGTGAACGCTTATGGATTGCACCAAGTTGTTCATTGTTACATACGCCTTTTGATTTAAGTGTTGAGACGCAATTAAAAGAGAAAAATCCTGGGTTGTATAATTGGCTGTCGTTCACGCTGCAAAAAGTTGAAGAATTAAGCATCCTAAAAACTGCATTAGAAAAAGGGCGAGAAGCTGTTAAGAATGAATTAGCCGATAGTCAAAAGGCGGCAGATGAAAGAGCAAATAGTAAGGAAATTCACCGCTCAGAAGTGGCGGAGCGATTAGCTAATTTGCCTGTTAATGCGGATAAACGTAAATCACCATTTGCACAACGAATTAAATTGCAAAATGAATGGTTGAAGTTACCGCTTCTTCCAACTACGACTATTGGTTCATTTCCTCAAACAGTCGAAATTCGCCATGCTAGAGCAAGTTTTAAGAAAGGCGATTTAAGTCTTGCAGAGTATGAAGCAGCGATGAAGAAAGAAATTGAATATGTTATTCGCCGTCAAGAAGAATTAGATTTAGATGTTTTAGTTCATGGTGAACCTGAGCGTAATGACATGGTAGAGTATTTCGGTGAATTGCTAGATGGCTTTGCTTTTACTAAGTTTGGATGGGTTCAGAGTTACGGTTCTCGCTGTGTGAAACCACCAGTAATTTATGGTGATGTAGTTCGCCCAGAACCAATGACGGTTCGTTGGTCTCAATATGCACAAAGTTTAACAAGCAAAGTTGTAAAAGGAATGTTGACTGGTCCAGTAACGATTCTACAGTGGTCTTTTGTGCGTAACGATATTCCTCGTTCAACGGTGTGTAAACAAATTGGCGTTGCGTTATCAGATGAAGTTATTGATTTAGAAAAAGCAGGAATTAAAGTAATTCAAATTGATGAGCCTGCAATTCGTGAAGGATTACCGCTAAAACGTGCAGATTGGGCAGAATACTTAGCTTGGGCGGGAGAGGCATTTAGATTGAGCTACATGGGTGTACAGGATGATACACAAATTCATACACATATGTGTTATTCAGAATTTAATGATATTTTGCCAGAAATTGCTGGATTAGATGCAGATGTCATTACTATTGAAACCTCTCGTTCAGATATGGAGTTATTAGAAGCATTCGGTGATTTTAAATATCCAAATGACATTGGTCCTGGTGTTTATGATATTCATAGTCCTCGTGTACCAGCAACTGGTGAGATTGAACATTTATTACGTAAGGCATTAAATGTTGTTCCTAAAGAGCGTTTATGGGTAAATCCAGATTGTGGATTAAAAACACGTGGTTGGACAGAAACGATTTCACAATTACAAGTGATGATGGATGTTACGAAGAAATTACGTAAAGAATTGGCTTAGGTAGTTGGTCATATATTCCTTTAATATAAATAAAAAAGCCCTTCTTATATGAAGGGCTTTTTTTATTGAAGTTGTTGAAACATCATAAAGCCAATTCTGTGTCTAGCAAGAATACGACGTTTCATACGGTAAATACGTAAAATACGGCGTGATTTTTTATTGTATAGATGTTTTTTTCTTTTTAGTTTTTTATACATATGATTTCCTTTTATTCTTCAGCATTTTTTTCTTCTATTGTTGGCTCAAGGGTAGCATTTGATATATTTTTAGTTTCTGAAACTTTTTCTATCATGTGTTCGGTTGTATTTCCAGTTGTATTCTCAGTTGTATTCTCAGTTGTGTTATCAGTTGTGTTATCAGTTGTATTATCAGTTGTGTTATCAGTTGTGTTATCAGTTGTGTTATCAGTTGTATTCTCAGCTGTGTTCTTGGTCTTTCTTTCTACTTTGCTGTCAGTAGGTTCCTCTTTTGGCTCGGTAATACGTTGGTAATTAATTAAGCTGTAATAATAGCGTCGGATATTCTCAACATAGCTAAATGCCTCAAATCCTCTAGCGTATCCATATTTTAAGTCTTTGTAATAACGCTTTTCTGCTAATAATGGCAAGTATTTTTTTACATCCAACCAGTTGTTTGGATCACCCCCAAGTTGTTTAGTAAGGCGACGTAAATCGATAAGATGACCTAACCCCATGTTGTAAGCGGTAAGTGCAAACCAAATCCGATCTTCTTGTTGAATTGTTTCTGGAAGTTGATTCATTAAATATTGCAAATATTCAGATCCTGCTTTAATGCTTTGTTCTGGGCTAATACGATTGGTAACACCCATTCTTTCAGCTGTATCTCTGGTTAGCATCATCATACCTCTTACACCAGTAGGTGATGTGGCAGAGGGATCCCATCTTGATTCTTGATAGGCAATAGCCGCTAACATTTGCCATTCTAAATCCCCTTTGTATTTTTCAAAGAGCGGCTTATATTTAGGGAGTATGGTTCTAATTGCTTTTAAATAACTATATGTATCAACATAATCAAAGCTAGCTAATGGGCTGAAATATTTTTCTTCAATTTGAGAAATAAGCCCAGTTTCATTTGCGTGGTTCATAAATTCAAGTACTGAGGCTTGCAATTCACTGTAATTGCTATTTTGGAGATACCAAATTGCAGGGGTTTCATCAGTTAAGTCAAAACCTACAGCAATGTCAGGTTTGATCTGCTGAGCCGATGAGATATCGACAGAAACGGCGACGGTGTAAGGAATTTTACCTTCAGCAACTTGTAATAATAGCTCTTCTTGCGTGAATTCATCTGTAACATTCCATTTTAAATTAGGATATATCTTAGCGAGTTTTTGTAAGATGGGAATCACAGCAGAACCATTCGAGATTACTAATTCAGAAGGAAGATCTTCAATTTTGTAAGGTCTTTGGGTTCCTTTTTTATAAACAACTTGCCATGAGGCAGAATAGTATGATGGACCAATTTGAAACTTTTCCATTTGATTAGGTGAATACAGCAGACCTGCAGCCGCAATATCAATTTTATTTTGTGCTAGTGCATTGAATAATGCTTCGCTACTATCAAAAGATTCTTCTTTAAGTTCAACACCTAAAAAATCGGCAAAGGCATTGGCTAAGTCATACTCGACCCCAGCTTTACCTTGTGAACCGACAAAATAGGATAGGGGATGATTGATCATCCCGAATCTAATGGTTTTTGATTGCAGAATTTGAGTATAACGATTATGTTCTGTTTGCATTGCAGTCTGCCATGGGGAAGTCATATCCCATGCCCACAGAATTAATGCTATTCCAATGATTAATCGAATGGCTAAACCTTTCAAAGTATCTCTCTTCTATAAAAATTACCATTTAGAGTTTATAGTAAACTGTCGTTAAGATCAAAATGATCATAAAGATGATTTTAGATATTAATCAGTTAAGAAACCACCGCTTTGATGAGCCCATAATTTAGCATAAACACCATTAAGTTTTAGTAACTCATTGTGCGTACCTTGTTCAACAATTTCTCCATGATCCATTACAATTAAGCGATCCATTGCCATAATGGTTGAAAGTCGATGGGCAATAGCAAGAACAGTTTTACCCTCCATTAATTCCGTTAAATTTTCTTGAATAGCGGCTTCAACCTCTGAATCTAATGCACTTGTTGCTTCATCTAAGAGTAAGATTGGGGCATTTTTGAGCATGACTCGTGCAATAGCGATACGTTGGCGTTGTCCTCCTGAGAGTTTAACCCCTCTTTCGCCCACGTGAGCTGCTAACCCTGTTCTGCCTTTTGAATCAGAAAGTTGCTCAATAAAATCAGCGGCAGAAGCGGTTTGTATTGCTTTCCGAATTTCTTCTTCTGTTGCATCTGGTCTTCCGTAGGTGAGATTATCCCGAATAGAACGATGCAATAATGAAGTATCTTGGGTCACTAAACCAATACTTGCCCGTAAACTTTCTTGGGTAACATCTTTGATATTTTGTCCATCAATTTCAATATTACCTGACTGAATATCATAAAAACGCAGTAAAAGATTGGTGAGTGTGGATTTCCCTGCACCACTTCGTCCAACTAGCCCTACTTTTTCACCTGCTTTAATATGTAGATTAAATTCATTTAATAGCGGTTTTTTTTCATCATAAGCAAAATTAACTTGGTTGAAATGAATGTCACCAGTTGTAACTTTTAACAAGCTCGCATTCGGTTTATCAACAATGGTATATGGTTTAGATAGCATTTCCATGCCATCTTGTACTGTCCCGATATGCTCAAATAGTCTGGCAAACTCCCACATAATACGTTGTGCTAAAGATTTCAAGCGAAGGGATAATGCTAATGAAGTAGCAATCGCCCCCGCACTGACTAAGCTATTCGACCAAAGAAATAAACCAATAACAGAAGACATGGTAAGTAGTAGTAATGCGTTACAATAGATGACAGTATCGATCATTGTCACCAATCGCATTTGCTTATGTACGGTAACCATAAATTCTTGCATGGAATCTTTCACGTAGTCAGTTTCACGATTACCATGTGAAAAGAGTTTGATGGTAGAAATATTGGCATAGGCATCGGTGATACGCCCAGTCATCAAGCTTCGCGCATTGGATTGTGCTTGGGAGGCTTTTGCCAAGCGTGGAATAAAATATCGCATGCTGATCACTAAAATAATGATCCATACGGCAAATGGGATAAGTAATAACGCGTCAAACTGTACAAGAATAACACTTGAAGTAATAAAATACACAGCCATATAGACAACAATTTCGATAAAGGTCATTACGACATCTCGAGTAGAAAGTGCTGTCTGCATGACTTTAGATGAGATTCTTCCTGCAAATTCATCTTGATAGAATTTCATACTTTGCCCTAGCATTAGGCGATGAAAATTCCAACGTAACCGCATTGGGTAAACCCCTTGCATCGTTTGAAAGCGAATACTTGAATATAAATAAGTGATGACTGCCCCAACGATAGCCACGGTAATCATTCCAAGCATGCTTCCCCATTTTTCTGAGAATAATGTTTGAGGTGAGTATTTTGAAACCCAATCGACAATTTCACCAATAAATTGAAATAGGACCGCATCAATGATCCCCACTAGCATACTGAGGATAATGGCAACAAGGATATATTTACGTAAGCCTTGTGTTGTACTCCAGATAAATGAAATTAATTTTGCTTTAGGTGTTTGAGGTAATTCAGTGGGATAGGGATCGATTCGAGTTTCAAACCATTCAAATAATTTTTTAAACATATTTTCCTCCAAAAATACAAGCGGTGAGATCGTGATTAAACTTTGCAAATTTAATCGCTGATCTCACCGCTTTGATGAAGTCTATTTATGGGTTCAGTAATTCTTCATCAAGGGTTAAATCTTCATTGTGATTAATACCAATTGGCTGTTTAAGCATATTGCGTGCAATCTCATGAGCTTCCGCTAAAGAATGTTCTTCATAAGAACCACATTGATATTTATTGAGTTCTGGGATTTGGGACTCATCGGATACTTTATTTAATACATCTTCCATTGAGTTTTTCCACGCCTCTGCAACTTGTTCTGGTGTTGGCGTACCAATGAGTGACATATAGAATCCAGTACGGCATCCCATTGGTGAAATATCAATAATCTCAACGCTATCACTGTTTAAATGATCTCGCATGAAACCAGCAAAAAGGTGTTCCATGGTGTGAATTCCTTTTGGCGGAAGTGCATCAACATTTGGGCGACAAAAACGTAAATCGAACACTGTAATCGCATCACCTTTTGGGGTTGTCATTGTTTTTGCTACACGTACAGCAGGGGCTTTCATCACGGTATGATCCACTTTGAAACTATCTAGTAAAGGCATTTATTTTACTCCTTAGTATTTTATAAAAATCATTCAGCAATGCCTTGGCTCCATTTTAACGCATTATCTGGAGAGGTGCGTTGTAAACGGAAATGGCGGTTTGCTTCGGCTTGTGGTTGAACAATCTTACCTGACGGAGTAGAGAATGCAATGCCTCCATTTAATAATTGTGACATAGTACCTGAAGTAATAGTTGCTCCATTGAGTCCTACATTCATGCTATAACCTGATGCTGTCCAGAATTGAGAGTTCTTGCGTACTAAATGACGATAAGATGGATTAATTTGTAAATGGATGAATACACGATCCGCTAATTCACTTAAGGTAAGTTTTTCAACAACCCCAACTTGCATTCCTCGATAAAGTACGGGAGCATCTGGTGTGATGCCATCCGCATCACTTGCTTCAACAATTATTGGGAATCCATTGTAGATAGTTGTTGGTAATGTATTCCTATCTGTTAATGAAAACTGTGCTTTATATTTTCCATTACCAGGTTCCACTTCAATATAGTTCTGTAGTAATGCATCTAAGTTCTTGATACCTGTAGTATTAATTTCAGGTGATATTGCCTTAAATTTACTACCTGATTTAGCTACAATATTATAGTATTGGCTATTAATGAATACGTTTAATTTTATCTGTTTCTTCTTATTATCTAGTTTGAGGGATTCAACCGTTCCAATCGTTAAGCCCATATATTTGATTGGCATACCTTCGCTTAATTTTGTGGCATCTTTGGCAATAATCGTAATATAGGTATTGCCAGAATGTGCCTTTTCAAAATCAGAATAGAGGGTAAGGTTATTTTTAGCACCACCATTATCAAAGCTGATTGCACCTTTTAATGTTCTCATGATTGGAGACGTTTGCAAACTCAAGCCATTTGTTGAGATATCAACCTTGACTGCAGGCTCAATCCAAAAGCGACTTGTATCACTTAATAGATGTTTATATTGCGGTTGTATGAAGAGATCAATATTAAATTGGTCTTTTTTAGGATGAATTGCTAACACTTCACCAACTTGGAATTGTTTGTATAGTAAAACAGATCCTTTATCAATACCTGATAAATTTTTAGCTGAGAGGGTTAATGCTGCTTGTTTTTTATCGTCAGTTAAACCACTTTCTGCACTTTCTATATCTTTATATAGAGGATATTCTGGCTTAATTTGCCCTGTAGGATTAGCATCAAGTAAGCGAATTCCACCTTGTAACCAATTAGATGGTGAACCAGCATTAATATTCATACCATCTAAACCTATTGATACATCAAGGTTAGAGATTGCCACAAATTTACTATTTTCACCAATTAAGTGTCGATATTCAGGAAAAATAATTGCACTAAAATTAACATTTTCAATAGTTAACTCTCTTTTGAGAATTTCACCAACTTGAACATCGTTATAATAAATTCCTTGACCCTGATCCACTCCATAAGATTGTGGTGAGATTAGTCTAAATGATTGAGTGTTTGGTCGATTGAGTAAATAATCTGATTCTTTCTGGATATTAAAAGTGAAACTATTTTCTTCTGCTTTACCAGGAATTATTTCAAAGTAGTTTCCTCGGAATAGTTCACTAAACTTAGTTAGTTGAGATGTATTCAGAGAAAATTTAGGTTCTTTTAATAAAATGATTGTATCTGTTCGCAATAAATCTTGGTAACTTGGATCAATTAGTAAAATACCATTTAGTGTTGAAGAGGATTCATTTTCTAGCCCTATGATAGAATCCACTTCAGAGAGAATTCCGATTTGAGTTCCTTGGTAAAATAGTCCAGTTTCATTTGCTTCAACATTAGACTGGATTGGCAAAGTGATTTGGATACTTGTACCACGTTTAGCTGTTTTCAAGTTCTTATAAAGTGAGTAAAACTGTCCTTGTAAAGCTGGTTCGGAATTCTCAGGTGAGTCGAATGCCACAGAACCTTGTACAACAGACATTAAACTGTCAACTTCAATGGTGATACCTGAAGGAAAATTTAAGTCAGCTCGAATACCACTTGTGTTCCAAAAACGACTGTCTTTTTTTACAAGATGAGCATATTTTTTGTCAATCACGACATCAATTTCAACTTTATTTTGATTGTGTGTAAATCGATAATCAGCCACTGTTCCTACGGGTACTTTTCTAAAATAAACATTCGCTCCAATAGCAATAGAACCTAGATCATCAGCAACTAGTTTTACCATCAAATCACCATCAGTAACAGGTACCAAAGGTGGTTCATCTTCAGCCTGAAAGCTGTATTGACTATCTCCATTACCCGGTAATAATGTAATATAATTTCCTGAAACAAGAGCATCAATCCCAGAAATACCAGCTAAAGAAGCACTTGGTTGGACTAACCAGAATTTTGTTCCTTCTCGTAATACCGATGTTGCTTCAGGATTTATTTCAGCAGTGACCTCAATTTCTTTTAGGTCATCCACAAATGCAACTTTTCTTACTACACCTATTTGTAATCCTTGATATCGAATTGCCGTTCTTCCTGCTTCAATCCCAGCACCATTTTGAAAGCGAATTGTAATATTTTCTCCAGTTTCTTTTAATATTTGAAAAAAGAGTACAATACCAATGATAAAGGCAATGAGCGGTAGTATCCAAAAAGGCGATATTCTGCGAGGTTGTCTTACTTTTGCAGGAATGGGTGAATTCTGTTCAGTCATAGGGTATCACTTGTTATGTTAATGCATAAACGCAAGCGGCGTGATTTTACAAAAATTTGTTAAAATCTCACCGCTTGCTTTGTTATTTGAATAATGGAAGAAATGAAAACTTAACTTTTTTCTTTCTCATCACATGATTGTAGATTACTACATTTTCCGTAAAGGTAAAGACTATGATTAGACAACTCTATACCATGTTGTTGACTAATTTCACGTTGTCTTTTTTCCATTTCTGTATCTTTAAATTCAAACACTTTACCACAATCCATACAGATAATATGATCGTGTTCATGGTTAAAGTTTAACTCATATACGGCTTTATTTGAATCAAAATTATGACGGGTAAGAATACCAACTTCTTCAAATTGATTTAGTACACGATAAACTGTAGCTAATCCAATTTCAGAGTGTTTTTCTAGAAGTAATTTATAAATGTCCTCAGCAGAAAAATGTTGGATTTCTTTGCGTGTTGTTTGCATTAATTCAAGAATAGTTAAACGTGGTTCAGTAACTTTTAAACCGACTTTCTTGAGTAGTGTTACATTTTCTTCGGACATTTTTATCTCTCCTGTACTTACTATTTGTACTTATTGTGTGAATTAAGCTAATTCAGCTAAATACATTTCATCAAAAATTTGTTTACACCAACGGTTAACACGATCTTCTGTTAACTCTGGTTGTCTATCTTCATCAATACATAACCCGACAAACGTATTTTCATCAACAAGAGCTTGAGAAGATTCAAAAGAATAACCCTCAGTTGGCCAATGGCCTACAATAACAGCACCGTTTGGTTCAATTACATCACGTACCGTACCCATTGCATCGCAGAAATATTCTGCATAATCTTCTTGATCGCCACAGCCAAAAATTCCAACAACTTTGCCAGAAAAATCAATTTCTTTGAGTGTTGGCATAAAATCATCCCAATCTGCTTGGGATTCTCCGTAGTACCAAGTTGGAATACCGATGAGTAAAAAATCATAGGCTTCAATATCTTCTTTTGTACTTTTAGCGATATCTCGAATATCGACAAGCGATTCACCAATTTGTTTTTGAATCATTTTAGAAACATTTTCTGTGTTTCCAGTATCAGAACCATAAAATAAACCAACAACTGCCATTTGACTTACCTATTTTTTGTTTAAATATAATGAATTAATGATTATTTATATATTCATTTAAGATGTGTTCAATTAACTGTCCGCGAGATAAACCTTTAGTACCAGCTTGTTCTTCTAATTTTTGTACGAGTTCCAAATGTAGCTTTAACTCTACTCGTCTCAACCCAGACGAGCGATCTCGTTTCAGTTGATTACGTTTATTAATTCGGATTTGTTGTTCTCGACTAAGAGGATTAGTACGAGGACGCCCAACTCTTGGCATATTCGCGAACAGATCAATCGTAATACAATCTAAATCTTGTTTTGCCATATAAATCAATTTCTTGGGCTAAGTATCTATTTTTTCATTTATTTCTAAATGAGAATGAGATACCACTTCATAAAACCTAACTATACCACACTCTTAAGCTATTGAAAATGGGGAGAATAGCACCTTTGTGAAAGGTAAAAACTATTTATTTAATTATCATTTTCAATAATTCTATTCGGAGATTTCAGCAAAATGAGCATTCAGCAATTGTGCAAGAGCATTGGCTGATAGCTCAATATCTAATCCTCGTTTTCCCCCGGAAACAAAAATAGTCTCAAACTGTGTTGCAGAAATATCAATAATAGTAGGTAGTGCTTTTTTTTGTCCGAGAGGGCTAATTCCGCCTAGTAGATATCCTGTGGATTTTTGTGCAACGTCTTTATCTGCCATTTCCACTTTTTTTATTTCAAGGGCGTGTGCTGCGCGTTTTAAATTTAACATTTTAGACACAGGCAAAACCATGACAGCCAGTTTTTTCTGATCGCCATTTTGAGCAACAAGTAATGTTTTAAATACTTGATTGGGGTCTAATCCCAATTTATCAACGACTTCTTGTCCGAAATTGGTATTTTGTGGATCGTGTTCATAAGGATGTAATGTAAATGGAATTTTCTGTTTTTTAAGAAGATTAATTGCAGGAGTCATGGTTTTTCCTTTTTCAAAAAGCTTAAATAAGAGTAGAATTCAGCCTTTATTTTTACAAGAGAAGAGTAGAATGGCAAATATTCATTTAGCGATTGCTTCAGATTTTTTATTAGCAGAAAAAATATTAGAAATTTTGGAGACAAGTGAGCTAGAGATTGAGGTAGTCAGTGCCGTAGAATTAGACAGTTTTGGGGAAGAACATTCATTACGCTTTGGGACAAAAGCTGTAGCACAAATCGCATTAGATGAGGTGGATTGGAGTCAGTTTAGCCATGTGTTATTTGCAGGGAAAATGGCTCAAGCAGAGCATTTGGCGAAAGCGGTTCAAGCGGGATGTATTATTTTAGATTTATATGGCATTTCCGCATTGATTGGTGATGTGCCAGTGGTTGTGCCGAGTGTGAATGATGAAGCGATTGTGAATTTACGTGAGCGTAATATTGTCGCATTAGCGAATCCACAAATTAGCCAATTAGCGTTAGCGATCAAACCACTTTTAACTCAGCCAATTGACAATATCTTTGTGACTTCATTATTGCCATCAGCTTACTTCGGTGATGAAAAAGTGCGTGAATTAGCAGGACAAACCGCTCAATTGTTAAATGGTATTCCGCTAGATGATGATAAACCGAGAGTCGCATTTGATACTGTACCTGCGAATGTGCAAGGCGATGAGGCTCAATTACCTTTCTCCCGAGCATTTGAATTACAACTTGCAAAAGTGTTACCAAATCTGACCGCTAATGTGACTTTTCATTCTGTCCAAGTTCCTGTCTTTTATGGTAGTGCCCAAATGGTGTCGATTCAATCATCTTACCAATTAGATGCTGTTGCATTGAGTGACTCTTGGCAACAAGCAGACTGGCTTGAATTTAATGAGTCAGAAGTCGTCACACCTGTTAAAAATGGCGAACACAGTGAAGAAAATGAGAGTAATGTGTTACAAATTAGCCAATTACTGAATAAAGATGAAAATAGCTTGCAGTTTTGGTCTGTGGCAGATGAACAACGTTTTAGCATGGCATTCCTTTCAGTTGCTTTGCTTGAACGTGTTTTAGATTATTAAGTTTTATAAGATTTCCTTTTAATTAACCTTAGAGAATATTGTTATGTTAGAAAAACTTTTCCAGATTAAACAAAAAGGCAGTTCGGTGAAAACGGAGATTGTCGCTGGAATTACCACCTTCTTTACGATGGTGTATATAGTGTTCGTTAACCCTTCTATTCTTGGTGTAGCAGGAATGGATACTCAAGTGGTCTTTGTGACAACGTGTTTGATAGCCGCATTTGGTACTATTGCAATGGGCTTATTCAGTAATTTACCGATTGCACTTGCACCCGCAATGGGTTTGAATGCTTTCTTTGCTTTCGTAGTAGTTCAAAAATTGGGTTACTCTTGGCAGACAGGGATGGGGGCGATTTTCCTCGGTTCAGTTGGCTTATTTATCCTTACTGTATTACAAATCCGTTATTGGTTTATGTCAGCTATTCCACTTGGTTTACGTGTCGGTATTGGCGCAGGGATCGGCTTATTTATTGCGCTGATTGGCTTTAAAAATATGGGGCTTGTGGTAGCGAATCCAGAAACATTAGTTGCATTAGGTGATTTACATGATCCTAAAGTATTGATGGGAATCTTAGGCTTTTTCATTATCGTGGTTTTAGCTGCAAGAGGCGTGTTCTCTGGTGTGTTAGTTTCTATCGTCGTAATTACTGCTCTTGCATTAGCTTTTGATCCGGCGGTTACCTTTAATGGCGTGGTATCTTTCCCACCAAGTTTAGAGGCAGTAGTCGGGCAAGTAGATGTCGCAGGCGCATTTGATACAGCGTTACTCGGCATTATTTTTTCTTTTATGTTAGTCAATTTATTTGACTCATCAGGTACGTTAATTGCCGTTACCAATAAAGCAGGTTTCACTGATGAAAAAGGTCGTTTCCCAAGAATGAAACAAGCACTTTATGTGGACAGTGTGAGTGCAATGGTCGGTTCTTATATGGGAACTTCTGCAATCAGTACTTATATTGAAAGTGGTTCAGGTGTTTCCGTTGGCGGACGTACGGGCTTTACTGCTGTGGTCGTGGGTATCTTATTCTTATTAACCATTTTCTTCTCGCCTTTAGCAGGTTTAGTCCCTGCGTATGCGACAGCGGGTGCATTAGTTTTCGTTGGTATTTTAATGGCTTCAAGCCTAATTGAAGTAAAATGGGATGATTTAACGGAAGCAACGCCTGCATTCATCACAACAGCAATGATGCCATTCACTTATTCAATCACAGAAGGTATTGCATTTGGATTTATTAGCTATTGCGTAATGAAAATTGGTACTGGTAGGTTTAAAGAAATTAATGCGCCTGTTGCGGTCGTTTCTTTACTCTTTATCGCTAAATTTATTTGGGTAGGATAATCTAAATTCTTGTAAATAGAGAAGCGGTAACTTTCTTCGATTATTTTGCAAAATATGGAATGGAAGTTACCGCTTGTATTTATCATTTAACTAGGAGGAAAACGTGCAGAAATTACTTTTTATCATTAATTCAGCACCTTATGGAAATGAAACGTTTTTTAGTGGATTACGTTTAGCAATGCAAATTCAAGAACAGCACAATGCCTCCATTCGATTATTTTTAATGTCTGATGCCGTTGTTGCAGGATTAGCCAATCAACATCCGACAGAAAGTTACCATGCTCAACAAATGCTCGAAATTTTGGCAACGCAAGGGGCAACCATCAAATTATGTAAAACTTGTACCACCGCACGAGGCATTACGCATTTACCTTTAGCTGATGGAGTGGAGATTGGTTCATTGATTGAGTTAGCTGATTGGACGATGGAAGCGGATAAAGTCTTAACATTTTAGTGAGAAAACTATGACAACAAAATTAACACCCGATGAAGCAATTGATATTGCTTACGATATTTTCTTAGAAATGGCGGGCGAAAACCTCGACCCTGCTGATATTCTACTTTTCAATTTACAATTTGAAGAGCGTGGTGCGGTAGAAATGGTGGAAACCAGTGATACTTGGGATCAAGAAATTGGTACTTTAATCGATCCTGATGCTTTTGCAGAAGTATGGGTTGGATTGGTCAATGAGAATGATGAAATGGATGATGTTTTTGCCCGTTTCCTCATTTCTCACGAAGAAGATAATCGAGAGTACCACGTCATTTGGAAAGAGTAGTGTTTGCTTTTGACATATATCAATTGATCAATAAAGACCGACTATTTTAGTCGGTTTTTTTATTGCGAGTTTTTTACAAAAGAATAAGATATTTATCAGGCAATATGAATGTATTTTAGTTTAAGGAGAGATAATGAAAGATTTAGTCTGTTATAAACAAATGCCTGTATGGAATGTTTCTACTTTACCGCAAATGTTTCAAGAGAAACACAACACCAAAGAAGGAACATGGGCGAAATTATCGATTTTAAAAGGCAAATTGAAGTTCTATCATTTGACTGAAGAAGGCGAAGTTGTTGGAGAACATATCTTCGATGTCGATAATCAGCCCGATTTTGTGGAACCTCAAGTATGGCATAAAGTAGAGGCATTGAGTGATGATCTAGAATGTCAGCTTGCTTTCTATTGCTTACCAGAAGATTATGTCGCAAAAAAATATAGCCTAACTAAAACACACTCAGAAGTGTTAAATGCGGTCAATTATATTAAGCAAGGTAAGGCATTAGATTTAGGCTGTGGGCGAGGCAGAAACTCATTATTTCTGAATCTATTAGGTTTTGATGTGACTGCGGTAGATTTCAATTCAGAAAGCATTGCATTTTTAGACCGTATTATTGAAAAAGAGGATATTAAAAATCTAAGTATAGGTATTTATGATATCAATGAAGCAACAATTGAAGGTGAGTTTGATTTCATTGTTTCGACTGTTGTGTTGATGTTCTTAAATCGTGATCGTATTCCTGCCATTATTGAGAATATGCAAAAAAATACCAAGGTCGGTGGGTATAACTTGATTGTCTGTGCAATGAGTACCGATAAATATCCGTGCAAAATGCCATTCTCATTTACCTTTGCAGAGGGAGAATTAAAACAATATTATCAAGGTTGGGAATTAGTAAAATATAATGAAGATCTTGGTAAGTTACATAAAGTGGATGAAAACGGAAATCGCATTGAACTGCAATTTGCGACAATGTTGGCTAAGAAAATCGCTTAGTGAAAAAATTGCATAACGAGTAGATTAAGTGTGATATATAAATAAGAGGGACGAGGTAAATATATTACCTCGTCCCTTTGTTATGGGGATAGCATTTTAACCGTGACGTTTTTGTCTGATAGTATCTAGCAATTGCTGAACTTTTTCATCATCAAAAATTTCATTCACTGTACGGCTTAATTTTCTTCGCCAGTTCGGGTATTCGCTACTTGTACCCGGAATATTGACAGGATCTAGCATATTGAGCCAATCTTCCGGTTGCGTACCAAATAAGGCACTATTGGTATCAGCTACATAACCTTGCAGTTGGTGGGTAAAGTTTTGAGTAATCCCCATATAATCAGGCTCTAATTCTTGTACTGCCTCAACAGCTCGGCGAATGGCAACTTTATTATCATGACGAGCATCACGTAATGAATGTAAAATATCCTTATTTGGATAAACGCCAAACTGTTGCCCTAGATCGAAATCGTGTAATTTCCAATAACCTTGCACTGTTGGTAAATCGTGAGTACTTAGGGTTGTCATTGCTTGGTATGGATAATCGGCTAATGGTTTACTACCTTGATTATCAAATTCAAAATAGAAAATGTTATAGGCAAGAATACCTTTGCTTTCTAATGCCTCTAACATACCTTCTGGAACTGTACCTAATGCTTCTGCCACGATTAGACATTGATGACGTTGGCTTTCTAAAGCAAGAATTGCTAATAGATCTTCAAGTGGATATTTAATATAAACTCCATTTTTTGCAGAATCACCTTTAGCTACCCACCATAAGCGAGCAAAGCCGAGAATATGGTCGATACGTAATGCACCACAATCTTTCATATTAGCACGGAGTAAATCAATGAAAGGTTGGTATCCTCTGTGTTGTACTACTTCAGGATGCATTGGCGATAAGCCCCAGTTTTGACCTTGTGGTGCTAAGATATCAGGAGGCGCACCGACAGAGGCATCCAGTACATAAAGTTCTTTATCTGCCCAAGTTTCAGCCCCATTATCTGCAACGCCTACTGCAAGATCGCGGTAAAAACCAATCGGCATCCCGAGTTTTTTAGCTAATTCATTACAACTTTTCAGTTGTTGTTGTGCTAAAAATTGTAACCACATATAGAATCTAACTAAATCAGACTGTTCTTGTTGGAATGCTTTAACTGCTGAATTTCGATAGCTTTGATATTGTCTATCCCAGCTTGTCCATCCCCATTGGTCGCTAAATTGTGAAGATAACCACTGATGCAAGGCGTCAAAAGTGCCTTGCACTTTCAATGCTTCACCATTTTGTGCAATAAATTGCTCAAATTCAGTTTGATCTTGTTGTTTAAAAGCATTGTAAGCAAGATGCAACCCTTCGAGTTTTAATCTAATCACTTGCGAATAATCAACATAATCTTTGCAACGCGCCTCGTTAATTTGTTGTTGAATTTCACGTGAATAGAACCAAGTTTGTGCGTCTTTACTCTGTTTGAATGCCTCAACAGCTGTAACGTCAATATACAGAATATTTTGCCATAGACGAGAAGATGGACTATATGGGCTTGCCCCTTCTGGATTAGCAGGGAAAAGCGCATGAATTGGGTTTAATCCTACAAAATCGCCACCTTTTATGGCTAAGCGAGTAAGGAATTGTTTGAGATCGCCGAAGTCACCAATCCCCCAGTTATTCTCAGAACGTAGCGTATAAAGTTGTAAAATCGAACCCCATAATTTTTTGCCTTGTTTTAATGCTTGGGGTTGATATGCTGTTTCTGGTGTAACAATGATACGACATTCCGCTGAATGGTCCGCTAATGTGAGTTGATGATAACCAAGGGGCAATGTATCGGGTAATTCGATTTGATTCGATTTGCATTTTCCTTTGATGATCTCACCGCTTTCCAATGATAATGTCCAATCAAGTGATGATTTTTTTTGCTCTTCAATATTTAACGGAAGAACTAGTGATTCACCTTGTTTAATGACTTTAACTGGCGGTAGGATTTTTGCTGGTTTAGGCTCACCGAGTAATGTTGCCATACGATCATACACCGATTGTTCAGCGTATTTTTTATTTCCATGCTCATCTAAAAAGTAAGGATAAAGATAAGGATGCTCTTTTGTCATATTATGTCCTAAAAATATCTCAAAAAATTAAAACCAATTGAATGTAAAACGCTCTCTATTATTTTTATTAGTAGAGAGCGTTGAATATTTAGCCTTTTACACCACCTGCGGTGAGTCCACCCACAAGCCAACGTTGTGCAACGATAAAGACGAGTGTGATTGGAATTGCTGACAGTATTGCCGCCGCAGCAAAGTCACCCCAAAGGTAGTTTTGTGGGTATAAGTACTGCTGCATACCTACTGCAAGGGTGTAATTGCTGACGTCACGTAGTAAGAGTGAGGCAACAGGAACCTCTGTAATTGCCGCAATAAATGAAAGAATAAATACAACGGCAAGAATCGGTACAGAAAGAGGTAATAAGATTAAACGGAATGTTTGCCACGGTGTAGCACCATCTAAACTTGCTGCTTCTTCAAGGGATTTATCAATGGTTTCAAAGTAACCTTTGATAGTCCAAATATGCATTGCAATTCCCCCTAAATACGCAAAGATTACCCCTCCATGCGTATTCAAACCAAGTAATGGAATGTAATTCCCTAAGCGGTCGAATAACGCATATAAAGCGACGAGAGAAAGTACCGCTGGGAACATTTGGAAAATTAACATACTTTGTAACAGCGTCTTTTTCCCAGAAAAACGGAAACGCGCAAAGGCATAAGCCGAAGTTGTCGATAATGCCAATGTAATTAACGCAGTAATGGTTGCCACTTTCACTGAATTCCATAACCATAATAAAACAGGGAATGGTGGAGGCGTGACTGAACCATCAGCATTCGTGACACTAAAACCTAATGCCAATTTCCAGTGTTCCAGTGAAAATTGACTTGGAATGATTTCCCCTAAAGCAAGGTTTCCCGGTCTAAGTGAAATACCGAGTATCATAAGTAAAGGGAACATGATTAACGCACAGAAACAAATGAGGAAAAGGTGCGTTGCGAATAAACGCAATTTCATTGATTTTGGTTGAATAGCCATAGTATTTTCCTTTTTCTTTATGCCCTTTCACTCTTTGCGAGTTGAGTGAGAGTTGAGTGAGAAGGGCAGAATCCTATTCTTGTTGCATTTTGGTCAAACGAATTTGGAAGAGTGCAAGTACACTTACCAATAAGAAAATGATCACCGCAATTGCTGCTGCTAAGCCGAAGTCTTGTGTGCCACTTCCTTCGAAAGCAATACGGTAGGTATAGCTCACTAATAAGTCAGTATTTCCTGCTGGTGTACTTGTTCCAATCATACTTGGACCACCACCTGTTAATAATTGAATTAATACGAAGTTATTAAAGTTAAACGCAAAACTTGCAATCATTAATGGCATAAGTGGTTTAAGGAGTAATGGCACTGTAATTTTTCTGAAGTTTTGCCATACGCTCGCACCATCAATAGATGAGGCTTCATATAAATCAGATGGAATCGCTTTTAATAACCCCATACATAGAATCATCATGTAAGGGTAACCTAACCAAGTATTGACGATTAAAATCATCACTTTCGCTAGGAACGGATCATTAAACCATTCTGGGCGAATACCAAATAAGCTATTTAAGATAAGGTTAATTTCCCCGAAACTTTGGTTAAATAACCCTTTAAAAATCAGCATGGAAATAAATGCAGGGACGGCATAAGGTAAAATTAACAATAAGCGATAAACTGCTTTTCCTTTTAATGCTTCCCATTGCACCAATGATGCGAAAATCATACCCAATGTAGTGGTAAATACCACGGTTAGTAAGGCAAAAATCACGGTCCAAATGAAAATCTTAATGAAAGGTTGTTGAACACCTTCATCCGTTAAAATTTTCACAAAATTTTTCCAACCAATTGGTACGGTATAACCTGGCTCTAAACGTTTTCCAGTAAATTGATCTTGATTATCAATTTGTTCAAAGAAACCAATCTCATCATTAGGTTTGTAGCGATCGCCAGTTTCTAAATTAGTGAGAATAGTCGTTGTGTCATCAAATTGGTAACGAGCGCTTTGTTGTGCAAATTGACGTAATGAACTCATGGTTAAGCTATCATTACTCGGTAGAATCACATTGATACTTTGTAATTGTTGACGGTTCTGTGTTGTAACACGTAATGATGCGACTGGTTGTTCAGGTAGTACTTCTACTTCAGATACAGTGATATCACCCTCTAGATCCGCAACAACAAGCGGTTCGGAAAGGTAATATTTTTGTAATTCAGCATTATCTAAGGCAATTTGGTGCATTCCTTCTTCTGATTCAAGTAATTTGAATCCATATCGCTCACCTGAAAAATACTTCTGATTTTGTAGCTGAGTAACGACTTGATTGAAGTTTAGCTGATTTGAGCCACTATAATTGGTAAAAGCGATAACAACTGTGGCGACTAAAGGGAAAATAACAAAAATTCCCATTGCTGCTACACCTGGGTAAACATAACGCCAGCGGTAAGTTATACGGTTACTGAAAATATAAATACCCGAAGTAATAATGATTAATGCTAAAAGGGCAAAAAGAATTTCACCTTGAAGATAAATAGTGAACACTAAATAAAATGCAACGAGGTACAGTAGCCCGACAAACGTCCTTTTTACCCAAGTGTGGGATGATGAATTTGTTGCTTGAGTTGAGGATAACATGAGATATTCCTTTTATAACTACCTAGAGGCAAAATAGAGACAAATTGCAAAAATAATTGAAAATATGACCGCTTGTGATTGAATATCAAAATTTAGTTTGTTTTTTATTTAATTAAAGGTTTGGCAAAATATTTTCACCAAACCTTTTGATTGTGAGTTTTTATAGACTAAATATTATTCTTTTTCAATCTTCGCTTTGGCTTCATCTAATGCATCTTTCACAGATTGACGACCTGTCACTGCTGAATTAATCGCAGCTTTTTCTGAATACCAGAAACGGCTCATTTGTGGAATATTTGGCATGATTTCACCATTTTCTGCATTTTGCATTGTTGCAGCGATACGAGGATCTGACGCTAATTTAGCTTGATAGCTCTTTAATGCAACAGCACCAAGTGCAACATCATTATTCACTGTTTCTAAACCTTCATCAGTTAATAAATAGTTTTCTAAGAACTCTTTTGCTAAATCTTGATTTGGACTAGCAGAGTTAATACCCGCACTGAGTACACCAACGAAAGGTTTTGATGCCTTACCATTTAATGTTGGTAATACTGCTACACCATAATTAATGCCACTTTTTTCAATATTTGACCATGCCCAAGGACCATTGATTGTAAGCGCTGTGTCACCCTTGTTGAAGGACGCTTCAGCAACAGAATAATCCATATCAGCATTTACAATTTTTTTGTTCACTAAATCAACAACAAATTGTAAACCTGTTTGAGCTGCTTCATTTGCAACACCGATATCTTTAACATCATATCCGCTATCAGTCACTTTAAATGCATAAGCACCTTGTGAAGAAATTACTGGCCATGTAAAGTAAGGTTCTGTAAGGTTCCACATGATCGCATTTTTGCCTTTAGCTTTTAAATCAGCATCTAATTTTTCAACTTCTTCCCAAGTGCTTGGTGGAGTTGGTACTAAATCTTTATTGTAGATAAGTGATAAAGATTCTACAGCGATTGGATAAGCAATTTGTTTTCCATTGTATTTAGTTGCATTCCAACCAATGTCAGATAATTTGCTTCTAAAATTATCACTGGTTTGTACTTCAGCAAGTAAGCCAGCTTGTGCATAACCACCGAAACGGTCATGAGCGAAGATAATGATATCTGGACCATCACCAGTTGATGCAACTTGAGGATAGACTTCTTCTAATCCACTTGGATGCTCAACAACAACTTTGATTCCAGTTTCTTCTTCAAATTTTTTCCCAACTTGGTCAAGACCGTTATAACCTTTATCGGCATTTATCCAAATATTTAATTGACCTTCAACGATTTTGGCATTAACACCTTGTGCTAAAAATACTCCAGCGAGTACTGTTAATGCAGTTTTAGTTAATTTTGTCATCGTTTTTCCCCTCATTATTTTATGAATAAAATTTTTCTGGCACATATTTCAAGATTCCATATAAATAAACATCATCCCCCTGATTCATCCCTAAATATTTAATTAGTGATCTAGATCTCATTTTTCGCTTATTTTCCTAAAATTGAGAAATAGATCACATAAATTTACATAAATTTTGTGATAAATGTCACAAAAAAAGCTATTTTTTTGTTAAAAAATTTTTTCAAAAAAAGTAAATAAATTTGCTGGGGTATGATGGCAAAAGCCAAGAAAACCAGTAATCTACGCCACAAATCATTTTTGGAGGAATAGAAAATGGCAGAGGTTAAACTCGTTAACGTAGGAAAATCTTACGGTAATGTGCATATTTCTAAAGACATTAATTTACATATTGAAGATGGCGAATTTGTCGTATTTGTTGGACCATCTGGTTGTGGTAAATCAACCTTATTGCGAATGATCGCTGGGTTAGAAGATATTACAACAGGTGATTTGTATATTGGTGATCAAAGGATAAATGATGTACCGCCTGCAAAACGTAATATTGGGATGGTGTTTCAATCTTACGCACTCTATCCTCATTTAAATGTTGCTGAGAATATGTCATTTGGGTTAAAGCTTGCAGGACATTCAAAAGCAGATATTGATCAACGTGTGAATCAAGTGGCTGAAATTTTACAATTAGCTCATTTGTTACAACGTAAACCAAAAGAGTTATCTGGCGGACAACGTCAGCGTGTTGCTATTGGACGCACTTTGGTGTCTCAACCTGAGGTCTTTTTATTGGATGAGCCTCTTTCTAATTTGGATGCGGCATTACGTGTTCAAATGCGTGTTGAAATCTCAAAATTACATAAAAAGCTTGGTAGAACCATGATTTATGTAACACATGATCAGGTTGAAGCGATGACACTTGCTAATAAAATTGTAGTACTCAATGCGGGAGGTATTGCTCAAGTGGGTAAACCTTTAGAGTTATATCATTATCCTGCAAATCGCTTTGTGGCAGGCTTTATTGGTTCACCAAAAATGAACTTCCTACCTGTTAAAGTGATTGAAACTAAAGAAAATGGTGTGAAAATTGAGTTACCTGATGCTACACACTTAAATTTTTGGATTCCAGTAGATAGTACAGGCGTTAATGTGGGGGATAATCTATCTCTTGGTATTCGCCCAGAACATTTATTACCTTGTGATCAAAGTGATGTATGTATCAAAGGTACAGTAAAAGTGGTAGAGCAATTAGGTAATGAAACTCAGGTTCATGTTGAAATGCCACCTATTAAACAGAGTTTAGTTTATCGTCAATCTGATATTGTATTGGTTGAAGAGGGCGATGAAATGTCAATCGGAATTAATCCAGAACGTTGCCATTTATTTAAAGAAGATGGTACGGCTTGTAAGCGATTATTCAAAGAACTTGGTGTATAACAAATTTTTTCATAGTGTAAATTTTAATAAAAACTTATCAACATAGGAGCAATCTATGAATATCAACAAAACGTTACTTGCAGCATTTGTTTCTAGTGCTGTTCTTTCCACTTCAGCTCTTGCAGTTGACTTCCATGGGTACGCTCGTTCAGGTATTGGTTGGACTTCTGGTGGTGGTGAACAAGCTGCATTTACTGTAAATGGTGGGGGTTCTAAATACCGTTTAGGTAACGAAGCAGAAACTTATGCTGAATTAAAATTAGGTCAAGAGTTATTTAAAAGTGGTGAAAAATCCATCTATTTAGATACTAACGTTGCTTATGCAATTCAACAACAAAATGACTGGGAATCAACAAATCCTGCATTACGTGAAATGAATGTTCAATTTAAAAACTTTATGGATGCTTTACCGGGTGCAACACTTTGGGCGGGTAAACGTTTCTACCAACGTCATGATGTTCATATGAATGACTTCTATTACTGGGATATTTCAGGTCCTGGTGCAGGGGTTGAACATATTAATTTAGGCGAGAAGATAGGTAAATTATCTTTAGCAGTTACGCGTGATACTGAACAAGGTGGTGCATATACTTCTTATTATGATTATGCTCAAAAAAAATATATAAATAGTCGTGATAAGAACAAAGATGTTTATAACGATATTTTTGATATCCGCTTAGCTGAAATTCCATTATGGACAGATGGTTCTTTGGAATTAGGTTTTGATTATGGTCGTGCTCATACTAAAGATAATGCAAGATTAGATGATAAAGCAACCAAAGATGGTTATATGTTCACTGCTGAATATACTCAAGGTAATTTCTTCGGCGGTTTCAATAAATTAGCAGTACAATACGCAAAAGATTCTATGACTTCGTGGAATAATGGTCATGCTCAAGGATCACTTGAAAGCAACCGTGGTGATATGATTCGTGTTATTAATCAAGGTGTAGTTGCGCCAATGGATAGAATTGAAGTGATGTATGCGTTAATTTATGAAAAAACAGATCTTAAAAATAAACAAGGTAAAACTTGGTATTCAGCGGGTATTCGTCCAATGTATAAATGGACTGAGACAATGAGTACCTTACTTGAAGTAGGTTATGACCATATTAAAGATCAAGCATCTGGTAAGAAAAATGATCTGATGAAATACACTATTGCACAACAATGGCAAGCAGGTAACAGTATTTGGGCTCGTCCTGCAATCCGTGTATTTGGTACCTATGCACGCTGGAATGATAAATTCAACACTCAAATCCGTACTGATAACGGTTATAAAGCCAAAGATGGTGAGTTTATTGGTGGTATCCAAATGGAAGCATGGTGGTAAGAATACCTTCCAACTTACATAAATACTAATAACAAGCGGTCAGATTACGGTAATGTTTTGTAATACTGATCGCTTTTACATTTAACTAAGGAATATAGATGAAACTTAAAGTCGCACTTTTATCAAGTCTATTGTTGATGTCATCAGCATTTGCGAATACCTTAAATTTATCTAGAGCTGATATTCAAGGGATTTCATGGGTTGATATGAATTTATCAGACCAAAGATCAATGGTTTTATCAGATAGTCATAAATTTCAATCCGCGAATGTGGTTGCCGCCTATAAATTGCCGGCTAACCAAGGAGCTTTGAAAATTAGAATTAGTAGCCCTGTAATTCAAAACAAAACGGTTTTTGTGCCGAATGTTTTAGTGTTGGATGCTAATTTTAATCCTTCTGTAGAATATCCTGCTTCACAATTCCAATTTCAACAAGAAAGAGGATTAGCTGCAGCACAATATCAAACTGAATTAAATTTAACTCCAACTCCTAATCAAGATTTTGTTTATTTAGTCGTTTATACAACGGATCAAGATTTACAAGGGACATCAACTGTTACTCATCCTGCTAAGTTATTAGCTAAAGCACAAGGTAATCAACCACCATCAATTCCAGATTTAACCGTTCAGCATACACTTCAAGGAAAATTGGATATTGAAGTTGATGGCGCACAATCTACTCAATTTATCGGACTGGGCGGACCATTATTCGAAATGAAAAAATCAGAGCCAGCGCCTCAGGTTGTTGGTACTGCATCGCAAGCTAATGTGAGTACATCAGCAGTACAGTCTGTTGCACAGCCTACTGTACAACCACAACCAGTCGCTAAACCAAAACCAGTAGAGCAAAGTACAGAGGCTTATTTCAATCAAGCGGTGTTGGATGCATTAAAAAATAATGATGTAAACAAGGCAATGAACTTGGTTAATGAAGCTGAAAGATTAGGTTTGGAAGAGCCTCGTAAGATCTTCATTAAAAATATTTCTATACAGAAATAGACGTTCAAGATATTTCATCTATTAAGCGGACTGAGTTCCGCTTATTTCTAACTTTGTGAACTGAATATGAATAGGTGCTATTCGGGGGACAAAATGAAACCTACTTTTCTTTTCCTTTCTTTATTTTCGATTATCTCTCTTAAGGCTAGTGCATGGAAGAGTGATTATTTTTCTGAATTTCAACCCGTCGATAAAAGTGTGATTAGAGCCAGTACATTTTTGAAGAAGGGGACTTACCCTTTTCAATTTTTTGATGGCGATAATTGTTTCCAGCCAGAATCAGCCATGAAATTAAATCAAGCAATGGCTTTGGTGGCTTGTACTGATCCTTCACCCTCAACGCGTTTATTTAGAGATGGACAATATGTTGCACAAATAATCACAAGTGATGGTGTTCCTTCGCTGACTTTATCCGTTGAAGCAATGAAAAGTAATGATGATTTCGGTGCAGTTTGTCCCGTATGGGATCATAAAAGTGTAGAGATAGATGTTTCTAAAGTGTTCAAAGATGGGGAAACTGTTCGAGATGCTTATTCAGGGCAGAGTGCAGTGGTAAAAGATGGAAAAATCAATTTGCTCCCTTCCTCAGAGGCAAATGGATTATTGCTGTTGGAGTCGGATACTCAAACTGATAAATCAGCGGTATTCGATTGGAAAAATGCGACAGTTTATTTTGCTTTAACTGACCGATTCTATAATGGTGATCCAAGCAATGATAACAGTTATGGCCGTCATAAAGATGGCATGGAAGAAATTGGCACTTTCCATGGTGGTGACCTAAAAGGATTAACGGAAAAATTAGATTACTTACAACAATTAGGTGTGGATGCTATTTGGATAAGCTCACCTTTAGAGCAAATTCACGGTTGGGTTGGTGGCGGTGATCGGGGTGATTTTCCGCACTATGCTTATCACGGCTATTATCATTTAGATTGGACAAAAGTTGATGCCAATATGGGTACAGAGGACGATCTTAAAACCTTTATCGAACAAGCTCACCAAAGGGGAATTAGAGTTTTATTTGATATCGTAATGAATCATACAGGGTATGCCACTTTAGCTGATATGCAGGAATTTGGATTTGGTCGCCTTCGTTTAAAACCAGATGAGATGGATTCCATATTAGGTGAACATTGGACAGATTGGACACCGAAGAAAGGGCAAAACTGGCACTCTTTTAATGATTTTATTAATTTTTCCGATCAAGATGGTTGGAGCAAGTGGTGGGGTAAAGCTTGGGCTAGATCGGATATTGGCGATTACGATAGTCCAAAATTTGATGATCTAAAAATGTCATTATCGGCATTGCCTGATATCAAAACAGAATCTGATCAAGCGGTCACTTTACCCGAATTTTTTGCAAATAAACCCGACACTAAGGCAGTTTCAAAAGAAGATACTAAAGTAAGAGAATATTTGATCAGTTGGTTGTCCGATTGGGTAAAAAAATATGGTCTTGATGGTTTCCGTGTTGATACGGCAAAACATGTAGAACAAAGTACTTGGTTAGAATTAAAACAATCTGCACAAGCTGCATTGAATGAATGGAAAGCTACACACCCAGATCATTTTAATGATGATTTTTGGATGACGGGTGAAGCTTGGGGACATGGCGTGTATCAAAGTGATTATTTTAAAAATGGCTTTGACTCAATGATTAACTTTAGCTTTCAAGATCCAGCTAAAGAGGCTTTATCTTGCTTTGGTAAAATTGTGCCAACCTATCAAACGATGAGCGAAAAAATAGCTGATTTGAATGTATTGAGTTATATCTCTTCCCACGATACCCGTTTATTTTTCAATAGTGACAGTGAAAACGATATTGAAAAACAGAAAGTGGCAGGAAGTTTATTATTGTTAGCTCCCGGTGCGGTACAAATTTATTACGGGGATGAAAGTGGGCGTAAATTTGGCGCAACAGGATCAGATCCACTTCAAGGCACACGCTCTGATATGAATTGGTCTGAGATTGAAAATAATCCAGAAACCCAATCCTTGATTACACATTGGACGAAATTGGCAAAATTCCGTCAAAATCATATTGCGGTAGGTAAAGGGAAACAGACTATATTAGAAACGAAGAAGTATTTGGCATTTTCTCGAGAAGAGGGAAATGACAAAGTGATGGTGGTGTGGGCTGGAAAATAATGAATTCTTGTTTTATTTTCAATGACTTTCAGCTAGAATCGTACGCCCAATTCACGAATGTTCCACACAATAAAGAGGAATGACTTATGAAAAAAGTTAAATTGTTATTAGTTCTTAGTGCATTATCAACGGCTGCTTTAGCGGCTGGTCCAAAAGTGCCTTACACCCATCAAGGCTTTAAAAGTACAGATGAAACACAAGTGGCAGTCCATTTTGTTTCTGTAGAAGATATTGAAAAAAGTTTAGAAGGGCAAGGACCAATTAATGTCAGTTTTGATGTTGATGATACATTATTACACTCTAGTGGTTATTTTAGATATGGGATGGATTATTTCCAAATTCCAAATGATCCAAGAGGCCCAATCAGTTATTTATTTAATCAGGATTATTGGGATTATGTTGCAGAAATGGGAGATGAACATTCAATCCCTAAAAAATCAGCTCAAGACTTAATTAATATGCACTTAAAAAGAGGCGATCATATCTTCTTTATTACAGGTAGAACAAAGCATTCTAAACAGGAAAATTATACCTCAAATAAATTATCAAAAACCTTGCAGCGTTTCTTTGGCTTACCGAATGAAGTATTCGTCGAATATACAGCAGATACTCCAGTAGAACCATATAAATATGATAAAGCATTCTATATGAAAAAACATGATGTCGCTTTACATTATGGTGATTCAGATGATGATATCTTAGCGGCGAGAGAATTAGGTATTCGTGGTATTCGTGTACAACGTGCTTATAACTCGACTAACCCACAAAAAGTAAATGGTGGTTATGGCGAAGAAGTTTTAATTAATTCAGCTTGGTAATAAGTTTGTTTTATTAGCTAAAATGAAAAATGGTTGCAACGATTTGCAACCATTTTTTATAGACATTAATCAGCTTATTGCCAATATTTTTTCTTAGAAGTATGTCCAATCCCCACGTTAAAGCTATTGGTTGGGTCAAGCTGTTTATAAAAGGATTTTAATTCAGGAGCTGCTTCATACAAATGACCTACATTATGTTCCGCAGGATATTTTGCTCCACGTTGATCCAGTATTTTTAGCATCTCATGTTCAACTTCTTCCCAATTATAGCCTTTCTTGATGAGGTAATCTTGGTGGAATACATGGCATAGGAAGTGCGCACAATAAATTTTATGGACTAATTTATCGGTAATATTATCTGGTAATTTTTGGAACCAATCCAATTCATTACGTGGTAATGCAACATCAAGTGCCACAATTTCTTCCACTTCTTTTGTATGGACTGCACGGTATCTTACTTCCGCAGCCCCGATAGCAAAACGGTGTAGCATTGCTGCTTCTGCTTCTTTGGGTGAACATTCGAAATATTTACCATTATTGGTATCTTTGAAAAACTCTCTTAAGAATTGTCTTGCTTCTTCTATACCACGACGACCCCCCATTTTTAAAATGAGATGGTGTTCAAATTCATCACGATATTCTTTAAATTTTGCAGGTAAGTGCTGTGGAATTAAGTGAGAAAGCACTTGCATTGTTTTATCACTAAAATATTCAGGTAGGAATGGTACCTTCTTTGCAATGCGATCAACTTTTGCTTTAAGTGAAAATAATTTTGGTAAATATTGTGTACCAAGATTTTTGATGACCCAGTAGGTATCTTTTCCATAAACTTCTGCAATATCAAAAGCTTCTCTATGAATATATTCACCTAATATTGGTAAGTTTTGGAAATTAGCCAAAATATGACGGCGTATTTCAGTAAATGCATGGGTGTTATTGGTACCAATGTAAAAGGTTGCAGTTTCACTTTCTGCTGGGAAAGTATCTAAACGCACTGCAAAAACCCCTAATTTACCCGCTGAACCTGATACATCAAAATGGCGATGAGGATCAGCGTTGAATCGAGCTGGAGTATCTGCATCTATTTCTCTGACGTGGTTACAGTAATCATGATCATGACCGTGTCCACAATTGAGTTGAACATCCATTGGTTGATAATTTTGTTGTTGTAAATTAGTTAGGATCTCTTCTGGTGTATTACCTAATTCAATACCGAGTTTATTGACAAGTTTTAATTCACCATTTTCATCTAACTGAGCATACAATGCCATTTCTGTATAGGCTGGACCACGTTGAATTAAAGATCCTCCAGAGTTATTACAAACCCCACCGATTATTGATGCTCCAATACAAGAAGAGCCTAATACAGAGTGAGGTTCACGATTGTATTGTTTTAATAAATCTTCTAATTCATTCAATCTTGAGCCAGCTAAGCAAACAACTTGTTCTGCATTACGAATAGTCTGAATCCCTTTAATTCGCATTGTGTTGATGATGACAATATCTCTATCATAATCATCACCGAATGGTGTAGAGCCTCCAGTAATTCCCGTATTAGCTGCTTGAGAAATAATAATGACATCCGCTGCCACACATAATTTTAGCGTTTGCCAATATTCTAATAATGTATTTGGTCTAACCACAGCAAGAGCTTTTCCTGTACCAAAACGGAAACCCGTTCGATACATTTCATTTTTAGTTGGATCGGTGATGACGTATTTATCACCTACAACTTTTTTAAGATCGGATACAAGAGAATTGATAGACATATTATTTCCTCCTAAACAAAACTTAACAAATTTAATAACAAATGATAATGATAAATCAAAAAAATGTGACCTATTTCACTTTCTATACGAGAATTATTTAATAAAATCAAGAAATATAGAGAGTTTTTTATTTATTAATTATTATTTTTTGCTCTTTGATTCATTAATTTGCTTAATTTTTCCTATTTTATTTCAAAATTTGATAGAATCTAACTCCAAATGGATTAGGAGAAAATTCTATGGTCACAAAGCTTATTCCGACTAAATTGATTTCAAGCGAATCACAGGCTATGCATAAATTAAATGCTCAAAATATTGAGCGTACGGTATTATTGCGATCATTAGAACAAGCAAAGTCTTATCCATTAACGTTGATTACCGCTCCAGCAGGTTACGGAAAAACGATCTTAGCATTACAATGGGTTGAACGCTTAAGAGCTAAAAATGAACGTGTTGTTTGGTTTGCATTGGATGAGAGTGACAATAAAGTAGAGCAGTTCTCTAATTATTTTTCTTCGGCATTAAGTAATGTAACGGGAGTCAGCTTTCAATCGATCAATTATCAAAATAATTTAGTGGAATATCTAGGGCAATTATTAGTACCACTTTTTGAAGTAAAAACGCCTTTTTATGTTGTGATTGATGATTATCATCTTATTGAAAATAGTGAAATTCATGATGCGTTACGTTTTTGGTTGAAGCATCAGCCTGCATCAATGCATTTAATTTTGTTATCACGTCTTACTCCTCCTCTCAGTATTACTAATCTCCGTATCCATGAAAAGTTATTTGAAATTGGGGTGAATGAACTGGCATTTACGCCAGCTGAAGTTCGTCAATTTTTTGAGCAAAAACTACAAATGACACTGAACGATGAGGTTGTATTTTCCCTTTGCGACCGTGTTGAAGGGTGGGCTACAGCTTTGCAATTGGTTAGCATTGCTATTAAACAAAATGCCGAGTTATTGCAGTTTCCAGAAAAACTATTTACGAAGTTAAATCAACAAGATATTGCAGATTATTTGAATGAAGAGGTCTTCCATTATATTGATCCCACTTTAAAACAATTTATGCAACGTTGTGCAATTTTACGTTCAATGAATGAAAAATTGGTCTTTGCCATTACGCAAGATCACAATGGGGTCAAATACCTTGATGAGTTGGAAAAACAAGGACTATTTGTTCAGCGATTAGTACAAGATAATGGTGAGGTATGGTGGAAGTTTCACCCTATTCTTGCAAATTATTTATCTCAAAGTTGCCGAGTAGAATTGCCTAATGAATGGCAAAAATTGCATCAAAATGCCTCTATGGAGTGGCTAAAATTAGGCTATGGCTCTGAAGCTTTATACCACGCTCAGATGCTGGATGATACTGAAACCCTATATCAAATTTTACAAGAACATGGATGGGCGCTTTTTCACCAAGGGCAATTGAAATTACTGGAAGATTGTTTACAGCGACTTCCTTCAGAAAAAGTTTGGCAAGAAGAAAACTTAGTCTTACTTAAAGCTTGGCTAGCACAAAGTCAACATCGTTACCAAAAAGTAACCGGTATTTTGCAAAAGTTTGAGCCAAAGTCACCGCTTAGCGAAAGTTTACAAGGACGTTTCGATTCATTGAAAGCTCAAGTGGCAATTAATGCAGGGGATGAAGAACAAGCTTATGTCTTGGCAAATCAAGCCTTAAAAAATCTTTCTTCTGAGTTTGGATATGCGCAGATTGTGGCTAAGTCGGTCATTGGTGAGGCACAGCATTGTCGTGGCTATTTAAAAGATGGTCTAGCGATTATGCAACAAGTCGAAAAATTAGCGACTACGCAAAATGCTTATCACCATTGGCTTTGGTCTCGATTACAACAAGCTGAGATTTTATCAGCACAAGGATTTTGGCAATCTGCATTTGACTTATTAAAAGAAACCTCCCAACAGACTTCTAATTTTCATAAAATTCCAATGGATGAGTTTTTAGTCCGTTTGAAAGGACAAATCCTATGGGAATGGCATAATTTGGATCAAGCTGAGGCGATGGCAAATGATGGGATTGAGCTACTTGATAAGGAAGAAGAAAAAATCCAATGTTTAGCCTTATTAGCAAAAATATCCTTAACAAAAGGGGATATTCATAATGCGGAAAAATTGATTGAACGCTGTCGTGAATTACTCTCTCGAAGTTCGCCCCATAAGGATTGGATAACCGCATTGGATGAAGTTCAGCTAATTTATTGGCAGATGAATGGAGAAAAAGCACATTTAGAAAGTTGGCTTGCTCAAACTAATTTTCCAACCCAAGCCCATAATCATTTTACTCAACGTCAATGGCGTAATATTGCTCGCTGTTTCTTGTTGCAAGGAGAGTACGAAGAAGCATTAAAGATTCTCAATAATTTATTAGATACGGCTTTTAATTTTAATTTAGTCAGTGATACTCAGCGTGCGTTAATTTTACGTAATCGAGCTTATTTTTTACAAGGTCGACAAGATTTAGCTCAACAAGATCTCATTCAGGCTCTCACTTTGAGCCAACAAACTAATTTTATTAGTGCGTTTGTAATTGAGGGGGATTTGATTGCTCAACAAATCAGATCATTGTTGCAATTGAATATTTTAGAAGAGTTTACTTTACATAAAGCACAATTTATTTTGCGAAGCATCAACCAACATAATCGCCACAAAACTGCGCATTTTGATGAAGAATTTGTGAAAAACTTATTGGCGAATCCACAGGTGCCTGAGCTACTTAAAATCAGCCCGCTAACACAACGTGAATGGCAAGTTCTAGGCTTGATTTACTCTGGATATAGTAATGAGCAAATCTCACAGGAATTGGTAGTAGCCATGACGACCATCAAAACCCATATCCGCAATTTATATCAAAAAATCGGGGTAACCAATCGTAGTGAAGCGATTGAATACACCCGAAGTTTATTAAGAATGATGGGCTATAATTAACTCAAAAGATCTGATATAGCTTATACGGCTATATCAGCTTCGTTACCGTGATCTTGTAGCCATTGTTTACGATCTTCCGCGCGTTTCTTCGCAAGGAGCATGTCCATCATTTCTATTGTATCCTTTGAATCTTCCTCGTTTTCGGCGCCCTCAAAGGTTAATTGAACAAGACGACGTGTACTTGGATCCATTGTGGTTTCACGTAATTGGCTTGGATTCATCTCCCCTAACCCTTTAAAACGTTGTACGTTTGGTGTGCCTCTTTTTTTGGCTAAGCGAGCAAGAATCGCTTCTTTTTCTGTTTCTTCTAAGGCGTAATAGACTTCATCTTTACCGATGTCAATACGGTAAAGCGGTGGCATTGCCACATAAACATGTCCATTTTTGACTAAATTCGGGAAATGTTTGAGGAATAATGCACAAAGCAATGTGGCAATATGTAAACCATCAGAATCGGCATCAGCAAGAATACAAATTTTCCCGTAGCGTAATTGGCTTAAATCATCACTATCAGGATCGATCCCCATAGCCACAGCAATATCGTGTACTTCGGTAGAGGCGAGGACTTGATCAGATGACACCTCCCACGTATTTAGAATTTTTCCACGCAATGGCAAAATGGCTTGATATTCTTTATCTCGAGCTTGTTTAGCCGAACCACCCGCAGAATCTCCCTCAACTAAGAATAATTCCGTCAGTTTAAGATCTTGAGAGGTACAATCTGCCAGTTTACCCGGTAGAGCAGGACCACTCACCAATTTTTTACGTACTACTTTTTTCTCGGCTTTTAAGCGATTTTGTGCCGAGCTAATCGCCATTTCGGCTAATTGTTGTCCAGTTTGAACATTCTGATTTAACCACAGGCTGAACGCATCTTTTGTGCTATTTTCCACATAACTGGCAGATTGACGGGAAGATAAGCGTTCTTTGGTTTGTCCCGCAAATTGTGGATCTTGCATTTTTAATGAGAGAACATAACAACAGCGATTCCACACGTCATCGGCATTCAGTTTTACCCCTCTTGGTAGTAAGTTGTGGAAATCACAAAATTCTACCATCGCTTTAAATAGTCCTTGACGTAAACCATTTACGTGAGTTCCGCCTTGTGGTGTTGGGATTAAATTTACGTAACTTTCTGTTACCATCTCACCGCTTGTAGGTAGCCAAGCTAACGCCCAACTTACTGCCTCTGTTTCACTTTGAATATCCCCGATAAAGGCAGGATTTGGTAGCGATTCATATTGATCTAATGCTTCAGCAAGGTAATCGGATAAACCATCTTCGTAATACCAACTTTCTTCGGTATTATTGATATGATCTTTGAAATTAATCGTAAGTTTAGGGCAGAGTACCGCTTTAGCACGTAATAGATGACGTAAACGGCTAACTGAAAATTTTGCAGAATCAAAATATTTAGGGTTTGGGTAAAACCGAACGGCTGTACCAGTTTGACGTTTAGGGCAATTACCCTTAACAGTGAGTTCTTCTACTTTCGAGCCATTTTCAAAGGCAATCGTATAAACTTTACCATCACGTTTAATGGTAATATCAACTCGTTGGGAAAGGGCATTTACCACAGAAATCCCGACTCCGTGCAATCCGCCTGAAAAGGTATAGTTTTTATTGGAGAATTTACCGCCAGCGTGGAGTTTAGTCAGAATTAATTCCACCCCTGAGATTTTTTCAGTGGAATGAATATCAACGGGCATACCTCTCCCATTATCAATCACTTCAAGAGAATTATCGCTATGTAGAATGACATCAATTTGTGTCGCAAAGCCTGATAACGCTTCGTCCACACTGTTATCGATCACCTCTTGCCCTAAATGGTTTGGACGAGTAGTATCGGTATACATCCCTGGTCGAAGTTGTACGGGTTCTAAATCTTTGAGTACGGTGATTTCATCAGCATCATAGCGTTTTTCTGACATCTTGTAGTTTTTTCCATGTGGTTAGTAAAGCGACCTTGAATTTTAGCGAATTAAGCCCACATTAACAAGATGCGAGAAATATAGCGACAAGCGGTCAGTTTATGATTATATTTTACAAGAATAATTTATATGTTTTATAGGAGAAAATAATATGTCAGTCACTCAATTACAATTAGATGGTTTACATTGCAATGCTTGTGTGAATAGCGTAG
The DNA here is from genome assembly GCF_009684715.1 of Otariodibacter oris. Classification (NCBI taxonomy): domain Bacteria; kingdom Pseudomonadati; phylum Pseudomonadota; class Gammaproteobacteria; order Pasteurellales; family Pasteurellaceae; genus Otariodibacter; species Otariodibacter oris. The sequence continues at coordinate 1,494,330 of NZ_CP016604.1, read as the reverse complement.
AGAAAGCGTTAAAAACATTACCAAGCGTAAAAGATATTAAGATTGATTTAGCCACTCAGCTTGCTGTTGTTGAAAGTGAAGAGTCGGCACAAACATTGATTGATACGATTGAGGATATTGGGTTTGATGCAAAGGAGGCGTAGTCGATTATGGCAGAAGAAAAACAATTTCTGCTTGATGGATTACATTGTGCTTCTTGTGTTCGCCGAGTAGAAAAAAAAGTTTCGAGCTTACCTGAAGTTGAATTTGTTTCGGTTAATTTGGCGGATCAGACCGCTTTTGTACAAGGTAATGTCAATGCAGACGATGTTGTACAAGCAATTACTAAAATTGGCTTTGGTGCAGAAGTGCTAGAAAGTGAACAAGTTAGACGAGAAAAGCAACAAGCTCAAACACAAAAAACATTAGCCAGAAAAAAACAAGAATTTAGCCTTGCGTTAATTGTCGGTTTTGTGCTGATGTTTTATGGTATGTTTGCAGGAATGGGGCTAACGGCAGATAACCAATGGATTTGGTTTATTTGGGCATTGGTTACATTGCTTACTATGGTTTTTAGTGGACGTCACTTCTTTACGGGTGCGTGGACAACACTTAAAAACCGTTCCGCCAATATGGATACCTTGATTGCAATGAGTACAGGTGTCGCTTGGTTTTATTCCTTTTATTTAACCCTGTTTTCACAATGGGGATCGCATCTCTATTATGAAGCTAGTGTGATGATCATTGGTTTTTTAAGTTTAGGGAAATACCTTGAACTTAAAGCGAAACAACGATCTTCTCTCGCTCTCGAAAAATTATTAGATCTCGCTCCACAACAAGCGGTCATTTTTGAAGATAATCAACCAAAAACCATTTCAGCTAAAGGGATTAAACCAGAGATGCTGATTCAAGCGCTTACTGGCGATAGATTAGTCGTGGATGGCGTGTTAGAAAGTGGCACGATTTGGGTTGATGAATCAATGCTGACGGGTGAAGCTTTACCGATTGAAAAAAAAGTGGGCGATACTGTACGAGCAGGTACTTTAGTTCAAGATGGTGCAGGCATTTATCGAGCAGAACAAGTCGGTTCTCAAACGGCTTTAGCTCGTATCATTCATGCGGTACGTCATGCTCAATCAAGTAAGCCACCACTCGCAAAAATGGTGGATAAAATCGCTGCTGTTTTTGTACCAATAGTGATTGCTATTGCTTTAGTATGTAGCTTAATTTGGCTTGCTGTGGGCAAAGATTTCAGCTTCGCTTTTTCCATATTTACGACAATATTGATTATTGCTTGTCCTTGTGCTTTAGGTTTGGCGATTCCACTTTCTACTATCGCAGGTGTCGCTCGTTCAGCCGAGTTTGGCGTATTGGTACGTAATATTGATGCAATGCAAGCGAGTAGTCAGTTAGATACGTTAGTATTCGACAAAACAGGCACATTAACTACTGGCAAAATGACTGTAACAGAGTTAGAGATAGTCGGAGACGTTGAAAAGCAGACTGTCCTACAACTGGCGAAAAGTTTAGAAAAACAGGCTTCTCATCCTATTGCTAAAGCGATTGTGGATTTTGCCTCAGACTTTTCTGAATGTGAGGTTTCTGATTTGCAGATCATTAAAGGGCAGGGAATTTCAGCCAAATATGGTGATGATGAAATCAGAATCGGCAATGCAAAATTTGCAAATTTTAATCAGGATCTTACCGCTTCCGATACTGTCAGTACTTTGGTGTTTGTTGCAATTAACCAAAAGACTGTGGGTATATTTCATGTTCAAGATGAAATTAGATCAGAAACCAAACAGGCTATTGCAGAGTTGAAGCAGCAAGGCTATCACTGCATTATGCTAACGGGAGATCGCCAGCAGACTGCGGAATATTATGCTCAACAAATTGGTATTGATGAAATTATTGCAGAAGTATTGCCAGAACAAAAATCAGCGAAGATTCAGCAATTACAACAGCAAGGTCGAAAAGTGGCAATGATTGGTGATGGGATTAATGATTCGCCAGCACTTGCTCAAGCTGATGTCGGTATTGCGATGCATAATGGTAGTGATATTGCGATAGAAACCGCTGATCTTTCGCTAATGCGTTCAGGTTTAACACCAATATTACAAATATTACCTTTTTCAAGTGAAGTATTACGTAATATGAAACAAAGTTTAGTCGGGGCATTAATCTATAATGTCATCGCTATTCCAATTGCAGCGGGGGTGTTATATCCATTTACTGGATGGTTACTTAACCCAATGATTTCGGCTATAGCTATGGCATTGTCGTCGATTACAGTAGTATTAAACAGCCAAAGATTGTTAAGAACGTAATATTAAGTAAGTAGATTGTTGACTATTGTCAAATTTTGGTAAATTAAGTGTTTTATGTGTTAAGATTTGCATATATAATGGCAGACAGCCTAGTATAAATTGCTTAGGTAAAATCTTATCTTTTATTTTAATCAATGTTATTTTTTTGTTAAAAGGATAATAAAATGAATCAAACATTAAATAATTTACGCCCAGCAATATTTTTATTTGTTCGTATCATCGTTGGTTACATGATATTTTCACATGGTGCAATAAGAATTTGGGATTTTCCAGTACCTCATCATAGTGGTGGTGTTCCTGTATTATCTTTCATGGGTTTTGGTTCTATATTAGAAATTGTAGGCGGGATTTTAATCCTTTTAGGTTGGTATATTAGACCAGCTGCATTCATTCTTTGTGGTGAAATGGCCTATGCTTACTTCTTTATGCATGCTTCATGGAATGATTTCTTACTTCCTAGCCAAAACCACGGTGAATTAGCTGCAATCTATGCACTTGCTTTCTTATTAATGTTTGTTGCTGGTGCAGATAAATGGTCTTTAGATTACAAAGTTAGAGGAGTGCTATAATATTTTATAGTGTAGCATTTTATTAAATGAGTTTAGGGTGGGATGATCTTATTAGATCATCCCATTATTTTTTCTAAGGTTTCATATCTTTGGATCTTACGCTCTTACTTTGATATATATTTTAATATAATTTACTTATGGTAAATTATAAATCAATAAATTTAAGTATTGTTTTCCTTTTTTAATATATTAAACTAGTCTGAACTTTTAATTGTATAGACAGTCTATATTTACAGATTTCGTTAAAGTTAAGGTCAATGACGCAATCTTTGGATTTCATATACTTTAAAATTATTTTAGAAAAAATAAGCGGTGAGTTGCTTGCAAAATTTTGCAATAAACTCACCGCTTTTTTTCATTTTATAGTATGCTAATCATTCTATCATTTTTATTAATTTAAGAGATTTTATTTTGGGTAAACGCCGATTAACACAGAATCAACAACGTCGAATTCAATCTAATCATCATAAACGCATTAGTAAAAAAGAATTTGATTGGCAAGATGATATGCTTGGTGAAGTTGAGCAAGGAATTATTGTTACTCGCCATGCAAAGCATGCAGATGTAGAAACGGAGACTGGAGAGATTTATCGCTGTAATTTACGTAGAACCTTAAAGAATGTGGTCGTGGGGGATATGGTTTCTTGGCGGAAAGGGAGTGAGCAATTACAAGGCATTAGCGGTGTCATTGAAGCAGTGTTTCCAAGAAAAAATGAACTGAGTCGTCCGGATTATTATGATGGTATAAAAGTCATGGCGGCTAATATTGATCAGATTATTATTGTTTCTTCGGTGCTACCTCAATTTTCACTCAATATTATTGATCGTTATCTTGTGATTTGTGAAACTGCAAATATTCCTGCTTTGATCGTGCTAAATAAGATAGATTTACTGACGGATCTCGAACGACAAGAAATCCAAAAGCAATTAGCGATTTATGAAAATATTGGGTATGAAACTCTGTGTTTATCAGCTGACACAGGCGAGAATATGGAAACCTTATATCAATATCTTGCGAAAGGGACTTCCATTTTTGTTGGGCAATCGGGTGTCGGAAAATCGAGCTTAATCAATCAATTGTTACCTGAGGTCAATGCATTAACTGGGGATGTGAGCCAAAACTCAGGATTGGGACAACACACAACAACAGCTTCACGACTTTATCATTTACCTTTAGGGGGAAATTTAATTGATTCTCCAGGTATTCGTGAATTTGGCTTGTGGCATTTAGAAAGAGAGCAGATCACTCAAGGTTATCGAGAATTTCAATCAATACTAGGGACTTGTAAATTCCGAGATTGTAAGCATAAAGAAGATCCAGGTTGTGCATTACGAGAAGCAGTAGAGCAAGGAAAAATTAACCCAATTCGCTTTGAGAATTATCACCGCTTACTTGAGAGCCGAGAAGAAACAAAAAGCCAAAGACATTTTAGGAACGAATAAGTCGTTAATTTACCTATCAGTGCAATTTATTTTTTGAGAATTATTATCATTGACGATATTTTTCAGTTAAGTATAATCGCCCGTGCGTAAGACTATAACTTTTTTAAGGAGAAAACATGAAAAAAATCGTCGCGCTCTTAGGTACTTTAGCATTAGCTGCAACACCAATTTCTTCTGCTTTAGCAAAAGAATTCAAAGTTGTAACCACCTTTACTGTTATTCAAGATATCGCTCAAAATGTGGGTGGAGATAAAGCAGTTGTTGAATCAATCACTAAACCAGGTGCAGAAATTCATGACTACGATCCAACACCACAAGATATTGTTAAAGCACAAGAAGCAGATTTAGTGCTTTGGAATGGAATGAATTTAGAACGTTGGTTTGAGCGTTTCTTTACTCAAGTAAAAGATAAACCAGCGGTAGTTGTAACAGAAGGTATTGAACCAATTTCGATCTATGAAGGGCCATATACTGGTATGCCTAATCCACATGCATGGATGTCACCGAAAAATGCATTAATCTATATCGAAAATATTCGTAAAGCTTTTGTTAAGTACGATCCAGAAAATGCCGATACTTATAACAAAAATGCAAAAGCATATGCTGAACAAATTATGGCATTAGATGCACCAGTGCGTGCAAGTTTAAGCAAAGTGCCAGAAGGCCAACGTTGGTTAGTAACAAGTGAAGGTGCTTTCAGCTACCTAGCTAATGACTATGGCTTTAAAGAACTTTACTTATGGCCAATCAATGCTGAACAACAAGGCACACCACAACAAATCCGTAATGTGATTGAAAAAGTACGTGCAAATAACATTCCTGTTGTCTTCAGTGAAAGTACTATTTCAGACAAACCTGCAAAACAAGTAGCGCAAGAAACAGACGCAAACTATGGTGGCGTATTGTATGTTGATTCGCTATCCACTCAAGATGGTCCTGTACCAACTTATATCGATCTTCTTAAAGTAACTGTGAATACTATTGTTGAAGGATTTAAACTTTAATGGATAGACGCCAGAGCTCACTGGTAGTGAACGATGTCACTGTTCGCTACAACAACGGGCATACGGCAATTCACGATGTTACATTCAACTTAGCAGGGGGCACTATTTGCGCCCTGCTAGGTGTGAATGGTAGTGGAAAATCTACCTTATTCAAAAGTATTATGGGGCTAGTCAGTCCTCAGGGTCAGATACACATTTGTGAAATGCCTGTTAGCCAAGCATTAAAACAGAACCTCGTTGCTTATGTTCCTCAAAGTGAAGATGTTGATTGGCAGTTTCCAGTTTCTGTTTATGATGTAGTGATGATGGGGCGTTATGGCTACATGAATTTTTTACGTATGCCAAAAGCCATTGATAAACAACGAGTTATTGATGCAATGGAACGCGTCAAAATTAGTCATCTTAAGGATAGGCAAATAGGCGAACTTTCTGGAGGACAGAAAAAACGTGTATTCCTTGCGAGAGCCCTTGCACAAGAAAGTCAAATTATTCTATTAGATGAACCTTTTACCGGTGTAGATGTTAATACAGAAAATGCCATTATTGATCTGTTAAAACAACTTAGAAATGAAGGTCATTTAATTCTTGTTTCGACACATAACTTAAATACTGTTCCCAATTTTTGTGATCAGGCAGTAATGATTAATCGTACTGTGCTCGCAATGGGAGATATTGCCTCTACCTTTACAGAGGAAAACTTGGAAAAAGTGTTTGGTGGCGTGACGCGTTATCAGAACTTTTCACCTGTACCATCGGAAGAAGAAAGGGAATAATTATGATTGAACAACTACTTGAACCTTTCACATATAATTATATGTTTAAGGCGATTGTAGCAAGTGGAGCAATCGGAGCTGTTTGTGCTTTTCTATCAGCATATTTGATGCTAAAAGGTTGGTCGTTGATTGGTGATGCACTTTCCCATGCGGTCGTACCTGGTGTAGCAATTGCTTATGCTTTGTCATTACCTTATGCTTTAGGTGCTTTCTTTTCTGGATTCCTTGCTACAATTGCAATACTTGCAATAAAGTCCGTCACAAAGTTGAGGGAAGATGCCATTATCGGCTTTATTTTTACCACTTTTCTTGCACTTGGCTTACTGATTATTTCGATTAATCCAACATCTGTGAGCGTAGAAGGTATCATATTAGGTAATATTTTAGGTATTGCCGATGAAGATATGATCCAAGTGGCAATTATTTTAGTTGTCTCATTCTTTTTCTTAGTGATCTATTGGAAAGATATGCTTTTACTTTTCTTTGATGAAGTGCAAGCAAAAGCGGTAGGTATTTCGCCACTTAAGTTAAAAATTATATTTTTTACATTATTAAGTGCTTGTGTTGTTACCGCATTACAAAGTGTCGGTGCAATATTAGTGATTGCAATGGTGGTCACACCAGGAGCAACTGCTTATTTACTGACTGATAAATTTGGAAAATTACTGATTATTTCGATTTTATTAGGGGGAGTAACAGGATCTGTCGGTGCTTATTTAAGTTACTTTGCAGATGGGGCAACGGGTGGGTTTATTGTTTCACTACAAACACTTATCTTTTTAATTGCATTTTTCTTTGCACCTAAATATGGTTTATTACCTCGTAAATTTGCAAAAAGAGCAGCAGAATTGGCCGCTATTAAGCGAAAAGAGGAGAAAGCCAATGTTTGATATATTGATAAGTTGGTTTACTGAGCCTTTAGCTTATGGCTTTATGCAACAAGCATTGATTATCTCGCTCATTGTTGGAGTAGTATGTGCCACATTGTCTTGCTACTTAGTCCTTAAAGGTTGGTCGCTTATGGGCGATGCAATTTCTCACGCGGTTTTACCAGGGATTGTATTAGCCTATGTTGTCTCGCTACCACTTGCAGTAGGAGCATTTGTTTCTGGGATATTTTGTTCTGTCGCAGTAGGGTATCTAAAAGAAAATAGCCGTATTAAAGAAGATACAGTCATGGGGATCGTCTTTTCTGGAATGTTTGCTTTTGGAATTGTGCTGTTTACTAAAGTACAAAGTGATCAGCATCTTCTTCATATTCTCTTTGGTAATATCTTAGGAATAAGCGAAGATGAATTTCAGCAAACATTACTCATTGCTTTGATTTCTTTAGCAGTGATTCTCCTAAAAAGAAAAGACTTGTTACTTTATTGCTTTGATCCAAGCCATGCACGTACAATTGGGTTAAATGTGAAACTATTACATTATGGATTATTGGTGTTACTTGCTTTGGTTATTATCAGTGCAATGCAAGTGGTGGGTGTTATTCTTGTTGTTGCCATGTTAATTACACCGGGTATCACTGGCTATGTATTAGCAAAACGCTTTGACTATATGTTACTGATTGCTATATGTACTTCGTTATTTAGTGGTGTGGTTGGTGTATTAATGAGTTTCCACTTCAATGTTGCAACCGGTCCTTCTGTGGTGTTATTACAAGCGGTCTGTTTCATTGTGGCATTTGCAATTAGTAAAGTAAAAAGCCGATTAGTCGTTATTGCGTAATTAATTTTCCTTCAAATAAATAGAGTAAAAGTAAAAACGCCCGTAAGGGCGTTTTTACTAGAGTAAAGTGATATTCTATTTATTGAATAATCACAAATAGGTTTGAGCCATCTCTTAGAATATTAAGGGCAACAGCTGAAGGTTTAGAATCAAGAATTTTACGTAATTCACCGATGTTAGTTACCTCTCTACGATTTACACCAATGATAACATCGCCTTTTCTAAATCCTCTCATTTCAGCTGGAGATCCTTTTTCTACACTAGAAATTTCAACCCCTTTGATACCTTTATCGTCATAATTATTAAATTCGGCTCCTCTTAATGCAGGTAATAATGTACTCGCACTTGTTTTGGTTAGTTCATCTGATTGTAGTGTTACTTTAGCTTTTTCTTCTTTTCCATCTCTAAGGTAAGTAACTTCAATTTCTTTACCTGCACCAGTTGTTGCTACTTTTGCTCTTAATTCTGCGAAGCTACGAATTTTTTGTCCATTTAAAGCAACAATAACATCACCAGCTTTTAATCCAGCTTTTGATGCAGCTGAATCAGCTAACACTTCACTGACAAAAGCTCCTTGTTGAGCATTAACATTGAACGCTTTTGCTAGGTCTGCGTTGAGTTCTCCTCCTTTGATACCAAGTAATCCACGTTTTACTTCACCAAATTCAATAATTTGTTGCACTAGGTTATTTGCCATATTGCTTGGAATAGCAAATGCAATTCCAGCATTTCCACCATTAGGAGAGATAATTGCAGTATTAATTCCGATTAATTCACCTTGTAGGTTAATAAGTGGACCACCAGAGTTACCACGGTTTACAGCAGCATCTGTTTGAATGTAGCTTTCATAGCCTTCATCACTATTGCCAGTTGTACGACCTAATGCAGAAACAATACCTGATGTGACAGTTTGACCTAACCCGAATGGGTTACCAATTGCTACAGTAAAGTCACCCACGCGTAATTTGTCTGAATCCGCAATTTTGATTTCAACTAAATCTTTTGGTTCTTCGATTTGAACTAAAGCAACGTCAGAAAGAGGATCGGAACCAATTAGTTTTGCCTGAAACTCACGACCATCCTCTAATTTAACTGTAATTTTATCAGCATTATCAATAACATGGTTGTTTGTTACAACATAACCTTTATCAGCATTAATAATAGCACCAGATCCTTCTCCTTTAAATGCTCTAGGTGGTGTTCGTCTGTTATTGAATGCATCAGGACCAAAGAAGAACTCAAATTCATCAGGTATATCAGCTCGAGAAGAGCGTGTTTCTCTTTTTCCTTCAACAACGATACTTACCACTGCTGGACGTACTTTTTCTAGCATTGGTGCCAAACTCGGTACTGATTGACCATCTACGGCTGTTGGTAAAGATGCTTGAGAAAGTGTTGGAACACTTAATACACTTAATCCTAATACTAAAGAGGTAATTACAGATTTCTTCATTAATTTCTTCATTTTGCTTTCCTTAAGTTTTATGAATACGCTTCAAATTTACGACGGTAATCATGTCGTTATGCTCGGTAAGACATATAAAAATTTTTAAGGTTCTAAAAATTTAAAATAAAAGTCTTTTTTTTAATCAATTTATCGTATCCATTCATATTAATAAGCTAATAATGCTTAATACTACGGTATTTAGTACTATTTTTAATACTATTATAATCATTTAGTAAATATAATTATGATGATATAGTTTTATAAAAATAAAGTTTCTTTTTTTATTTATCATGGAGAATTATGGTATTTTTTGATACCCACACTCATCTTGATTATCTAGCTCAAGATTTAGGATTATCGATTACTCAATTGGTCGAAAATGCGAGGCAAGGTAATGTCGATCGGATACTTGTTGTATCGGTAGGTGCAAAAAATTTCGATAAAGTGACCGCTTGCAGCCAAGCTGAACCAGAGCATGTTGTTTATGGATTAGGGCTACATCCCTTATATATTGCCTCCCACCAGTATGCTGATTTAGATTTATTGGAACAACGGTTATTGAATCGAGATAAGCACTGTACGGCTATTGCAGAAATTGGGCTAGATAAAGGCGTTGCTGAAATTTGTACTCCTGAACTGTGGCAAAAACAGTGTGAGTTTTTAGAGACTCAATTATCTTTTGCCAAGCGGTTAGATCTGCCTGTTAATTTGCATTCTCGTAAAACTCATGATGTTTTATTTCCCTTCCTAAAAAAAGCGCAGTTATCGCAATGTGGTGTGATACACGGTTTTTCTGGCAGTTATGATCAAGCAAAACGTTTTGTTGATTTAGGCTATAAAATTGGTGTAGGGGGGACTATTACTTACGCAAGAGCTAATAAAACCAGAGAAACGATTCGCAAATTACCTTTGGATAGCCTAGTCCTAGAAACGGATTCGCCAGATATGCCAGTTTTTGGTTATCAAGGAGAACCGAATCGTTCTGAACGCTTGAATGTCAGTTTTCAAGCATTATGTGATTTACGAACAGAAGATCCAGAACAAATTGCTGATGTGATTTGGCAAACGAGCGAAAAGTTATTTTGGCTAGACTAGTGTTAAAACTAGGCTCTAGCTAACGTCCAGACTTGTATTTCTTCAACCTCATTTTTTAATAATTCCCGACAAATTGCATTCATAGTTGAACCTGTGGTAACCACGTCATCAATAATAGCTACCCGCTTATAATGTTTTTGTGGTTGGTATTTGAAGGCTTGAGCTAAATTCTTTTTTCGTTCTTTGGCGGAGAGTTCTCTCTGTGGTGGGGTTGCCCTTATTCTCGATAAACTATCAATATCTAACGGAATATTCAGCAATCTCGAAAGATGAACAGAAATTAACTCCGATTGGTTATAGCCTCTTGACCAGTATCGTTGCCAATGTAGAGGCACAGGCATAATCACTTCTGGCAAAGACAGAGATAATTCACGTTGTGCATTTTTTACGGCTAAAAGTAATAAGCGAGCAAGAGCTTGGTCAAAATGATAGGCTTTATGAAATTTAAACTGATGAATCCAGCCTGCTAGAAGAGGGCTATATTCGCTCACTTGAATAATATTGTGCCACTTATATTTGAGCGAAAGACATTTCCCACACCCATTATGATAATTCAATAATTTTGAGCCACAGCATCCACAATAGGGATGCTTTTTTATTTTTTTATAGCATTGTGAACAAAAGCCATGATGATCTATAGCTAATGATTGTTGGCAATTAAAACAACGAAAGGCAAGAAAGTTCATATCAATATAGTGTATTTTTTATTGCACTGTATCAATTTTTTCAGATTAATATCAGAGAGTTTTTGTGATACGGATCGAAAACAGATAAAATCATCCTAATTTTAAAGGAGAAATTATGAAAGCATTGACTGATCCAATTAAAGTGATTTTTTTCGATATTGATGAAACCTTGTATTACAAAAAAGAAACCCGCATTCCTACTTCAATTACTGAGCAAGTTTTACCTCGCTTAAAAGAAAAAGGGATTATTCCTGCTATTTCCACAGGACGAACTTATGGGGCCTTTCCCGATGCGTTAAAACCACTTCTAAATGAAAAAGGATTTGAGTTATTTGTTACAATTAACGGTCAGTATAATTTATATAAAAATGAAATTATTACGCAATATCCCCTTACCCAAGAGCGAGTAAGTCGAGTTATTCAAAAGTTAAATACGCTAGGTATTGAATATGGGGTTGTGACAGCCGATGAAATCGCAGTATCGAAAAATACTGAGCAAGTTGAAGTTTCTTTGCGTCCGATAAAATCGGATTATATTGTGGATCCTGATCATCATTTGCATCATCAAGTATTCCAATTATTAGCATTTTTTGAAGAAGATAGAATACAAGATATTATTGATGCCGATGTGTTGGAAGATGATTTAAAAGAAGTACGTTGGCATCAATATTCTGTGGATTTACTCAATAAACATAATTCCAAAGCAAAAGGCATTACAGATGTGTTAGCACATTTTGGTATCGGTATTGATAATTCCATGGCATTTGGTGATGGATTAAATGATGTGGAAATGCTTTCAACAGTCGGTTATGGCGTAGCGATGGGAAATGCAGAACCTAGTGTCAAAGAGTTAGCAGATTATGTGACATTACCGATTGAACAAGATGGGGTGCTAGTCGCGTTAGAAAAGCTAGGTGTGATTTAACTTGCTGTAGATAAGTAATAAATGTAAACTATTCTCATTTAGAATATCAGGGCTATCAATCAATTGGTAGCCTTATTTTCCTCTCAATTAACATAGGTAACTGTAATGAAACAAAAAGTATATTTTTCTGTTTTATCATTAGCCACTGCAACGTTGGCATTTGCAGCTGAAGAACAAAATATCATTTCAGAGAGATTGAATGACCAACGTATTCAAACAGAAACCACAGTTACTCGACCTAATGTGAGTGAGCTCCCGCAACTACAAAATACCCAAGCGAGAGCAGAAACTAATAGTGTTTCAATGACCAAAGAGGAATTAGCTCAGCATCCAGATTTAATTGTTAGGGCATTATTACCAGCAGTGATGGAAGGTAATGCGGATAATGTTGAATTACTTTTCCCGCTTTATGAGAAGTTACCTTCCCAATATCACGATCCAATTTTAACGCAATGGTCGAAAGCAATTTTAGCGAAGAAACGGCAGAATTATGCCGAATCAATTCGTATCTATCGTGAAATTCTTGCTAATCAGTCGGATATATTACCTGCCCGTTTACAACTTGCAGTCGCGCTTTTTGAAAATAACGAGTTAGAAGCCGCAGAAGACCAATTGCAACGATTGCGTGCAGAGCCATTAGCCCCTCAAATTCAACAGATAATTGAGCAGTATTTAGTGGCAATCAATAATCGAGATCGTTGGACTTTTGGTGGTGGATTTACCTTTTTGAATGATCCTAATATTAATAATGCACCGAAGTCTGGCACAACTTTTGGTAATTGGCGAGGACCGAAATCGGAGTCAGGGCGAGGAATTGGCTTTAATTTTGATATAGGGAAAAAGTGGTCTTGGGGCGATGGATTCTTTAATGAATTGCGTATAAATTCGAGCGGTAAATATTATTGGAATAATAAAAAATATAACGATTTTTCTGCTCGAGGCAGTTTCGGACTAGGTTTTCAAAATATAAAACATAATATCGCTGTTTTACCATTTATCGAGCATACTTGGTATGCGGGTGGTTCTAGTAGCAGTGAAACTCTCAAGCATTTTTCTCGATCTTACGGGGTAACTGGAGAATATAGCTATTGGCTTTCTCCACAATGGCAGGTCAATGCTAATTATGAATATGGCGAACAGCGTTATGATTCTCGAAAACATTTGAATGGTCATTATCATTTTGTCTCTTCAGGATTACTTTTTTTAGCGAATGCTAAACAATATTGGTTTGCTAATGTGAATTACAATCGCACCTCAACTCGAGATAAAGACGATAGTTTTTACCGCAGAGGTGTTAGTTTGGGTTGGGGGCAAGAATGGGGACAAGGCTTATCGACAAGGTTGTCTGTAAGTTTTGCACAGAAGAGATATAAAGCTCCGATGCCTATTTTTGAAATTACCCAACGAAATAAAGAGTATGGCTTTAATGCGTCAATTTGGCATAGGGCAGTTCACTTTTGGGGAATTACGCCTCGTTTGACTTATAATTTTACCAAAACAAAAAGTAATCATGTCTTTTATAGCTATGATAAACACAGAGTATTTATAGATTTTAGTAAGCGATTTTAATTGCTAAATTTTTACAAGCGGTAAGTTCAGCAAGATTTTTTGCAAAAAATTGCTAAGAACTTACCGCTTGTTTTGACTAGCAAAAATGTATTTTTTGCTGTAAACTATTGTCCCGTCCTGATGGTTTATAACCATTCAACTATTTCTTATTTCAAATCAACTTATCACAAAGGCAAAATACAATGACAACGAATTATATTTTCGTGACAGGCGGTGTTGTTTCTTCATTAGGGAAAGGAATTGCAGCGGCTTCTCTTGCTTCTATTCTTGAAGCTCGTGGCTTAAATGTTACCATCATGAAACTTGATCCTTATATCAATGTCGATCCCGGCACAATGAGTCCAACTCAACATGGTGAAGTCTTTGTGACAGAGGACGGTGCAGAAACCGACTTAGATTTAGGGTATTATGAGCGTTTTATTCGTACAAAAATGACAAAGGCGAATAACTTTACCAGTGGTAAAATTTACTCAGAAGTTTTACGTAAAGAACGTCGTGGCGATTACTTAGGCGCAACTATTCAAGTTATCCCTCATATTACCAATGAAATCAAATCTCGTGTGATTAAAGGTGGGGAAGGCCGTGATGTCGTGATTGTTGAAGTGGGTGGAACAGTGGGGGATATTGAGTCTTTACCGTTCCTTGAAGCACTTCGCCAATTAGCTGTTGATGTGGGTAGAGAAAAAACCTTATTTATGCACTTAACCTTAGTGCCGTATATTCCAACTGCGGGCGAAGTAAAAACCAAACCAACACAACATTCTGTTAAAGAATTACTTTCCATCGGTATTCAGCCTGATGTTTTAATTTGTCGTTCTGATCGTGCGATTCCAGCTAATGAGCGTTCAAAAATCGCATTATTCTGTAATGTGCCAGAACGTGCGGTAATTTCATTAAAAGATGTGGAGTCAATTTACCAAATTCCTGCAATGCTTAAATCACAAGGATTAGATAGCTTTGTGTGTGATCGTTTCCGTTTAACGTGCAAAGAAGCAGATTTATCAGAGTGGGAAAATGTCCTTTATCAACAAGCTAACCCATCTGGTGAAGTTACTATCGGTATGGTTGGAAAATATGTTGAGTTACCAGATGCGTATAAATCGGTAAATGAGGCATTAAAACACGCAGGATTAAAAAATCGTTTATCTGTACATATTAAATACATTGATTCACAAGATGTGGAAGGTAAAGGTGTTGATGCCTTAAAAGGTGTTGATGCCTTAAAAGGTGTGGATGCAATTTTAGTACCGGGTGGATTTGGTTCTCGTGGTGTGGAAGGGAAAATTAAAACTGCACAATATGCACGTGAAAATAATATTCCATACTTAGGTATTTGCTTAGGGATGCAAGTGGCATTGATTGAATATGCCAGAAATGTGGCTGGCATGGAAGGCGCTAACTCGACTGAATTTAATCCAGATTCCGCTTATCCTGTGGTTGGATTAATCACTGAATGGCAAGATGCTGATGGTAATGTTGAAGTACGTTCAGATAATTGTGATCTTGGCGGAACTATGCGTTTAGGATCTCAAGCGTGTCATTTAATTGAAGGAAGTAAAGCAAGGGAACTATATGGTAATGAAACCATTTTTGAACGTCATCGCCATCGTTATGAAGTAAATAATACATTACTGCCAAAAATTGAGGCAGCAGGCTTAAAAGTGACAGGTTTATCTGCGGATCGTAAATTGGTTGAAATTATTGAAGTGCCAAATCATCCTTGGTTTGTCGCCGCTCAATTCCATCCAGAATTTACTTCAACTCCTCGTGATGGTCATCCATTATTTGCAGGCTTTGTTAAAGCAGCAAAAGCATATCAAGATGCACATGCGAAATAATTAGGACAATCTGAGTGCTATACAAGCGGTAAGATGTGATAAACATTTTACCGTTTTTTTTGTTTGTAATTAAGTTGATTTGTTGTTAATTATTTCTCTTTTTGAAATAATTTATGTACACAAAAGTGATAGATACGCTTACCTACACGAGCCTATAATGTGACCATAATTTTTGAAATGATAATGAGGTATTAATTATGGAAAAAGATTATAGAGCTTATATTGTTGCGTTGTTACGTATCCTGACCGCTTATTCTATTTTGGTTCATCCTATGTCTAAGATATTTGGCGTACCACTGGATATGACAAATTTATTGACGTCTTGGGCATCGTTAGATGGAATCGCTACAGCACTTGAATTAGTCGGTGGTATTTTGCTGATTTTAGGTATCGCTACTCGTCCAACTGCATTTATTTTATCAGGGCTAATGGCAGCAGCTTATTTTATTGCTCATTTGTCATTTTTCCCTGTAGAAAAAGATGGTGAAGCTGCTATGTTGTATAGCTTTGTATTACTATTGATTACATTATTCGATAGTGGTGTTTGGTCTCTTGGTCATCGTACTAAAAAGAAAGCGGTCTAAAGAGAAAGAATAACTTAATATGGTAGAAATTCATTTAAAATTGGCGAACTAAAGTGCTAGATAATTTAATAAATTACCTAGCACTTTTTTATTATATTTAGGTAATAAGTTTACTTGATTTGCCGAACTTCCCCTTGATATTTCTAAAAAATCCCCCACACTATCAGAACGTTTTTAAAGAATATAAAAGGAATAAAAATGTCTAATCCATTATTAACCGCAACAGGATTACCCCAATTTTCAGCGATTGAGCCAGAACATATCCAACCAGCCATTTCACAACTTATCGATGATTGTCGTCAAACGATTGAAACCGTATCTAAAATTGAACAGCCAACGTGGGAAAATTTTTATCTTCCCCAAGCTATAACAGGCGATAAACTGTCTCGTGCATGGTCGCCAGTAGGACATTTAAACTCGGTGAAAAATAGCCCAGAATTACGTGAGGCTTATCAAGCATGTTTACCTTTGTTATCCGAATACAGCACTTGGGTAGGGCAACATCAAGGATTGTATCAAGGTTATGTGAAGTTAAAAAATAGTCCAGCCTTTGAAGGCTATTCTGTAGCACAAAAGAAAGCCATTGAAAATAGCTTACGTGATTTTGAATTATCAGGTATTTCTCTCCCAGCAGAAAAACAAAAACGCTATGGTGAAATTTCTATGCGTTTATCTGAATTAGGTTCGCAATTTAGCAATAATGTTCTTGATGCAACAATGGGCTGGGAAGTGATCATTGAAAATGTCGAAGATCTAAAAGGATTACCTGAATCAGCCTTAGAAGCCGCAAAACTTTCTGCTCAAAGCAAAGAGAAAGAAGGTTATCGCTTTACCCTTGAATTCCCAAGTTATTTACCCGTCATGACTTACTGTGAAAATCGTGAATTACGTCAAAAAATGTATGAAGCATTTAATACTCGAGCATCGGATCAAGGTCCAAATGCAGGGAAATGGGATAATTCGGCAATCATTGATGAAACCTTAGTGTTGCGTTTAGAACTCGCCAATTTACTTGGTTTTGAAACTTATGCCGATTATTCATTAGCAACCAAAATGGCAGAAAATCCAAAACAAGTGATGGATTTCTTAGAAAATCTTGCGACGAGAGCAAAAGGACAAGGGCAAAAAGAACTTGCAGAATTAAAAGCCTTTGCAGAAAAAGAATATAACGTTACTGATTTACAGCCTTGGGATATCGCTTTTTATAGTGAGAAGCAAAAACAAGCATTATATGCAATTAATGATGAAGAACTTCGCCCATATTTTCCAGAAAATCGAGTGTTATCAGGCTTATTTGAACTAGTTAAACGTATTTTCGGAATGAAAGTAGTTGAGCAACAAGGTATTGATGTTTATCACGATGATGTTCGTTTTTTCAATATTTATGATGAAACTGACCGCTTGCGTGGATCATTCTATTTAGATTTATACGCTCGTGAGCATAAGCGTGGCGGTGCTTGGATGGATGATTGCATCAGTCAAAGACGTTTAGCCGATGGTTCATTGCAAAAACCAGTGGCATATTTAACCTGTAACTTTAATAAACCAATCGGCGATAAACCAGCACTCTTTACTCATGATGAAGTGACTACCTTATTCCACGAGTTTGGACACGGTATTCATCATATGTTGACTGAAATTGATGTGGGTGATGTGGCAGGTATCAATGGTGTGCCTTGGGATGCGGTTGAGTTACCAAGTCAATTCCTTGAAAACTGGTGTTGGGAAGAAGAATCTCTTGCCTTTATTTCTGGACATTATGAAACAGGCGAACCATTACCAAAAGATAAATTAACGCAATTATTAAAAGCTAAAAATTACCAAGCGGCAATGTTTGTGTTACGTCAGTTAGAATTTGGAATCTTTGATTTCCGCTTACACACAAGTAAGCCAAGAGAAAATTTAGTGTTAGATACGCTAAGAGAAGTGAAGAAAGAGGTAGCAGTAATTGAAACCCCAACTTTTGTACGCACACCACACAGTTTCTCACATATTTTTGCAGGTGGATATGCGGCAGGTTATTACAGCTATTTATGGGCAGAAGTATTATCGGCAGATGCATTCTCTCGTTTTGAAGAAGAGGGCATTTTAAGTCGTGAAGTTGGTGAATCTTTCCTACAAAATATTTTAACACGTGGTGGCTCAGAAGAACCAATGGTGCTATTTGAACGCTTCCGTGGACGTAAACCAACTTTAGATGCATTGTTGCGTCATAAGGGAATTAGCGCTAATTAATATAACTTTTTAAGAGTTATAATAAAGATAAAAAAATCGCTACATTGAAACAGATAATTTATTTTAATGTAGCGATTTTATTTTTAGACTACTTTATTTTTCTGAATGAAGCTCTTCAGGTTTGACAATTAACCAATTTTTATCGGCTGTTGCTTCTTGTTTTAATTCGGTTTGTTTAGCTGAAGCTTCTTTTGACCACTTTTGCATTTGATCGGTATATTTTTGTCTTCTATCAACCCAAACACGCAATCCACCATTTTTAACATCAGCTCCATTTAATAACATATAGCCATCAGATATAGGCGTATCTCCTGCAACGAGAATTGGTTTTTCCCATTGATTAATCCAACCAACAATAGTTGCATATTTACCCTCATACCAAGTCATTGGATTAACAAGATATGAAGTGAATTTCATATTTTTTAAATTTTCTGAATTGCTATATTGGCCATTTTTTATTTGTATATGAGATGTTGCTAATTCATCGTTAAATTTATTTTTTAGTAAGACATTCACACCATAAATATTTTCAGGTTTAACGTTATACCCATATTTAGGATCAGATGCGACCATACGCACCAATTCTTCATTAGCTGCAGTTATGACATATACTTCAATACCATTTTGTTGTAGTTTGTTATAAAGCTCAACCATTCCTGGGAATATTTTAGGTGGATTAACGGTATAATCTACAATTTTATCACCATCATAATAATTAACAGCTATCGGTTTTTGCTCTGCAATCATTGTATCAACATGCTTTTTAAGCTCGCTAAGCTCTAATCCTGAAAATGCTTGAGCAATCCATGGATAGCATACCAAATCATCAATTTCACAAAGTCTTACATAATAAGAATATAAGCTTTCTTTATAATTGTCGGTATCTTTAAAAGGAATAAGTTTTAATGCAGGATCTAAGTTATCTCGAGTAAGGACGCCGTGTTGTTCAAGATAGGGTAATAGGGATTCCGTAAGGTCATATTGGTAACTGGTATTATCCATATCAAAGGTAGCAAATTTATTTTGAAAAGCATTATCTTTTATAAATTTTTCAAGTTGTTCTGCTTTGTCTTTTGGCCAGTGATTAAGTTTTACTTGTTCATTTTGATTCAGCATTTGATCATTATTGTTCATTATTTCTGAACTTTTAGATGAGTTTGTTTCGGCATTTGTTGGTGTATTTATTAGCATTAGGCAAGCGAAAAGGGGTAATAGTTTTTTCATTAAGACTCCTGAATTATGGAAACTATGATATAGAATTTTTATTTCTTATATCTGAGATTGAATATGGTATTAATGAGATTGGTGTCACTGTAAATCATGTGTATAGCAAACAAAAAATATTAAGTAGCAATCTATTAATATTTAGCCAATGTAGCATAAATATAAAAAATAAGCAAAAAACAACAAAAAATTAAATTTTTATGCTACATGAACATTAAATCAATTAATCTAATAAGAATTAATAAATCCTATTTTGGACTTATTATTTTTTATAGTACTATGAGGTACATGATTTTATATTTAAAAAGGAAAAAATGTGTCGCAGGAAATTAAACGTCGTTATTTAGGGTTTTTCGGGATTATTTTAGCCTTAGGGTTAATGGCATCTGCTTTTATTCTAGGTCATCAATTTAAAAACTTAAGACAACCCGGTGTTATTACTGTCAAAGGTGTAGCAGAAGCAGAACATAATGCTTCTGTAGGTACATGGCAAGTTCAAGTTTCAGGATGGGGCAGAACTTATGAAGAAGCCATGCAAAACACACAACAAAATTTGAATACAGCTGTTAAATTTCTTACTTCGCAAGGGTTTACTGAGAGTGAAAGAAGCATCGCCAATTTATCAGTAAATCCATACACTGAAGAATATATTGATGATTTTGGTAAAACTCGTTATCGCCAGAATGGTTTTAAGGCTAATCGTTCAATTCATCTTTCAACAAAAGATTTAGCTAAATTACAAAAAACAGTCTCTGATATTCAAAATTTAATCGCTGTAAATCAAAATATTTCATTTTATGATCCAGATTATTATCTTGAAAACTTAGAAACAATTAAACGTGACTTAATTTCCAAGGCAACCCAAGATGCTTATATGAGAGCAGAGCAGTTCGCTAAGACAAGTAATGTCAACGTTGGGTTATTGAAATCAGCATCACAAGGGTATTTTGAAATTAAACCTGTTTCAAGTGCCACTAATGATAGTGATTATGGCGGTGGTTACGATACATCAACGATTGATAAAAAGGTGCGTTTAGTTGTAACAATTCAATATGCTATTGATTAACCTTTTAGATAAGCGGTAAGATTAAGCCATAAATTTGCAAAATCTTATCGTTTTATTTTTGTTTCAAAGGAAATTAAATGTCTTTAGACCTTTCTGAAATTCGTCAGCAGATTACTCAAATTGATCGGGATTTATTAAAGTTACTTTCTGAGCGTCATAGGTTGGCTTTTGACGTTGTTAGAAGTAAAGAAATTAGCAAAAAGCCATTACGTGATATTGAGCGTGAAAAACAATTATTATTAGAACTTGTGAATTACGCACAAGCGGAAAATTACCAACTCGATCCACAATATATTACTCAGATTTTCCAACGTATTATTGAAGATTCAGTTTTAACCCAACAGACTTATTTACAGAATAAGTTAAATCAGCAACGAGAGGAAAGTATTTCGATTGCTTTTCTTGGTATACGAGGCTCTTATTCTCATTTAGTTTCTCGTCAGTTTGTAAAACAAGCTCAAGCACCTATTGTGGAATTAAGCTGTAACTCCTTTGATGATGTGTTTAAAAAAGTGGAATCAGGCGAAGCTGATTACGGAATACTTCCCCTTGAAAACACGACTTCAGGTTCAATTAATGAAGTTTATGATCTGTTACAACACACCGATCTCACCTTGGTTGGCGAATTAGCCTACAAGATCAAACATTGTGTGTTGGGGAATGGTAAAGTCAATCTTTCTGAGATTGATACTATTTACACCCACCCACAACCTGCACAACAATGTAGTCAATTTATTCAAAGTTTAAATAAAGTGCATTTGAAATATTGTGAAAGTAGCTCTCACGCAATGCAAATGGTTGCTCGTTTGAATAAACCTAATGTTGTTGCATTAGGCAACGAAGATGGTGGTAAATTGTATGGCTTGAACGTAATAAAAACAGATATTGCGAATCAAGAAAATAATATCACTCGTTTTATTGTACTCTCTAAATACCCAGTTAAAGTGTCTCCTCAAGTACAAACTAAAACGCTACTATTGATGACAACGACTCAACAAGCAGGAGCTTTAGTCGATGCATTGGTTATTTTTAAGAATCATGATATTCAAATGGTGAAATTAGAATCTCGCCCTATTTATGGTAAGCCTTGGGAAGAAATGTTTTATATTGAACTGGATGCCAATATTCATTCAGAAAATACGAAAAAAGCATTGGCTGATTTAAAAGATGTTACTAGTTATATTAAGGTGTTAGGTTGCTATCCGAGTGAGATTATTGAGCCTGTAAAATTGTAATGCTACTATAAGTTAAAAGCTCTTCTCGTAAACACTAGAAGAGCTTTTATATTTTTAAGCTTAAGGATTAATTATAGAGAATGGATTTTCTCTAATCCTTCTTGGGCAAGTGCTTGTGTCACGCCTTCATCACTTTCTACGCGAGTGATAAATGCATTAAAGTTTTTCACATTTTCAATCGGTAACGCTAAATTTTTAGCCCAACGTAAGATAACGTAGAGATATATATCAGCAGTACTTTTTTGACCAGCTAAGTAATCTTGTTTACTTAGTTGTTCATCTACCAATTTGAGCATATTTAGGACTTTTTGACTTGCCTTTGCTCTTACTGTTTCTTGTGCCGCTTCATCATCAATGAAGTTTTGTGGTCCAAATAAAGGACCAAATCCTTTATGTAAATCTGAATTTAAGAAAGCGAGCCAACGCATGACATTTGCTTTTTCTGCTGGTGTTGCAGTTGCACCGAAAATATGTGCATCTGGATAGACCGCATCGATATAAGTTTGTACGGCTAGATTTTGAGTCACAACGGTGTCTTTATCACTGATTGCTGGAACGGAACCCTGAGGGTTGATTTTTAGATATTCCTCTGATTTGATCGCATCACGATCCATAATTTGAAGTTGATAATCTGCTTTAGCCCATTCTAGTGCAACGTGAGGAACTAATGAGCAAGCGCCAGGAAGAACATATAGTTTCATAATTTACTCCTCATTTTATCTTTGAATTAAAAATTAACATTGCTAATTTTAGAACAATAAAAATAGAAATAAAGAGCTGATTTTGTAAATATTTAATTCTTATTAGTGGATAATATTTATTTCTATGATTCTAAAAGATATTTTCCTTTTTCAATTTTTGTTAAAATATCGTCATGAAAAAAATAACTCAAAATTCTCGTCCTCAATATCGTAGTAAACAACGTTCTAAGCCTAAAATCACATTATCATTGGCTGAGACGAACGTTGTGTTGTTTAATAAACCCCATAATGTATTAACGCAATTTACTGATGCTCAAAATCGTCAAACATTAAAGGATTTTATTCCGATTCCTCATATTTATCCCGTTGGTCGCTTAGATCGAGATAGTGAGGGCTTATTGCTCTTAACCAATAATGGTGAGATACAACACCGATTAGCCAATCCTAAATTTGATAAGCAAAAAACTTATTGGGTTCAAGTTGAAGGTATTCCTGAAGAATCAGATCTAGAAAGGTTGCGGGAAGGGGTAGAATTGAAAGATGGGATAACTAAACCTGCTAAAGTTAAAGCGATTTTAGAGCCTGATTTTAATTGGCAAACTGCCCCCAAGATTCGAGAACGCAAAAATATCCCGACTTCGTGGATTGAATTAAAAATTGCTGAGGGTAAAAATCGTCAAGTGCGCAGAATGACTGCACATATTGGCTTTCCAACGCTACGGCTAATTCGTGTCGGTATTGGAGCTTATTCTCTTGGCGAATTATCTGCGGGAGAATATCGTATCTTAACGGATGCGGAAAAAGCGGAATTATTTAAGAAATTAGGATTAAGTTAACTAAATTATCGTGTGTAAGCGGTTATTTCTGTTGAAAATTTTGCAAATAGCAAAGAATTTTGATTTTAAAGAGAGTAAACTAGGCAAAGTTTTTATTACGAGGGCATAAAAATGGCAATTTTATTAACAGGTGGAGCAGGTTATATTGGCTCACATACAGTGGTTGAATTACTTAATCAAGGCAAAGAAATTGTAGTATTGGATAATTTTTCAAATTCATCCCCCGTTGCTTTACAACGTGTAGAAGAAATTACGGGAAAATCATTCAATTTCTATGAGGGTGATGTACTTGATAGAACAATTTTACGTAAGGTTTTTGCTGAAAATAAAATTGAGGCAGTGATTCATTTCGCTGGACTAAAAGCTGTTGGTGAAAGTGTACAGAAACCATTGCATTATTATCAAAACAATGTCACTGGTTCGATTGTTCTTGTCGAAGAAATGCTAAAAGCGAATGTGAATACGTTAGTATTCAGTTCATCAGCAACTGTTTACGGTGATCCAAAACAAATTCCGATTACTGAATCTTGCGAAGTAGGCGGAACAACCAATCCATATGGTACTTCAAAATATATGGTAGAGCGTATTTTGGAAGATACTGTTAAAGCCTTCCCACAATTTAGTGCCGTTGTGTTGCGTTATTTTAACCCAGTGGGCGCACATTCTAGTGGCTTAATTGGTGAAGATCCAAATGGTATACCAAACAATTTATTACCTTATATTAGCCAAGTGGCAGTGGGTAAATTAGAACAGCTATCAGTTTTTGGTAGTGATTATGATACTCCTGATGGCACAGGCGTACGTGATTATATTCACGTGGTTGATCTTGCTTTGGGACACTTAAAAGCGTTAGAAAAACACCAAGATGATGCAGGATTCCACGTTTATAACTTGGGAACAGGTGTTGGCTATTCTGTACTTGATATGGTCAAAGCATTTGAAACTGTAAACGATATTCAAGTGCCTTATAAATTAGTAGATCGTCGTCCTGGTGATATTGCGGTTTGCTATTCAGATCCGAAGAAAGCACTTGAACAGTTAGGATGGAAAACAGAGCGTGATTTAAATCAAATGATGCAAGATACGTGGAACTGGCAAAAAAATAATCCAAATGGTTACAAGGATGCATAATGACAGAAACTTCTAAGCCTTCTATTTGGCAACAGATTTTTACTAAAAATATGTTGCTCTGTATTTTCACGGGTTTTAGTTCAGGGCTACCATTGTATGTATTATTTCAATTAGTCCCTGCTTGGCTATCATCTTCTGGTGTAGATGTGAAAACCATCGGATTTTTTACTATCATTGGTTTTCCTTATACATGGAAATTTTTAATTTCCCCATTGCTAGATAGATATTACCCGAATTTTTTAGGCCGCCGTCGTAGTTGGATGTTTATTACTCAGATTGGCTTACTTGCCTTATTGGCACTGTTAGGTCAATTTAATCCGAGTGAAAGTATTCAGGTTGTTGCTGCTTTATCTGCTTTAGTCGCAGTCTTCTCCGCAGTGCAAGATATTGTGATTGATGCCTATCGTCGTGAAATTCTCAGTGATGAAGAGTTAGGATTAGGAAATTCTATCCATGTGAATGCTTATCGTATTGCAGGATTAATCCCTGGTGGGATTTCATTGATCTTGGCGGATAGCTACCCTTGGCAAACAGTCTTTATTTTTACGGCTTTATTTATGATCCCTGGGTTAATTTTATCGCTCTTTTTAAGCAAAGAGCCTAAAGTTGTACAGGTTGATCGTAGTTTACCGTTTTATACGACATTCACTTTACCTTTTAAAGAGTTTTTTAGTCGCAAAGGCTTATATGCAGGCTTTGGGTTAATTTTCTTTATTTTCTTATATAAATTTGGTGATTCATTAGCAACTTCGCTACAAACTAAATTTATTTTAGATATGGGATTTAGTAATACCGATATTGGTACCGTTGTTAAATTAAATTCATTATGGGCTTCCATCATTTCTGGTATGGTGGGGGGCGTTATGATGATACGCTTGGGCGTTAATCGCTCCCTTTGGGTATTTGGCTTTGTACAGCTTATTACTATTTTAGGCTTTGTTTGGATGGCGAGCTATGGTAAGTTTGAAACCATTGGTACCTACGAGTTATTTGTATTAACCGTTGTCATTATTGGTGAATATATTGGGGTTGGATTAGGTACTGCCGCCTTTGTTGCTTTTATGGCAAGGGAAACTAACCCACTTTACACAGCCACTCAACTTGCTATATTTACTAGCTTAGCTGCTATTCCAAGTAAAGTGATTGGAGCATTTTCTGGAGTGCTTGTAGCTGATTATGGATACTATACATTTTTCTGGATCTGCTTTGTTGTTGGTATTCCTGGGATGCTAATGCTTTTTAAAGTTGCTCCTTGGTCTGTCAAAAATGATGCTTTGGTCAAGCCATAACAGAATACAAGCGGTCAGTTTTATAATTTTATTTGCAATTAAGGAATAATTAGTAAAGTTATTCTTTGTTATTTCGTTATATTAAGAGGTTCTTATGAAAATTATTTTATTAGGTGCACCAGGTGCAGGGAAGGGTACACAAGCACAATTTATTATGAAGAAATTTGGTATTCCACAAATTTCAACAGGGGATATGTTCCGTGCAGCTATTAAAGAAGGAACTGAATTAGGTAAACAAGCTAAGGCGTTAATGGATGAAGGTAAATTAGTGCCTGACGAATTAACTGTTGCATTAGTTAAAGATCGTATTGCTCAACCAGATTGTGCCAATGGATTCTTATTAGATGGTTTCCCTCGTACGATTCCACAAGCTGATGCATTAAAAGATGCAGGCGTTAAAATTGACTTTGTTTTAGAATTTGACGTAGCAGATGAAGTGATTGTTGAACGTATGAGCGGTCGTCGAGTGCATCAACCATCAGGTCGTACTTACCACGTTGTTTACAATCCACCAAAAGTAGAAGGTAAAGATGATGTAACAGGCGAAGACTTAATTATTCGTCAAGATGATAAACCAGAAACAGTGTTAGATCGTCTTGCTATTTATCATAAACAAACTAAGCCTCTTATTGCTTATTACACTGCAGAAGCTGAAGCAGGAAATACACAATATTTCCGTTTAGATGGTACTCAACCAGTAGAAACAGTTAGTGCAGAATTAAATAAAATTTTAGGGTAACGGTAATAATGAAAAGTAACGGAAATTTTTGTTAAAAATTCGTTGCTTTTCAATTTTTGTTATTATATATTCTTGCCCATTGAATTTTTGGAGTCGTTATGAATATCAATTTTATGAACCATCATCATCACCATTTACCTGATTAATCTTTCGGGCATTTGGGTGTGTTCGGAAGAAACTTCCGAGCATAAAATGTGATAACGACTGTTTAGAATATTTTACCCCTCGGGAGTCCCACTTCCGAGGGGTTATTTTTTGACATAATGAAACTATTTTTAAAATAAACTAAGAAGGAAAAAAGCAATGTTGTTTTCAAATGAGGTGGTTATCTCGATCATCGTTTTACTTGCATTAAGTTTAATGCGGATTAACGTCGTTATCGCGTTAATTATTGCTGCACTGACTTGCGGTATTTTAGGTAATTATGCCGATGGAGTGACTTTAAATGAGGCTCTAACTAACACAGTATCTAGCTTTACCAGTGGGCTTGGTGGCGGAGCAGAAACAGCGATGAATTATGCCGTATTAGGTGCATTTGCCGTTGCCTTATCGAAATCGGGTGTAACTGATTTATTGGCTTATAAAGTGATTAAATCATTTGGGAAAAGCCCATCAGGTCGCTCTGTATTTTGGTTCAAATACATTATTCTTTTCACATTAGTCGCCTTTGCGATGTCTTCCCAAAACGTAATTCCTGTTCACATTGCCTTTATTCCGATTGTTGTTCCACCACTTTTAGGGGTAATGAATCAATTAAAAATTGACCGTCGTGCAGTCGCTTGTGCAATTACTTTCGGTTTAACTGCAACCTATATGTTTATTCCAGTGGGTTTTGGACAAATCTTTATTGAGAATGTATTAGTTAAAAACATTAATCAAGCAGGCGAATCATTGGGATTAATGGCAAATATTGGTTCAGTCACGAAAGCAATGGCAATTCCAGTCACTGGGATGGTATTAGGTTTACTGACAGCAATGTTTGTGACTTATCGTAAACCTCGTACTTATCAAGTAGAAAGTAATAAGGCGGGTGTAGAAAGCATTGAAGATCGTGTTGCAAGAGTAAAACCTTTCCACATTATCATCAGTATTGTGGCAATTGTGGCAACTTGTTTAGTCCAACTTGCCATGAATTCAACTATTTTAGGTGGTTTAGTCGGTTTGGTGATCTTTGCTTTAGGCGGGGTATTTAAGCTTAAACAAAGTAATGATATTTTCCAAGATGGCTTACGCTTAATGGCAATGATCGGTTTTGTAATGATTGCGGCATCAGGCTATGCAAATGTAGTTAATTCAACGGGTGGTGTACCAGAATTAGTTGAAAGTATTCGTGGTGTGATTGATAGCAAAGCAATGGCGGCATTCCTCATGTTATTAGTGGGCTTATTTATCACAATGGGAATCGGTTCTTCATTCTCAACAGTACCAATTATTGCGGCAATTTATGTACCACTTTGTATTTCTTTTGGATTTTCTCCTTTAGCAACAATCTCTATTATCGGAGTTGCTGCTGCGTTAGGTGATGCAGGTTCACCAGCTTCAGATTCAACATTAGGACCAACATCGGGTTTAAATGCTGATGGTAAACACGATCACATTTGGGATTCAGTAGTACCGACTTTTGTTCACTACAATATTCCACTACTTGTATTTGGTTGGATTAGTGCGATGGTATTATAAATTTGGATTATTTAACTAAAGATATGAGTGATTATAGTCACTCATATCGAAAAATAGACAAAAAATAGATAAGAAGTTATCACTTGTAATACAAAAAACTATAATTTTGATAAAAAAAAGTATTGCATAACATAAAAATTTTTGTATATTGATATAGAATCTTGAAAAGATTAACATTTTTATAACAATGACAGTGGAGTGAAACCATGAATAAATTAACACAACTTTCTTTAGTTGCTCTTGCAGTAGCCTCAGGCTCTGCAATGGCAGCTCCTAAAACATTCGTTTATTGTATTGAGGCTTCGCCTTCATACTTTAACCCTCAATTAGGGACTGACGGAGCAACTTTAGATTCATCAGGTCGTCCTATTTTTAATGGTTTAACGACATTTGAAAGTGGCACAACAAACGTAATTCCTGCATTAGCAGAGAGTTGGGAAGTATCTGATGATGGTAAAAGTTATACTTTCCATTTGCGCAAAGGGGTAAAATTCCACAGTAATAAAGAATTTACACCAACTCGCGACTTTAACGCGGATGATGTAGTGTTCTCATTCAATCGCCAATTAGATCCAAACAATCCATATAATAAGGTGTCTGGCGGTAACTATGAATATTTTATCGGTATGGATATGCCTAATATTTTAGATAAAATAGAAAAAATAGATGATTATACTGTTAAAATTAGCTTAAAAGTACCAAATGCACCATTTTTAGCAAATTTAGCGATGGATTTTGCTTCAGTTTTCTCTGCTGAATATGCTGATGCTATGTTAAAAGCTGGTACACCAGAAAAAGTGGATTCAATGCCAATTGGTACTGGACCATTCCAATTTGTTTCTTACCAAAAAGATTCATCTGTACGTTTTAAAGCATTTGATGATTATTGGCAAGGAAGGGCGAAGATTGATCGCTTAGTATTCTCCATCACACCTGATGCTTCAGTACGTTATGCAAAATTAACTAAAGGTGAATGTCATGCAATGCCATATCCAAATCCTGCGGATATCGAAAAATTACAAAATGACCCGAATATCAATGTGATGACTAAGCCTGGACTTAATATTGGCTATTTAAGTTTTAACGTACAAAAAGCACCATTTGATAATACCAAGGTTCGCCAAGCATTAAGTTATGCAGTAAATAAACAAGCAATTGTAGATGCGGTATATCAAGGTTCTGGACAAGTTGCTAAAAACCCAATTCCACCAACAATGTGGTCTTATAATGATGATATTCAAGATTATGATTACGATCCTGAAAAAGCAAAAGCATTATTAAAAGAAGCGGGTTTTGAAAATGGGTTTGATACAGAAATTTGGGCAATGCCAGTTTCTCGTCCTTATAACCCAAATGCACGTCGTATGGCAGAATTAATTCAACAAGATTGGGCAAACGTAGGTGTGAACTCTAAGATCGTAAGTTATGAATGGGGTGAATACCTTAAACGTATGCGAGCAGGCGAACATGCTGTGGGTATGATGGGATGGACTGGTGATAATGGTGATCCAGATAACTTCTTAAATACATTATTAAGCTGTGCAGCAATGGAGCAAGGATCTAACTATGCTAAATTCTGCTATCAACCATTCAATGAGCTGGTGAGTGAAGCAGCTCAAAAAGTCGATAAAGAAAAACGTACAGAGTTATATAAACAAGCTCAGGTGGTATTCCATGAGCAAGCTCCATGGATCAATATCGCACATTCAACAACTTACTTCCCAGTACGTAAAGAAGTAAAAGGATATGTGGTGAGTCCATTCAGCTTACACGATTTTTATTCTGTTGACTTAGAAGAAACAAACTAATATCGTACAAAACTTGGCGTTGCTGTATTTATTATTTCAAATGAATATGGCATCGCTTATTTTTTAATATTAAGCGGTGAGATTGCTAAGCTATTTTGTAAAATGTCTTAGCAATCTGTCTCGTTTATCAATGAATACAGAGATTCTCAATGTTTCAATTTATTCTTAAGCGCATTTTAATGGTTATTCCTACTTTCTTAGCAATAACCTTAATTACTTTTGCTTTAGTACATTTAATCCCTGGTGATCCTATTGAAATTCGAATGGGGGAGCGTGGGCTATCTCCTGAATTACATCTTGAAATGATGAAACAGCTAGGGTTGGATTTACCTCTTTATCAGCAATATTTCAATTATATTGTTGGGATTTTTCATGGGGATTTAGGTAACTCATTCCGAAATAATGAACCCGTCTTAAAAGAGTTTTTTACCCTTTTCCCTGCAACAGTAGAATTAGCCTTCTTTGCATTACTTTGGTCTTTAGT
The DNA here is from genome assembly GCF_009684715.1 of Otariodibacter oris. Lineage (NCBI taxonomy): Bacteria > Pseudomonadati > Pseudomonadota > Gammaproteobacteria > Pasteurellales > Pasteurellaceae > Otariodibacter > Otariodibacter oris. Next base: position 1,463,938 of record NZ_CP016604.1, on the reverse strand, counting down.
ATTAGGGATTGTCTTAGGGGTAATCGCCGCGGTTAAAAAAGACTCGTGGATTTCACATACGGTAACATCACTCTCTTTAACAGGATATTCAATGCCGATTTTCTGGTGGGGATTGATTCTCATTTTATACGTTTCAACGCCTTTAGGCTTACCTGCATCAGGGCGACTGCCTGCGGAATATTGGATTGACGTTGATACTGGATTTATGCTGATCGATACATGGCGTTCGGATGAACCGGGGGCATTTATAGCCGCAATCGAGTCACTTATCTTACCGGCGATTGTATTAGGTACTATTCCGCTTGCCGTGATAACCCGTATGACACGTTCTTCAATGTTGGAAGTGTTGGGAGAAGATTATATCCGTACCGCAAAAGCCAAAGGACTCAATACAACTCGAGTGGTTGTGGTACACGCGTTGCGTAATGCGCTTATTCCTGTTGTGACTGTTGTCGGTTTGATTGTGGGACAATTATTATCAGGTGCAGTTTTAACGGAAAATATTTTTTCATGGCCGGGAATCGGTAAATGGATCATTGATGCAATTAATTCACGTGATTATCCAGTGTTACAAGGATCAGTGCTAATTATTGCGACGATCATTATTGTAGTGAATCTACTTGTGGATCTCATTTATGGTGTGGTTAATCCACGTATTCGCCACAATTAATTTTATTTTGGAGTGATTAAATGTCTAATGTGGAAACCTCTCCAGTACCATTAACGCCCTTACAAGAATTTTGGCACTATTTCCGTCAAAATAGAGGGGCGTATGTTGGTTTAGTTTTTATTTTTATCGTTTTTCTTGCTTGTGTGTTTGCTGGTGTGGTAGCACCTTTCGATCCGATTGCACAAAATAGGGATGCATTACTTTTACCGCCAGCTTGGTTTGAAGGTGGTGATTGGCAATTTATTCTTGGAACAGATGATATCGGTCGTGATATTCTTTCTCGTATCATTTATGGTGCAAGATTGTCGGTATTTATTGGATTACTGATTGTATTAATGTCTTGTGTGCTTGGTGTAATGTTGGGCTTATTTGCGGGATATTATGGTGGATTAGTCGATATCTTCATTATGCGATTTGTTGATATCATGTTAGCGATTCCAAGTTTACTACTAACTATTGGTGTCGTAACCATTCTTGGTCCTTCCCTTGTCAATGCTGCTATTGCGATAGCGGTCGTTTCCGTACCAAGTTATGTACGTTTAACTCGAGCATCTGTATTAAGTGAAAAAAATCGTGACTATGTGACCGCTTCCAAAGTAGCGGGTGCGGGTGTTTGGCGTTTAATGTTTATTGTGATTCTTCCAAACTGTTTAGCACCATTGATCGTCCAAATGACAATGGGGATCTCGAATGCAATTTTAGAATTAGCAGCATTAGGATTCTTGGGAATTGGGGCTCAGCCACCAACACCAGAATTAGGCACAATGCTAGCGGAATCTCGTGGTTTTATGCAATCTGCGAACTGGTTGGTAACCATTCCGGGAGTAGCTATTCTGTCTTTAGTACTTGCATTCAACTTAATGGGTGATGGTTTGCGTGATGCACTTGATCCAAAACTTAAACAATAGGAGCGTCCAATGGCATTATTAGAAGTAAAAGAGCTTTCTGTCCATTTTGGCGATCAAAAATCTCCGTTTAAGGCAGTGGATAGAGTAAGTTATAAGGTCAACGAAGGTGAAGTATTAGGGATCGTTGGAGAATCTGGCTCGGGTAAATCCGTTAGCTCTCTGGCGGTAATGGGATTAATCGATTTTCCCGGAAAAGTCCTTGCTAGCGAATTAAAATTCGATGGACAAGATTTATTAGCATTAAAACCTAAAGAAAAACAAAAAATTGTGGGTGCTGATATTTCGATGATCTTCCAAGATGCAATGACCAGTTTGAACCCAAGCTATACCGTGGGTTATCAAATTATGGAAGCATTAAAAGTGCATCAAGGTGGATCAAAATCCAGCCGTCGTCAGCGCACGATCGAATTATTAGAAATGGTGGGCATTCCTGATCCAACTTCACGTTTAGATGTTTATCCGCATCAATTATCAGGTGGTATGAGTCAACGTGTAATGATTGCTATGGCGATTGCCTGTACACCTCGTTTATTGATTGCAGATGAACCAACAACAGCATTAGACGTAACGATTCAAGCACAGATTATTGATCTTTTACTTGAATTACAACGTAAAGACAATATGGCGTTGATTTTAATTACACACGACCTTGCGTTAGTGGCGGAGTCGGCACATCGAATCATTGTAATGTATGCAGGGCAAGTTGTTGAAGAGGGTAAAGCACAAGAGATCTTCAAAGCACCACTACACCCTTATACCCAAGCATTACTCAAAGCCTTACCTGAATTTGCTGAAGGGAAGTCACGGCTACAATCATTACCGGGTGTTGTACCGGGAAAATACGATAGACCAAAAGGTTGCTTGCTTAATCCTCGTTGCCCTTACGCAACTGATTTATGTCGTCAACAAGAACCTGAATTACGAGAATTAAATGGTCGTCAAGTGAAGTGCCATAGCCCATTAAATGAAATGGGTGTTCCAACAGTTATTTAGATTTTTACTTCTTCATTATGCAAAGCATAACGATAGGGAGTGAGTGGGAATAAAAAATGCAAAACAATACAGAAAACGCACCGCTTCTTAATGCGGTGGATTTAAAGAAATATTATCCTGTTAAGAAAGGGATGTTTGGTAAGCCTAAATTAGTTAAAGCCGTTGATGGGGTATCTTTTACGCTAGAAAGAGGGAAAACCTTAGCCGTTGTAGGTGAATCTGGTTGTGGAAAATCAACATTAGGGCGAATGCTCACCATGATTGAAAGACCAACTGAGGGCGAATTATTCTATAACGGACAGAATTTTCTTGTTAATGATAAGGAAACTGAAGCATTACGCCGTAAAAAAATTCAGATCGTCTTCCAAAATCCTTATGCATCACTAAATCCGCGTAAGAAAGTTGGAGCAATTTTAGAAGAGCCTTTACTTATCAATACTGATTTTTCAGCAACGGAGAGAAAAGAAAAGGTATTGAGTATGATGGAAAAGGTTGGATTAAAACCCGAATTTTATGATCGTTATCCGCATATGTTTTCGGGAGGGCAACGTCAGCGTATCGCCATTGCTCGTGGATTGATGCTTGAGCCTGATATTGTTGTTGCCGATGAACCTGTTTCTGCACTTGATGTGTCCGTACGTGCGCAAGTACTTAATTTAATGATGGATCTTCAAGAAGAAATGGGCTTATCTTACGTGTTTATTTCTCATGATCTTTCTGTAGTAGAACATATTGCAGATGAAGTGATGGTAATGTATCTAGGACGTTGTGTGGAGCAAGGGGAAACGACAGCAATTTTTAGTAACCCGAGACATCCTTATACGCAAGCATTGCTCTCAGCAACACCACGATTAGAACCAGAGAATCGTCGTGAAAGAATAAAATTAACGGGCGAATTACCAAGCCCACTTAACCCACCGAAAGGTTGTGCATTCCACGCTCGTTGTCGTATGGCTAAAGATATCTGCCAACAAGAACGACCAGAATTAAAACAGTATGCAGATGGTTCAAAAATAGCCTGTTTTATGGTGGAGTAACAATAAGTTACATTCTATTTTAAGAAGACAAGCGGTCATTTTCTGATAAACTTTTGCAAAGTTTTAGAAGGAAATGACCGCTTTTTCGATCCTGAATGCATATTATGGTTCTATAAAATAGGATAGCGGTTTGATAAGTGATGGACTCTAGTTGAGTATGAGCATATAAAAGAATAATTTAATTAAACTGGATAGATAGGAAATAATGAAAAGAACAAAAACAAGTAAAATTAGACTGTTTTTATATTATTATTTTACTTTATTTATTTTATTGAGTATTGGAATCTCTATACTATCATTGACAATGGATTTAGTTTCATTTTTTTTATTTGATAGTAAGTGGTTTGTTCCTGTGCCAATAAAATATTACTTTGGATTAGCCATAATGTCTTTTTTTATAACCATTTATTCTTTATGGATTAAGGGTGTTTTAAGATGAATTTTTTAAAATGGATGATGAAAATTTACTCATCAAATATGATGCTTGTTTTCTATGCACTACCTCTTATGATTTTATTTAGTATAGTGCTAATATTCCCTACTTTTTTTCTAGGATTTTATATTGGAAATAATAATATAGTAAGAAATATTATAATTTACTGGTTTGGTTCTTTTATGGTTTTAGAGATTATTTTAAGTATTATCTTTATAACTAGTTATTTTATATTAGAAAAGTATAGAATAAACATTAAGTGGATCTTATTTCATGGAGTAATTAGTTTATTTAATATTATTTCTTATAGTAGTTTTTTTATAATAGATTTAATGGCATTATTCTTTATTTATATTAGTTCAGTTGCATTTTTAGCAACGTTTTATTTAGCACGCAAACAAATGAAGATGTTGATTTGTTGATCTTTTTTTTAAAGAGGAGTGTTTAAAAACTAATATCAATCTTTCTAGAAAATAAGCGAAGTAATACACTTGATTAAAAGCAAAAATAACAAATGGAAATAAAAATGTTAAAAAATATAAACTTTGAATATATTGAGAAAATATATCTTAAATACTTTTATCTCTTGGTGATAAGTAGCATTATTTTTGTTTTTATTAGCTTTTTTCTAATGTTTGATGTGTATCTTTATAATCAAAAATATATCTTTTATATAATGGTCAACAGCATATTGGTTTTACTTGTTTTCTTAGAGTTAATATTGTGTATAGCAATGATAATTAAATTTATTTTTTTTAAAATAGAAATATCTTTTTATTTTTATCTTCGGTGTTTTATATTTTGTTATTTTTAAATTTTTTTATTATACATTCAAAGCTATGGTTGTCTATGGTTTTTTTATGTGATTTTTTCCTATTTTATATTAAAGGAATAGTAGATAATAATAAGTTGCAGAAGGGGTGAAATGATTTTTGGCAATCCTGATAAGTTTGCAATTCATTGCGATATAGTAAAAGAATGGAATGATGATTATTTTTGGGTAAATGGTATTTTTAATGTTTATATTCAAGGGAAAATGATTGTTCCAGAAGTTGCTGTGTCAGAATTGAAATTTACTTTAGCAAATATAGAAAATAATGTTTTAGATGCATTACAGACGCAAATTTCTCTGGATGAATTAAATTCTGAGTTATTTTTAGGGTTAAGCAGTCCAGAAATGGAAGATAAATCTATTTTTATATATTACTTTTTTACATTAGAAAATGATTTTATCTTTATAAAAAACAACCAATATGAAAATATTTTTAAGTATAATAAGAAATATATACATAATATTTTATCTGATATTGTACTTTGGAAAAAGTCAATTTTATTCTTTATTGATTAAAATAAATTATTGTAATTTATAATATTGAAATGGCATTTTTATATAGTGTATTAAATAAAACGATCATTATTATAGATGATGCTATTAATTGATACAAGGGGTTAAAATTTAAACTGAGGATTATAAAATGAAATTTGTCAATGAGCAGGAACTACATAAGCTTTTTACAACAGTTTATTATGATGTAAATGATATACCCTATGAGTCTTTGGTACTAAATGATATTAGAAGGGAATTTAATGGGTATAATTTTTTTCAATATGGGGATTTATTTGAGTATATCATTGCACCATTTAAAGATACGCAACCGTTATCTTATAAGTATTTAATGCAAGGACGATTTTTTTATGGAGTTGAAAAAAGTACAATAGGCCCCCCAATGAGGGATATTACCGAATTAGGTATTATCGTAAATGATAGAGCTTATTTTATTTACTATACTCCGTATGCTAAAAATCATAAAAAATACTCAACCATTCCGTTAGAAATATTAAATTCTTGGTTATATCGAAGTGAAAGATGGGGCATTATGGAAGATACTGTGCATAATGTTTATAAAAGCACGCTTCCTTCAACATTATTAATGCCATTACATTCATTGATTGCTGGTTTTGAAGATAAGAAAGGGTATGCGTTACCCAAATATGTGGATTTTTTAGAGGCGAAATTCAATCATTCATTTAGACAAGAATATGATACAGATGATTTTCTTGATGATGAAAAGTATTTTGAGTTACGCTGTTTACTCGATACCCGCCCAAATGAAAGTTGGGATAAAAGTGGTTTTCAGCTTTTTGTCTCTTCCCATAATCAGGAAAGAAATGTGTATCTTGTTCCCCAAGCGGATGTGTTGAAAATCAAAAAACTAAGCAACCCCGCAGAAGCCATTGACCACTACGCCGCCCACCTTTTCGGCAAAAAAGAGGGGGAATTTGACTTTATGCAATATGCCGAGGATTTCTAACCCCCTATTGCAATAATACAAGCGGTAAGATTTCATTCAAAATTTGCAAAAAATAAGAAGAAACTTACCGCTTTTAAATAGCGAAAAAAGAGGATTCTAAAATGAATTTTGTTAATGAACAGGAATTGCATAAGCTTTTTACAACAATTTATTATGATATGAATAACATACCTTACGAATCTTTATCTCTAACTGAACTAGATAAAGAGTTCGATGGCTATAATTTTTTTAAATACGGGGATTTATTTGAGTATATCATTGTACCATTTAAAGAAACACAACCGCTATCTTATGAGTATTTAATGCAAGGGCGATTTTTTTATGCGGTAAAAAAATCCACACAGCCACCTTTAGAGCCAGATTTGACTCAATTAGGTATTTTAGTAAATGATAGGTGTTATTTCGTGGATTATGCACCTTATCCGTATTCTAAAAATAATAAAAAATATCCAGCTATTCCATTAGCGATTTTAAACTCTTGGTTATATCGAAGTAAAAGATGGGATATTATGGAATATACGATTCATAATGTTTATAAAAGCACGCTTCCTTCAACAACATTAATGCCTCTACATTCAGTGATTGCTGGTTTTGAAGATAAGAAAGGGTATGCGTTACCCAAATATGTGGATTTTTTAGAGGCGAAATTCAATCATTCATTTAGACAAGAATATGATACAGATGATTTTCTTGATGATGAAAAGTATTTTGAATTACGCTGCTTGCTCGATACCCGCCCAAATGAAAGTTGGGATAAAAGTGGTTTTCAGCTTTTTGTCTCTTCCCATAATCAGGAAAGAAATGTGTATCTTGTTCTCCAAGCGGATGTATTGAAAATCAAAAAACTGAGCAACCCCGTAGAAGCCATCGACCACTACGCCACCCACCTTTTCGCCAAAAAAGAGGGGGAATTTGACTTTATGCAATACGCCGAGGATTTCTAACCCCTATTGCAACAACACAAGCGGTAGGATTTTATTTAAATATTGCAAAAATTCAGTTTATATTTGTCTGTTTTTTTAAAGAAATCTTTAAAAGAGGAATGAGTTTTGTAAATTTTCATAACGCAAAGGTTTGCGTAAAAAACTCTTGCCGACAAAGGATCTGATAACAGTTAGAATGAAAAAATTCATCAACAATTATTAATAATTAAGTAGGTTATCGTGAATTCTGTTGAAATATTAGGCTATGTTGCCATGATTCTTGTTGCAGTCTCTTTTCTTTTAAAAGACGTGATCAAGTTACGTATGCTCAATGCACTTGGCTGCCTTTGTTTTGTGATATATGGCATATTAATTGGTTCAATTCCTGTCGCTGGGCTGAATATTTTTGTCGTAGTGGTTAATAGTTACTACATTTATAAAGGGCTTAGCCAAAAAACTCAATCGGCATAGACATTACTTTTATTTTTGTAATATATCCTTGACATTTTATGGCTGAATAGCTAGATTTAGCCCATATTTTATACGTCAGAGGTATCTATGGATTCTAAAAATATTGCACATCAGCTCAAACAAGAGTTTTTCAGTGGGTGGAAAACATTTGAAGTCGTTTGGCTGTTCGTATTTGTTGCCGTTCAAATTGTATTTTATATTCGAGAACCTGATTCCATATTGGGTATGGTTGCGGGTATTTCTGGCATTATTTGTAATGTGTTTATTACCAAAGGAAAAATCAGTAATTATTTCTTTGGACTTATTTTCGCCTATAGCTATTTTTATGTCACCCTTGGGGCTAATTTCCTTGGCGAAATGAATACCACGCTGTATGTTTATATTCCAGCACAATTTATCGGTTATTTTTTGTGGAAACAAAATATGCAAAAAGCCGATGGCGGTTCTGATGCTGTAATTGTTAAAGCATTAACAGTAAAAGGCTGGATTGGCTTATTAGCCTTTGTGGTAATCGGCACATTCTTATTTGTACAAGCCTTAAATGCGGCAGGTGGTAGCTCAACAGGTTTAGATGGATTAACCACAATTATCGTGGTTGCGGCTCAAGCTTTAATGTTACTCCGTTATCGTGAACAATGGCTTTTATGGATTGTATATAATATTTTATCCATGTTTCTTTGGGCGGAAAATCCTGCAATGTATATAATGTATTCAGCTTATTTATTGAATTCATTATATGGTTATTATAATTGGACAAAATTACAAAAAAGTATCGAGGCATAAGAAATAAATCAGAGGTTGAGGGTTCTCAACCTTTGATTTTTCGGCTATTCTTTCATTATATTTTTTATTTCCAATCATAATTTTGCAATTACCATTACCTATTCATCAAATTGATGACGAAACATTAGAGAATTTTTATGCAGAAAATAATTTGCTGCTATTAGATTCACTTCGTCATAATTTTGAGCTGATACAGCAACCCTTTTTTTATATTTGGGGAACAAAGAGTAGTGGTAAGAGCCATCTATTGAAAGCTGTTACAAATCATTATGTGGAAAATCAGCAAACCTCTATTTATATTCCTTTAGAAAAAACGCAATATTTTTCCCCACATGTATTAGATAATGCCGATCAGCTAGATCTCATTTGTTTAGACGATATTCAGATGATTGAAGGTAATGAGGAATGGGAAGTGGCGATCTTTGATCTATTTAATCAAATACGGGAGCAACAAGGGTTATTCAATAATGAGAAAAAAACATTGTTATTGATTAGTGCCGATCGCCCACCTAATTTATTAAAGATCAAATTGCCAGATTTACGATCTCGCTTAACATGGGGCGAAGTCTATCGGTTAGATGAACTGAATGATGAACAGAAACGCATTATCTTGCAACGAAATGCGTACAATAAAGGTTTAGAACTCTCGGATGAGGTGGCTAATTTTCTATTAAAACGAATTGATCGGGATTTAAAAGTCTTGATCGCACAACTTGAATTATTAGATAAAGCCTCGTTACAAGCACAAAGGAAATTAACCATTCCTTTTGTAAAAGAAATTTTAAAATTATAAATGACGCATAAAAACCAATTAGTTTTACACAATATTGCTTGTGAAAGAGGTGATAATCGCCTTTTTGAACATTGTAATGCTCAAATTTCCGAAGGCGAGTTATGGCAAATTGAAGGTCATAATGGCATAGGAAAAACTAGCTTATTACGTATTATTGCCGGATTATCTCCCGCTGCTGAAGGAGAGATACTGTGGAATAATACCCCTATTCTTAAACAACGTTCAGAATACTATGCAGATTTGTTTTATCTTGGGCATCAAGCAGGAATAAAACCTGAATTGACCGCATGGGAAAATTTACGTTTTTATCAAAAAATTCAAGGTTTAGAACAATCTGACGATTTGCTGTGGAATTCTTTAGATAAAGTTTCTCTTATTGGGCGAGAAGAATTGCTTTGCTCTTCTCTTTCTGCTGGGCAACAACGCCGAGTGGCTTTAGCAAAGCTATGGCTCACCCAAGCTCGTTTATGGATTTTAGATGAACCCTTTACCGCAATTGACAAGAAAGGTGTAGAGGAACTCATTATCCAAATTGAAAAGCACTGTGAGGATCAAGGTATCGTTATTTTTACCAGCCATCAATCAATGGCAAGTGAGCGTGTGAATAAATTATCACTTGATCAATTTAAGGTATTAGGATGAGTTTATTTACTATCATTCAACGTGAATTAACCATAGCCTTTCGTAAGCCAGCGGAAATTTTAAATCCGTTGTGGTTTTTTCTTATTGTAATCACTATGTTTCCTTTATTGATGGGACCTAACCCTGACTTACTGGGCAAAATTGCCCCCGGTATTGCTTGGGTTGCATCAGTGCTTTCTGCTTTGCTTTCATTTGAACGTTTGTTTCGTGATGATTACTTAGATGGTTCTTTGGAACAATTCATGTTACTTCCTACGGGATTATCGCAAGTCGCCTTGGCTAAAGTGATTGCTCATTGGCTATTAACAGGACTACCACTTATTTTATTATCTCCCATTACTGCGATACTGCTTTCATTAGATACTGAGGTATGGGGGGCATTGGTACTCACGCTACTATTAGGCACACCGATTTTAAGTTGCTTTGGTGCCATTGGCGTCGCTCTTACCGTCGGGTTACGCAAAGGCGGAACCTTACTCAGTTTATTAATATTACCGCTATTTCTCCCTGTATTAATTTTTGCCGCATCAGTGCTAGAGGCCGCTACATTAGGTTTATCTTATTCAGGTCAATTAGCGATACTTGGAGCAATGCTCGTTCTATCATTAACCTTATCGCCTTTTGCGATCGCTGGTGCTTTACGCATTAGTTTGCAATAACAAGCGGTTAGATTCTTATTATTTTTTGCATATTATCTAGGAGAATTTATGTGGAAGTGGTTACACCCCTACGCTAAATCGGAAACGCAATATCGTTTGTTAGGGAAGATTCAGCCTGTTATTGGGTTTGTGAGCCTATTAATGTTATCCGTTGCGTTTGTGATAGGACTAGCTTTTGCACCTAAAGATTATCAGCAAGGGGATAGCTATCGCATTATCTTTATTCATGTTCCTGCTGCGATTTGGTCCATGGGCGTGTATGCCTCAATGGCTGTTGCCGCTTTAATTGCATTAGTATGGCAAATCCGTCAAGCAAGTCTTGCCATGATCTCTATGGCACCTATCGGAGCGGTATTATCCTTTATTTCCCTTGTGACAGGGGCAATTTGGGGAAAACCAATGTGGGGAACTTGGTGGGTATGGGATGCTCGCTTAACCTCCGCATTAGTACTATTCTTCCTCTACTTAGGTGTAATTGCACTTTACACCGCATTTCAAGATAGAAAAACAGGGGCAAAAGCCGCTGGTATTTTATCGATCGTTGGTGTGATCAATTTACCGATCATTCATTTTTCTGTTGAGTGGTGGAATACTCTCCATCAAGGCTCAACAATCACCAAAATGGATAAGCCATCAATGGCAACTGAAATGCTAATTCCGCTGCTTTTAGCTATTTTCGGCACAATGATTTTTATGATTTGGTTGAGCATTGTTCGTTATCGTAGTGCTTTGTTGGCAGATGAACAAAAACGGCCTTGGGTGCGAGAACTTGCCAATAATTTGAAATAAGTAAGGAGATAACAAGATGACATTTCAATTTGAATCAATCAGCGATTTTTTTGCGATGGGGGGCTACGGATTTTATGTGTGGCTTGCCTATGGGATTTCCTTCCTCGCTATTGCTATTTTGATATGGTATAGCAAAGTAGAACCTAAAAAGACATTAAGCCAAGTTAAAAAAACACTGCAACGAGAAACAAAATTAAAAGCAAAATAGTGATACTTATCAATTAAGAAAGAAAAAGTAAAAACTGTTAAAAATTTGTGAGCTTATTCACAGAACCAATGCTTAATAATAGGCAGAAAAAATAAATTTGTTTATAGTATGTCAAATGTTTTACTGAGTTGGAGAAATAAATGGACAGTCAAACAACTGATAATAAATCCTTTGTAAATGGGGCTATTATTATCGCTGATATTATTTTATTTTTTGCCCTATTGGCATTATTACCTTTTGATCCAATGGCGAATAAAGGGTTGGCATTATTAGCATTTATTGCAGTGTTATGGTTAACCGAAGCATTGCATGTCACAATTACCGCCTTACTTGTGCCGATTATTTCTATTGGATTAGGACTTGTTACCTCTAGGGAGGCGCTTGCAAGCTTTGCTGATCCGACAATTTTCCTATTTTTTGGTGGATTTGCATTAGCCACTGCATTGCATATTCAAGAATTGGATCGCATGATTGCGAATAAAATTATGGCAATGGCAAGAGGAAAATTGTCACTTGCTGTCATTTATTTATTTAGTGTTACTGCTTTCCTTTCTATGTGGATTAGTAATACGGCAACAGCAGCAATGATGTTACCTCTAGCAATGGGTGTATTAAGTAAATTAGATAAAGATGCACATCATAATACTTATGTATTTATTTTATTGGGTATTGCATATAGTGCTAGTATCGGCGGTATGGGAACACTAGTTGGAAGTCCACCAAATGCGATTGTATCCTCTAATTTACATTTAACATTTGCAGATTGGCTAGGTTATGGTTTACCTGTCATGATCATTTTGATGCCATTGATGTTAGGTACACTTTATATTGTCTTTAAACCTAAGCTCAATCAACAATTTGACTTTGATTTTGAAAAAATCGAATTAAACCGTAGTAGAATCATTACATTAGTAATTTTTGTAGCAATTGCATTGTGCTGGATATTTAGTAGTAAATTAAATCCAATTTTTTCAAGTATTTTAGGCATTAAAAGTATTGCAAGTTTCGATAGCGTTGTTGCATTAGTTGCTGCTGTTTTACTTTGTGCATTACGTGTGGTCAATTGGGATCAGATTCAAAAGAATACCGAATGGGGCGTATTGATGCTTTTCGGTGGTGGTTTAACATTAAGTTCTGTGCTGGGTAAAACGGGTGCAAGCAAAGTCATGGCAGATGGTATTGTGTTTATGATTGAAGGTGGACACTTCTACGTAATAGGCTTAATTGTTGCGGCATTCATTATATTCCTCACTGAATTTACGTCAAATACAGCGAGTGCGGCATTACTTGTTCCTATCTTTATTTCAATTGCTGAGGCATTAAATATGCCAACAGTTGGATTAGCCCTTATTATCGGGTTAGGTGCATCTTGTGCCTTTATGTTACCAGTGGCGACTCCACCAAATGCTATTGTATTCGGAACCGGACAAGTTAAACAACGTGAAATGGTTAAAGTAGGTATTTGGCTCAATTTACTCTGTGTATTTGTTATTGCGACCTACGGCTATATTTTCTGGTTGTAAGTAAATTTTAAAACGCAATTTCATTTCTTTTTAGATGACCTGTTACATCATTGTATTGTAGTAGGTCATTTTATTTATTTTTCCCTATGAAAAAAATCAAAAAAAGCTCAAATATTTTGATCTAAGTTCGCGAAAAATAATCGGAAACTGGTATAATCGCTACGTTTTTAATTTTTAAAATCAAAAAGAGGAACTAACTATGTCCGTAAAAAAAATGGCTGATCTTGATCTTGCAGGTAAACGCCTTTTTATCCGTGCAGACCTTAATGTACCAGTTAAAGATGGTAAAGTTACATCAGATACGCGTATTCGTGCGACGATCCCTACTTTAAAATTGGCATTGCAAAAAGGGGCAAAAGTGATGGTTACTTCTCACTTAGGTCGTCCTACTGAAGGTGTGTTTGAAGAGGCTAACTCTTTACAACCTGTCGTAGATTACTTAAATGAGGCATTAGATGTCCCTGTACGTTTAGTTCGTGATTACCTAGATGGCGTTGAAGTGAATGAAAATGAAATCGTTGTACTTGAAAACGTGCGTATCAATAAAGGTGAAAAGAAAAATGATCCTGAGTTAGGTAAAAAATATGCCGCACTTTGTGATGTCTTTGTGATGGATGCGTTCGGTACAGCTCACCGTGCTCAAGCTTCAACTTACGGTGTAGCTGAATATGCTCCTGTTGCGTGTGCCGGTCCATTATTAGCAGCTGAATTAGACGCATTAGGTAAAGCATTAAAAGAGCCACAACACCCAATGTTAGCGATTGTAGGGGGATCAAAAGTTTCAACCAAATTAACGGTATTAGATTCTCTTTCTAAAATTGCAGATCAAATCATCGTTGGTGGTGGTATCGCAAATACATTTATCGCTGCAGAAGGCAAAAATGTTGGTAAATCACTTTACGAAGAAGATTTAATTCCTGAAGCACAACGTTTAGCAAAAGCGACAACAATTCCTGTTCCAGTTGACGTGCGTGTTGGTTTAGAGTTCAGCGAAAATGCAGTTGCAACAGAAAAAGCAGTAGCTGATATTAAAGAAGATGAATCTATTTTTGATATTGGTGACAAATCTGCAGAAGAATTAGCAAATATTATTCGCAATGCAAAAACTATTCTTTGGAATGGTCCTGTAGGTGTCTTTGAATTTCCTAACTTCCGTAAAGGAACAGAAATCGTCGCAAATGCAATCGCAGAAGCAACAGCAAATGGTGCGTTCTCAATTGCAGGTGGTGGCGATACTTTAGCGGCAATTGATTTATTTGGTATCAAAGATAAGATTTCTTATATTTCAACAGGTGGCGGTGCTTTCTTAGAATTTGTTGAAGGCAAAGTATTACCAGCCGTTGAAATCTTAGAGAAACGTGCTAACGATTAATTAATGATAAGCGGTGAGATTTTACAAATATTTTGCAATATCTTACCGCTTACTGATTTATACAAAGTAGGAATGTGCCTACTTAACAAAAAAAGGAAAATGAAAAATGGCTAAATTATTAGATATCGTAAAACCGGGTGTATTAACAGGTGATGATGTTCAAAAAGTATTTGCTTATGCAAAAGAACATAACTTTGCTATCCCAGCGGTAAACTGTGTTGGTTCAGATTCAGTAAATACCGTGTTAGAAACAGCTGCTCGTGTAAAAGCACCGGTTATCGTACAGTTCTCTAATGGTGGTGCTCAATTCTATGCAGGAAAAGGAATTAAACCAGCAAGTGGCGCTCGTCCAGACGTTTTAGGTGCAGTAGCAGGGGCAAAACATGTTCACGCATTAGCTGAAGAGTATGGCGTACCAGTGATTCTTCATACTGACCATGCTGCGAAAAAATTATTACCATGGATTGATGGCATGCTTGATGAAGGTGAAAAATATTTTGCTGAAACAGGTAAACCTTTATTCTCATCTCACATGATTGACCTTTCTGAAGAGCCAATGGCTGAGAATATGGAAATTAGTAAACAATACCTTGCTCGTATGAGTAAAATGGGTATGACATTAGAAATCGAAATTGGTATTACTGGTGGGGAAGAAGATGGTGTAGATAATTCTGATGTTGATGAATCTAAATTATATACTCAACCACAAGACGTGTTATTCGTTTACGATCAATTAAACCCAGTAAGCCCACGCTTTACTGTGGCTGCAGCATTTGGTAACGTGCACGGTGTGTATAAACCAGGTAACGTAAAATTAAAACCATCTATTTTAGGTGCATCACAAGATTTCGTTGCTAAAGAACGTAATTTACCAGCTAAACCATTAAACTTCGTATTCCACGGTGGTTCAGGTTCTAGCCGTGAAGAAATTCGTGAAGCAATCAGCTACGGTGCAATTAAAATGAATATCGATACTGATACTCAATGGGCTGCATGGAATGGTATCCTTCAATTCTATAAAGAAAATGAAGCATATTTACAAGGTCAATTAGGTAACCCTACTGGTCCTGATGCTCCAAACAAAAAATACTACGATCCACGTGTTTGGTTACGTAAAATGGAAGAGTCAATGTCTAAACGTTTAGAACAATCTTTTGAAGATTTAAACTGTGTGGATGTGTTATAATTCTTTACACTGATGACTTGATAAAAGATAAAAAGGTTGCTTAATTAGCAACCTTTTTTTATTTTCATTAGTAATTTTTAATATTAAAAGATACAATCATTCCATTATTTTCTATTACTGTTAATTTATGCCATTACTTGAAGTTGAAAATCTCAGCAAACGTTTTACAGATCGTATTAGCCTGTTTAGAAAAGAAGATTTTTATGCGGTTAAAAATGTTTCTTTTTCCCTTGAAAATCAGGAAACTTTGGCAATTATTGGAGCCAATGGTGCGGGGAAATCAACGTTAGCTAAGATGCTAGTTGGAATTACTAAGCCAACATCAGGTCAAATAAAATTTGAAGGAAAACAACTTAGCCATGGTGATTATGCTTTTCGAGCGAAGAAAATCAGGATGATTTTCCAAGATCCGAATGATGCTTTCGATCCTAATTATAATATGGGACAGATTTTAGATTCACCATTAAAGCTTGCAACTAATTTATCCGAACAAGCGAGAAATGATCGTATTTTCAGAGCATTAAAGTTAGTCGGGATGTATCCTGAGTATGCATTAATTGATATTAGTGAGGCATCAAGTAGCCAAAAACAGCGATTAGCACTCGCTCGAGCATTGATTTTGAATCCAGATATTATTATTTTTGATGATAGCTTGAATGCACTTGATTTTTCAGTGAAAAGTCAACTGACAAATTTAATGTTAAACTTACAAGAGCGTTTAGGCATATCTTACATTTATGTTGGTCAAAATTTAGGTTTAATTAAGCATATTGCAGATAAATTAATGGTTATGGATGATGGAGAGGTTGTTGAATATGGGGAAACTAAAGAAATATTAATTTCCCCAAAGCATGCGATTACAAAAAGATTGATCGAAAGTTATTTTGGAAAGAATTTAACAGTAAGTTCATGGGTACCAGAGAATGATATGTAAATTGATTTACCTAATTTTTACAGGGAATAAATCTACCCATATCATTAAAAAATGATAGAATTTGCTTGTTAATAAATTAATAAGGAAAAAATGATGACAAAACATTATGATTATATTGCTATCGGTGGTGGTAGTGGAGGTATTGCTTCAATTAATAGAGCAGCAAGCTACGGTAAAAAATGTGCAATTATTGAAGCAAAACATTTAGGTGGTACTTGCGTTAATGTGGGTTGTGTACCTAAAAAAATCATGTGGCATGGAGCGCAAATTGCAGAAGCAATTAAACTTTATGCACCTGATTATGGATTTGATGTTACGCTAAATGAGTTTGACTTTGGTAAATTAGTGGAAAACCGTCAGGCTTATATTGGACGTATTCATACTTCATATAACAATGTCTTAGCTAAAAATAATGTAGATGTAATTAATGGCTTTGCGAAATTCGTCGACAAAAATACAGTGGAAGTTAACGGTGAGAAGATTACAGCCGATCATATTTTAATTGCAACAGGTGGACGTCCAAGTCAACCAAAAGTTAAAGGTGCAGAATATGGTATCAATTCAGATGGTGTATTTGCATTAAAAACTTTACCTAAACGTGTTGCTATTGTTGGTGCGGGCTATATTGCTGTTGAATTAGCCGGAGTGATGAATAGCTTGGGCGCTGATACTCACTTATTCTTACGTAAACATGCTCCAATTCGTGCTTTTGATCCAATGGTAAGTGAAACCCTTTTAGAATTAATGC
This sequence comes from Otariodibacter oris, assembly GCF_009684715.1. Lineage (NCBI taxonomy): Bacteria > Pseudomonadati > Pseudomonadota > Gammaproteobacteria > Pasteurellales > Pasteurellaceae > Otariodibacter > Otariodibacter oris. The sequence continues at coordinate 1,446,554 of NZ_CP016604.1, read as the reverse complement.
AACAAGAAGGCATTACTGTACATACTGAAGCTATTCCAGAAGAATTGGTCAAAAATAATGATGAGTCATTAACTTTAAAATTAGCTGATGGACGTAAGCAAGATACTGATTGTGTTATTTGGGCAATTGGTAGAGTGCCAGCAACAGATGCTCTTAATTTAGAAGCTGCGGGTGTTGAAACAAATGAACGCGGATTTATTAAAGTGGATAAATTCCAAAATACGAATGTTGAAGGAATTTATGCTGTGGGTGATATTATTGAAGGCGGTATTGAATTAACACCAATAGCAGTTGCTGCAGGGCGTCGTTTATCTGAGCGTTTATTCAATCATAAACCAAATGAGCATTTAGATTATAATTTAGTACCAACGGTAGTATTTAGCCATCCTCCGATAGGAACAATTGGCTTAACAGAGCCTAAAGCAAAAGAGCAGTATGGCGAAGATAAAATCAAAGTTTATACTTCTACATTTACACCGATGTATAGTGCTGTTACTCAACATCGCCAGCCATGCAAAATGAAACTTATTTGTGCAGGAGCAGAGGAAAAAATTGTTGGTTTACATGGTATTGGTTTTGGTGTTGATGAAATGATCCAAGGTTTTGCTGTAGCGATTAAAATGGGGGCGACAAAGGCTGATTTTGACAACACTGTTGCGATCCACCCGACAGGATCCGAAGAATTTGTGACAATGCGTTAGTTTTATTTTAAGTTTATATATTAATCTTCACTTTTTAGGGAAATAAAAATGAAAAAAGAGTTATCTATTGTATTAGGACTGAGTTTTGCCTTGGTTGGTTGTTTTGATGCTTCCACAGAAGATAAGGCTAAGTCTGTTGAGTCTGATAAAGCGCCAACTGCAACAATGAATATTCAAGCAGAAAGCACAAAAGACAAAGACACAGAAGCACAAGCGGTAAAAGATCTATCAGATAATAAAAAATTATCAGAAAATAATTCTTTGTCTGATGATCAATTTTCAAAAGACGAGGGGGATGATGCTCAAAATATAAAAGATATTGAAAGTAGATCGTCAGTGACTAGTGGTAATGAAAAATCAGAAAAAAATAATGAGAATACTACGTTAATGGATAGTCAAGAAACTCTCACATCAGAACCTGATAAAGGTCAAAATCAGGTTGTTGATTCCAGTCAACCTGCAGTTGAAAAACAAGAAGATAATTCTACTCAAGCTGTAGTTGAAAAACAAGAGAACGATTCAGCACAAGCTGTAGCTGAAAAACAAACTAGACAAAGAAGAAGTCGTAATAGAAATGTTGCATCGGATGGTCTTTCAGATGAAGAAAGACGAGTAGGTCAGCAACAAATTTATAATAAAACTCAAATAGACTATCTTAAATCACAGTGTAGATATCCTTATATGTCTCCAGCTGAAAGACAGAGATATGATTGCTATATTAAACCAGCGACAGTGAGATAATCTTTTATAAGAAAAAACCAAAAATCAAAAACCAAGAGTAATAGTTATCAACTAAACTCTTGGTTTTTATTTATCAGTCAATATTGGCAATTTTGTGAGTTTGAATACTTAAATGCCAGTGAGGTTTATTGGCTCTCTGATTTAAAAGCCCTAATTGAGTAATCGTCGCTAACATATTCACTTCACCATCCGCATAAGGAATATGGTGCTTGCTATAGTTTTTTTGATACAAGCGTTTAGGGCTTGTAGCAATATAATCAATTTGTAGCGGAACTGGTTTTAATCCGTTAGTTTCTATGGCAAGAAAATATCCCTCATTTTTTAGCATATCTAACAGAATATCTAAGTGAGGTTGAATCGTTGGCTCACCACCAGTGATAATAATATTCTTTGCAGAGAATTGTTTAACAATAGAAAGTATTTCAGATGCCGTTTTTTCTTCATATTGATGATAATTAGTATCGCACCACGGGCAAGCTAAGTTACATTTTCCAAAACGGATAAATATACTTGGCATACCAGTGTTGTAGCCTTCACCTTGCAATGTTTCAAAAATTTCTACAATGCGGTAAGAAATAAGTGCATTATTTTGAGATGAATTGACCGCTTGCATTAGTTTGAATACTCACAATAAGAAGTTGGAGTTTCCCACAAACGAATAAGGCTAACAGGTAAACCAGCCGTTTTAAGTTTGTCGAACATATACTTAGCCATATTCTCAGCCGTTGTTCGATAAGGGATTGCAAATGTTTTAGAATTAAGATCATTCAATAAAGTTGCAACCTGAGATTCCCTTTCATTTGTTGAGTCATAAATGAAAGCGTGATCCATATGATCTAGAATATGCTCATTTACACTTGCTTTGAGATCGGCATAGTCCATCACCATTCCAGCTTTTGGACCTTCTACATATAGTTCACCACTAATTTCAACTTGTAGCTTATAAGTATGCCCGTGCAGATTTTTGCATTTTCCATCGTGTCCATCCAGCATATGTGCCATATCAAAACTAAACTCCTTGGCAATTTTAAACATTATCTCGCTCCTGCAAATATTCATTGAGCCCTTTTTCACGTAAGACACAACTCGGGCAAGTGTGACATCCGCCTTCTACTCCTAAATAGCAAGTATGAGTATGATTTTTAATATATTCAAAAGCACCTAAGTCATCCGCAAGTTTCCAAGTTTCTTTTTTGGTGAGATACATTAATGGTGTGCGAATATTAAAATTGTAATCCATTGCTAAATTTAAGGTGACATTCATCGACTTGATAAATACATCACGGCAATCTGGATAACCACTAAAATCTGTTTCGCAGACCCCCGTAAAAATAGTGTGAATATTTTGGCTTTTAGCGTAAATGGCTGCATAAAGTAAAAATAGAGCATTACGACCATCCACAAAGGTATTGGGCTTATCGCCTTCTTGCTTTATGGTTGCAGAACTATCCATTAGAGCATTTGTGGTAATTGATTTAATAACAGAAGTGTCAATGAGCGTTTGCTTAACACCAAGATCTTGTGCTATCCAAGCCGCTTTTTCTAATTCTATTGCATGACGTTGCCCATATTGAAAGGTAATAACTTCAACATTTTCTACCCCGAATTCTTGAATAGCAAGAAATAGACAAGTCGTAGAGTCTTGACCGCCTGAAAAAATTACAGCGGCTTTTTTTATTTCATTCATTTGTGTTCCTTAGTTTTTTTATGTGGGAGGTTTTCGAACCACGAGAAAGTAAGCGGTCAGATTAGCAAAAAGAATTACCAATCTGACCGCTTATACATAATTATACAGGTTTTATAGGGTTTGGCACTGCTCAACAGGTTTTATGGTAGTTTTGTACTCAAATTGAATTGATTTTAGGCTTTTTGGCTAAAATTTAATTATTTAATATAAAAATTAAAAAAAATCATAAAAAAGACTTGTCAGCCCTTAAATTTCATCTATAATACGCCCCACACAACGACGCGCTGTGGTGAAAGATTTAATGCAGTGCGTCGTTATTTTTTGCTCTTTAACAACATATCAGACAATCTGTGTGGGCACTTGTTGATGATTGATTTTAAAATAAATTTAATTTTGAAGTCTTAATAAGTGTCTATAACTTGAAAATTCATAAAGAATAATAAAGCTAGAAAACAGTTATTGAGCGATTGAACTTTTTAATTGAAGAGTTTGATCATGGCTCAGATTGAACGCTGGCGGCAGGCTTAACACATGCAAGTCGAACGGTAACAGGGAAAAGCTTGCTTTTCTGCTGACGAGTGGCGGACGGGTGAGTAATGCTTGGGAATCTGGCTTATGGAGGGGGATAACTACGGGAAACTGTAGCTAATACCGCGTAATATCTACGGATTAAAGTGTGGGACCGCAAGGCCACATGCCATAAGATGAGCCCAAGTGGGATTAGGTAGTTGGTGGGGTAAAGGCCTACCAAGCCGACGATCTCTAGCTGGTCTGAGAGGATGACCAGCCACACTGGAACTGAGACACGGTCCAGACTCCTACGGGAGGCAGCAGTGGGGAATATTGCACAATGGGGGGAACCCTGATGCAGCCATGCCGCGTGAATGAAGAAGGCCTTCGGGTTGTAAAGTTCTTTCGGTGATGAGGAAGGCTATTGTTTTAATAGAACAGTAGATTGACGTTAGTCACAGAAGAAGCACCGGCTAACTCCGTGCCAGCAGCCGCGGTAATACGGAGGGTGCGAGCGTTAATCGGAATGACTGGGCGTAAAGGGTACGCAGGCGGTGACTTAAGTGAGGTGTGAAATCCCTGGGCTCAACCTAGGAATTGCACTTCATACTGGGTCGCTAGAGTATTTTAGGGAGGGGTAGAATTCCACGTGTAGCGGTGAAATGCGTAGAGATGTGGAGGAATACCGAAGGCGAAGGCAGCCCCTTGGGAATATACTGACGCTCAAGTACGAAAGCGTGGGGAGCAAACAGGATTAGATACCCTGGTAGTCCACGCCGTAAACGATGTCGATTTGGGGATTGGGCTATAAGCTTGGTGCCCGTAGCTAACGTGATAAATCGACCGCCTGGGGAGTACGGCCGCAAGGTTAAAACTCAAATGAATTGACGGGGGCCCGCACAAGCGGTGGAGCATGTGGTTTAATTCGATGCAACGCGAAGAACCTTACCTACTCTTGACATCCATAGAAGAACGCAGAGATGTGTTTGTGCCTTCGGGAACTATGAGACAGGTGCTGCATGGCTGTCGTCAGCTCGTGTTGTGAAATGTTGGGTTAAGTCCCGCAACGAGCGCAACCCTTATCCTTTGTTGCTAGCAGGTAATGCTGAGAACTCAAAGGAGACTGCCAGTGATAAACTGGAGGAAGGTGGGGATGACGTCAAGTCATCATGGCCCTTACGAGTAGGGCTACACACGTGCTACAATGGCGTATACAGAGGGAAGCGATATAGCGATATGGAGCGAATCTCAGAAAGTACGTCTAAGTCCGGATTGGAGTCTGCAACTCGACTCCATGAAGTCGGAATCGCTAGTAATCGCGAATCAGAATGTCGCGGTGAATACGTTCCCGGGCCTTGTACACACCGCCCGTCACACCATGGGAGTGGGTTGTACCAGAAGTAGATAGCTTAACCTTCGGGGGGGCGTTTACCACGGTATGATTCATGACTGGGGTGAAGTCGTAACAAGGTAACCGTAGGGGAACCTGCGGTTGGATCACCTCCTTACCAAAGAAATCGACATAGCGAGTGTTCACACAGATTGTTTGATGTAGTAGTAAAAAGACAAAAGACGTTTTTTAACGGAAGACATCTTTAAATGTTGTCCCCATCGTCTAGAGGCCTAGGACATCGCCCTTTCACGGCGGTAACAGGGGTTCGAATCCCCTTGGGGACGCCATTTAAAGATGGCTTTTTTGTCGAGAGATGAATAAGAATTTATCTTAATTGTTCTTTAAAAATTGAGAAACAAGCTGAAAAACTGAAGAGACTTTCAAGTCCGAGAGGATAAGAAGAAGTCTGAGTAAGAATAAAATCTTGTCTGAACAAAAGCAGGCAAGTATTAGTAGACTTGCATAAGCTTTGAGTTTTTTATTGTTATTTAATTATTATTTAATATTAATGATTAAATTGATTTAAAAATACTTGAGGTTGTATGGTTAAGTGACTAAGCGTACACGGTGGATGCCTAGGCAATCAGAGGCGAAGAAGGACGTGCTAATCTGCGAAAAGCTTGGATGAGTCGATAAGAGGCGTTTAATCCAAGATATCCGAATGGGGAAACCCAATAGGTGAAGAACCTATTATTACTGAGTGAATACATAGCTCAGTAAGGCAAACCGGGAGAACTGAAACATCTAAGTACCCCGAGGAAAAGAAATCAACCGAGATTCTGTGAGTAGCGGCGAGCGAAAGCGGAGAAGCCAGTTAGTGATAGTGGCAGAGTTAGGAGAATGAGTTGGGAAGCTCAGCGACACAGGGTGATAGCCCCGTATCCGAAGACCAGGCCATGGTACTAAGCTAACGAAAAGTAGGGCGGGACACGAGAAATCCTGTTTGAAGATGGGGGGACCATCCTCCAAGGCTAAATACTCCTGATTGACCGATAGTGAACCAGTACTGTGAAGGAAAGGCGAAAAGAACCCCAGTGAGGGGAGTGAAATAGAACCTGAAACCGTGTACGTACAAGCAGTGGGAGCAAGTTTATCTTGTGACTGCGTACCTTTTGTATAATGGGTCAGCGACTTATATTTTGTAGCAAGGTTAACTGAATAAGGGAGCCGTAGGGAAACCGAGTCTTAACTGGGCGAGTAGTTGCAAGGTATAGACCCGAAACCCGGTGATCTAGCCATGGGCAGGTTGAAGGTTGGGTAACACTAACTGGAGGACCGAACCGACTAATGTTGAAAAATTAGCGGATGACCTGTGGCTGGGGGTGAAAGGCCAATCAAACCGGGAGATAGCTGGTTCTCCCCGAAATCTATTTAGGTAGAGCCTTGAGCGGACACCTTCGGGGGTAGAGCACTGTTTCGACTAGGGGGCCATCCCGGCTTACCAACTCGATGCAAACTGCGAATACCGAAGAGTGATACTCAGGAGACACACGGTGGGTGCTAACGTTCATCGTGAAGAGGGAAACAACCCAGACCGCCAGCTAAGGTCCCAAAATCTATATTAAGTGGGAAACGAAGTGGGAAGGCTTAGACAGCTAGGATGTTGGCTTAGAAGCAGCCATCATTTAAAGAAAGCGTAATAGCTCACTAGTCGAGTCGGCCTGCGCGGAAGATGTAACGGGGCTAAAATATAGTACCGAAGCTGCGGCATCAGAATTTATTCTGTTGGGTAGGGGAGCGTCGTGTAAGCGGATGAAGGTGAATCGAGAGGTTTGCTGGACGTATCACGAGTGCGAATGCTGACATAAGTAACGATAAAACGAGTGAAAAACTCGTTCGCCGGAAGACCAAGGGTTCCTGTCCAACGTTAATCGGGGCAGGGTGAGTCGGCCCCTAAGGTGAGGCTGAAAAGCGTAATCGATGGGAAACGGGTTAATATTCCCGTACTTGTTATAAGTGCGATGTGGGGACGGAGAAGGTTAGGTTATCAGGGTGTTGGATATCCCTGTTTAAGCCGTTAGGTGGAGAGACTAGGCAAATCCGGTCTCTTATTAAACACCGAGAAGTGATGACGAGACTCTACGGAGTCGAAGTAACTGATACCACGCTTCCAGGAAAAGCCACTAAGCTCTAGCTTATAATAAACCGTACTGAAAACCGACACAGGTGGTCAGGTAGAGAATACTCAGGCGCTTGAGAGAACTCGGGTGAAGGAACTAGGCAAAATAGCACCGTAACTTCGGGAGAAGGTGCGCCGGCGTAGATTGTAAGGGCTTGCCCCTGAAGGTTGAACCGGTCGAAGATACCAGCTGGCTGCAACTGTTTATTAAAAACACAGCACTCTGCAAACACGAAAGTGGACGTATAGGGTGTGATGCCTGCCCGGTGCTGGAAGGTTAATTGATGGTGTTATCGAAAGAGAAGCTCCTGATCGAAGCCCCAGTAAACGGCGGCCGTAACTATAACGGTCCTAAGGTAGCGAAATTCCTTGTCGGGTAAGTTCCGACCTGCACGAATGGCATAATGATGGCCAGGCTGTCTCCACCCGAGACTCAGTGAAATTGAAATCGCCGTGAAGATGCGGTGTACCCGCGGCTAGACGGAAAGACCCCGTGAACCTTTACTATAGCTTGACACTGAACATTGAATTTTGATGTGTAGGATAGGTGGGAGCCTATGAAGTAGGAACGCTAGTTTCTATGGAGGCGTCCTTGAAATACCACCCTTTAACGTTTGATGTTCTAACGAAGACTGCGGAACGTGGTCTCGGACAGTGTCTGGTGGGTAGTTTGACTGGGGCGGTCTCCTCCCAAAGAGTAACGGAGGAGCACGAAGGTTTGCTAATCACGGTCGGACATCGTGAGGTTAGTGCAATGGTATAAGCAAGCTTAACTGCGAGACAGACAAGTCGAGCAGGTGCGAAAGCAGGTCATAGTGATCCGGTGGTTCTGAATGGAAGGGCCATCGCTCAACGGATAAAAGGTACTCCGGGGATAACAGGCTGATACCGCCCAAGAGTTCATATCGACGGCGGTGTTTGGCACCTCGATGTCGGCTCATCACATCCTGGGGCTGAAGTAGGTCCCAAGGGTATGGCTGTTCGCCATTTAAAGTGGTACGCGAGCTGGGTTTAGAACGTCGTGAGACAGTTCGGTCCCTATCTGCCGTGGGCGTTGGAGAATTGATTGGGGCTGCTCCTAGTACGAGAGGACCGGAGTGGACACATCACTGGTGTTCCAGTTGTCTCGCCAGAGGCACTGCTGGGTAGCTACATGTGGAAGAGATAAGTGCTGAAAGCATCTAAGCACGAAACTTGCCAAGAGATGAGTTCTCCCTGACTATAAGTCAGTAAGGGTTGTTGGAGACTACGACGTAGATAGGTGTGGTGTGTAAGCGTTGTGAGACGTTGAGCTAACACATACTAATTGCCCGAGAGGCTTAACCATACAACCTCAAGTGTTTTTTCGAAAAAAACTATAGAGAAAACATAAGAGAGTATGAAGTTTACTAAGAAAAGGTACACAGACTGAAAGAAGTAAAAGGAAGTCGAACAGAAAGACAGCTTGTTTTAAGATTTTAAGACTAGGAAGAGCAAAGAAAACCTAGAAAAGAATAGAAAGAAAAAAAGACAGAATAAGACGAAAGTCGTCAACAGGATTATCCTGATGGTCATAGTGCAGTGGAACTACCTGAATCCATCCCGAACTCAGAAGTAAAATGCTGTCACGCCGATGGTAGTGTGGTGATTCGCCATGTGAGAGTAGGTCGTCATCAGGGCTTTATTAGGAAAACCGTAGGTTAGCGATAACTTACGGTTTTTTGCTTTTTAGCGTTTGGGAATTTTCATTGTCTATTTCCCACATAATTATTTATACAGATTAAGCGGTCTGATTCTTATGATAATTTGCAAATTATTTAAAGAATCAGACCGCTTTTTTATCCCATTTGCAATATTTTGCATGTCATAAAATAGTGTATTATATCTTTAGTAAGTTAATTGATGGGGGAGTGGTGAAATTGTCCAAAGATTTTATACCACACTTAACTCAGTTTTTTACCAACTGGAAGGATATTCAAGAAAATAGCGAGTTTTATTTAGAATTTAGCTTAGAATATCGATTAGATTCATTTTTTCAACAGTGGAAAAAAACGAATTTTGTGCCATAGGTGCCTAAAAAGCAGGAATTAATTATTCCGAATATTGAAAATTATCCTGATACTACATTGGAAGATACAAAATATTTTGATGAAGTATAGTTGAAATTTTCATTTATATAAATTTGGCAAAAACTTTGCTGAATCAAACCGCTTGTCACTATGCTTTTCATAAAAAATCCGTACAAATACCCATATTTGTACGGATTGTCATATAGAAAACTAGTATCGATTAATAATCAATAAATGATTGCTGTCCTTCTCCCTCTTTTTCTACTACAGGTTGGATCATATGTTCTCGTTTTAAGCCTAGCTGTAATGCTAAGCCAATAGCAACATAGATGGATGAGTAAGTACCAAATCCAATACCAATTAGTAGTGCTAGAGAAAAACTATGTAATGTTGGACCTCCAAGCCAATATAGCGCCATAACAACAACGAGTGTTGTTAATGAAGTCATTAATGTTCTTGATAAAGTTTGGCTCAGTGAAACATTGATAACCTCAGATGATGTCGCTCGACGGATTTTAGGGAAGTTTTCTCTAACACGGTCAAATACAACGATACTATCATTTAGAGAATAACCAACCACCGATAAAATTGCGGCAACGAAGGTCAGATCTATTTCAATTTGTAGAAACGAAAATAACCCTACAGTTACAAGAACATCATGGAATAGTGCTGTAATACCTCCGACAGCAAGTCGCCATTCAAATCGGAATCCAACATAAACAAGTAACATTCCTAATGTTGCTAGCGTTGCGTAAATAGCACCTTGAGTTAATTCTTCACCAACATTTGGTCCGACGAACTCAATACTTTGAATTTGAGCATTTGAATCTACTTGTTGATGGATAAGAGACATTACGCTCGTACCCACATTCATATCACCTTCGGATGAAGGTAAGCGAATCATCACATCGCGTTGTCCACCAAACGTTTGTACTAATGCACTTGGATAACCATTTTCATCTAATACGTTACGAATTTGATTTAAATCCGCAGGCTGAGAGAAGTTGGTTTCAATTACTGTACCACCAGTAAAATCTAATCCCCAGTTAAATCCTTTTGTGACAATGCTGAAAATACAGAATGCCAATACTACGATTGAAAAAGCATAGGCAATGAAGCGGTATTTCATAAAAGGAATCAATTTGTAAGGGAGTTGCATATCCCCTATATTTTTCTCTAATTTTTTATTCATTTGATCCTCTTAAATCCAAAGTTTCTTCACACGTTTTCCACCATAAGTCCAATTCACGAGCATTCGTGTACCGGTTATAGCAGTAAACATTGATATCAATACCCCTAGCGCCAATGTTATTGCGAACCCTTTAATTGGTCCTGTTCCGATGGAGTAAAGGATAAGCGCAACAAGGATAGTTGTTAAGTTGGAGTCAAAGATACTGGTAAATGCACCACTGTAGCCTTCGTGAATTGCTTGTTGAATTGAGCGACCGTTACGAATTTCTTCTTTAATACGTTCGTAAATCAGTACGTTAGCATCAACAGACATCCCAACAGAGAGTACGATACCAGCTATACCTGGCATTGTGAGTGTTGCCCCAATCATTGACATTAGTCCGATGGTTAAAACTAAATTCACAATCAACGCAAGAGAAGCAAATATGCCGAATACTCGATAATAAACTAAACAGAAAATGATTGTTAAAGCTAATCCGAGTAAGCTTGCATCCATACCTTGTGCAACATTGTCAGCTCCGAGAGATGCCCCAATAGTGCGTTCTTCTACAATAACGATAGGGGCGATAAGCGCACCTGAACGAAGAAGTACAGCAAGGTTTTGTGCTTCTGCTGCACTATTAATACCAGTAATTTGGAATTGGCTACCTAAGCGAGAATTAATTGTTGCGACATTGATTACTTCTTCATGTTTTTCAAGGATGACTTTGCCTTGACTGTCTTTTCGCCCGCTATCTTTATATTCACTATAAAGTGTTGCCATTGGTTTACCTACAGCACTTTTAGTGGCATTCCCCATCAAGTCACCGCCCGCACCATCTAGGTTGATACTTACTTGAGGCAAGCCTCTTTCATCAATACCTGAACTCGCATTAATGATATGTTCTCCTCCAAGTACTGCTCGGCGGAATAATACTGTTGGCTGACCATCTTGAGTAAATTTAACTTCTGAATCGGCAGGTACGATACCTCTAGCTGCAGATTCAGGGCTAGCGGTTGTATTCACTAAACGGAATTCTAAAGTCGCAGTTGCACCTAGAATTTCTTTTGCTCTCGCAGTATCTTGAACACCAGGTAATTCAACTACGATACGATCAGCGCCTTGACGTTGAATAGTTGGTTCGGATACACCAAGTTCTTCAACACGTTTACGTAAGATTGATAAGTTCTGTTCAATCGCGGTATCTCTCGCTTCAGATAATCCATCTTCTGACGGGGCAAATGAAACGGTAGTTGGATTCAAGTATGTTGGTGTTAAATTAGTATGTGTTCTTCGAATATAACGCACAGCTTTATCTGCTGTATCAGCATCATTGAATTCAATTTCGTTAGCAAAATTATCTGCTTTTTTTATTGCTTTATATTGCAATTTTTCTACACGAAATTCATTTCTTAAGCTGTCTTGAAGTTGCTCTTGTTGTTTTAATAGAGCCGTATTCATATCAACTTCCATTAAGAAACGCACACCACCTAATAGGTCTAGACCTTGTTTCATTGGTGAGCCACCAATAGATGACAGCCATTCAGGTGTTGCTGCAGCTAAGTTTAGTGCGACAGAGAAGTTATTACCTAACTCATCAGCAATTTTTTCTTTTACTGGAAGTTGTTGTTCAGTTTTAGATAAACGAATAAGAATAGACCCATTATCAAGGCTAACCGCCTTTGGTCTAATATTCATTGATTGTAGTACATCTTGTACTTGTGAGAGAGTCTCACTTGAGGCTTGCTGACCACGAGTTCCAGAAATTTGAACAGAAGGGTCATCGCCGTATAAATTTGGAAGGGCGTATAAAGCACCAATGGCGATCAAAAAGATCACCATCAGATTCTTCCATAGAGGGAAACGATTTAACACAATAAATCCCCATGTCTAAAGGAAAAAATTAAAGAGATTTCAAAGAGCCTTTTGGCAATACAGCTACAACGAAATCACGTTTGATTGTTACTTCAACAGTATCATTTAATGCAATAACAATGTTTTCATTTTCAGCAGATACTTTGGTAATTTTGCCGATCAAGCCACCGCCTGTTAAGACTTCATCACCTTTTGATAGACCAGATAAAAGCTCACGTTGTTGTTTTTGACGTTTTGCTTGTGGACGGTACATCATAAAATAGAAGATAAGACCGAAAATAACCAAAATAAAGATCATTTCCATTCCGCCGCCTTGCTGCATATAAAGCTCCTTAAAATCAATAAGTTAATAGTATAATAAAGTCTTTTAGACTCCATAAAAAAGACGCCATAGGATAGCATAATCTGACAAATTAAACGATAGAAAATTCATTATTGATAACAGATCTGCTCTGTTTATTCATTATTTTATAATAGAATGAGAAAAGATTAATTTTTTCTCAAGATATTCAGAGGACAACGTGAAAAAGAATTGTTTATTTTTTGTAGCATTAGGATTATTTTCATCTTCAATTTTTGCCCATAACATTACACTTAACCAAGCATTACCATCTGTTCGTGTTCAGGATAATGGAGAAATTGTGATGAAGGGTGATAAAGTGGCTTATCAGCCTTGGTCATCAAGTAAGTTAGTTGGAAAGGTAAGAGTCATACAGCATATTGCAGGTAGAAGTAGCGCAAAAGAAAAAAATGAAGGATTGATAGAGGCAATCAGAAAGGCGAATTTTGATCGCACTAAATATCAAACGACTACGATTGTTAATGCTGATGATGCAATTATTGCAACGGGATCTTTTGTAAAAAGTAGTGCTGAAGATGGTAAGAGAGAAAATAACCATAGCCAAGTCGTTTTAGATCAAGAAAGTAGTGTAAAAAATAAATGGCAGCTTAAAGAAAAAGATAGCGCTATTGTGGTATTAGACAAGAATGGTAAGGTTCAGTTTGTGTCAGAGGGTAAACTTTCACCAAGCCAAATAGAACAAATTATTACGTTAGTTAATCGGTTAATTGCTGAGAGTTAATGAGCGAGTCATAAGGGGAAAAAGGCAATACAGGTATTGCTTTTTTCTTTTTAAATAATGTGACTTTAATGATTTTCAAACCAACTTTCTAAGATCAGGCAGGCAGAGATTGAATCCACTTTATCTTTCTTTAATGCTTTAAACCCCCCGCGTGAAAAAATTTCAGCACGAGCCTCAACAGTTGTTAAACGTTCATCTTGCAATTCTACGGGTAAATTAAATCGCCCTTGTAAGCGATTAGCAAATTTTTTGGCTCGTTGCGTTAGCGGTTGTTCAGTTCCATCCATATTGAGTGGCAAGCCAACAATTAATTTATTAGGTTTCCAGTCATTAAGTATTTTATCAATGATATCCCAGTTAGGAATACCGTCTTTTGCTTTAAAGGCTGATAAGGGTTGTGCTGTACCAGTGATACTTTGCCCTACGGCACAGCCAATACTGTTTGTGCCGAAGTCAAAAGCAAGTAATGTTTGATTCATTAGGCATTCCCTGCTTTAGATAGAATGCCATCAATGCCGAGAGATTCGTATGCTTCATTCCATCGATCTAGATATCCTGATTCAAATAAAATATGTTGATTAGCAGGGGATACAATCCAATAATTTTGCGCGATTTCTTGTTCTAATTGATTGGCTTTCCAAGTGCAACAGCCTAAACAGACAACAAATTTTTCTGGGGATTCTGTTCTTCCAAACGTTTCTAAGATATCGCCTGAGGTTGTCATCCAAATATCATCATCGACTTTATAGGAGTGCAATAGAGGGGTATCAATTTTTGTATGTAAGATAAATCCTCTATCTTGGTTTACTGGTCCACCGCTTAAAACGAGTTGATCTTTTGTGTATTCTCGTTCATTTGCCATCATGAAATCCATTTTCGCCAAGAGTTCTAGTACAGAAAGATCAGTCGGAGAATTGATCATTAACCCTATTGCCCCTTGGTCATTATGTTCGCAGATATATATGACAGAGCGATCGAAGTAATCATCGTTCATATCTGGTGTCGCAATTAATAATTGCCCTTGTAAATTTTTCATCTTAGCTTAAATCCCCATATAACACTTGTAAGGCTGTGATGGTTGCCAATGATGCAGTTTCTGTCCGCAAGACTCTCTTGCCAAGTAATACTTCTGTAAATCCTTCTTGTTCTGTCATTGCGATTTCTTCGGGCGAGAGCCCCCCTTCTGGACCAATTAATAATCTGACCCCAGATTTTGGTGGGGTCGGTAATGATTTTATCGTATAGCTTGCTCTAGGATGTAAATTTAGCTTGAGCATTTCATCCTGTTCTTTAGACCAATCAGTCAGTTTCATGATAGGGCGAATTTGTGGGATAACATTACGTCCACATTGTTCACAAGCTGCAATAGCAATCTTCTGCCATTGTTGAATTTTCTTCTCTTGGCGTTCGCCTTCTAACTTGACACCGCAACGTTCAGACCAAAGAGGTGTAATAATATTTACCCCTAATTCTACAGACTTTTGAATAGTAAACTCCATTCGATCACCCCTTGAGATGACTTGCCCCAAGTGAATCGGTAGGGAGGATTCTCGATCATCAAATAAACTTGAATCAATCGTGACTTCAATCTGTTTTTTGGAAACTTGATGGATTGTTGCATTGAATGTGTGGTTGGAACCATCAAAAAGAATGATTTTTTCTCCTACACTCATTCGTAAAACGCGTCCAATATGATTGGTGGCGTCTTCACTGAGCAGACAACGATCTTTTCCGAATAACGATTCTGGATGATAAACTCTAGGGATTCTCATGAATAAATAGTCCGTGATGCTTGAAAAGCAAAATTATGTGTAAAAATGCGTTCTACCGATAAAAATCAAGCGGTAAGATCCGACTTATATTTTGCAAAAGTTTTGCAGGATCTTACCGCTTGTACATTTTATTTTAATTGATTAATTGCATTACTGATTTCATTATCATTGTAAATAGATTGAATGATATCGGTATAGGCTTGACCTAACACATTCTGAATCGCTTGGTTATCAGCACCAAAAGCCCCTTCATAAGAACGACTAGTATTGAAGTTTTTACTGAAGTTACCTTTAGTTGCTTGAACTAATACTTCAACTTGGATATCTGAGTTCACCTTATAGCGAAGGTTGCCTTGTTCAACATTTGCAAAGAATTTTTTAACATTTGTGACTACATTAGCATTTGCCGCACCTTGTACTACAGTAAATCCTTTGCTATTTAGATTTTGTTGCATCGCTTGTTGAAAGAGTTGAGTGACATCAGGAATTGCTCTTAATCGATGATTTTCACTTCGTGATGTATAATTGGCGACTTCAGCTGAAGCACGTTGGTCTTGAGTTGATACATTGACCAATGTATTTTGATTTGCTGTATTAAACGCAGCATTAGGTGCAGGTGTTACAAAAGTCACGGTATTTGACTGACTTTGACAACCTGCAAGTACAAATAAACTTACTGTACTGAGGATGAGTAGTGATTTTTTTGATAGTTTCATAAAATCTTCCTTTTTGATGGGTGAAGTTAGTTAAAGTATAGTATGATTTGCACCAATTTTTCAAATTAAGGGATAAAAAATGTCTATTGAAAATTCAATAATTACAAAATTAACCGAAAATTTTAATCCAATTGTGCTTCATGTTGAAAATGAAAGCCATAATCATCATGCCGGGAAAGGGGCAGAGTCCCATTTTAAAGTGACTTTAGTGTCATCGACTTTTGATTCCATGCGTACAATTGCAAGACATAGAGCTATCTATACTTGCTTAGCTGATGAGCTTAATGCAGGTGTTCATGCACTAGCATTGCATACTTATACAGAACTTGAATGGCAAAATATGGGAGAAGTTGCACCAAAATCACCGAATTGTATGGGACATGGTCAGTAATTCGTAAATAGGTGTTGTTTGCCCATAAATAGCTTGCGTCATATTACATTTTTTTGTATAGTTCGCCGAGCTATGGAAGTGTGCATTGATATGCACATTTTTTATGTATTCTAATTAATGGTGAGATGTCCGAGTGGTTGAAGGAGCACGCCTGGAAAGCGTGTATACGGGAAACTGTATCGAGGGTTCGAATCCCTCTCTCACCGCCATTCTGTTATCAATTCTCATTTATATACTACTTTAATTTTTATCTAGAAGATACAGCGAATAGTTGAAGACTCGTTAATATGATAATTTGATATATGAAATTTGTGTAAATCCTTTAAAACCCCTCAAATAATTTTGAGGGGTTTTTGATAAATTAATGGCGGAAATGACGCATGCCAGTAAGTACCATTGCCATACCATGTTCATTTGCGGCATCAATCACTTCTTGATCACGCATTGAACCACCTGGATGGATGACACAACTAATGCCGACTTTAGCTGCAGCATCAATACCATCACGGAATGGGAAGAAAGCATCCGATGCCATTACGCAACCTTGTACTTGTAAGCCTTCATCTTCTGCTTTGATACCCGCAATTTTTGCAGAGTAAACACGGCTCATTTGACCGGCTCCAATACCGATTGTTTGTTTGTTTTTTGCATAAACAATCGCATTAGATTTTACGTATTTCGCCACTTTCCAACAGAACAAGAGATCGTCCATTTCTTCCACTGTTGGTTTACGTTCTGTGACAAATTGTAAATCTTCAACGTCCACGTGACCTAAATCGGCATCTTGTACCAGTAAACCACCATTCACACGTTTAAAGTCTAAGCGGTTTGCAGGTTCTTCAGGTAATTCGCCACATTCTAATACACGCACGTTTTTCTTTTTCGCCAATGCAGTTTTTGCTTCTTCTGAAACAGTTGGTGCAATGATCACTTCAACAAATTGACGATCAGCAATCGTTTGTGCAGTTGTGCCATCTAATTCACGGTTAAAGGCAATAATGCCACCAAAGGCAGAAGTTGGATCTGTTTGATAGGCTTTCTCATAAGCTTCTAAAATATTTTCGCCTAATGCTACACCACAAGGATTGGCGTGTTTCACAATTACACAAGCAGGCTCTGTAAACTCTTTCACACATTCTAATGCCGCATCAGTATCGGCAATATTATTGTAAGATAATGCTTTACCCTGTAATTGAACGGCTGTCGCTACGCTTGCTTCTTTTAATTTATTTTCAACATAGAAAGCCGCATTTTGATGGCTGTTTTCGCCATAACGCATAGTTTGCTTACGAGTGAAATTCAAGTTTAATGTACGCGGGAACTGACCGCTTGGTTGAGTTAAATCTTCTTCTGCTGCACCTTGGTATGGTGGGACTTTTTGTCCGAAGTAGTTAGCGATCATTGAATCGTATTGTGCAGTATGTTCAAAAGCTTTAATCGCTAAATTAAAACGGGTTTCTAGTGTTAAGCTATTTTGATGTTGATCCATTTCCGCAAGAATGGAATCAAAATCCCCATTATTGACCACAATCGCCACGTCTTTATGGTTTTTCGCCGCAGAACGCACCATTGTTGGTCCGCCGATATCAATATTTTCAACGGCATCTTCAAGGGTGCAATCTTCTTTTGCCACGGTGGCAGCAAATGGGTAAAGATTTACCACAACCATATCAATTTGCTCAATACCATGTTGTTGCATAATCACATCATCAGTGCCACGGCGACCTAAAATTCCCCCATGTACTTTTGGATGAAGGGTTTTAACACGCCCATCCATCATTTCAGGGAAACCCGTATAATCGGATACTTCGGTTACGGGTAAGCCTGCTTCAGCAAGTAGTTTTGCTGTGCCACCCGTTGATAAAAGCTTTACTCCACGTTGAGTTAAGCCTGTGGCAAATTCTACGATACCTTGTTTGTCAGACACACTTAGTAACGCTTGTTTAATTGGACGATCACTCATTCAGAATTCCTTAAGGTTTTAATATTAAAATTTCCTGTGAATTATAACGCAAACGTTTGCGGTAAGTCATTAAGTGAAACGAGAAAAGCGAAAGCTTTCTATACAAGCGGTGAGTTTCTACAAATTTTTTGCAATTATTGATGAAATTATAAAACTTTCATGCGTAATCTTTTGCGAAAAAATAAAAAATAGGTAGAATGAACGAACGTTCAGTTAATGATGTCACAATATGTTGAAAGAAGAAAAAGTACATAATGAAGTTGCATTACGTATTTTAAAAGCAACGGATACATTGATGGCAAGATATGGGGTGCAGCATTTATCTACTCACAAGATAGCAAAAGAGGCTGGAGTATCAGTCGGTACAATCTATCTATATTTTAAGGACAAAGAGGATTTATTGACCCAGTTTGTTGTTTATTTATTTGGGAATTTTCATCGGGCTATAGAGGTTGCTTATCAACCTGATTTACCTTTATTTGATCAGTATCAATATCTATGGAAAGCAACATGGAGATTTATGCTTGAAAATCCTAATATTGTAAAAAATATGCATCAATATGAATCATTGCCACAATTTCGATCGATTTTAAAACATTATTCAATGCTAGAAAATTCAGTATGGAATAAGTTTGTTAAGCAAGGGCAAAAGGATGGGGTTATTCTTTCCCTACCAAGTCAAATTTTATTTTTGATGAGCATGAAAACCGCATGGCAACTGATGTATTCTCAACTATTGAATGAGAATCCTTATTCAGATGAATTAATAAATACCGTGATTAATTCGACTTGGAAAGCGATAATTAATTAACCTTTTGGGTTATAAGGAGAAAATATGACATTAGGAAATGAAAAGCCGTCAGTCTGGAAAAGACTAGGTTTTGGGGGAATTCTACTCTTCGTAATATTGGTATTTGTTGGCGTTATTGGTTTTAACATGTTCATTGCTCAACAAAAGAGAGCATTTGCTGAGAATATGCCTGAGCCTGTAAATCTTGTTACAGCAGATACTGTTGTGGCAACAGATTGGACTCCAACTATTGATGCAGTAGGCTATATTCGTCCCAAACAGGGGACTATGTTAAGTTCACAAATTAATGGAACTGTAAGTCAAATTTTAGTTAAAGCAGGTGATCAGGTTAAAAAAGGTCAATTACTTGTTGAACTTGATAGTTCTGTAGAAAAAGCAACATTGAAAGTATCAGAAGCACAATTACCTGCAGCAAAAGCAAATTACGAAAGATTTCGTTCATTAATTGCTTCTAGAAGTGCATCTAAATCAGAATTTGATGCAGCACAGGCAAACTATAATCAACTTTTAGCGAGTATTGAATCACTAAAAGCAACAATTCAACGTCGTCAAATTTATGCTCCTTTTGATGGTGTAGCTGGGATTGTAAAGATTAATGAAGGTCAATTCATTCCAGCAGGTACAGAAATTGTGCGTGTTGAAGATAGAAGTGAGATGAAAGTGAATTTCTCTTTACCTCAAACTGATCTTGCCAGAATAGGTGTTGGTCAAGCTATTTCAGTCCTAGTTGATGCATTTCCTAATCAACCATTCTCGGCAAAAATTATTGCAATTGATCCTGCTGTTGATAATACAACAGGTCTTGTTGAGATCGAAGCTCTAGTTAAGGATGCTGAAAAACTGTATTCAGGTATGTTTGCTCGTGTAGAAGTGTTATTACCGATAGAAAAGAATCAAGTTGTTATTCCTCAAATTGCAGTGACTTATACCATGTATGGTGAAACTGTTTATGTTTTAGATCCGCTTTCAGATGAAGAAAAAGCTCAATATGAAGAGCAAAATAAAGATGTGTCTAAAATGTTTCGTGCAAGACAACTTGAAGTAAAAACAGTTGATCGTCAAGGGCTTTATGCTCAGATATCATCAGGGGTGAAAATTGGCGACACTATTGTGACGGGGGGCTTCCAAAAGCTAAGAAATAATTCGTTGGTTGAAGTATCTGATAAAAAAGGTGCAGGTACAACTCAACCAGAAAGAACTTCTCGTCTATAAATAGAGGTAGTATATGAGATTTACCGATATTTTTATTAAGCGACCTGTATTAGCAATAAGTTTAAGTATTATTATTGTTATCTTAGGATTACAAGCGATCTTTAAATTACAAGTTCGTGAGTATCCTGAAATGACAACTACAATTGTTAATGTGACAACAACTTATCCAGGTGCGAATGCCGAAACAATGCAAGCTTTTGTCACCTCAAGATTAGAAGAAGCTATTGCGGAGGCGGATAACGTTGATTACATTACCTCTTCAAGTGCAGCCAACAGAAGTGCCATAACTGTAAAAATGAAATTAAATACCGATCCAGGTATTGCTGTGGCGGATATTTCATCAAAAGTGAGTGCAGTACGTTCTCGATTGCCTTCAGAAATTGATGATCCAGCTATTTCAGCATCATCAGGTCCGATGGATGCGATCATGTTTATTCAGTTTACATCCGAGGAACTTTCTTCACCACAAATGACTGACTATATTGATCGTGTAGTTAAGCCTCAATTTTTTACTGTAAATGGAGTAGCTAAGGTTAATCAGTTTGGTGGAGCAACTTTTGGTCTTCGTATTTGGTTAGATCCTGATAAAATGGCAGGTTTAGGATTATCTGCACCTGAAATTGTGAGTGCATTATCGTCTAATAATGTACAAACAGTTGCAGGGAATATTAATGGTTATTACACCGCTTATAGTAATAAAGTTGAATCAACGACTCGTAGCGTAGAACAGCTAGAAAATGTGGTTGTGCAAACAACACGAGATGGTCGCCAAATTAAATTAAAAGATTTAGCTAAAGTTGAATTAGACAAAAATAGTGACAGTAACCGTGCAATTATAAATGGGGCAGATGTAGTAGTTTTAGCAATTGAAGCAGCAAGTAATGCGAACTCGTTAACTGTTGCAAAAAATCTTTATCCAGTCTTTGAGCAAGTTAAGGCAAGCCTTCCTGCATCAATGAATACAAAGATAATGTATGATAAAACGATCTCAATCAACCACTCAATTACTGAAGTAATTAAAACGATTGTTGAAGCAACAATAATTGTGCTAGTTGTAATTACAATGTTCGTGGGTTCGTTTAGAGCCATGGTAATTCCTGTTGTGACTATTCCAATCTCACTTGTTGGGGTAATTATGGTACTACAAGGATTCGGCTTTACCTTGAATTTACTCACATTATTGGGATTAATTCTTGCAATTGGTTTGGTAGTGGATGATGCGATTGTAGTACTTGAAAATGTAGATAGACATATTAAAGAGGGGGAAACACCATTCCGAGCAGCAATTATTGGTACACGGGAAATTGCAACGCCTGTTATTGCAATGACAACAACTCTTATTGCAGTATATTCACCGATGGCATTGATGGAGGGGATTACAGGAACGTTATTTAAAGAATTCTCTTTAACATTAGCTGGTGCAGTATTTATTTCGGGGATTGCTGCATTAACCTTGTCACCAATGATGTCTAGCCGTATTTTAAAACACGCAGATAACCCAACTTGGTTGGAACGTAGAGTTGAAAACTTTCTAGTCAGAATTACTAAATGTTATACAAATATGTTAGCGTTTATTATGACAATGCGTAAATCAATGCTTGTGTTTGCTGTCGCTATTTTTGTTACATTGCCTTTCTTATTTAATTCATTGTCGACTGAATTAGCTCCAAATGAAGATAAAAGCTTTGTAATGGGACTTGCAAACGGCCCAGCCAACGTGAATTTAGATTACATGCAAGAAGTCTTAACACCATTTGCTATTGAATCACAGCAGATTCCTGAAGTGAGTGCAACGCAGATTATGCCAGGTTTCCCAAGTGCAAATGGAGCATTTTTATTGTTTCCTTTGGTAACATCTAGTGAAAGAGATTTATCACAAGCTGAGGTGCTTAATAAAATCAAAGCAATGGCGGATCGTGTTCCTGAAGCTTCAATTATGACTTTCCAACCAGCAGAAATTTCGACAGGAGAAAATGGCTTACCATTTAGTTTTGTGATAACAACAGCTCGTGATTATCGAGACTTGGCTCAAGTTGCTCAAAATTTCTTAGAAGAGGCTCAACGTTCAGGACAGTTTTTCTTCAATCGCTTAGATTTAAAATTTGATACTGCAACGATGCGAATCAATTTAGATCGTGAAAAAATGGGTGCTTATGGTATTACAGCTCGCCAAATTAGTACGACTTTAGGGAGTTATCTTTCAGGAGCAACTCTAGCTCGTGTTGATATTGATGGACGTTCTTATAATATCGTTTCACAAGTAGAACGTGAAAAACGTTTAAATCCACAAGATTTAGGTAAGTATTTTGTCAAAGCAGTTAATGGTGATGCAATTCCTTTAAGTACCTTTGTTACAATGGAGTTAGATACTCAGCCTACAAGTTTAACAAGATTGAATCAGTTAAATTCAGCAACGATTGGTGGAGTGGTTTCTGGTTCAATTGGGGATGCGGTAGCTTGGGCTGAAGCTAAAGCTGCACAAATTTTACCAGCGGGTTATCAATATGACTTTATGGGAGAATCTCGCCAATTTAAACAAGAAGGTAGTGCCTTAATGCTGACCTTTGCATTGGCGGTTGTGATGATTTACCTCGTATTAGCGATTCAGTTTGAGTCATGGAGAGATCCTTTGGTAATTTTGGTTTCTGTACCATTAGCAATCAGTGGTGCTTTACTAGTACTGAATATATTAGCTTTTATGAGGATACAAGGAGCTACACTGAATATTTATTCTCAAGTCGGATTGATTACCCTCGTAGGATTGATTACCAAGCACGGTATTTTAATGTGTGAAGTAGCGAAAGAAGAGCAATTACATCATGGAAAATCTCGTGCAGAAGCGATCTTCTATGCAGCAAAAATTCGTTTACGCCCAATTTTAATGACAACAGCAGCAATGATTGCAGGTTTAGTCCCATTATTATTTGCTGAAGGTTCTGGTGCGGTAATGAGATTTAGTATTGGGATTGTAATTGTTTCCGGCTTGGCAGTTGGGACAGTATTTACATTGTTTGTACTCCCTGTCATTTATACTTTCTTAGCAAGTGAACATGAACCACTTATGGAATTTGATGAGAAAGAAACAGTACCGGTAATAACAAAATAGTACTAGATAAAATACATTCTATGTAATATAAAAGCGGTTAGATTATGCAAAACATTTGTAAAATCTAACCGCTTGTTTTTTATTTAAAATTTATAAATTAGACACTAACAATGCTCATTTTTGGACCAAATGGTTCAAAGTGAATATTATTTTCTTCCCATCCATTTTCGGTGAGTAGTTTTAGCATACCTTCCATAAATGAAATTGAACCACATAGATAAATTTCTGCATCTTGTGGGATATGTTGCTTGATAAAAGTACCATCAATTCGATTTGCATTTTCGGTATAAACAATATGAGATGTTGCTTGTTGTGCTTTAGAGAGTAATAACTCTGATTCTGCTTTAAATGCATGATATTTTTCATTAAAGCATGAATGTATCCAGTGGATAGGGCGAGATGGATTTTTATTTACTTGAGCTTCTAACATAGCGAGGATTGGTGTTATACCTATACCGCCACTCAATAAAACAAGGGGTTTTTCATTTTCAACCAGTAAAAAATCTCCGGCTGGAGCAGTAAATTCCAAAGTGTCGCCAATATTTATTTGATCGTGTAAATAATGGGAAACTAGACCTTTTTTATCACTCTCTCCTTCACGTTTTACCGCAAATTTTAATCCTTCAGAAGTGTCTGTTGAACAAATAGAGTAGTGACGTAACGAAAGATTTTCTTCCCCTTTTGGCTGGACGCGAACGGTAATATATTGACCTGCCACGATTTCTGGTAGTGTAAAATCAGGTTTGACGGTAAATTCTACAACATTGTTAGATACTGCTCGTTTATTTATTACCTTAAATGGTTTGAATCCTGCCCATGCGGAATGATCGTACATGTCTTTTTCAACTTTTATAAAAATATCAGCAATAACACCATAGGTTTTTCCCCATGCTTCAATAATTTCAGGTGTTGCAGCATCACCGAGAACTTCTTTTATTGCTTTGAGTAAGTTTTCACCAACGATCGGATAATGCTCTGGTTTAATTTCTAATGCTCTGTGCTTGTGCCCGATTTGTGCGACGTGAGGTAAAATATCAGCCAGGTTATCAATATGTTTTGCTGCAGCTAGCACGGTTGTCGCTAATGCCATTGGCTGATGGCCTTGTTTTTGGTTGGTCTTATTAAAGATATTGAGAAGTTCTGGATGAGCTTCAAACATATTTTTATAAAATGTCTGCGTTATTGTCGTGCCATGCTGTTCTAAAACAGGAATAGTGGCTTTAATAATGTCTTTAGTTTGTTGATCTAACATAATCACTCCAAGGTTGTATAAAAGAATACCTGATTAATTTAGTCAGGTATTGATAGTATACATTTTTCCTTAGAAAATGATTTGCGACAAATCAAAGTTAATTTTATTTCATAAAAAGAAATAATTTTTAGTAAAATTTTTGCAAAATCTGACCGCTTGTTTATTTTTATTTTATGGCTGATTTTAGGTAGAATAACTATAACATTATTGAATAATAGGAATTTTAAATGAATAAACTTAGTGTAGTGATTTTAGCTGCGGGTAAAGGAACTCGAATGTATTCTGATTTCCCAAAAGTATTACACTCTATTGCTGGCAAACCAATGGTTAAGCATGTCATTGATACTGCAAAACAACTTTCTGTCGATCAAATTCACTTAATTTATGGACATGGCGGAGAATTATTACAACAACGTTTAGCGGATGAACCAGTAAATTGGGTATTACAAGCAGAGCAATTGGGAACAGGGCATGCAATGCAACAAGCAGCCCCATTTTTTGCCGATGATGAAAATATCCTTATGCTTTATGGTGACACACCACTTATTACTCAAGTAACCTTAGAAAAATTAATTGCGGCCAAACCAGAAAATGGGATTGGATTATTAACAGTCGTGTTAGATAACCCGACAGGCTACGGCAGAATTATTCGTGAAAATGGTTCAGTAGTGGCGATTGTAGAACAAAAAGATGCTAATCCAGAGCAACTTAAAATCCAAGAAATTAATACGGGTGTGATGGTTGCAAATGGTGCGAGCTTTAAAAAATGGTTAGCTCAATTAGATAATAATAACGCTCAAGGTGAGTATTACATTACCGATGTTATTGCTATGGCAAATAAAGATGGATTTACGGTACAAGCTGTACAAGCAACAGATTTGATGGAAGTGGAAGGGGCAAATAACCACTTACAACTGGCTAATTTGGAGCGTTACTATCAAAAACGAGAAACAGAAAAATTATTATTAGCTGGTGTTACGATTATTGACCCGAATCGTTTTGATATTCGTGGTACTGTTTCTCATGGAAAAGATGTTGAAATTGATATCAATGTCATTTTAGAAGGCTCTGTAAAATTAGGTAATGGCGTAAAAATTGGGGCGGGCTCTGTCCTTAAAAATTGTGAAATTGGTGATGGAGTAGAAATCAAACCTTACTCAGTGATTGAAGATGCAATTATCGGTAAACAAGCAAAAATCGGCCCATTCTCACGTTTACGTCCCGGTACTACTTTGGCGGATGAAACCCATATTGGTAACTTTGTGGAAATCAAAAATGCCGAGATTGCCAAAGGCTCTAAAGTAAATCATTTAACCTATGTAGGCGATGCAAAAATTGGTTCTAATACCAATATCGGTGCAGGTGTAATTACCTGTAATTATGATGGAGCAAATAAATTTAAAACGATTATTGGCGATAATGTATTTGTGGGATCTGATACCCAATTAGTTGCTCCAGTAACCGTTGCAAATGGTGTTACTATCGGTGCAGGAACTACGGTAACAAGAGATATTGCAGAAGATGAATTAGTGATTTCTCGTGTGCCACAACGCCATATCCAAGGTTGGCAACGTCCGACAAAGAAAAAATAGCGTATTTGAAACATAAACAAGCGGTCACTTCCGCATAAAAATTTGCAATATTACAAATAATTTAAGATGGTTCAGCATAACAAAATGTTGTATTATGCACCTCTTTTTATTACATATTCTTGCCTAAAAAGGCACTTAATTTATTTTGAGGATAACAATGGCGACTTATAGCACAACTGACTTTAAACCGGGTTTAAAATTTATTCAAGATGGCGAACCTTGTGTAATTGTAGAAAATGAATTTGTGAAACCAGGTAAAGGTCAAGCATTTACTCGTACAAAAATTCGTAAACTTATCTCAGGGAAAGTACTAGAAATTAACTTCAAATCTGGTACTTCAGTAGAAGCAGCAGATGTAGTGGATTATAACTATACTTATTCTTATAAAGATGATGATTTCTGGTATTTCATGCACCCTGAAACATTTGAACAAATTTCGGTTGATGCAAAAGCATTAGGTGATAATGAAAAATGGTTAGTCGATCAAGCAGACTGTATCATCACACTGTGGAATGGTACTGCAATCAGCGTAACACCGCCTAACTTCGTTGAATTAGAAGTTATTGAAACTGATCCAGGTTTAAAAGGCGATACTGCGGGAACTGGTGGTAAACCAGCTACATTAAGTACGGGTGCGGTAGTGCGTGTGCCTTTATTTATTCAAATTGGTGAAGTAATTCGTGTTGATACTCGTTCTGGTGAATATGTTTCTCGTGTAAAATAATAACAATAGTCTATTTTTTATAGAGATTTTACATTCAGTGAAAACTTTATAATGAAAAGCAGAGTCTATTGCGGTAGAATCTTAATATACAAGCATTATTAAAAGAGGAAACATTATGTCAGTAGAAATTCTTGATCAACTCGAAGGAAAAATTAAACAAGCAGTTGAAACTATTCAATTACTTCAATTAGAAATTGAAGAATTAAAAGAGAAAAATGAATCAGCAAATCGTGCCAACGATTTATTGCGTCAGGAACATGAACAACTTAAAGCGGAACATCAAAATTTCCAAGATCGTTTACGTTCACTTTTAGGTCAAATTGACAACGTTTAATTTTAATCTTAAAAAAGAAAACGGCTAAATCTTGGGCTAATCCTAGAATTAGCCGTTTTTTATAGGATCTGTCCTATGGCAAAACTTTACTTTTATTACTCTTCTATGAATGCTGGGAAGTCGGCAATGCTACTTCAATCCTCATATAATTACCAAGAAAGGGGGATGAATACTCTCGTTTATACCGCAGCAATAGATTCCCGATATGGCGTAGGTAAAGTGGCATCACGTATAGGGATATCACAAGATGCTAATTTATTTTACCCAACAAGTGATTTATTTCAGGAAGTCTGTGAGCATGTAAAGCAACAGACACTACATTGTATTTTGATTGATGAAGCTCAATTTTTAACCAAGGATCAGGTGTATCAACTGACTGAAGTTGTCGATAAGCTTAATATTCCTGTTTTGTGCTACGGGCTTAGAACTGATTTTCAGGCTGAATTATTTGAAGGTAGTAAATATCTGCTTGCGTGGGCGGATCAGCTCGAAGAACTAAAAACAATCTGTTATTGTGGTAGAAAAGCCAATTTTGTGATCCGTATGAATGAAAAAGGTGAAGCCATTTCATCAGGGGAGCAAATTCAAATTGGTGGAAATGATACTTACCTTTCTGTTTGTCGTCGTCATTATAAAGAGAAATTACATAGTAAATAAATTATTTTGAATAACAATGATAGGGGAAATATGTTTCCCCTTATTTATACTCTTTTAGTAAGTATAAGTTCGGTAGAGAAAAAAGACGATTAAAATAATAAGCATGACGATTATCTGTATTAATCGTTTCTTAGTGAGTTTTTCTGCTGGCATAACTATCCTATTTTTGATGATATTTTAGTAATTTATCTATTCTACATTTTATTAAAAGTGTGTTAGAATTTGTCCTAAATCAAATTTAAGTGACAAATTTCCGCCTATGAAAATTGTATCTGATTCAAAAACAAATGGAAGAACATCTTGCACAATTCATTGCCAGAATTGTAGCATTAGTCAGCTTTGTCTTCCTTTTACACTCAATGAACATGAGTTAACTCAGTTAGATAATATCATTGAGCGCAAAAAGCCTGTACAAAAATCACAGATTATTTTTCAGTCTGGTGAAGAATTGAAGTCTATTTATGCTATCCGTTCTGGAACTATAAAAAGCTATACTATTAGTGAGAGTGGAGAGGAGCAAATTACGGCTTTTCATTTACCTGGTGATTTAGTTGGTTTTGATGCAATTATCGACATGAAACATGTTGGTTTTGCCCAAGCCTTAGAGACTTCAATGATTTGTGAAATTCCTTTTGATATTTTGGACGATCTTGCTGGAAAAATGCCAAAAATTAGACATCAAATTATGCGATTGATGAGTAGTGAGATTAAAAGTGATCAAGAGATGATTTTACTTTTATCAAAAATGAGTGCAGAAGAAAAATTAGCTGCATTTTTATACAATTTGTCACAACGCTATTCTGCTAGAGGCTTCTCAGCTAGAGAGTTTCGCTTGACTATGACTCGTGGTGATATTGGTAATTATCTAGGGTTAACAATTGAGACAATTAGCCGGTTACTTGGTCGCTTCCAAAAGAGTGGTATGATATCAGTTCAAGGTAAATATATTACTATTAATAAAATGGATGAGCTAAGTGATTTAGCTGGCGGAATTCGTTCTCAAATTCCCGTTTCTGTAGCTTGTTCTTGACCTAAATACTCCTAACAACTGTAATATTTAGCACTTAGTGTTACAGCTTTTCAGATTTTATCGAATATTCATGCCATAAAAAAACCCGATATTTATAAAAATATCGGGTGAGGCTTTACCTAAAAAATGAAAAAAACTTACTATTTACTAATACAACTCAGCATCTAGTTACTTGAGTCAGACTGTATATGTATCAATAAGTTCAATTAGTTTGCATTATATTTTAATGGTTGTTATTTATCCAATTAATGGGGGGGCATAAGATTTATATGTTGGTATTTATATAAAAATGATTTAAAATCCATCAGTTAGAATGTGATCTTTAGTGTATCCATTTTATTTAGAGTGGCTCTGTATGGAATATTGTTGTTGCAGATGTCATTTTTATTTAACGTTTATTCAATTCAAAGTAGGTATTAATTTTATGAATAAAATTTTTAGAGTTATATGGAATCAAGCAACCCAGAGTTGGGTCGCTGTATCCGAGCTATCAAAAGCTAAGGGAAAAACGAAATCTAGTAGTTTATCCAAGTTAGGTGTGATGGCAACATTAGTTGGAACATCATTCTTTAGTGTCAATACGCTTGCAGCAGTTGTTATCGGTGAAATCAATGCCGAAGGTAAAGCAGTTGTTGGAAACGTGAAATATGTAAATAAAGATGGTACTCCTTCCGATAGAAGACCATCTAATACCTTAGCGATTGGTGATGATCTGACTATAGGTAGTTTTGGTCTTACTACTGCTGGTGGTGGAAACAATATTGCACTTGGTAATAATATTATTAACCGTAGTGGTGATTTCGCAGGGATTGCACCTCGTCCAGGTGTTGCAATTGGTAATGGCGTAACATCAACGGGTAATGGCGCTATCACAATTGGAACCTATGGCGACTGGTTAGGATTCGGTGAGAAACAGCAACGTACATATAACAGTGGCGCAGATTCTATTGCTATAGGTGCAAATACTCACGTTGGTTTTGAAAATGGTGCAGAAGTTGATTCAGACAATGTATTGGGTGCTGTTGCAATTGGTAGTGATGTTCGTATTCAACCGGGTGTAAAATATGGTATCGCTCTCGGTGATAATGCGGCTGTCTATTCATCTAGAGGGACAGCTTTAGGTGCACGTAATACAATTGCTTATTCTGAAGAATCAGTTGCAATAGGTGCCTTTGCTCAAGCTGGTACAGGGAAACAAGGCCCAACTTTTACAGAAGATCGTTTCCGTAAAAATGATAGAGCTACTGAGATTTCAGGTAAATTTGCAACAGCTGTAGGGCCTGCTGCTAAAGCACTGAATGAGCGTTCTTCTGCATTTGGTGCTGCAAGTTATGCTGATGCAGACAATGCTACTGCTATCGGTCGTCATGCTTATGCCCGTGCTAATGCAGCTACTGCATTAGGTTCGCTCTCAAATGCAACTGGTGATAAATCTATTGCAATTGGTGGTTCTACAACTCGAAATTCAGCTGCAGCAGCATCTGGACAAGCGGCTATAGCTGTTGGTAGTGAAACCTCAGTAGGCTCAGAAAATGGATTAGCGGTAGGTGTTAAAAATAATCTTACTGCTGATGCTAAAGATTCTGGTGCTGTAGGTTACAACAACAAGATTGCTCAAAATAATACTTATGTTGTTGGTAATAACGTAACTACTTCTCAAGCTAATAGTGTTGTTTTAGGTAATAGTTCAAGCGACAGAGCAGCAACAGTAGAAAACTCAGCCACTGTAAATGGTATAACTTACTCAGGTTTTGCTGGGCAAGGTGCACCAGCTAAAGGTGTTGTAAGTGTTGGTAGTATTGGAAATGAGCGTCAGCTAATCAATGTTGCAG
This sequence comes from Otariodibacter oris, assembly GCF_009684715.1. NCBI lineage: Bacteria > Pseudomonadati > Pseudomonadota > Gammaproteobacteria > Pasteurellales > Pasteurellaceae > Otariodibacter > Otariodibacter oris. The sequence continues at coordinate 1,415,835 of NZ_CP016604.1, read as the reverse complement.
CAGGAAATATTTCTGCTACTTCTACAGATGCAATTAATGGCTCACAACTTTATTTAACTCAAAATGCATTAGGTAATTTAGCTAAAGCTGTACAAAATAATTTAGGTGGCGGCGCTACTCTAAATCCAAATAATGGAACTGTAACAGCTCCAACTTATACTGTGAATGTTGCAAATCGTAAAGCTGCTGGAAATGAGGATGCAATTGATCCTGCAAACAATGTTGGACAAGCTTTAACGAATTTAAATACTTATGTAAATAGAGGCTTCCAAGTTCTTGATAATGGTAATACTGTTAAGAGTACAGTTACTCCAGGAGAAGCCGTTCAGTTTGTTGATGGTAAAAATACTAAAGCAAATGTAACTGCTGAAAATGCTTTAGGTGTAACTAAAGTAACATTTGATGTTGACTTGCCTGAAATCAAAACTGAGCCTGTTTCAGTTAATGCATCAACAGGTAAAGCAACAGGAAATAATGGTGCTGCAAATGTTGCGAATGAAAATGCATTAGTGACAGCTAAAAATGTAATTGATGCAGTAAATAATTCATTCTGGAAAGTGACTTCTGATGTAGAAGGAGGCAAATTTGCAGATAATGGTCATTCAAAAACTGATGCTTCAGTTAAAGCTGGCGATACAGTTAAATTACAAGCAGGTAAGAACTTAACTGTTAAACAAGCAGGTACTAATTTTACTTTTGCTACTCAAAATGATGTTAATTTTGATAGCGTACAATTAGGTAATAATGGACCTAAGATTACAAATAATGATGGAAATATAAAATTATCAGGTCCTAATGGGAATACTCCTATTAAAATCACAAATCTTGCAGATGGAACTGATGGTAAGGATGCTGTAAATTTATCTCAATTAAATCAAGTTAAAGAACTCGCTGATAAAGGATGGGGAATTGGTGATACTAATGCTACAAAAATTAGCGATGTTAAACCTGGTAACCAAGTAAACTTTGTTGGTAGCGATACAGTAGAATCTGTAGTAGTAAAATCTAATGATGGACAAGCTGCTACTAATGTTACCTTTAATGTGAAAACTGGCGAAGCATCTATTGATAACGCTAGTGGTAAAGTGAATGTTCCTGCTGATGGTGGAAAAAATTTAGTAAATGTAACCACATTAGCTAATGCAGTGAACAATGCTTCTTGGACTTTAAAAGAAAAAGGGCAAGACAAAGACAAGATCACTGCTGGTGATGCTATAGATTTTGTTGATGGACAAGGTACAAAAGTAAATATAACAACTGCTAATAATAACGTATCTACTGTTAAATTTGATATTGATTCTGCAGAAGTTAAAGACTTATTAAAAGGTGATATTTCTGTTGAGTCTAATAAAGCAAAAACTGATGATGCAGCAGATTCTAAGTTAGCAACAACTAGCGATGTAGTTAATGCTATTAATAATACTGGATGGAAATTAGGTGGCAAAGACAGTACTGGTACTCCTTCATCATCAGTAGTCAAACCTGATTCACAAGTAACATTTGTTGATGGAAATAATACTCAAGCAATTATTGATTTAATGGATCCAAATAATCCTTCTGTTAGTGTGAATGTTAAAACAACAGACCTACCAGTTGGTAATGATGGAAAAATTAGTACCGTTACTAATGGTGATCAATTAGTAAATGCAACTACTGTAAGTAAAGCTATTAATGAATCTGGTTGGGTTTCTACAATTGGTGGAAATATTTCCGAGAAACAAGTAGGCGCTGTTCAAGATAGAGTAATTAAACCTAGTGATAAAATTTCATTCAAAGCAGGAGATAATCTTGTAGTTCAACAAGATGGTAATGATATTACTTATTCGACAGCTAATAATGTAACTTTCACTAATGTTAATGCAACAGAAGGCGTTCGCGTTGTTGGTGGTCCATCACTTTCAAAAGATGGTATTGATGCTAACGGTAAGAAAATTACTAACGTTTCTACAGCTGTAGATGGTAACGATGCAGTTAACCTAAATCAATTGAACAGTACTGTTCAGAATTCAAGCTGGAATTTGAAAGTTGCACAAGGCTCGAATGAAGCAACAAATGTACAAGATGGAAAAGTTAATCCAAATGATAATGTTGTAATTCGTGGATTAGATTCTGTAAAAGTTGAAGCTGGTACAGCTTCAAACGGTTCAGATTATTTAGTTAATATTAGTGTAAGTTCTGAGAAGATTAGTGCAAACCCAGCAACTGGTAAAGTTGGTGCTGGTGATGCAGGTGTGAGTGATAAAGTTACAGATCCAAATGCACTTGTAAAAGCACAAGATGTTATTGATGCTGTAAATCAATCAGGCTTTACATTGTCAGTTGGTGGACAACAAGGCTCTGTTGTTAATCCTGGCGAAAAAGTAGATTTAAGCAATAAAGATGGAAACATAATTATTGAAAAATCACCAGATAATAATAATGTCACATTTAAACTTAATGATGTAGTTCATGTTGGACCACAAGATGGCGGTATATCAATTGATGGTACAAATAAAACTATCAGTGGTTTAAATAGCACTTTACCAACTAATAATGTAAACAACGGAGTTGCACCTAGTAATATAGATACATCCAAAGTAGCAACAGTGAGTGATGTATTGAATGCAGGTTGGAACCTGAAAGAAAATAACGTCGATAAAGACTTTGTAAAAGCATACGACACGGTAAATTTTGTTAATGGTACAAGTACAATTGCAAATGTTTCTGTAAATGAAAATGGTACTATTGCAAATGTAACATTTAATGTTCTAGATACGGTTATATCTGTTGTTGATGGTTCTAATACAGCTGCAAATGCAGCTCAGGGTAAAGTTGTTGCTCCATCTGATGCTGACAAAAATAAATTTGTGACAGCAGGAAATATTGCTGATGCTATCAATAAAACAGGATTCACATTTAAAGTGAATTCAGATGATGGTGAATTTGTAAATCCAGGTGATGTTATCGACTTTAAAGATGGTAAAAACATCAAGATAACTAGAAATGGTGGTAATTTCACTATAGCAACAGATGAAAACGCGACATTTACTACAATTAATGTACCGACAGATCCTGCAAATCCAACAAATAGCCCTATTGCTATCACTAAAGATGGTATTAGCGCAGGTAATAAAGTTGTTAGTAATGTAGGTAAAGCAGCTGATGTTTATACAGATCCTGACAATAGAAAAGGGTTAACTAACTTAACAGATGCAACAGATGGTAATGCATTAACAGTTGCAGATGCGAAAAATATGGGTTGGATTGTTTCATCAAATAAAACTACAGATAAGTTAGGTGAAGCATATACAGCACAAGTTCGTAATGCTCAAGAAGTTGAGTTTGTTGGAACAGGTTTAGCAACTGTATCTGGTAAATCTGATAATGATAAACGTACAATTACTGTTGATGTAAATGCACAACGTGTTATCGAGTCTGCACAATTGCCAGTGGTATACACAAAAGCTGATGGTAGCAAAGTATATAAACAAGCAGATGGTTCATTTAATGAGAAACAAGATGGCTTAGGTGCAACAGTAGCAGCAGATCAAGTTATCGCTTCAATGAACAGTGGAGCAAATGCAACAACTACTCCAACTACATTAGCTAATGTGAAGGGTAATTTACCAGTAACTACAAATAAAGTAGGTACAACAGAAGCAACAGTATCTCAACTTGCACCTGACTTCACTGGTAAGGAAGCTTCATTGAATAATGCAGCAACTGTAGGTGATGTGTTGAATGCAGGTTGGAACTTGAAAGAAAACAATACCGCGAAAGATTTTGTAAAAGCTTACGATTCAATTGCGTTTGTTGATGGTAATGGTACAGCTGCAAATGTATCAATAAATGAAGATGGCTCTGTTGCAAATATTACATTTAATGTAGTGAATACAACATTAACAGCTTCTGAAGGTGCTGCTAGCAACAATGGCAATACACCTAAAGGAAAAGTCGTTACTCCAAATGCTGCAGATAAAGATAAATTTGTAACAGCGGGTGACATAGCTGATGCTGTAAACAACACTGGTTTCACATTTAAAGTGAATTCAGATGAAGGTGAATTTGTAAATCCAGGCGATGTTATCGACTTTAAAGATGGTAAAAACATCAAGATAACTAGAGAAGGTGGTAATTTCACTATAGCAACAGATGAAAACGCGACATTTACTACAATTAATGTACCGACAGATCCTGCAAATCCAACAAGTAATCCTATTGCTATCACTAAAGATGGTATTAGCGCAGGTAATAAAGTTGTTAGTAATGTAGGTAAAGCAGCTGATGTTTATACAGATCCTGACAATAGAAAAGGGTTAACTAACTTAACAGATGCAACAGATGGTAATGCATTAACAGTTGCTGATGCGAAAAATATGGGTTGGATTGTTTCATCAGATAAAACTACAGATAAGTTAGGTGAAGCATATACAGCACAAGTTCGTAATGCTCAAGAAGTTGAGTTTGTTGGAACAGGTTTAGCGACTGTATCTGGTAAGACTACAGCAGATAAACGTACAATTACTGTTGATGTAAATGCACAAGGTGTTGTTGAGTCTGCACAATTGCCAGTGGTATACACAAAGGCTGATGGTAGCAAAGTATACAAACAAGCAAATGGTTCATTTAATGAGAAACAAGATGGCTCAGGTGCAACAGTACCAGCAGATCAAGTTATCGCTTCAATGAACAGTGGAACAAATGCAACAACTACTCCAACTACATTAGCTAATGTGAAGGGTAATTTACCAGTAACTACAAATAAAGTAGGTACAAAAGAAGCAACAGTATCTCAAGATGCACCTGACTTCACTGGTAAGGAAGCTTCATTGAATAATGCAGCAACTGTAGGTGATGTGTTGAATGCAGGTTGGAACTTGAAAGAAAACAATACCGCGAAAGATTTTGTAAAAGCTTACGATTCAATTGCGTTTGTTGATGGCAAGGGTACAGCTGCAAATGTATCAATAAATGAAGATGGCTCTGTTGCAAATATTACATTTAATGTAGTGAATACAACATTAACAGCTTCTGAAGGTGCTGCTAGCAACAATGGCAATACACCTAAAGGAAAAGTCGTTACTCCAAATGCTGCAGATAAAGATAAATTTGTAACAGCGGGTGACATAGCTGATGCTGTAAACAACACTGGTTTCACATTTAAAGTGAATTCAGATGAAGGTGAATTTGTAAATCCAGGCGATGTTATCGACTTTAAAGATGGTAAAAACATCAAGATAACTAGAGAAGGTGGTAATTTCACTATAGCAACAGATGAAAACGCGACATTTACTACAATTAATGTACCGACAGATCCTGCAAATCCAACAAGTAATCCTATTGCTATCACTAAAGATGGTATTAGCGCAGGTAATAAAGTTGTTAGTAATGTAGGTAAAGCAGCTGATGTTTATACAGATCCTGACAATAGAAAAGGGTTAACTAACTTAACAGATGCAACAGATGGTAATGCATTAACAGTTGCTGATGCGAAAAATATGGGTTGGATTGTTTCATCAGATAAAACTACAGATAAGTTAGGTGAAGCATATACAGCACAAGTTCGTAATGCTCAAGAAGTTGAGTTTGTTGGAACAGGTTTAGCGACTGTATCTGGTAAGACTACAGCAGATAAACGTACAATTACTGTTGATGTAAATGCACAAGGTGTTGTTGAGTCTGCACAATTGCCAGTGGTATACACAAAGGCTGATGGTAGCAAAGTATACAAACAAGCAAATGGTTCATTTAATGAGAAACAAGATGGCTCAGGTGCAACAGTACCAGCAGATCAAGTTATCGCTTCAATGAACAGTGGAACAAATACAACAACTACTCCAACTACATTAGCTAATGTGAAGAGTAATTTACCAGTAACTACAAATAAAGTAGGTACAAAAGAAGCAACAGTATCTCAAGATGCACCTGACTTCACTGGTAAGGAAGCTTCATTGAATAATGCAGCAACTGTAGGTGATGTGTTGAATGCAGGTTGGAACTTGAAAGAAAACAATACCGCGAAAGATTTTGTAAAAGCTTACGATTCAATTGCGTTTGTTGATGGCAAGGGTACAGCTGCAAATGTATCAGTAAATGAAGATGGCTCTGTTGCAAGTATTACATTTAATGTAGTGAATACAACATTAACAGCTTCTGAAGGTGCTGCTAGCAACAATGGCAATACACCTAAAGGAAAACTTGTTACTCCAAATGCTGCAGATAAAGATAAATTTGTAACAGCGGGTGACATAGCTGATGCTGTAAACAACACTGGTTTCACATTTAAAGTGAATTCAGATGAAGGTGAATTTGTAAATCCAGGCGATGTTATCGACTTTAAAGATGGTAAAAACATCAAGATAACTAGAGAAGGTGGTAATTTCACTATAGCAACAGATGAAAACGCGACATTTACTACAATTAATGTACCGACAGATCCTGCAAATCCAACAAGTAATCCTATTGCTATCACTAAAGATGGTATTAGCGCAGGTAATAAAGTTGTTAGTAATGTAGGTAAAGCAGCTGATGTTTATACAGATCCTGACAATAGAAAAGGGTTAACTAACTTAACAGATGCAACAGATGGTAATGCATTGACAGTTGCTGATGCGAAAAATATGGGTTGGATTGTTTCATCAAATAAAACTACAGATAAGTTAGGTGAAGCATATACAGCACAAGTTCGTAATGCTCAAGAAGTTGAGTTTGTTGGAACAGGTTTAGCGACTGTATCTGGTAAGACTACAGGAGATAAACGTACAATTACTGTTGATGTAAATGCACAAGGTGTTGTTGAGTCTGCACAATTGCCAGTGGTATACACAAAAGCTGATGGTAGCAAAGTATACAAACAAGCAGATGGTTCATTTAATGAGAAACAAGATGGCTCAGGTGCAGTAGTACCAGCAGATCAAGTTATCGCTTCAATGAACAGTGGAACAAATACAACAACTACTCCAACTACATTAGCTAATGTGAAGGGTAATTTACCAGTAACTACAAATAAAGTAGGTACAACAGAGGCAACGCTTTCTCAAGCTGCACCTGACTTCACTGGAGCTAATGCTTATAAATTAAATAATGCAGCAACTGTAGGTGATGTGTTGAATGCAGGTTGGAACTTGAAGGAAAACAATACCGCGAAAGATTTTGTAAAAGCTTACGATTCAATTGCGTTTGTTGATGGCAAGGGTACGGCTGCAAATGTATCAGTAAATGAAGATGGCTCTGTTGCAAACATTACATTTAATGTACTGAATACAACATTAACTGTTTCTGATGTAGCAACTGATGCGAATGGCAATACTCCTAAGGGTAGAATTGTTACTCCAACAGATGAAAATCAAGATAGATTTGTAACAGCTGGTGATCTTGCTAATGCAATGAATAATACAGGATTCACACTTAAAGCTAACGAACAAGCTGGTGAGTTAGTGAAAGCTGGTGATGTTGTTGAATTCAATGATGGTAGAAACATTACTGTTACACAAGATGGAACTAATATTACTGTAGCTACTAAAGATGATGTAACCTTTAAAACAGTACAACTTGGGGATAATGGACCAAAATTATCTAGTGATAATAATGGTAACATTCGCTTAGGTGGCTCTGAAGGTGAACCAGTTAGAATTACTAATGTTGCAGATGGTGATATCAGTCCAAATAGTAAAGATGCAGTGAATGGAAACCAACTATACAAAGTTCAACAAATTGCTAATAAAGGTTGGAATCTTACAGCTAATGGTAAGGACAGTTCAAATGTAGCCCCTGGTGGTACAGTTGATCTGAATAATACTGATGGCAATATTGAAATTGTAAAAGATGGAAATAATGTTAGCTTTGATTTAGCTCCAGTTGTAAGTATTGGTGATGGTGACAATAAAGTTACTATTGATGGTGATAAAGGTACTATTACTAACTTGACAAATAAAACCTTTAATCCAAATGATTTTACTTCTGGTCAAGCTGCAACTGAAGATCAGTTAGGCTCTGTCTACGATTCTTTAAGCGACAAAGTAAACAACTCTGGTTTCGAACTAGCTGGTAAAGCTAACGAAGGTGGTCAATTTATTAAGGCAGATGATTTATCAGATTCTCGTATTAATAATAATGAGACATTAGGTCTAGATGCCGGTAAGAATATTAAGATCACTCAAGTAAATAATGGTTATGAAATTGCAACCACAGATACTTTGGATGTTAAAGAAATTGTTATAGGCGAACCAGGACAAAATGGTCAGCCAGGTGTTTCTATTTCTAGTAAAGATGGTGTTGGTACTATAGGATTAAGCGGTAAGGATGGTGCTAATGGTATTAATACAGATATCAAACTAGAGAGAGGAAAACCAACAGTAGATCCTAACGATAGTAAAGATGGAATTAATCGTATTACTTATACGACTCCAGATCCAAGAAATCCAAATGCAACAATTACTCGTCAAGTTGCAACAATGGATGATGGATTAGTCTTTGCTGGTGATAGCGGTACTGCATCTAGTCGTAAATTAGGTGAAACAGTTAAGGTATCTGGTGGTCAGCAAGATGCAACTAAGCTATCAAATAATCCAAATATTGGTGTAGTATCTGATGGTCAAGGTACATTGGCAGTTAAACTTGCAAAAGATATTGATTTAGGTCCTGAAGGTAGCGTAACCGTTGGTGATACAAGAGTTGATAACAATGGTGTAACTATTAATCAAGGTCCATCAATTACTAAGTCTGGTATTGATGCTGGAGGTAAACCTATTACTAATGTAGGACCTGGCAGAAATGGCACAGATGCGGCTAATGTAAATCAATTGAATGCTCTTACTAAAGGTATTGCTGATAAAGTTAACCGTAACAACAAAGATCTCAGAGCAGGTATTGCTGGAGCAAATGCTGCGGCAGGTTTACCACAAGTTTACTTACCTGGTAAGTCAATGGTAGCTGCATCAGCAGGTACGTTTAGAGGTCAAAATGCAGTTGCAGTTGGTTATTCACGTGCAAGTGACAACGGTAAGCTTATCTTGAAACTTCAAGGTAATGCTAATACTCGTGGTGACTTTGGTGGATCGGTTGGTGTTGGTTACCAATGGTAATTTACACAAATTAATTCAGCTTAACTAGCATTAATTAGTACAAAGCCCCCTTCTTTTGAAGGGGGCTTTTTTATCAGTAAGATTTAAGATTATTGTCGTTAAATATAAAAATACCGCCTGTAGTTACAAGCGGTAAGTTCATATAAATATTGTGTAAATTTACTAGTACTTATTGCTTTTAGCCAGTATTACGCATACCGGCTGCAATTCCAGTAATGGTAATCATCAATGCTTGTTCTAATTCTGGATTTGGATTTTCTCCTTGTAATCGTAATCGGTGCAATAATTCTACTTGAAGTAAATTAAGTGGATCTGTATAAATATTACGTAAAGCGATTGATTCAGCAATCCAAGGTAAATCGGCCATGAGTTGTCCTTCATGAGCGAGAGATAAAACAGTTTTAATATCTGATTTTAGTTGATTACGTAATGTTTCGCCTAAATGATGTAGATTTTCAGGTACAAGGCGTTGATCGTAATGTTCTGCAAGCCATAAATCTGTTTTACTGAATACCATCTCTAACATACCAATTCGTGTAGAGAAGAAAGGCCACTCTTGGCACATTGCTCTAAGTAATTCTTCTTGTCCATTATCTATAAATTGTTGTAGTGCAGAACCAGCGCCTAGCCATGCAGGAAGCATTAATCGGTTTTGCATCCAAGCAAAGATCCAAGGAATTGCACGTAAACTTTCAACACCACCATTTGGATTTCGTTTTGCAGGACGAGAACCTAGTGGTAATTTTGATAGTTCTTGTTCTGGTGTTGCTGCTCTGAAATAAGGCACAAAATCAGTTTCGCCTCTTACAATATCACGGTACTGTTCACAAGAAATTTTAGAAGCTTGATCCATCATATCTCGCCATGCTTGTTTTGGCTCTGGCGGTGGGAATAAATTAGCTTCTAAAATTGCGCTAGCATAAAGATCTAAGCTTTCAACAGCAACCGCAGGTAAACCAAGTTTAAAACGGATCATTTCTCCTTGCTCTGTAGCGCGTAATCCATTTTTTAGTGAACGAGGAGGTTGAGATAGTAGGGCTGCATGGGCAGGTGCACCCCCACGACCAATAGTGCCGCCACGCCCGTGGAATAAAGTTAATTCAATAGAATAATTTTCACAAAGATTGACAAGAGCTTCTTGTGCTCGGTATTGTGCCCAAGAGGCAGAAAGCATCCCTGCATCCTTCGCAGAATCGGAATAACCAATCATTACCATTTGTTTATTATTAATAACGCCACGATACCAACCAATGTTAAATAAGCTTGTCATTACTTTCTCACAACGATCTAAATCATCTAAAGTTTCAAATAATGGCGCAACAGGAATATTAATTTTACAGCCTGCCTCTTTTAGCAATAAGTGTACTGCAAGTACATCGGAAGCTTCTCTAGCCATTGAAATAACGTAGGCTGAAATAACACCTTCTGTTTGTTCTGCAACGACTTTACAGGTGTCTAATATTTCTTGTGTTTCAGGACTTGGTTGCCAATTTGTTGGGACTAGTGGACGACGGGAGCTAAGCTCTCGTACGAGAAAAGCTTGTTTATCATCCTCTGTCCACTGTGAATAGTCGCCTAGTCCAATATAGCGAGTGATTTCAGCAATTGCCATGGTATGTCGGGTACTTTCTTGACGGATATCAAGACGAGATAGCCCTAATCCGAAGCAACGAACTCTACGTAAACAATCTAGCAGGCCGCCATTAGCGATAATTCGCATGCCACATTTATGTAATGATTGGTAACAATCGTATAATGGTTCCCATAGTTGCTCATCGTTTACTAAGATATCTTTAGAACTAATACTTAATGTTTTACCTTGTAGCAACTCAGCATAATAGGTCACGGTATTGGTCAGCTTTTCTCGCAATTTTTTCATTAAAATTCGGTAAGGTTCTTTATGATCCCCATATTTTGCTCGAAATTCAGGAGTACAGTTTACTATTGAAAGTTCATCCGCAAGTGATTTTATATCTTCTAAAAAAAGATCCGCCGCTTTCCAGCGATTCATCTGTAATACTTGACGAGTTGTTTCGGCTGTAACAAATGGGTTACCATCTCTGTCTCCTCCCATCCAAGAAGAAAAGCGGACAGGTGCTAGACCAACAGGATGTTGAACGCCAAAGTTTTTTTCTAAATGATAATTAATTTGGCGACAAAATTCAGGTACTGCTTTCCACAAGCTATTTTCAATAACTGCCATTCCCCACTTTGCTTCATCTACTGGTGTTGGGCGTTTTGTACGAATTTCATTGGTATGCCATGCTAATGCAATGAGTTGCATTAAGCGTCGTTTTAATTTAGTTGTTTCTTTATCAGTTAAATCATTATGTTCTAAACGGCTCAAAGTACGATTAATTTCAACATGTTTATTGACGAGTGAACGTCGAGTGACTTCAGTTGGATGAGCGGTTAATACGAGATCAATAAGTAATTTTTCAACTGTTTCAATCACTTTTTCAGCAGGGATATGTTGTGCTTTTAAACGTTCAAATAATTGTCCTAGCGAGCGATCACCTAATGATGAATCTTGACTATGGCGTGAGATTGTTTGGTATTGTTCTGCAATGTTGGTGAGATTTAAGAATTGGCTAAATGCTCTTGCAACAGGAATAACGTTTTCTGTGGAAATATTGGCGAGGATATCAAGTAATTCTTCTCTTGCTTTTTCATCCCCTGAACGTGAACTTCGAGAGAGTTGTCTAATATTTTCAATGAGTTCTAAAATTTCATTGCCTTGTGCATCTCGAATGGTTTCACCAAGAAAGTCACCTAGCATATGAATGTTGTGACGCATTGATTCGTAAAGTTGGCTCATCGCTTATCCTCTTTTTAGGTAAAATTTTATTGCATAGATATACCTAAAAAGAGGATTTTTATCAATATGATTTAGTTTTTTTAATGAAATAAATTAGAAAAATTACACTTTTTCGAATAAATGTTGATTATTTTTAAGCTGATCACGAGTTAGGCTGAATACGCCGATTCCTCCATGTTTAAATTCAATCCAATTAAATGGTACAGTTGGAAATTGTTGAATGAGATGCACCATACTATTTCCCACTTCACAAACAAGGACACCATTATCAGATAAATAATCAGCTGCTTGTGCTAAAATACGTTTGGTAATTGTTAGCCCATCGCTACCAGAACCTAGCGCCATTTCAGGCTCATGGTGAAATTCTTCTGGCATAGTATCAAGATCTTCTTCATCTACATAAGGTGGATTAGTGATGATTAGATCGTAATGATCTTGTGGTAGTGAATCAAAAAGATCTGATTGTAGTGGGAAGACTCTATGGTTAAGTTGATGGCGATCGATATTAATTTCCGCCACATTTAAGGCATCAATCGAAAGATCGATGGCATCAATTTCAGCTTGTTGAAAACGTTCAGCACAAGCAATCGCAATACAACCACTACCGGTACACATATCGAGAATACGTTTAGGTTCAGTACGTAAAATCCCTGTAATGCCTTCTTGAATCAGCTCTCCGATTGGTGATCGAGGAATAATTACTCGTTCATCAACATAAAATTCTAAGCCACAGAACCAAGCAGAATTAGTGAGATAGGCAACAGGTTTTCTTAATCCTAGACGTTGTTTAACCATTTCAACAATACGTTGTTTTTCTACTAAGGTTAAACGAGAACAATATAAACTTTCTGGCACATCAATAGGCAGGGCTAAAGCACTCAAAACAAGTTGATTTGCTTCATCCCAAGCATTATCTAAGCCATGTCCATAATACAGATCAGAAGCATTGAAATAGCTATATGCCCAACGCATCATATCTACAATTGTGTGTAAGTCTTGCTCGATAGGATGTGCTGGTGAATTAATTTCGTCTAATAAATCGAGATTATAATGAGGTTCAAACATAGGATTTTCTCTAGTGAATAAAAACGGAAGTGTTATACCATATTTCCCTTTATGTTAGAATGAGGAAAATAGGTTTTAGAGGATAGATAATGTCAGAGAATGATGATTTTTCTTTATTTCATGAAGCAATTAAAGGCGTAAAGAAGATTAAGCAAGATACATTTTTCCCAAAAAATGAACGACGTGAAAAGATAAGTGAAATACGAGACTTAAAAGAACAAGCGGATACATTATTCTATTTTTCAGATGAATATGAGCCGTTACTTACTGATGATAATGACAAAGTGCGCTATCGTCGTGAGGATGTCGATCCACATATTTTGAAACGATTACGTCGTGGTGATTTTGAGCCTGAACTTTTTCTTGATTTGCATGGATTAACCAAAGAAAAAGCAAAAAAAGAGCTAGCAGCATTAATTCTTGCCTGTGAAAGAGAACGTGTTTATTGCGCAAGTATTATGACAGGGTATGGAACTCGAGCATTAAAATACCAGATCCCTCGTTGGTTAGTGCAACATCCCAAAGTGATTGCTTTACATCAAGCTCCCCGAGAGTGGGGAGGTGATGCGGCAATTTTAGTGCTTATTGAACAAAAAGAGCCTAGAGATATTCACGAATTTCAGGGTAGATAATGTTAACAAGCGGTCAGTTAGCATAAAAATATTGCAATACATCTCTGACCAGCCAAATTTGAATCAACAAATAATGACTATCTCAATTAGAATAGTGCGTTTTTATCTAACACATATAAAGGAGATTAAATGTTAGAGCTTTTACTTGCAGTATTGTGCAGTGTTATGGTTGGTATTTTGATTAAGGTTGCAAGAGGTAAAGGTGTTGCGATAGCACAAAGTATTGCAATGAATTATGTGATTGCAACGATTTTATCTTACTTCCTATTACAGCCAGATTTTAAAGGACAAAATTTGGTTGAAATCGTCAGAGACAATCCTTCCTCTTATCTTTTCTTAGCATTAGGTATTTTGTTACCGACGGTCTTTTTAATTCAAGCAAAAGCCTTAGAGTATGCGGGAATTATTCGTACTGATGCAGCGCAACGTCTTTCTCTCTTTTTACCTATCTTAGCGGCTTTTACTTTATTTGGGGAAGTCGTGACACAAAACAAATTGATTGCGTTAGTACTCGCATTTGGCGCTTTGATTTGTTTGTTATGGAAAAGTCATGAAGGAATTACGGGTAAAGGCGGTAAGGTTGCTCTAATTAGCCTTATTTTTGTTTGGATTGGATTCGGTATCATTGATATTTTATTCAAGGAAATGGCAAAAACAGGCTCTAGTTTTTCATTAACGCTATTTATTTCTTTTATTGGTGCGGGATGTGTGATGTTTATCTACCTCACCTTAAAAAGAACGAAATGGAACTTAGTCAGTTTATTAACGGGTGTGCTATTAGGTATATTAAATTTTTGTAATATTTTATTTTATATCAAAGCCCACCAAGCAATGAAAGATGATCCAACTTTAGTCTTTACTGGCATGAATTTAGGGGTGATTTGTTTAGGAACCTTAGCTGGAGCTTTCCTGTTTAAAGAAAAAATCAATAAAATTAATTATATTGGGGTAGTAATCGCGATTATTGCCATTTTATGCCTATTTTATTGGCGATAATTGATAACTTGCTTATCAACAAAATATAAAAGGTGTTGAGATGAAGAATCCAAAGGAATATGCACAGAATTACGTTAATTGGGTCCTTAAATTAGGGAGAGTAAAGGCATTGCTCTTAGGGCTAGTTGTATTAGCTGCATTGGCAATCAGTACACAAGTTTTTTTGAGCTTGTTATTTACTGGTGGCGTAAATACACGTGATATTGTTCGTTCGATGACTTTTGGATTAGTTTCAGCCCCCTTTGTTTTGTATTTTTTTAATTTAATTGTTGAGAAGTTAGAGCATTCACGTATTCACTTAGAAAAATCATTAAAAAAACTCTCTTTATTGAGAGAGCAAGATGCGAGATTGAATGTTCAATTAGAACAAAAGGCGGAGTTTCTTCGTTCATTTATCGATGCTTCGCCCGATTTAGTTTTTTATCGAGATGATCAAGGAAAATTTCTAGGCTGTAATAGAGCAATGGAATTGCTCACAGGAAAAACGGAAAAAGAATTAATTAATTTAACGCCCAATGATGTTTATTCTGAAGAAACCGCTAAATTAATTATTTCTACCGATAGAGATACGCTGATTAGCAATACAGGCGTAACCTATGAACAATGGATTCGTTATTCAAATAATAAATTATCTTGTTTTGAAATTCGTAAAGTGCCTTATTACGATCGAGTGCAAGATCGACATTGTATTATGGGGTTTGGACGAGATGTCACTGAACGCAAACGTTATCAAGAAGTGATAGAAAAAAATAGCCGTGATAAAACAGTTTTAATGGCGACTATTAGCCATGAATTAAGAACGCCATTAAATGGGATTATCGGACTTAGCCAAATTTTATTAGAAGGTGAATTATCTGATCAGCAACGGGAATATTTAAAAACAATTAATATCAGCGCAGTCTCATTAGGACATATCTTCAGTGATATTATTGATTTAGAGAAGATTGATAGTCGTCGGATTGAATTATTTCCAAAAGAAATTGAATTTTCTCAGTTGATTAGTAATATCAGTAACTTCGCAAATTTAATGGCTGAGCAGAAAAAGATCCATTTCCATATCCAATGTAGTTATGACTTACCTCCATTTATTTGTGTTGATAATGCTAGATTAAGCCAAATTTTGTGGAATTTGGTGAGTAATGCGGTGAAGTTTACGCCTTCGGGTGGACATATTTGTTTGAATGTTGTGCGTAATGATCAAAATCATTTTAGTTTTATTTTAAAAGATACGGGGATTGGTATACATAAGAAAGACCAACGGAAGATCTTTGCGATGTTTTACCAAGCAGAAAATGAACAAGGTGAAAAAGCCATTGGTAGTGGTATTGGATTAGCTATTTCTAAACGTATTGCGAAATTAATGGGGGGGGATTTAACAGTCGAAAGTAAACTTAATGAAGGCTCGACCTTTACTTTAACTGTTAAAGCTGATGAAGTTGTTCCTCGTCAGACGGTAGAGATCAGTAATCACGCCTTAAAAGTCTTATTGGTTGAAGATATTCAAGTTAATGTAGTGGTAGCCAAGGCGATGTTGACTAAATTTGGATGTGAGGTCGATGTTGCAATGACTGGTGCAGAAGCGTTCGAATTATTTAAGCAAAATAGTTATGATTTAATTTTACTCGATATCCAATTACCTGATATGACGGGTTTTGATATTGCAAAAACATGGCGAGATCAATATGAAGAAGGTGAAATTGACTACCTACCTTTATTAGTTGCATTAACTGCAAACATTATTCACACCAGAGAAGAATATAAGCAACGAGGAATGGATGATGTATTGCGTAAGCCTCTCTCCTTAGAAGCATTGGCAGATTGCTTAAGTCACCATTTTGATGACAATTTCTTAGAGCATACCTTGAATGAAAAAACGGTTGATCCTTTTGATGTAGCCAATAGCAATGTTGTCGAGAAGATCGTATTTGATCACAGTCTATTAAGAGAGTTGATTGAAGTGATGGGCAAAAATTCCGTATTAGCGAATTTTGAGTTATTTGCAAAACTGATGCCAGAATATCTGGATAATTTATCTTCATTGTTTACAAAATGGAGTGAGAATAAGGATGCAGAAATTCGTAAATCCGTATTAGATGAAGCGCATAAAATCAAAGGGGCATTAGCATCCGTCGGGTTAATTAAATTACAAGATGTTGCCCAACAGGCACAAACCGATAGCCAAGAATTTTGGGATGAAAATATTGAAAAATGGGTAACCCAACTTCAAAATGAATGGCAACAGGATTTGCAACAGGCGAAAGAGTGGGTTAATCAATTAAATTAAGGGATGAAATGCAACAGTATTATATTGGTGTGATGTCGGGGACGAGTCTTGACGGCGTGGATCTTGCGTTAGTTGATTTTAGTCTATCAAGCCCTAAATTGATTGCCAGTGATTTTGTGCCAATGCCAGATTCACTCAGAAGTTCACTCTCCCAGCTTTTAAAAACAGGGGAGGTTACTCTT
Organism: Otariodibacter oris; assembly: GCF_009684715.1. NCBI lineage: Bacteria > Pseudomonadati > Pseudomonadota > Gammaproteobacteria > Pasteurellales > Pasteurellaceae > Otariodibacter > Otariodibacter oris. The sequence continues at coordinate 1,398,796 of NZ_CP016604.1, read as the reverse complement.
CAGCAATTAGGCAAAATCGATCATCAATTGGGCTTATTATACGCTGAGAGCATTAATCAATTTCTTGTAAAACAGCAGTTGCAACCGTACCAAATTGAAGCGATTGGTTGTCATGGTCAAACTGTATGGCATTCTCCTAAAGGTGAATACCCATTCACTATGCAAATTGGCGATATGAATCTAGTGACAACAAAAACAGGCATTACCACAATTGCTGATTTTCGTCGTAAAGATATGGCACTAGGTGGGCAAGGCGCGCCTTTAGTACCCGCTTTTCATCAAGCAGTATTTAGTGATCCTGAGCGAATTGTTGGGGTATTGAATCTTGGCGGAATCAGTAATATTTCATTGCTCGACCCTAATCAAAATACGATAGGTTATGATATTGGCCCAGGTAATACGCTGTTAGATATTTGGATTGAAAAGCATTTGGGTCAGCGTTTTGATAAAGATGCACAATGGGCAAAAACGGGTAAAGTGAATGATGACTTGTTAGCAAAATTACTTGATGAACCTTTTTTCGATCAAGCCCCACCAAAAAGCACTGGGCGAGAATTATTTAATTTAGCATGGTTATTGCAAAAATTAGCACAGATCTCGCCGCTTGCACCGCAAGATGTTCAAGCAACTCTCGTTGAATTTACCGCAAGAAGTATTGCACAAGATCTCACAAAAATTTCCCAACAGAAAACCTTACCTTGCTTATTACTCGTTTGCGGTGGCGGAGCAAGAAATCCATTATTAATGGAACGACTAGGTAAATTATTACCCGATTGGCACGTTTCTACCACCACAGAATACGGCATTGATATCGATTATGTTGAAGCAACGGCATTTGCGTGGTTGGCTTATCAGCGTATGCATAATTTACCCTCTAATTTACCGAGTGTAACAGGAGCGACACAAGCGGTCAGTTTAGGTGTGATTTTTCCAAAATAATCTGCAATAGCATTTTAATCATCAAACATTTAGGGCAAGACAATGGCACAACAAGATTTATTAAAGACTTTAACTCAACTCATCACTGAACAACGTAATCCTAATTCAATGAATTTGGATCGTTTGTCAGCATTAGAAATTGTGACCTTAATGAATCAAGAAGATAAATTAGTGCCACAAGCCATAGAAAAAGTCTTACCGCAAATTGCTCAAGCAGTCGAAAAAATTGTTGAAGCATTTCAACGTGGTGGACGACTTGTTTATATCGGAGCAGGCACTAGCGGACGGTTAGGCGTGTTAGATGCCTCTGAATGCCCACCCACTTTTGGTGTATCGCCTGAAATGGTCAAAGGTATTATTGCTGGTGGAGAAAGAGCATTACGTCATCCGATTGAAGGAGCAGAAGATAATACCCAACAGGGAAAAGCTGATTTACAAAGCGTCAATTTTTCCGAGAATGATGTTTTAGTGGGAATCGCCGCGAGCGGTCGTACACCTTATGTGATTGGCGCATTGGAGTATGCAAAATCATTGGGAGTAACGACGGTATCTATCGCGAGTAATCCCAATTCTGCAATGAGTAAAATAGCCGATATTGTGATCGATACAATTGTTGGAGCAGAAGTGCTAACAGGATCAAGTCGTTTGAAATCAGGTACAGCACAAAAATTAGTTCTGAATATGCTTACTACCGCAAGTATGGTTTTGATGGGAAAATGTTACCAAAATCTGATGGTGGATGTGCAAGCTAGCAATCAAAAATTGGTGGCTCGTGCCATTCGTATCGTGATGCAAGCCACCGAATGCAGTAAAGAGAAGGCGGAAGAAACATTAGCCATTGCCAATAATAATGCAAAATTAGCCATTATGATGATCTTAGCTAATGTTGACAAAAACACCGCAGAAAAAATGCTTGCTGATAATCAAGGTAAACTTCGACAAGCACTGTAAATGCTATTTTCTAGGCTAGTTATTTTTTATATTTTTCTACTGCCGTTAGCATTCCTCGCAATAAATTCAATTCAGTACTTTCTAACTCTGCCCGTTGGTATAAACGGCGGAGTTTGAGCATGACCGCATCATTTTTAATGAATCCCAATTCTTTATACAGTGATTCCGTGTGAGCAAAAAAATGCTCTAAGGCTTCTGTCGTTGGATAATCTACAAGCGGTAAGTTTTGCGGTTTATTTTGCAAATTGAGCCAAGCCATTCTAATTTCATAGCTAACTAACTGGACAGCCATGGCAAGATTGAGCGAACCATACTCTGGGTTGGTTGGCACGTTTAAGTGATAATGGCACTTGAGTAATTCTTCATTGGTTAGCCCGACTCGTTCACGACCAAATATTACACCCACATTCCCTTGATTTGCTCGTTGAACCGTTAATTCGCCACAGGCTCTCGGTTCAATCAAGGTGCTTTGCAAATGACGGTGTCTGGCACTGGTACCGATCACTAATTGGCAATCGGCTACGGCATCATTAAAATTCTCAAAAATTTCAACCTGTTCAAGTACGTCTTTCGCCCCTGCTGATAAGGCAATCGCTTGATCATCAATTTCTTGCTTGGGCGAAACTAAGCGAAGTTGGGTTAATCCCATTGTTTTCATCGCACGGGCAGCCGAACCGATATTGCCACTGTGAGAGGTTTCAATTAAAACGATTTTTATGTTATGTAATGAGTTCATTTAGTTTACTAATTAGAATGATAGGCTATATTTTCGGTATTTTAGCATAAAAGAAGCTAACTTCTGATTTTCAAGATAAGGTGTAGGTGTTACACTCAAATTTCTATTTATTTCAGGAAGAAAAATATAATGCAAACAACAATTAAACCAATTTTAGCGGGACTATTATTAAGTTCAGCGACATTATTTTCAAATTCTGCTCAAGCAGAAGGACGATTGACAGTGTATTGTACTGTGCAAACAGTGGTATGTGAGGACATGACTAAGCAATTTGCTGAAGCAAATAATGTTGAAACGCAATTTGTACATGGTGGCACTGGCACAATTTTAGGGCGAATCAAAGCGGAAAAAAATAATCCGCAAGCGGATATTTGGTATGGCGGTACGCTAGAGCCTCATTTACAAGCAGGGGAGTTAGGTTTACTTGAGAAATATCGATCCCCTTTACAAGCAGAAACCGTTGATCAATTCAAGCATCTCATCGAAGATAAACATGGTGACTATACTTCTCTTGTTTATGCTTTGGTCTTAGGCATGGGAGTAAATACTGAAAAATTAGAAAAACTTGGCATTTCAGCTCCGCAAACTTGGCAAGACTTACTTAATCCTAAATTAAAAGGGGAATTACAGCTACCTGATCCACGTAGTTCTGGTACAGCCTACACGATTATGGCAACGTTAATTCAGCTATGGGGAGAAGAAAAAGCTTTTGAATTTTTCAAAAAATTAGATAGCAATGTTTCCCAATATGTAAAAAGTAGCCTTGTGACGTCTAATTTATCTCGTGGAGAAAGTGCCGTTTCAGTAGGCTTTGTGCATAGTTATGAAACGGAAAAAGAGAAGGGTGCAAAAGTTGAGTATGTATTACCAAAAGATGGTGCGGGATATGCTCTTGGCGGAGTGAGTATTATCAAAGGCGCAAGAAATTTAGATAATGCCAAATTATTTATGGATTGGGTATTATCCAAAGAAGCACAAGAAATCCCTTGGAGAGAGCATGGCGTTTATCAAATTCCAACCAATAAATTTGCAGAAGTTGCACCACAATCAGTGAAACTGGATGAAGTGAATCTCGTGAATATTGACTTCGAGCATTTTGGTAAAAGCGAAGAAGGAAAACGCTTAATTGATAAATGGCTACATGAGGTGAAGTTAGCTAAATAAATAGAATCATTACGGACAAGCGGTAAGATCCTTGCATTTTTTTGCAAATTTGATCTTACCGTTTTTTTTTATCTTTTAATTTTTGTGATCTCTTTCTCATTTTCGAATGTTTTCGTTTGTTTTTGAATTTTGTATTTTTTATAATCTTATCGAAAACAATCGAAGTATGTTGTGGTTGTTTGGTCTTAGGAGAAAAAATGAAAAGTAGCGTTGAAAGACGTGCCGATATTTTAGCATTATTGCAACAAACAAATAGCCAAAGAGTTGAGGCTTTAGCACAACATTTTGGCGTATCGACAGTAACAATTCGTAGTGATTTGAATAACTTAGAAGAACAAGGGTATATTACTCGTTCTCATGGGTTTGCGGTATTAAATTCTCGATTGATTACAGAGCTTTCAATTGCAGATAAAGGTAATCATTGTCCTGAATTAAAACAACAGATAGGAAAAATGGCGGCATCATTGCTAAGTAATGGTGAACGAGTTATTTTAGATTCTGGAACAACAACGAAAGCAATCGTAAGATATTTAAAGGACTTATCATTAACAGTATTGACGAATGGATTGGATATTGCATTTGAATTAGTCAATTGCCCCAATGTTGAAATTCGTATGACAGGCGGTGTATTACGCAAGAACGCCATGTCGTTTTCTGGTGTGATGGCAGATAATAATTTACGCCAGTACAGATTTGATAAAGTTTTTCTTGGGGTTGATGGATTTGATTTACATAAAGGTATTACTACTTTTAATGAGCAAGAAGCCCATTTGAATCGTTTAATGTGTGAAGCTTCAGATCAGATTATTGTTGTGACAGATTCCAGTAAGTTTGGGCAATATAGTGATTTTGTTATTTGCCCAGCTAATCAGATCGATGTGTTAGTGACAGATGATAAATTACCCAAAAATTATCAAGAGTATCTCGAAAATTCAGGTGTTTCAGTCTTAATCGTCTAACAGCCTAGTTGAGATATTTCTAACTTAAGTATCTTTTCATTTTTCCCGAACGAGTATTCATTACATTGTGAGGTAGGTGGAATGATCCTCAATATTTCAAATCAGACATTAGAGAATCAAAATGCTTTTTGGACAGCAAAAGAAATTGCTCAACAGCCAGCAACTTGGTTAGAAACGGCTAATATTATTGCTGATTCTGATGTTAAGTCTTTTGTCAGTCCGTTGATTGCTCGTGCTAAAAAAGGCGAGCTAAGAATTATTTTTACTGGTGCGGGTACTTCTGCATTTATTGGCGAAGTCGTTGCACCTGTCTTGAGTGAGAAATTAGGTTGTGTAGTAGAAGCGATTGCCAGTACCGATCTTGTTTCAAGCCCTTATCAATATCTTTTTGAAGATAAACCAACCTTATTAGTTTCCTTTGCCCGTTCTGGTAATAGCCCTGAAAGTATTGGGGCAGTGGATCGTGTCAATGATATCGTTAAAGAAGCCTATCATTTAGCCATTACCAATAACGTAAAAGGATCACTTTTTGCAAAATGTAGCGACAATCCGACCGCTTATCCTTTGGCGCTTCCTGATTCAACTCACGATCAAGGCTTTGCAATGACGTCTAGTGCGAGCAATATGATGCTTGCCGCATTATTAACTTTTGCCCCTGAAGCTTTCAATCAACAATGGGTTGAACAATTCGCTAAAGTGACTGAGCAGTTATTAAATGACGATGCGAAGAAAATACAAGAACTCGCACATTTACCTGTTAAGCGGATTGTTTATTTAGGTAGTGGACATTTCCAAGGATTAGCCAGAGAAACATCGCTAAAATTATTGGAATTAACCGCTGGCGAACGTTTAGGGTTCTTTGAGTCCGCAATGGGATTCCGTCACGGTCCTAAGTCATTAGTACAAAATGAAACATTAATTTTTGTATTCCTTTCTCAGAATACTTATACAGCGAAATACGATCGCGATCTCTATAACGAGTTAGTTAAAGATAAAAAAGCTAATCAAGTGTTATTACTTGGAGATGAATGCGGTCAGTTCAAAGCAGAAATTTACAAATTAGATGACGCGGCAAGAATTTTCCCATTCTTAGTGATTGGTCAGCTTTATTCATTTTACAGTTCATTACATCTTGGTTATACCACTGATAACCCTTGCCCAACAGGTGAGGTAAATCGAGTTGTACAAGGTGTCACACTCTATTCATACAAATAATTTTTAAGGAGATAAGTATGGCAATTTTGAATGTAAGAATTGATGGTCGTTTGATTCACGGTCAGGTCGCGAATCTATGGACATCTTATCTTGATATTACTCGTATTATGGTGATTGATGATGTAGCAGCAGCGAGTGATATTGATAAAGCAGGCTTACGCTTAGCTTGCCCTGCGGGTGTTAAGTTGAGTGTGTTACCTGTTGAAAAAGCAGCAACTAATATTAAAGATGGGCGTTATGACTCCCAACGTGTATTAATTGTTGTTCGTAATCCGCAAACTTTGTTAAGACTTGTTGAACAGGGTGTGGCATTAACTGATATCAATGCAGGGAATATGCCAAAAACGGATCAAACACGTCCTATCAGAAAAACAGTTCACGTAACTGATGATGATGTTGAAGTGTTTAAAAAACTTTCTGCAAAAGGTATCAATTTGACAGCACAATTAGTACCTAATGAAGAAAAAGTGGACTTAATGAAACTTTTATAGAGGAGTAACGATTATGATCGAATGGTGGCAGATCCTTTTGATAACGATCTATGCGTTTTATCAAATCTTAGATGAACTTACTATTGTGTCTAGTGCAGGATCCCCTGTATTCGCTGGTCTTGTGACAGGTTTAATTATGGGTGATTTAACAACTGGTTTATTAATCGGTGGTTCAATGCAATTAACTGTACTTGGTGTCGGTACATTCGGTGGTGCATCTCGTATTGATGCTAACTCAGGAACTGTTATTGCAACAGCCTTCTCTGTTGCAGCAGGTATGGATCCACAACTTGCATTAACAACATTAGCTGTACCAATTGCTGCATTGATGGTTTATACCGATATCTTAGCAAGAATGTCTAACGTATTCTTTGCACACCGCATTGATAAAAATATCCAAGATCACGCATATAGATCAATTAGTATCAATTATCTATCAGGTATGATCGCGTGGGGGCTTTCTCGTGCCTTACCAATCTTCCTTGCATTAGTGTTCGGTGGTCCATTTGTTGCAAGCTTAGCAGAAGCAATGCAACACGGTTTCTTAAAAGTTATCGCAGATGGTTTAACCCTTGCAGGTGGTGTGTTACCAGCACTCGGTTTTGCAATCTTACTTCGTTACTTACCAACAAAACGCCATATTGCGTACTTAATTTTAAGTTTCTCTTTAACTGCAATCCTCATTACTTTATTCGGCAACGTAGCTGCAATTGGTAATGCGTTAGATGGCTTACTCCCTGCATCACTTGGACGTTCTTACAACAGCGTACCAATGCTTGCAATGGCAGCAATCGGTTTTGCATTCGCTTATATGGTTTATCAACGTAGTGTAGAAGGTGGTTCAGCACCTGTTGCAAAAAATACAACGACTTCTGTAGAAGGAGAAATTGAAGATGACGAACTCTAATCAACAAGTAGGCAACCCAAAAGGCTATAAATTAACAGAAGCCGACTTCCGCCAAATTAATATTCGTAACTTATTTTTCAACCAATTGGGTTGGAACTATGAACGTATGCAAGGTTCTGGTTACCTTTGGATTCTATTACCACAACTTCGTAAAATGTATGGTGATAACACACCTGAATTACAAAAAATGATGGTAATGCATAACCAATTCTTTAATACCAGTCCGTTCTTTAACACTATTGTAAAAGGGATTGACCTTGCACTTGAAGAAAAACAAGGTACTGATTCATTAGAAGCAGTAGCAGGGATTAAATCCGGTTTAATGGGACCTTTCGCTGCAATCGGTGATGCAATCTTCGGTTCACTTGTTCCAGCAATTATGGGGGCAATCGCTGCAACAATGGCAGTGAATGGTAACCCGCTTGGTGTTGGTTTATGGGTATTAGTTGCGATTGCAACAATGGTATTCCGTTGGGTTCAACTCAAAATTGCTTATCGTGAAGGGGTAAACCTGGTCACTAACTTAGGTCATAAACTCAATGCGTTAACCAATGCGGCAACAGTATTAGGGGTATTCGTTGTAGGGGTCATGTGTGCCACCATGGTGAATGTTACCGTACCATTAACCGCAACCATTGGTGAAAAAGTCGTGTCTGCTCAAGCTAACTTAGACTTAATTTTACCAAGATTGGTCCCAGCATTAGTGGTGTTCTTTATCTACTGGCTAATTGGTAGACCAAAAATGAATTCCAATAAAGCCATTATGATTATTATCCTATTGTGTATCATCCTCTCTTGGGCAGGATTATTAGCAAAAGGCTAATGTTTTGAGTGATTCCCCTCTTGATGTAGAGGGGAATCATTTTGTATAACGAGCTCGTTTTGGGCGAATATTGAAACTTATCAGATTGATTGGATTACTAATCCTACTGCAGTAATAAAAATAAATAGGAGAATGTATGTTGAATTTGATCATCTTTGATATGGATGGCGTGATTGTCGATAGTGAATTTGTAGGCTTTAGCTATTTACAAAAATTTGTCGAGCAAATAAAACAAAGAACGACCCCGATCAGTCACGAAGAATATTCGGCAATTATCGGGCGTTCTTATGATGATTTATATCTAGCTATTAAAGATCTAAGCCAGTCTAATTTATCAATCAAAGAGATCGGCATAAAATTAGGTGAGTTTAGTAAACAACACTTAAGTAATATTGATTACTTTTCTATCTTCCGTAAAGACATTCTACACATTATTCAATTTGCTAAACAAAATAATATCAAGCTTGCGTTAGCCTCTTCATCGGAAGTAAAAAGAATGGAACAAATTCTAGCGGACTGTGGCATCAGACAATATTTTGATTATGTGGTTAGTGGCACAGTCTTCCCTAAAAGTAAACCGCACCCTGAAATTTATCAGCATGTATTAGCGCATTTTAATTTATCAGCAGATCAGGCGATTGCTATTGAGGATTCAAGCCTCGGGATTGAATCTGCTAAAGGGGCGGGAATAAAAGTCATCGCTTATGAAGAAAATCGCATGGCAATGGATCAAAGCCTAGCTGATTACAAAGGCAAAGATATGCAAGCGATTTTAGCCATTATTCAGCACCTATACTCAGAATAGAAATTGGAAAAATAAGGACGATATATGCAGTTTGAAATCGGACAAAAAGACTTTTTATTAAATAGTAAACCTTTCAAAATTATTTCAGGGGCAGTGCATTATTTCCGTATTGTACCTGAATATTGGTATAAAACCCTCTATAACTTGAAAGCGATGGGCTGCAATACCGTCGAAACTTATGTCGCTTGGAATTTACACCAACCTCAACCTGACCAATTTAATTTTAGCAAGCAGGCAGATCTGCCTCAATTTTTGCAAATTGCCCAAGAGTTAGGCTTATATGTTATTTTGCGTCCAACCCCTTATATTTGTGCTGAATGGGAGTTTGGCGGATTACCTGCTTGGCTGTTGAATATTCCTAATATCCGTTTACGTCAAAATGATCCCGTTTTTCTTGCACAAGTGGATCGTTATTTCTCACAATTATTGCCACGCGTTGCCCTTTATCAATTTACCCAAGGGGGCAATATTTTAATGATGCAAATCGAGAATGAATATGGCTCTTTTGGTAACGATAAAGATTATTTAAGAGCGATTAAAGCATTAATGCAAAAGTATGGTGTGAACGTACCGCTATTTACTTCAGATGGTGCTTGGCAAAATGCACTCGAAGCAGGGGCGTTGATCGATGATGATATTCTGCCAACGGGTAATTTTGGCTCTCGATCCAATCAAAATTTAGATGAATTACAACGTTATTTTGATAATCACAACAAGTCTTATCCGTTAATGTGTATGGAGTTTTGGGATGGCTGGTTTAACCGTTGGAAAGAACCAGTGATTACTCGTGATGCACAAGATTTAGTGGATTGCACAAAAGAGTTGCTTGATCGTGCTAGTATCAATTTTTATATGTTCCAAGGTGGCACAAACTTTGGATTCTGGAATGGCTGCTCAGCTCGCTTAGATACTGATTTACCGCAAGTCACTTCCTATGATTATGATGCCCCTGTGCGAGAATGGGGAGAACCGTCAGAAAAATATTATTTGTTGCAAAAACTGCTCGCAACTTATCCTGATTCCAGTGAGATCAAAGAGCCAATTTTACCTGAAATCACAGCCTATCCAGCGATTTCTATGGAGAAAGAGGTCTCTCTATTTAGCACTTTAGATAGCATAAGCCAACGCCACGATAGTCCATTCACTCAAACAATGGAAACCCTAGGGCATTATTATGGCTATATGCTTTATCGAGCAAAACCTGTTGCACATAGCGGTGAGATCAAGCTAAGAATTTACCAATGCCGAGATCGTGTTCAAGTCTTTAATGATCATCAAAAGGTCGCAACTCAATATCAACACGAAATTGGTAATGACATTATGTTGCAAACGCCAAATGGACAATTTCAATTAGATCTATTGGTTGAAAATATGGGACGAGTCAATTATGGCGGTAAGTTACTGGCTCCAACACAGCATAAAGGTATTGGGGCAGGAGCAATTCTCGATCTGCATTTCCATACTGGATGGGAACAATATGCGATTGATTTTGAAAAATTAGATCAGATTGATTTTTCAGGCAAGCAAGATCCTCAAACACCGTCTTTCTATCAATTTACCTTAACAATTGATGACGAGCCAAAAGATACCTTTATTGATACTAGCAAATTAGGTAAAGGGGTTGTCATTGTTAATGGCGAAAACCTAGGGCGTTATTGGAATGAAGGCCCAACTTGTTACCTTTATTTACCTGCACCGTTGCTACACAAGGGGAAAAACCAAATTATTGTGTTTGAAACAGAAGGTGTTAGACCAACGGAATTAACATTTAGTGATAAACCAATTTATAAACAATTAAATACGAAGAATTTGTAATTTGAAATAGGAGCAAATGATGAGTTTAATTTTAATCAGCCACGGTGAATTTGCCGAAGGATTATTGGAAACCGCAGAAATGATTTTGGGTGAGATTGAAAATGCTCAAACGGTCTGTCTATACCCGCACGAAGGGACAGAAGATTTCCAACAAAAATTTGAGCAAGCGTTAGCTAAAGCGACAGGCGAGATTGTTGTGTTCTGTGACATTATGGGTGGTACACCTTGTAACATTGCGATGCGTTATTTAAGTCAATTATCAGGCTTATATAGCGGTATGAATTTGCCAATGGTGATTAGCTATGTCAGCGAAGAAGGTACAGAAGGCTTGCTAGATAATGCCAAAGAGCAAATTTACGATGTTGCGTATCAATTAAAGAATTTAGCTTCAGATGATGATGAATAAGGAGTAACTAATGGCTAAAAAAGATTTCTTAAAAAAACTCTCAACGAAAGATGGCATTATTGCTGCACTGGCTATCGACCAACGTGGTGCGTTACGTCGAATGATGGGCGATGATATTACTCCTGAACAAGTGAGTGAGTTTAAAGTGCTTATTTCACAAGAATTAACGCCTTATGCCTCATCTATTTTGTTAGATCCAGAATTTGGTTGGCCAGCCTCTAAAAAACGTGATGAGAATTGCGGTTTGATTATGGCTTATGAAAAAACAGGTTACGATAAAACAATCGTTGGACGTTTCCCTGATTTAATTGATGACGTGTCTGTCTTACGTTTAAAAGAAAAAGGGGCGGAAGCGGTTAAATTATTAATTTATTTTGATATTGATGAACCAAAAGAAATTAATGATCGTAAAGCTGCATTTGTTGAGCGTGTTGGTTCTGAATGTAAAATGGAAGAGCTTCCACTCTTTTTAGAAATTATCGCTTACGACGGAAGTAATGAAGATAAAGTTTACAATGCGAAAGTGAAACCTCGCAAAGTGATTGAAGCAATGAAATTCTTCGCAGATCCACGTTTTGGTGTTGATGTGCTTAAAGTAGAAGTGCCTGTCGCAATGAATTATGTTGAAGGATTTGCTGAGGGCGAAGTGCTTTATACTCAAGAAGAAGCAAAAGCATTCTTTAGACAACAAAGCGAAGCAACTCCATTACCATTTATTTTCTTAAGTGCGGGTGTTTCAGCGAAATTATTCCAAGATACATTGAAGTTCGCTAAAGAAGCGGGTAGCCAATTTAACGGCGTATTATGTGGTCGTGCAACTTGGGCAGGGGCAGCAGAAACCTATAAAGAAAAAGGCGTAGATGCTGCGCGTGAATGGTTAAAAACTCAAGGTAAGAAAAATATCAGTGAATTACTTGAAGTGTTAGAAAAAACAGCAACGCCTGTGAAATTCTAATTTTGTAGAAATTATACCCAGTTTAATGCTTATTTTATTTCATTAAACTGGGTGTTTTTATTTTTACCACTTTTCTTTCCAATATCCTAGCCATTCTTTGACGGCTAGCATATTGCTGTGTAATGCCCCCGATTGTGGGATGAAATACATCATATTTAAGCCATAGGTTGCGGGTGTAATACCAGCACCAACGCTCGCGGGTAAAACCTCAAATCCTTCTCGCTCAAATAAAAATTTTGCCCTCTGCATATGCCATTGATTTGTTACCACAATAATTTTATTCATGTTTTCTTTTGCTAATATTTGATGACTGAATTCAGCATTTTCTTTTGTTGTTTTAGCTTTTTCTTCAAGCCATGTGGTTGGGATATTAAAGAACATATTAAGCTCTCTAGCCATAACTGCCGCTTCTGATGTGCCATTTGGACTACTGCCTGTAATCAAGAGAGGTAACTGAGTTTCTTTCTGCAAGTAAGCAGCATAACGCACTCTTTCAAGAGCCACTTCACTAATCGCTAATTTTGAAAAGAGTTCTTTGCTATCACGCAACCCACCACCCAGTAATACAATCGCTTGCGCTGATTTATAATCATCCAAAGTCAGATTATCTTCGGTAACAAGGGAGTCATGTAATTTTTGAGAAGTATAGGGAATACTAAAAGCGTATAGAATAAATATTCCAAGAAAAGTAGTAAAATAGCTTAGTTTTTTATATTTCAATGCTGATAGGATCAGCGAGATTATCCATAAAATTAGGACATTGAAAGGTGACAAAACAACAGTTGTAATGATTTTTGTAAGTTCAAACATATTGTTACAAGAGATAAATAGAAAATAGTATTATTCATCATTCAGATTATATTGTCTATTATTGCCCTTCCCTGTTGTTTAAGTTAGCCTTTGAAATTAGAATAGCAACCTTTATAAAATCATATAAGCGGTCAGTTTAATGAAATATATTGCAATTATTCCTGCACGAGCAGGCTCAAAAGGAATTAAAGATAAAAATTTACAGTTAGTTGGCGGTATTTCTTAGTTGAGTGGTATTAGTTACTAAAGAGGTCAATATGTTCGATGAGATTATTGTTAGTTCTGATGACACGTTTATTTTGGTAGAAAGTTTAATCGAGAAAGAGATGTAATGAAAGTAGTTAAGGATAGCTTTATTTACTTAATCGGTGAATTAGCCTCTCGATCAATGCCATTTCTACTCTTACCTTATCTATCTCGTAAGCTTGGCGTTGAGGGCTTTGGTGAGCTTTCTTATTACCAAACATTTACCGTTTTATTTTTTATTATTGTAGGGTTAAGTCAGGAAGGGGCTATTACCCGTTATTTTTATGTGTATGGAAAACGTTCCCTTGATTTAGTGGTATCTACTGGTTATACCTATACCATTTTTATGGGAATAGTCGTTTTGCTCGTTTGTTGGTTTTTTAATAATGAAATCCTACTGTATGTTGCATTATCTGCTGTTTTTCAATCTTTTTTAGGTGTTCAGCTCAGTATTCGGCAATGCCAGAAACAAGCTATTCCTTATACAGTGATTCAATTTTTCTCAAGTATAACAGCTGTAGTTTTCACTATTTTACTACTCGAAATATTTGATACAGATTTAGTTGAAAAGCGTTTGATTGCAATTTTATTGGGAAATGTTACGGTTTTTGTGGGAAGTTATTTACTGTATAGAAAAAAAGTCAAAACAACATTCTTTTCCCTAAAACAATATAAGTCCGCATTATTCTATTTATTAGGATTTGGTGTGCCTCTTATTTTGCATAATTCCAGTTTATTCCTAAAAGGGCAGTTAGATCGAATCTTTATCTTTCATAAATTTAATGAAGCAGATTTAGGCTTATATGCGATGGGAGCCCAAATTGCAGCTATATTGATGATTCTTCTACAAGCGGTAAATAAAGCGAGTATTCCGTATTTTTTTGATGCCTTGAAACAGAAAAAGATCAATGTGAAAGACGTACATAGATGGGCATTACTCTCTTTTATCATTGTGCCTATACCTGCAATTTTAATGTGGCTCGTTCCTGAATCTGTTGTGGCGTGGTTATTAAGTGATCAATTTGTAGGGGCAAAATACTATATGGTGCTTTTCTTGCTATCGGTAGCGATGACAATCCCTTATTTTATTTTAGTTAATTACTTGTTTTATTATGGGAAAAATAAATTTATCTCTGTTTGCTCGGTTTTATCCACTGTCATTTATTTAGTTAGCTTGGTGGGATTAACTTATACCAAAATTGAGTATATTCCTTACGCAGGTATTTTAGGCTCACTTTCTATTATTCCTATTTTATATTTTATGACTGCTCGAGTTGGCAAAGTAGGAGGAATGGAATGAATATTATAATATGTTATACCCCATTACATGTGCTGATTGCTGAAAGGATTATTGAGCTTTATCCTAATGAAAAGTTTTATGGTGTGATGATTTATCCCGTTGATAATGAGAAATATCAACATTACTCAGAGAAATTACAAGCTAAATGTAATCAGTTTTTTTCATTACATCAACATACTGATCGCTTTAATCTTCTTAAAGAAATTATCGAATTAAAGTATCGATTTTACCGTAAAAATTTTCAGCGAGTATTTGTTGCAAGTATTAATGATATTCAGATTCAGTTTTTGCTTAGTTCAATCAGTTTTCAGCATTTTTATACCTTTGATGATGGTACAGCAAATATTGTGCCTTCAAGTGTTTATTATAAAGATGAACCGAAAACATTTATTCGTCGAACTATAAATCGAGTGTTACATAATAAATATAGTGTAGAAATTCTTAAATCATTATCTGAGGCTCATTATACGATCTATCCAGATTTTCCTAACATTATTAGTAATACAATCAATATTGATCTTTTTTCATCTTTATCTTCATCAAGCAATGTTGAGTCAGTTTCTATCTTACTTGGGCAACCTGCCTTTTTAGAGAATGAAAAAAATATAAAGTTAGCAGAGAGTGTTATTAAAAAATTTAATATTCAATATTATTTTCCTCATCCAAGAGAGCAGTATCAATTAAGTCAGGTTGAATATATTGATACACCACTTATTCTAGAGGATTATTTATCTCAGGTTGTAAAAAATAAAAAATGTAAAATCTATACCTATTTTAGTAGTGCGGTACTTAATGTTTATCACAATGAAAATATAGAGGTAACTTCACTTAGAATAGATACGGATGAGCCTGCTTTTATTGAGAGTTATGAATTACTTAAAAAAGTAGGGATTAATATTATTGATATTAGAGAATAAGATGAAAAAATATTTAATTTCATTAGATAAAGATACACATCGTAGAGAATTATTTTTTGCACAACCTGATACAAGAGATTTTCAAGTTTTTTCTGCATTTAATACGATGAATGATGATTTGGATAGTCTCAGTAAGCGGTTTGATTGTGAATATTTTTTGCAAAAATACGCTAGAGCAGTGACAAAAGGTGAAGTGGGATGCACGCTAAGCCATTTAGGTGTGTATCAACAGATTATTGATGATGAAAGTATTGCGGATAATGATTTCTGCTTAATTTGTGAAGATGATGCATTATTTAATCACGATTTTCAGGCTCAACTCACAAAACTTATTCAGCAAGGCATATCAGCCGACTTAGTTTTAGTTGGACAATCGAAGATTACCGATTTTAATCATCTAGAACTGGAAATCAATTATCCAACAACCTATCAATTCCTGCAACAGAGAATGGATGGATGTTACTTTAATGTGGTTTACCCTTATAAAAACTATTTTGCAGGTACAGTGGCTTATTTGATTAAGAAATCGGTGGCGAGAAAATTTATTGAGGAAATGGGTAATAAACCTTATTGGCTAGCGGATGATTTTATTCTCTTTGGTGATAAATTCGGCTTAGATATTCAATATGTGCGTCCATTGATGGCAATTGAAAATCCAAAATTAAACAGTAACTTAGAATCAATCAGAGGTTCAGTGTCTAATAATCTCATCAAAAAGTTAATCAAATATCCATTTAAAAAATTACTGGCGATCAAGCGTAATTTGAAGTTATCAGGATAGTAATATGTCAGCATTAGTGAATTTATTTTATATTTATGATCCTTGGCTATTCCATTTTTTTAGAATGGCATTTTTTGTTGGTATAGTTACAGGTTGTTGGCTACTTTATAAAAAGCTAAAAGGGGATTTTAGACAAGGCTTTATTGTTCCTGTTGATAGCTTAGGTGTTGTGTTGGGGTTAATTGTCATCAGTATTATTCCCGCCTTAATTTATAAAACCGCTGATTTTTCTGTTGCCTTAATGTATATCAAAGGGCTTATTTTGTTTGGATTGGGGGTGGCAATTTATAATGCATTTTATATTAATCAATCCTCAGAAAAATTGATTAGCGATTTTAAAATTGGGATCAGTGTACAAGCAATCATTGGTTTTTTAGCATTGCTTGGTATTCCTTTTATGATCGATTTTGCTTTATCCACCAATATTGTCTTACCGCGTTTTTATGGTTCTGAACAAGAATATCGCTTATATAATTTGACCTCATCGGCATTTTTCCAATTAAGTATTTTTTACTTAATGCTACTTCATTTCTTACTCGCTTATAATGCAAAACATAATACGATGAATAGTGTTTTCTTATTTTTATTGCTTTTTATTGGATTGATCTCAGGCAGAACATTTTTAGCATTATCGGTGGTGAGTATTCTTGTCTATTTTAAATGGCGATACATTCCTTCATTGCTAGTATTTGGTGGAGTTTGTCTATTTTTAGCTTTTAATTATCCAGAACATAAATATGTTGCTCATGCTTTAGAACCTTTAATTAATATTATTCATGGTACGGGACGAATTAGTTCATCTACAGAAACTTTAGTACAACAACATTTATTTGTACCAGAGTTAAAACAAATTCTATTCGGCGATGGTTATTACTATGCACCTGAAGGGGGATACTATGGCAGAACAGATTCTGGCTTTATTCGCCAAGTGTTGTATGGTGGAATAGGTTATTTGATCGTGTGTTTTGCTTTTACCGCTTATTTTGTTTTCCGTATTGCACAAAATTGGTTTGAGGGTAGTTGGAAGTTTATTTTATCTACGCTCTTTATTCTAAGTGTACTCAATGTGAAAGCCGATACTTACGCATTCCCTGGAATTATGATGGTATTACTCATGTTTTTATCTTTATTTGGCAATGCAGGCAAGCAACTTATCTTATTTAAAGGGAAGGAATAAAGTAAATGTTAAGTATTATAGTGCCTTCTTATAACCGAAAGGGTGAAGTTACCGCTTTATTGCAAAGCTTAACCTATCAAACTCGCTTTAATTTTGAAGTCGTGATTGTGGATGATAATTCTGTTGAGCCAGTAGAAATCACGCAGGATTATCCATTTACTGTTACCTTAGTCCGTAATCAAGCAAATAAAGGAGCAGCTGAAAGTCGCAATATTGGTGTCGCAGCCGCTCAGTATGACTGGTTGCTTTTCCTCGATGATGATGATCGTTTTACAAATGAAAAATGTGAAGTGGTTGAGCAAGCGATTCTAAGCAATGAAAGGATTAACTTTATTTATCATCCAGCTCAATGTGAAATGGTGAATGAAGGGTTTTCTTACTTAACGCATCCCTATGCAGATACAGCTCAATTAACTTTAGAAAATATCTTAAAAGCCAATAAAATTGGTGGAATGCCAATGTTGGCGGTGAAAAAGTCGTTTTTTCAGAAATTAAACGGACTTTCAACGGATCTATTGTCGTTGGAAGATTATGATTTTGTTTTGAAAGCGATTACTGATCCCACTTTTTCCCCATTGTATTTACCTCAAGCACTGACCAAATGTACTTTTCATACTAAACGCTCAAGTGTATCGACCAATAATACTAATACGGAACAAGCGATTTTAAAAATCAAACAAAAATTTGTGAGAACGCCTGAACAAGCTGAGAACTTTCAGCTCAATTCGTTGTATATGTTAGCATTTCCTTATGCAATGAATTTATCCAGAAAAGCGGCAAAATATTATTTTGAATTGTTTAAACACAGTAAAAATATTAAATATTTAGCGATTATGATAATTACACTAATTTCGCCGAAGTTAGCGATCAATATAAAAAGGTTTATTTAATGAAATTTTCGGTTTTAATGTCTTTATACTTTAAGGAAAACCCACAATATTTAATCGAATGTTTTGAAAGTTTGCAAGCTCAAACATTACCCGCTGATGAAATTGTACTTGTTTTTGATGGTAAATTGACCGATGAATTAGAACAAGTTGTGCAAAATTTTTCGACGATCTTACCGCTTGTGATTATTCGACTTCCTCAAAATAGAGGATTAGGTAAAGCCTTAAATGAAGGGCTATTGCATTGTCGTAATGAATGGGTCTTTAGGATGGATACCGATGATATCTGTTTACCCGATCGTTTTGCTAAACAGGTTGCTTTTATTGAAGCGAACCCTGATACCATTGTAGTTGGAGGACAAATTACCGAATTTGGACAAAATGTTAATGACGTTGTTGGGCATCGCCAAGTGCCGACCACCCACAATGAAATTATTGAATTTACGAAAATACGTTGCCCATTTAATCATATGACGATTGCTTATCAGAAAAGTGAAGTTTTAGCTTGTGGTGGGTATGAGGATTTACAAGAAGACTACTATTTATGGATTAAACTGGTGTCCTCAGGTAAAAAAGTCGCAAATTTGGAAGATACTCTCGTCTATGCAAGAGTAGGGAATGGGATGGTTGGACGTCGTCAAGGTGTTGCTCAAGCAAAGGCTGAATGGCGATTATTCGAATTAAAACGGAGATTAGGTGTTCAGAATTATGTTTCTGGTATGGCTGTATTCTTATGTCGAGCTATTCCTCGTTTATTGCCTGTTTCAATATTAAGTCGCTTGTATCGCTTAGTGCGTAAATAGTCAGCTAAATAAAGGATAGCTAATGAAACCAATTTACCTCGCTTCAAATAGCCCTAGACGTTGGGAGCTTTTACAACAATTAGGATTAGACTTGCATTCACTACAAAGTGAGATAGATGAAACGCCTTATCCTAATGAAGAGGCTAAAGCATACTGTTTGCGAGTTGCTATCGAGAAAAATAAGGCTGCACAAGCGGTTAGATCAGCAAAAAATTTAGCAAATTTTCCAATATTGACCGCTGATACAACGGTATCTATCGATCAGATGATTTTAGGTAAACCTAAAGATAAGGATGAGGCTTACTCGATGCTGAAAAGGTTATCAGGTAAAACTCATCAAGTATTTACCGCGGTTTGTGTCAGTGATGGAGAACAACAATACAGCTGTGTACAAACCAGTGAGGTAACCTTTAAGGTACTTTCCGATCAGGAAATTAATGCGTATATTGCGACAGGACAACCAATGGATAAAGCGGGTTCTTATGGTATTCAAGGAATTGGTGGTTGCTTTATTAGTCATTTAAGTGGCAGTTTTACAGGAGTCATGGGACTTCCAATGTATGAAACTGCTGATTTATTAAAACAGTGTGGAATAGCGGTGTTAGGTAAATAGTAAGCCTAAATGTTCTAAGTTTGCCCAAATTTCCTCACTAAATTCTTGTTTAATTTGTTTCTCGAGTTCAGCAAGGGCTTGGATTTGTTGGTAGAGTTTACGATAAGTTAATCGTTGTACCGCACTTTGATAGGTGGTGCGACGATTTTGCCACACTTTCAAGCGGTCAAATTCCGTACGTAAATTACGATTAAATAAGGGTTCATTACTATTGATTACCATTGGAGAACGTGTAATCTCGAGCAATATCATCAATTCTTTTTGAATAATTCTAAGCAATACAACGGGTTGTACTTCTTCATTTTTTAAATGATTTAGGATATGGGTTGCCCGTGCAATTTTACCTTCTAATAAGGCATCAATCCATTGAAATGGGGTATATTGAGCAGATTGAGCAATAACGTCTTTTGCTTTGATTGAAGTAATAAGTTGATTGGGATATTGCAACTGTAGCAATTGCAGCGTTTGCTTGAGTGCAAGTAGATTACCTTCATAGCTATAGCAGAGTAAATCAATGGTTTCCTGATCCAATTGTATTTGCATTGATTTCGCTCGGTATTTCAACCAGGTAGGTAATTTTGTAATATCTGGTGTTTGGCACTGAATCTGGATTCCATCATTTTCTACTATTGAAAACCAAGATTGCTTTTCCATCGCTTTGGTTAATTTAGGAAAATGTAGAATGAACAGTACATCAGAATGTGCAAGTTCTAATAAACTCATCAATTGCTTTTGATGCGTTGTGGTTGGATTATCAGGAAAATTGAGAATGAAGATTTGTTTGCTAGAAAATAACCCCGTCGATTGTAATTGATCAGCAAGATCATCCCACTTGGTTTCATTATTTACAGCGATTTCTATTTTTTCATCGAATTCATATTGGCGTGTCGTAGCAATAATTTTATCTTTGCTTTCTAGCACCAATAGAATATCTTGCCCACTTAACAGATAAAAAGGTTTTAAGCCTTTCTCTAGGGCAAGATCTAATCCTTCCGAAAAAATACGTTGAATCATCAATTATTTACTTTCAGATAATTCTTTCTGTAATCCAGCCATTTTGACAAGTAATTGGCGTGATGCTTGCTCATACATTTGGTTGATAATGACATCCCTTTCCTCTGATTTTGCAAGGGCGGCACGGGAGTCATCAAAGAATGTACGATGCACAGTTACTTCCAAAGGATAGCTACCTTTTTCTGGAATAGTCATCGTTGCTTTAACTGTAATATTGAGAATTTTCTGAGCTTCTCTTGCCTGTTTAAATACAGAAGCAACGGCAGAGCTATTTTCTGCTGAATTTAATCGTAATGTGGCGACAGGTGACTTATCTTCACTCGGTAATACGGTTATGCCACTCAATACTAATTCATTACGTAATACGCGAGACATATCGCTGTACATATCTGAACTTTCATAATGTAGTGTGCGTAACTCTTCTGGGAAACGTTCACTCGTTTTAAAATGCCAGCCACAAGCCGTGAGTAAAAAAACGAGGAGAAAAGTACACTTCTTAAACATGGTTTTTCCTTTTGATTTTGTAGGATATATGGGAAAATTTTGCAAAACTTTCCCAATAAACTACCGCTTGTATCCCTAGTTCTACTGATCTAGGGAAAACAGAGAACGATTATTTTGCCACAAAACTTAACATTTTGAATGGAATATAAATCACTTTAATGATATTTAATCCATCTAAATGTTTAGCGACGTTTTCATCATTTAACGCAACGGCTTTGACTTCATCTTCAGTTGCATTTGCTGAAACAGTGACTTTACCACGTACTTTACCATTTACTTGAACAACGACAAGTTTTTCATCTTCAACCATTGCAGATTCATCTGCTTGTACCCAAGGGGCGAAGTCGATAGTGGTTTCGTTACCAAGTGCTTGCCATAATTCAAAGCAAACGTGCGGAGTAATAGGGTAGAGCATACGTACAACTGCACTCAATGCTTCTGCCATTACTGCTTTATCTTGATCTTGAACAAGCGGTGCTTTAGTCAGTTTGTTCATCAATTCCATAATCGCTGCAATCGCAGTATTAAAAGTTTGACGACGACCAATATCATCACTCACTTTTGCAATCGTTTTATGCACTTCACGACGTAAAGCTTTTTGTTCACTTGAAAGTGATGAAGGATCTAATGCCACAGTTGCAGGCGCTTGTTGGTATTCAAATACTAAATTCCATAAACGACCTAAGAAACGTTTTGCCCCTTCCACACCAGACTCTTGCCATTCAAGTGTCATTTCTGCCGGTGACGCAAACATCATAAATAGACGCACAGTATCCGCACCGTATTTATCCACCATTTCTTGTGGATCGATACCATTATTTTTAGATTTAGACATCTTCGTCATACCGCTATGGATAAGCTCACGACCTTCTTTGTCAAAGGCTTTAACAATACGGCCTTTTTCGTCTTTTTCTAAAGTTACTTCTGTTGGTGACACCCAAATACGCTCATTAGTTGGGCTTGTGTAGTAGAACGCATCAGCTAATACCATGCCCTGACAGAGTAATTTGTCATTTGGTTCATCACTGCTTACGAGTCCCGCATCACGTAATAATTTGTGGAAGAAACGGAAGTAAAGCAAGTGCATTGTTGCGTGTTCAATCCCACCAATATATTGATCCACTGGTAACCAATAGTTTGCTTCATCACTATCTAACATACCTTGTTGATATTGTGGTGAAGTGTAGCGAGCGTAATACCAAGATGATTCCATAAAGGTATCGAAAGTATCTGTTTCTTTCAATGCAGGCTGACCTTGGTAAGTTGTTTTTGCCCATTCAGGATCGGCTTTAATTGGGCTTTTCACGCCGTCCATTACCACATCTTCAGGTAAGATAATCGGTAAATCTTCCATTGGAACAGGTACTACATCGCCATTTTCTAATGTAAGCATTGGAATTGGTGAACCCCAATAGCGTTGGCGAGAAACGCCCCAGTCACGTAAGCGGTAATTCACTTGACGTTTACCCACGCCAAGTTGTTCTAATTTATCCGCAATACCATTAAATGCTTTATCAAAATCTAAGCCATCAAATTCAGCTGAGTTAATTAACTTACCGTGTTCAATAAACGCTGATTGAGAAAAATCCCAAGCGGAATCATCAAGCGGTGCGATCACTTGTTTAATTTGCAAACCATATTTTTGAGCAAACTCAAAGTCACGTTGATCGTGTGCTGGTACTGCCATTACCGCACCTGTTCCGTAGTGCATCAATACAAAGTTTGCTACCCAAACAGGGACTTCTTGTTTAGTTAATGGATGAATCGCATACAAGCCAGTTGCCATCCCTTTCTTTTCCATTGTGGCTAATTCTGCTTCCGCTACTTTGGTATTTTTTGCTTCATTGATGAAAGCGGTCAGTTCAGGATTATTTTTTGCAGCTAAGGTTGCTAATGGATGAGCTGCAGCCACTGCAACGTAACTTACTCCGTAGAATGTATCAGGGCGAGTCGTATAAACAGGTAGTTTTTCATCAGAATCTTTAATATCAAAAGTGATTTCCACCCCTTCTGAACGACCAATCCAGTTACGTTGCATAGTTTTTACTTGATCAGGCCAGTTAGGTAACGTATCTAATCCATCTAATAACTGTTCTGCATAGTCAGTAATCTTGATAAACCATTGTGGAATTTCACGTTGTTCTACTGGTGTGTCACAACGCCAGCAACACCCTTCATGTACTTGTTCATTAGCTAATACGGTTTCATCATTTGGACACCAGTTTACTGTTGACGTCTTACGATAAATTAAGCCTTTCTTATATAACTCAGTAAAGAACCATTGTTCCCATTTGTAATATTCAGGTTTACAAGTGGTAACCTCACGATCCCAATCGAATCCAAAGCCCAAAATTTTGAGCTGATTTTTCATATATTCGATATTTTCGTAAGTCCATTTTGCAGGGGCTGTTTTATGTTTGATCGCAGCACCTTCAGCAGGTAATCCAAACGCATCCCATCCCATTGGCTGTAATACATTTTTACCATTCATACGTTGGTAGCGAGAGATGACATCGCCGATAGTATAGTTACGCACATGCCCCATGTGTAAACGACCTGATGGGTAAGGGAACATTGACAAGCAGTAATATTTTTCTTTCGACTCGTCTTTAATCGCTTTAAATACTTTATTTTCAGCCCAGTATTTTTGTACTTTAGGCTCAATCGCACTTGGATTATATTGTTGTTGCATATTTTATAACCTTGGAATTTGAATAAGAAAATTACCGCATAGAATAGCGTAATTTAAGGATTTTTTAAATGGAGATAGTTCATTTAGTTGCATTATATTGCAAATAGCTAGAGGAATTGAGTAAAAGGTAAATATGAGATAGTGATGAATAGAAATGAACATAGATTTTTCTTTTCTCTTGCTGAAAATTAAGTAAAATATGCGCCGATTTCTTCGAGGAGAAATCTTATTTCACTTTAATAGGCTAACAGAGAGTAGCAAAAGGATACAAAATGAACACTAAAGTTACTAAAGAAGGCTGGAAAGCCTTATTAGGATCCGTTGTCGGCTATGCGATGGATGGATTCGATCTTCTTATCTTAGGTTTTATGCTATCAGCAATTTCAGCAGATTTGGCATTAACTCCCACCCAATCAGGATCACTCGTTACTTGGACACTTATCGGTGCTGTTTTTGGCGGTATTGTCTTTGGTGCATTAAGTGATAAATATGGACGTATTCGAGTTCTTACTTGGACTATCGTTTTATTTGCCGTTTTCACTGGTTTATGTGCGTTAGCACAAGGCTATTGGGACTTGTTAGTATATCGGACTATTGCAGGGATTGGTTTAGGTGGAGAGTTTGGTATTGGGATGGCATTAGCCGCAGAGGCATGGCCTGCTAAACATAGAGCTAGAGCATCATCTTATGTTGCATTAGGGTGGCAACTGGGTGTACTAGCAGCTGCTTTATTAACACCACTTTTACTACCAGTAATTGGTTGGCGAGGTATGTTTGTTGTTGGTATTTTCCCTGCGTTTGTTGCTTGGTATTTACGTTCAAGATTACATGAACCAGAAGTCTTTGTGAAAAGACAAGTAGAGAAGCTCTCTCAGCCATCATCTCAATCTCGTTCAACATTAAATTCATTCAAATTATTAGTCAAAGATAAAGCCACAGCAAAAGTGAGTTTGGGAGTAGTCGTTTTAACCTCCGTTCAAAACTTCGGTTACTATGGCATTATGATTTGGATGCCAAATTTCCTTTCTAATCAACTTGGTTTAAGTTTAACTAAATCAGGATTATGGACGGCATTCACCATTTGCGGAATGATGTTGGGTATTTGGTTGTTTGGTCAGTTAGCCGATAGAATTGGGCGTAAACCAAGTTTCCTTTTATTCCAAGGTGGGGCAGTAGTAAGTATTCTTGTTTATTCACAACTGACAGACGCAAATTATATGCTATTTGCGGGCGCAATCTTAGGTATGTTTGTGAATGGAATGATGGGCGGTTATGGCGCATTAATGTCTGAGGCGTACCCAACAGAAGCAAGAGCAACAGCACAAAACGTATTATTTAATATTGGGCGAGCAGTTGGAGGATTTGGACCTGTGATTGTAGGTGCATTAGTCTCACTGTATTCTTTCCAAGTTGCTATAGCATTTCTTGCGGCGATTTACTTGCTTGATATATTGGCAACAGTATTTTTAGTGCCAGAACTAAAAGGTAAGGTTTTAGATTAGTTTAAATCTAATTAATAGAATTGAAGGCTCAATAAGGATTATTTATTGAGCCTATCATTTTACGGATAATATGAGATTTGCATTAAAAAAAATCAATTTTATTGATGATCCAATATTTCTTCATAAACAGCATCATAAACTTCTGGCATTTCCTTTTTCATAGATTCAATATCAGATTGTCTTTGGATATCAGTATAATTTATTCTTTTATCTAATTCTGTAATTAAACGGTTATTCATTTTGTTTATGGTAAAGTATGTTATGCCTCCAGAGACAATTCCTCCAAGGATAGGAACCACCTTTGATATTCCTTTTACGGCGGAATCTTTAGTCACTTTTATTCCGACATATTGGCCAATATTTTTAAGAATAGGATACCAGATTGTTTTTGTTAATGCCTGTTTAGGTAACTCAGTTACTAATCTCTCAGTCATTACTTGACTTATGTATCTTAAACTACTTGCTGCGCCACCTACTCCGAACATAGTACCTAGATATAGCATAAGTTCACTTTTAACTTTTTCATCAATAGTATTTTTATCAATCCAAAAATCTTTACTATCATATAAATATGCAATTTCTTGTGCTATTTTTAGTGTAAAACTGAAAAATTGTAATATATCTGTTGGTATTGTTGCTGCCATTGCAACACCACCAGGAATACCTGATGCAAAAGATAATGATGATGTTTGCCAGTTCCGTTTATTACCAAGATTTTTAGCTATTTTTGCTATCTCTTCCCTAGTGAACAGCCCCGACCCAATAGGTCCTTTATCTAACAATAGCGCGATTTTATCATTATCAACTTTTAGTGTTTTACTTAAAAATTCACGACGATTAACTTTTACACCAGGCATTGCTAAGACTGAGCTAACAGTATTTACTAACTGAGTACTATCCATTTAGGTTTCCTTATTTGCTTTGGTTAAAATTAAAACAGTGAAGTTATTTGTTTATTATATAGTACAAAATTATTTTAAGTATGAACGTATTTTAATTTTTATGATAAAATCTTCCCCGCTTTTTCGTCCGCCCATTTGTGAGGGCGAGTAAAGTACTCAATCATTGCAAAAAATCATCTTAAACTGACCGCTTGAAGCGGTCTTTTCGTTTCATTTTTTTGCAAAATTTTCAAACTAATAACAAGTAACCTCTCGTATGGGTTACCACTGTAAGGAATTTATTATGCCAATTATTACATTACCTGATGGCTCTCAACGCCAATTTGAAAACCCTGTTTCCGTGATGGAAGTTGCACAAAGTATTGGAGCTGGTTTAGCTAAAGCAACGATTGCAGGGCGTGTGAATGGCGAACGCCGTGATGCCTCAGATATTATCGATCAAGATGCAACCCTTGAAATTATTACAGCTAAAGATGAAGATGGTTTAGAGATCATTCGTCACTCAACCGCACACTTATTAGGGCACGCAATCAAACAACTTTTCCCTAACGTTAAAATGGCAATTGGTCCAACGATTGACAATGGTTTCTATTATGACGTTGATCTTGATCGTTCGTTAACTCAAGAAGATATTGATGCATTAGAAAAACGTATGCACGAGTTAGCAGATACAAATTATGACGTTGTTAAAAAACGCGTTACTTGGCAAGAAGCCCACGATGTATTTGAGCAACGTGGCGAGCCGTACAAAATGGCAATTTTAGATGAAAATATTGCTAAAACAGATAGCCCAGCACTTTATCATCACCAAGAATATATTGATATGTGTCGTGGTCCACACGTCCCAAATATGCGTTTCTGTCACCATTTTAAATTACAAAAAGTGGCGGGTGCATACTGGCGTGGTGACAGCAAAAATAAAATGTTGCAACGTATTTACGGAACAGCGTGGGCGGATAAAAAACAATTATCTGCATACTTAACTCGCTTAGAAGAAGCGGCAAAACGTGACCACCGTAAAATTGGTAAAGCATTAGATTTATTCCATCTACAAGAAGAAGCACCGGGTATGGTATTCTGGCACAATGATGGTTGGACAATCTTCCGTGAACTTGAAACTTTCGTTCGTACTAAATTAAAACAGTATGATTACCAAGAAGTAAAAGGTCCATTTATGATGGATAGAGTGCTTTGGGAAAAAACAGGTCACTGGCAAAATTACGGTGCGATGATGTTTACTACTTCATCTGAAAACCGTGAATATGCGATTAAACCGATGAACTGCCCAGGTCATATTCAAATCTTTAATCAAGGCTTAAAATCATACCGTGATTTACCATTGCGTATGGCGGAGTTTGGTTCTTGTCACCGTAATGAGCCATCGGGTTCTTTACACGGTATCATGCGTGTGCGTGGATTTACTCAAGATGATGCTCATATTTTCTGTACAGCAGAACAAGTTGAAAATGAAGTCACTTCATGTATCAAAATGGTATATGACATTTACAGCACTTTCGGCTTTGATAATATCAAAGTGAAATTATCAACTCGTCCTGAAAACAGCATTGGTACAGATGAAATGTGGGCAAAAGCGGAAGCTGATTTAGCCGCTGCATTAACTCACAATGGACTTGAGTATGAAATTCAAGAGGGTGAAGGGGCATTCTATGGTCCTAAAATTGAGTTTACTTTACACGATAGTTTAGATCGTGCGTGGCAATGTGGCACAATTCAGCTTGATTTCTTCTTACCTGAACGTTTAAGTGCATCTTACGTTGCAGAAGATAATGATCGTAAGACACCAGTAATGATCCACCGAGCAATTTTAGGATCGCTAGAACGCTTTATCGGTATCATCACAGAAGAATATGCAGGTTTCTTCCCTGCATGGTTAGCCCCAGTACAAGCTGTTGTGTTGAATATTACTGACAGCCAAGCAGACTATGTACAAAATGTTGTGAAAACATTATCTGATGCAGGTTTACGTGTTAAATCTGATTTACGTAACGAAAAAATCGGCTTTAAAATTCGTGAACATACCTTACGTCGTGTACCTTATATGCTTGTTTGTGGCGATAAAGAAATCGAAGCAGGCAAAGTGGCAGTGCGTACTCGTAAAGGTAAAGATCTAGGTACATTCACTATTGAAGAATTTACTGAAATGCTTAAAAACCAAGTAAGACAACGTGAGTTGAAATTGTTTGGTGAAGAGTAAATTTGACAGTAAGTCATTTGTAGCTTACTAATGAAAATAAAAGTTGCTAAAGGTGATACCGATAGCAACTTTTTATTGTCTTACATATTGTCTTAGAAATTATCTAGAATTGATACTGAATGCCTAAGTTTGCTTTTGTTTTTGCTAGGCTATGAGTTCTCCCCACTTCTTGCGTTAAGCTTGCATAAATTTGCAGAGGAAGACTTTGAGCTTGCCATTGTATGCCGGCTTGCAAATCAAACCATGAGTGATCTTCTGGATCAAGTAATACATTAAATTTACTTCCATTTAACCCAACACGAAGTGTTTGATCTTTGTGTAACCATTCATTAACCCAACGAGCGGATAGATAAGGTTGGAAATTTGCAATTTTATAGCGATATTCCAGTCCCAATCCTGTTTTGAATTGACGATGGGATTGTTCATCGAAGGCAAGGCTAGTTGCTTTCATTCCTCGTTCAGCAAAAGGATCGATCTTATCTAGTGAATATGTCATATCGAGAGTAGATGAAAGTGTATGATTTTCCCAATCCCATGCGTATCCCCCAAACAGTGATGCTAGCATAGATGAACCACTACTTTTACCTTGGTGAGTATGTGAAACACCACCTAATTTTATTGTACGTTGGCTATCATAATCAGCAATACTGATTTGTACACTTGAACCTAACCACCATTGTTTCGCATCATAACGTAATGTAGTATTCACTAATTTTGTTTTACTCTTCGCATTGGTTAACTTATAGCTTCCATCTTGTTGTTGATGACCAAATATCGCACTGAATTGCCATTCTGGATTAAATTGGATTTTTGCACCCACATAGAGATTTTCACTCTCTTTCTGCTTTTCATAAATAGAGATTGCACTCACCGTTTTAGGATCTTGACGTAAAAAATGATTACGATTGCTTTCTTGTCGAGCGATATCCATCGCATTTTCTGCATTATGATTGGCTAAACGGGTTAATATTTTCATTTCTTTTGGGGAGTTTAACGTTGTGAAAATATAATCAGCCATGACATTGTGAACTAAAACATTTGGATGGAAGCTATCTGCAAACATCATTGAGTCAGACGAATTATCAGTTGTATCACATGAATGAGTAAAATCATCTAAATTCACAGTGCCATCAGGACACGCCATACCCACAGTATTAGATAAACCATAAGCAGCTGGATTTGATAATAATTCTTTAAATAGTCCATTTGTATCAAGTCGTACAACATTACCACCGACATGATTTATTTCTTTGGTTATTGTTGTATTTAATAGTGCTGTAACTTGTTCTGCATTTTGTGTAACTTCTTGATATTTTGAATCAAGTAATGCAATCGCATCTTCTTTTGTGATGTAATCAGCTAATTGAGAGCCATATATTTCATATAAATTTTCTACTGAATTATGTAATGCAGCTTGGCGTTCACGATCAAAATCAGAAAATTGTGTTTGAGTTGAATTTTGTAGTTTACTTTGTTCTTCTTTAAAAATGGTTTCAAAACGTGATTGAATTGCATTAATCACAAATTGACCAAACAAGCGAACAATAAAGTTCTGTTGCTGAAGTTGTATATCGGCTTTATCTCTAATTCCTTGAGCGACAGCTTTACCAAACTGACTAAAAAATTCTGGGGTGTATAACACATTGGGAATGGTTGGCATAACAACAGTATTTATTCCCTTTGTTGTCAGTTTTTTCCACTGTTTTGCATTTTCATCTGCAAGTTGTTGGGCT
The DNA here is from genome assembly GCF_009684715.1 of Otariodibacter oris. NCBI lineage: Bacteria > Pseudomonadati > Pseudomonadota > Gammaproteobacteria > Pasteurellales > Pasteurellaceae > Otariodibacter > Otariodibacter oris. Next base: position 1,368,534 of record NZ_CP016604.1, on the reverse strand, counting down.
GATGTTAGGATATAGGCCAATTGTTCCGCTTGATTCTCTTTGCTAATAGCGGTTTGTAGGATGGCGGCAATATCATTACCGCCCATCCACATAATGTGTAATGCATTTGGATCGACGCCATGAGCTAGATAATTATCAACTTGAGTATCGAGTAAAATATTGGGTTGCCGACTAGATCTAGCACTATTAGTCGCTAAAAGCACTCCGCCACTATAGGCATAGTTTTTTCCACCTTTTGTTGATGCAGTAATATTACTGCCTAGCAATTTGGCTAATAATTCATTATATAAAGGATTTGATTTTCCATTAATGGAATAACTGGCTTTATGTCCCCAATTATTTTGCCCGATATCACTAAGACTATCTCCAAAGACTACAATATCCTGAGCAAATGCGCTTGAGCATAATAAAAGAGACAGTGCTAATGGACTTTTTTTCATGTAAATTTCCTTTTGATGAATTCATAACATAGTGTAATAATTTTGACAATTATATGAAAAATACGTAGTGATAGTGGTAAGCTGAGTGGATGATTTAAGGTGGTTGGAGCAGTGAAATTTTCAATTTGGATGTAAATTAGTCCAGTATTGAATTTTGATGGCGCAAATTAGGCTTGATTGAAATAATAAAAATCAGTAGAATACGGCTCGTTTTGCTCTATCTAGGTAGGGTGTATAAGTAAGAAATCATATCTTCTGCAAGCGGTATGATCGTAAGTTAAATTTACTAGAGGAATAGTACTATTAAACCCGTAAAACGTGTTCAAACAAATCGCGCACATCGCCTTAATGATGAAATTCGCGTAAAAGAAGTTCGTTTAACTGACCAACATGGCGAACAAATTGGTATCGTGTCCATTCAAGATGCTCTAGCCAGAGCTGAAGAAGCTGAATTAGATTTAGTTGAAATTAGCCCGAATGCTGAGCCACCAGTTTGTCGTATTATGAACTATGGTAAGTTCATTTACGAGAAAGAAAAAGCAGCAAAAGAGCAGAAGAAAAAGCAGAAAGTTGTACAAGTGAAGGAAGTTAAATTCCGTCCTGGTACAGACGAAGGCGATTATCAGGTAAAACTACGCAACCTGACTCGCTTTTTAGAAGATGGGGATAAAGCTAAAGTAACTGTTCGTTATCGCGGACGTGAAATGGCTCACCAAGAAATTGGTTTAGACGTGCTAGAGCGTGTTAAAAATGATTTAGCTGAGATTGCCGTGGTAGAATCAGCGCCCGGCAGACTTGAAGGTCGTCAAGCCGTAATGGTCTTAGCCCCGAAAAAGAAATAATAAGTGCATCTAAGTAGAATGACGGTAAGGTTTGCTAAGTTTTTAGTGGAACTTACCGCTTGTTTTCGCCTTATTATTAGTGATTAACTTAAACAATGCGGAGTTATTTTAACAATGCCTAAAATTAAAACAGTACGTGGTGCTGCGAAGCGTTTCAAAAAAACAGCTTCTGGCGGTTTCAAACGTAAACAATCTCACTTACGTCATATTTTGACTAAGAAAACCACTAAACGTAAACGTCATCTACGTCATAAATCAATGGTTGCAAAAGCAGACCAAGTTTTAGTAGTAGCGTGCTTGCCATACGCATAAGCACGAGCGTACGATTAGTAAATTTTAGTTAAATTAGACAAATAGGAGATAAATAATGGCTCGTGTAAAACGTGGTGTTATTGCAAGAGCACGCCATAAGAAAGTTCTTAAGGCTGCTAAAGGTTATTATGGTGCACGTTCACGCGTGTATCGCGTTGCTTTCCAAGCAGTAGTTAAAGCTGCACAATATGCTTACCGTGACCGTCGTCAACGTAAACGTCAATTCCGTCAATTATGGATTGCTCGTATCAACGCTGCGGCTCGTCAAAACGGTTTATCATACAGCAAATTCATCAACGGCTTGAAAAAAGCTTCTGTTGAAATCGATCGTAAGATCCTTGCTGATATCGCAGTATTTGACCAAGTTGCATTTGCAGCTTTAGTTGAAAAAGCAAAATCTGCTCTTTAATTTTTTTAAAGAATAGAGAAAAGGCACCCTTAGTGGTGCCTTTTTGCTAAATAAGGAGTAAAGAATGAAGAAATGTTTATTACCGATTATTTCATCTTTTATTATTGTTGGTTGTTCGCTACCAAAGCAACAAAGTACTGTTCCTATGGATATGAAAACAGTTCAGGAATATCAACAACGTGTTGCTTCAGGAAATACTGTCAGTGATCAAAATTATGATGAGAGTGATTTGAATCATAGTGACAAAGTTGTCAAAATTAATGTATATAACAATTATCCGAGAGTTTACCCTTCAATCGGTTACCATCATGGATGGGGGCGATCAGGTATTTATTGGGGTTATTAATTTTTAGACTATTTTATGTATATTCATTTGACTTATATAAAGCGGTTGGATTTCACTCAAATTTTGCAAAAAGTTGGAGGAAACTTACCGCTTGTATTTATCTAATTAAGTCGTTTGAATGATTTATTTTACAAATAAGCTTGCCATAGCAAGTGATTTTCGTTCGATTTCTTGCCATTCTGATTCTGGATCAGAACCTTCAACAATGCCCGCCCCTGCGTATAACATAATTTGATTTTTTTCGATTTGTGCGGAGCGGAGAGCAACGCAAAATTCTGCATGAGTAGGGTTAAAATAACCTAATGTTCCTGCATACCAATTGCGTTTAAAGCCCTCATTATCTGCAATAAACTGTTTTGCAAGTAGGCGAGGCAGACCTGCAACCGCTGCGGTTGGATGAATTCGCATAAGGCAATCGGCATCAGATACGCCTTTTTTCAAGGTGGCTTGAATATTACGGCGTAAATGCTGTACGTTGTGTAGGCGTTTGATTTCAGCCTCACTAATTTGAATTTCTTCAATACTGTCTTTGATATGGTGATAAATATTATCGACTACTAATTGATTTTCATGGACATTTTTTTGATCACTCAACAACCACAATCCATTTCTTTCTGTTTGTTGTGGATCACTCGTTACTGCGACTGTGCCTGCCAATGCTTCGGTATAAAATAGTTGCTCATCACGTTGATAAAGCTTTTCAGGACTTGAACCAATAAAAGCACTTTCAGGCTTTTCAGACCAAAGGAAATGATAGCAACCGAGGTTTTTTTGTTGGCTTACAACAAGTAAATCATAGGCTGAAAGTGATTGATTAAAGGTAAGCGTTGAGGCATTTGCTAATACCACCTTGCTAAATTGATTTTCTCGAATCGCTTGGATTGCTTTTTCTATATTACTTTTCCATGTTGGGAAATCAGTCACACTCTCATGCTCAATAATCTGATAATGAGGGGCAGAAAGTTGTTGAATCGTATCTAAGCTATCCAGTACTGCTTTACTTTGTCGTTTTTCTTCTGTGAGATTAGCAGTATCAATATATAAGTAAGCGGTGAGTTTTGTTTTCGTTTTTGTCATTACGATACGAGGCAAAATAAATTGGCACTCGCATTCAAATTTAATCCCACCCAGTAAATCGTAGCCTGTTTGTTGGCTAAATTGTTGGGCTGATTCAAGCGTGTAAAATTGGCGTACCTTTCCTATCGAGGCGAGAGTCAGTTCTGCCGAACGATTTTTCCAGAAAAAATGAGGATAGGTAATATTTCCTTTTAACCAACCAAGTAAATCTGTATCTTTAGCAAGTAACGGCATTTCTGCTGTCAGTTGAATTATTCCTTGAGCTGTGCTGATTTTTGTTAATGCTGTATATAATTTTTGTTTTAGTTCTGTGAAAATAGACATAAGTAAACTTCGCGGTAAATCCAACACAATTGATAAAAAAGAGTGCTATTCTAGCTCATTTCCTCTTTTTTTTCTTAAAAAATCAGAGTAGAGTGGGATATTTTTCATCATATTATAATTAATCTATTAGGAAGTATAAATGGAACGTTTTGCAAAAACAGAGAAGCTGGAGAATGTACGTTATGATATTCGTGGTCCAATACACAAGGAAGCACTAAGACTTGAGGAAGAAGGGCATAAAATTCTTAAATTGAATATAGGGAATCCTGCTCCTTTTGGATTTGATGCCCCTGCTGAAATCTTAGTTGATGTCATTAGAAATTTACCGACTGCACAAGGGTATTGTGATTCTAAAGGGCTTTATTCTGCTCGTAAGGCAATTGTTCAATACTATCAATTAAAAGGTTTGCTTGAGATTGATGTTAATGACGTGTTCATTGGTAATGGAGTATCTGAGCTTATTACTATGTCAATGCAGGCGTTATTAAATGATGGCGATGAAATTTTAATTCCTATGCCTGATTATCCATTATGGACAGCAGCTGCAACTTTAGCAGGTGGTAAGGCGGTACATTACGTTTGTGATGAAGAAAATGAATGGTTCCCTGATATTGAGGATATCAAAGCTAAGATTACGCCAAATACTAAAGCAATTTTGGTTATCAATCCAAATAATCCAACAGGTGCGGTATATAGCCGAGCAGTGCTATTAGAAATTGCAGAATTAGCACGTCAGCATAATTTAATTATTTTTGCTGACGAGATTTATGAAAAGATCCTTTATGATGGTGCGGTTCATCATCACATCGCAACGTTAGCGCCCGATTTATTAACCGTAACTTATAATGGCTTGTCTAAGACTTATCGTGTAGCAGGTTTCCGTCAAGGTTGGATGGTGTTAAATGGACCTAAGCACCAAGCGAAAGGTTTTATTGAAGGGCTAGAAATGCTTGCGTCAATGCGTTTGTGTGCTAACACACCAATGCAACATGCGATTCAAACGGCATTAGGTGGATATCAAAGTATCAATGAATTGATTTTGCCGGGTGGTCGTTTATTAGAGCAACGTAATAAAGCTTATGAATTGCTTACTCAAATTCCGGGTATTAGCTGTGTTAAACCAAAAGGGGCAATGTATATGTTCCCTAAAATTGATACGGAAATGTATGGGATCAAAGATGATCAACAGTTTATTTTAGATTTATTACAGCAAGAGCGAGTGCTATTGGTGCAAGGCTCTGGCTTTAATTGGCATAAGCCTGATCATTTCCGTGTGGTTACTTTGCCTTATGTGTATCAATTAGAAGAAGCGATAGGCCGTTTAGAAAAATTCTTAAAGAAATATCGCCAAAGCTAACCTAATGAGTATTGTGCAAAGGCGTATATTTATACGCCTTTCTTTATTGTATTATTTTCTTATTTTGTATCGAGATCGATTTTAAAATGTATAAAGGTATCTTTTTTTCAGTATTTGCCTCGGTTTTATTCGGCGCACTATATTACCTCGCCACTTTTTTAAAACCACTGACAGGCGAAGATATCTTTGGATTTAGAATGGTAGTCATGCTCCCTTTTTTATGGGGGGCTATCGTTGGATTTAAACAACAAAAAGAGTTTACCGCTTTCCTACATAGATTAAAAAACGAACCGCATTTGATTTTGGTTTTATTCCTTTCTGCTAGTTTGGTTGGTGTACAAATGTGGCTTTTTTTATGGGCGCCGAATAATGGACGAGCGATAGATGTTTCCATTGGTTATTTGTTGATGCCGATTATTATGGTTGCAGTAGGTAAATTTATCTATAAGGAATATCTTTCCTTAAACAAATGGTTAGCCATTGGTTTTGCCTTAGTAGGCGTACTCAGCAATATATTCTTGTCGGGAAAATTATCTTGGGTTAGTAGTTTGGTTATGGTGGGGTATCCTGCTTACTTTATGTTACGAAAACGATTTGATATCAGCCATATTCACAGTTTTGTGCTAGAAGTAACTTTATTGTGTGTAGTCGCTATTTATTTCATCAGCCAAGTTGATTTAGTCGCGGTGAAATCTAACAATGATAATATTTATATTTACCTATTTTTATTAGGATTAATCAGTGGAACCGCATTGCTAGCTTATACAATGGCGAGTGCTTTAGTGCCATTTAATTTACTCGGATTATTGGGCTATGTAGAGCCATTGGGCTTATTACTGGTTTCATTTATTATTGGCGAAACATTGCAACCTAGTGCTTATATGCTGATGATTTGTCTTGCAATTGCTATCTTTTTCTTAGGATTAGATGGTGTATTATTGTTACGTAGAAAACAACGAATAAAGGTGGAATAGATGCTAAAAGGAGTTTTATTGTCATTAGGCGCAAATGTCTTATTTGGTATGGGATTTTATTTTGCCATTTTGCTTCAACCTTTACCTGATATGGGGATGTTTGGCTTTCGAATTTTAGTCTTAATTCCCATGTTGCTCTTAGCCATTTTTTTATTTAATCAGCAAGCAGCCTTTAAAGATTTAGCAAGAAGAATCAAAGAAAAGCCTTGGTTGATAGGCTTTGTAGTTTTATTAGCATGTAATTTAGGTGCTCAATTATGGCTCTTTTTGTGGGCACCCAATAACGGACAAGCAATACAAGTTTCTATTGGCTATTTATTATTGCCTATTGTTACGGCAGCAATGGGTAAGATCGTATTTAAGGAGTATTTTTCGCCATTCAAATGGCTTGCTTTAGCTTTTGCTTGTGTCGGTGTCGGGGCTAGTATTTTCCTAAATAGTGAAATCTCTTGGGCGACCTTTTTGGTAGCGTTTGGTTATTCTAGCTATATTGTGATTCGTCGTTATTTCAATATCAATACATTAGCCACCTTTGTGGTCGAATTAATTATTTGTTTACCTTGGGCGTTGTACTACGTGTTGCAATTAGATATGCCGATGATCATCAGTCAAAATGAATATTTATACTACTATCTTATTTTATTTGGTGTTGTGAATGGCTTTGGCTTTATTTGCTTTGTTGCCTCAAGTAATATTTTACCCGTCAATGTACTAGGATTGATGGGCTATGTTGAGCCATTAGTCATGCTGATTATCTCCTTTGCGATTGGTGAGGTATTAGATTCGCAATCTTATATTTTAATGGCTTGTTTAAGCGTTGCTATTTTGCTCTTAACCCTTGATAGCTTTAGGAAAAAAGCATAAGACTATGACTGTTATTCGCATTGCGTTGCCTGTTCCTCTTTTTCGTTATTTTGATTATCTCTTGCCAGAAACCATGAAAGCAGTGGTTGGGGCGAGGGTTTCTGTTCCTTTTGGGCGACAACATAAAATAGGCATTGTCGTTGAATTTCCTGAATCCAGTGATATTCCTTTAGAAAAACTAAAGCCAATAGATGAAGTGCTTGATAGCGACTCTATTTTTGATGAGGATAGTTGGCAATTATTAGCTTGGGCGGCTAAGTATTATCACGCTCCTTTAGGCGAAGTGTTGCAGACAGCTTTACCGATTAAACTTCGTCAAGGCTCTCCCGCTGAAAGAGGCGATGTGACTTATTTCACGATAACTGAACTAGGTAAAAAAGCCTTAATTGATCAGCGTTTAAACCGAGCTAAAAAACAAAAAGAGTTATTAACAGAATTAACGCATTTTGCAAAATTATTTGAGAAACCGACCGCTTGTTCCCCATCTGCTTGGAAATGTTTACTTGAAAAGGGTTATATTGAGCCAGTGCAAGTGCCAGACCAAGCTAAATCTTGGCGAGAAAAATTAGCTGATCTGCCGATTTGTAATCAAAACAACCGATTAACCCTCAATAAACAACAAAGTTTAGTCACAAGCCGATTAGTATATCAGCAAGGCTTTGCTACTTTTTTACTGAATGGGGTAACGGGATCGGGTAAAACCGAAGTCTATTTGCAGGTAATTGAAGAAGTCTTAAAACAGGGCAAACAAGTGTTAGTGCTTGTGCCTGAAATTGGGCTAACTCCTCAAGCCATTCAACGTTTTCAAGCCCGATTTAATGTAGAAATGGATGTGCTTCATTCAAACTTAAACGACACCCAACGCTTAAATGCTTGGATAAGAGCCAAGCAAGGTGAAAGTGCGATAGTGATTGGTACGCGTTCCGCCCTTTTTACCCAATTTCATCAATTAGGCTTAATCATTATTGATGAAGAACACGACTCCTCATTTAAACAGCAAGACGGTTGGCGGTATCACGCTAGAGATTTAGCGATACTGAGGGCGAAGAATAATGATATTCCGATTATTTTAGGCTCCGCAACACCTAGCCTAGAAAGCCTACATAATGTACAAAGCGGTAAGTTTGTTGAATTAAAACTCGATAATCGAGCAGGCAATGCGGTATTTTCTAAGCAACGACTGATTGACCTTAAAAAAGAACGGATTCATTCTGGAATTTCTGAAGGCTTGATGACTATGATGAAAGCCCATTTAGAAAAAGGCAATCAAGTGATGCTTTTCCTCAATCGCCGTGGCTTTGCTCCCGTATTATTGTGTCACGAATGCGGTTGGATGTGTCAATGTGAAGCCTGTGATAAACCTTATACCTATCATCAAAAAAATCGAGTGTTACGTTGCCATCATTGTGGATCCCAACATATTATTCCTCGTCAATGTGAGCATTGTGGCTCAACCAATTTAATTACGACGGGAACGGGGACAGAACAGCTGGAACAAGTCTTAGCGGAACAATTTCCAACCTATAAAATTAGCCGAATAGATAGTGATAGCACCGCTAAAAAAGGGGCGTTAGAACAGCATTTAAGTGAAATTCAAGCAGGCAAAAGCCAAATTCTCATTGGTACGCAAATGTTAGCCAAAGGGCATCATTTCCCAAATGTAACACTGGTTGCGATTGTGAATGTGGATAGCAGTTTATTCTCTACGGATTTTAGGGCAGAAGAACGACTTGCACAGCTTTATATTCAAGTGGCAGGACGAGCAGGACGTGCGGAAAAGCAGGGCGTTGTCGTGTTACAAACCCATTATCCAGAAAATGAATTACTCAAAAGTTTACTGAATGAAGGTTATGCAAAATTCGCACAACAAGCACTAGAAATGCGAAAACTCATTGGCTTACCGCCTTATTCTTCTCAAGTGCTTTTTCGAGCGACAGGTAAAGATAATCAAAAAGTGGAAGAATATGTCCAACAACTGACCGCTTGTTTAGATAGTGCGATTACTCAATATCAATGGCAAAACTTCCAATTAGTCGGACCAATGAGTTCGGCTATGGCAAAAAAAGCTGGGTATTATCGCTGGCAGTTGCTAGTCCAACACCCTAACCGTAGTGCCTTACAAAATTTATTGACTTATTTTGATAGAGTAAGGGATCAATTCCAACGTAGTGATATTCGACTTACTGTGGATATTGATCCGATAGAAATAGGTTAGAAGATGAATCGGTTTTAAAGCTGATTCAACCACTTAGAAAATTCTGGAGCTTTCATCTCTCCAGTTATACGTGAGTTACCGAGTTCATTACCTTTTTCATCAAAAAACAGAATGGTTGGAAGCCCTAGCACATTAAAATGTTCCATTAACTCATCATTTTTTTCTGAATTTTTAGTCATGTCTACACGTAAAAGCAGCATATTGTCTAATTGAGATTTAACTTGTGGATCGCTGAAGGTGTATTTTTCAAACTCTTTACAAGCCACACACCAATCGGCATAGAGATCAAACATGACTTTCTTATTCGGATTTTCGGCAATTTTTTGTTGTAATTCTGCTAAAGAACTGACTTGGGTAAATTGGCTTTCTGTTGTTTCAACAACTGGAGATTGATTCCAAACTAAATCTGCCCAAGGTTTTGCCACAACAACCATTCCCAAGATTAAAGCGACTCGCACTAATTTTTGCCAGATTTTAATCGTTGCAAATTGATCGATTAACCAAATTAAAAATGCGACAGAGAGAGCAGACCACATTAGAGGCTCAACGTAGCTTGGTAGTAAGCGAGAAAGTAGGAATACGGGTAGGGCTAGCATCACAAAACCAAATATCGTTTTTACTTTAAGTAACCAATCGCCTGATTTTGGTAAAATTTGATTGCCAAATAACGTGACTAAAACAAGCGGAAGTCCCATTCCCAAAGCTAGTAAATAGAGAGCTAATCCACCTGTGAGAATATCGCCACTTTGAGCTACATAAAGTAATGCCCCTGAGAGTGGTGCAGATGTACAAGGCGAAGCGACTAATCCTGCAATCATCCCCATTACAAATACGCTAGGATAAGCACCTCCTTGTTGTTTTTGGCTAATTTCATTTAATTTTTGTTGCCAACTATGCGGAAGTTGAATGGTGAATAAACCAAACATAGAACTAGCTAGGATGATAAATAGGACAGATAAGCCAATCAGTACTGGAGGGCTTTGTAGTGCCACTTGGAATGGTAAGCCAATTGCCGCGACGATCAAACCTAGTAATGTGTAAGTTAATGCCATACCTTGCACATAGGTTAAACTAAGCAAAAATGCTCTGACCATATTCGGTCTATTTTTATTACCAATCACAATGGCGGATAACAATGGGAGCATTGGTAATACGCAAGGGGTAAAGGCTAAACCAATGCCCAATATGAAAAACCAGAAAATAGAGAGTTGGCTTGTTGCTAAATTATTGGCTAAGACATTTTGTTCTGCTTGTAATGTTGCAGAATCTGGCAAGAAACTGACCGCTTGTGGTGATAATTTGACATTCACCGTTTGTGGTGGATAGCAGAATCCAGTTGTACAACCTTGATAACGTACTTCAATAGTTGAGTTTGATGATTGATTTTGGACAGGGACTTCAACTTTTAATTGATTGCGGAAGATTTCCGTTATCCCAAAAAATTCATCTTCGTGAGATTCACTTGGTGGGAAAACAGGCTTACCTAACGTGTTATTTTCACTTTTAATTTGAATTTCTTTTTTGTAGAGATAATAGCCATCAGCGATTTGCCAATTGAGATCAACTTTGTCCGACATTTGCTCATAGGAAAATCGAAAAGCATCTTCACTTCTTAAAAATTCAGGCTTTTTATCAAATAGCCCAGCCATTGCAGGTAATGCTACCAACAATGAAATCAATAAAGTGAAAAATCGAGCAAATATCATAGAAAATGTATTTTTAGTCATAGTTTATGCATTTTAATATGCAAACTGCATTTGTTAAAGCTTTAATTGGTTATTGTTTGGGGTTATAGCAGATATAAATTCAATCAATAATAAAAAAGGCGAAAATTTTTCAAAAAATAACTTGCATAATTATGCATTAAATCATAATATCTATTCAGTTTAATTTTAAAGGTAAATAGGATCTCATAAAAATGGCTATTCACATTAGCAATGTCAATTTTTACTATGGTTCAAATCAAGCATTATTTGATATCAATTTAACCATTGATACAGGTGATACGGTTGTTCTTCTTGGACCAAGTGGTGCGGGTAAGAGTACATTGATTCGTACGCTCAATTTAATGGAAGTACCACAATCAGGCATATTAGAAATTGCAAATCATAAGTTTGATCTCACCGCTAAAACCGATTCAAAACAAGTTGGGATATTGCGTAAAGAAGTCGGAATGGTATTTCAGCAATACCATTTATGGCCACATTTAAGTGTGATGCAGAATTTAATCGAAGCACCGATGAAAGTATTGGGCTTAACAAAAGAACAAGCGATCGAAAGAGCAAAAGGGTTGTTAGAAAGATTGCAACTTTCTGAGTTATCAGAGCGTTTTCCACTTCATCTTTCTGGTGGACAACAGCAACGTGTGGCGATTGCAAGAGCCTTGATGATGCAACCACAGGTATTGCTATTTGATGAACCAACAGCCGCTCTTGATCCTGAAATTACGGCACAGGTTGTCGATATTATCAAGGAATTACAAGAAACAGGAATTACTCAAGTCATTGTTACCCATGAGGTTTCTGTAGCACGTAAAGTGGCGACTAAAGTCGTCTATATGGAAAAAGGACATATTGTAGAACAAGGTGATGCAAGTTGTTTTGAGCAACCAAAGACAACACACTTTGCGAATTATCTTTCACATTCTGAATAATTTTAATAAGACTAACGAGGTAAACACAATGAAAAAATTACTACTAGCAACTATTTTAACTACGGCTGCGTTTGCGAACGCTCAAGATATTACTTTTGCAATGGAACCAAGCTATCCTCCATTTGAATCAACCACTCAAACAGGTGAAATCGAGGGATTTGACGTTGATATTGCTAATGCAATTTGTAATGAAATCGGTGCAAATTGTAGCTTTAAAGCTCAAGCCTTTGATGCGTTAATTCCTAGCCTAATTAAAGGAAGAGGTGGTTTTGATGCCGCAATTTCTGCGATTGATATCACAGAAGCACGTGCAAAACAGGTTGCATTTACCGATTCATATTATGATAGTTCAGCAAGTTTCATTGCAGTAAAAGATAAAGGTATCGATTTAGCAAGTGCGAAAAAGGTTGGGGTTCAAAATGGAACGACTTATCAACAGTATGTGAATGCTGAGGCAACTCAATATGCATCTAGCTCTTACAATAGCTTACAAGATGCAATCTTAGATCTTAAAAATGGTCGTATTGATCTGATTTTTGGTGATACTGACGTGTTAAAAGATATGTTCACTAAAAATCCAGAAGTGGGCTTTGTGGGCGAAAAAGTAACAGATAAACGTTATTTCAATAACGGTTTAGGCATTGCGGTGAAAAAATCAAATACCGAGCTTGTTGCTGAATTAAATAAAGGTCTCGCTGCAATTAAAGAAAATGGTGAATATCAAAAAATTTATGATAAATGGATGAGTAACTAATCTATGTTTTTGGATTATCTTCCCTTAATTTCAACCGCAGCCCTAATGACCTTAGGGTTGGCGGTTTGTTCCTTAATCTTAGGACTTATCTTGTCTATTGTTTTTGTTTCATTAGAAACGAATAAATGGGCTGTGATCAATAAGCCTGCAAGCGTTTTTATTGCACTCTTGCGTGGTTTACCAGAAATTTTGGTGGTTTTCTTAATTTATTTTGGCGCCCCAGAAGTACTAGAGCTTATTGTCGGTGAATATATTGAATTTAGTCCTTTTAGTAGTGGTGTAGTTGCACTTTCTCTTATTTTTGCAGCTTATGCTTCACAAACGTTAAGGGGAGCGATTCAAGCTATTCCTATTGGACAATGGGAATCGGGTGCAGCACTTGGATTAAGTCGAGCTTACACTTTTGTGAATATCATCATGCCACAAGTTTGGCGACATGCTTTACCTGGATTAAGTAACCAATGGCTCGTGTTGTTAAAAGATACCGCTCTAGTTTCATTGATTGGCGTGAGTGATTTAATGCGTCAAACAGAACTTGTTAATACTTCAACTCATGAACCATTTACGTGGTATGGCTTCGCTGCATTGATTTATTTAGTGATCACCTTAGTCAGCCAAGTGATTATTCGTAGATTAGAATTACGCTTTACTCGCTTTGAGAGAGGAGTTGAATAATGTTATACGATTATTTTATGGCAATAGCACAAGGGATTCCGACTAGCTTATTGCTTACTGTCGTTTCGTTATGTGTTGCCTTTTTCCTAGCGATAGTTCTTACTTTCCTATTATCGATGGAAAATAAAGGTATAAAAGCCGTCATTAATCTGTTCTTAACAGTATTTACGGGTACACCATTACTCGTACAATTCTTTCTGATTTATGCCGGTCCGGGACAATTTCAATGGATTGTCGATAGTCCACTATGGTTAGTATTATCTAACGCATGGTTCTGTGCAATGTTAGCTTTAGCATTAAATAGTGCAGCTTATACGACTCAACTATTTCACGGTGCAGTAAAGGCAATTCCCAAAGGGCAATGGGAAACTTGTGCAGCTTTAGGGTTGAATCGTTTACAAACATTGAAAATTTTGATTCCTTACGCATTAAAACGTGCATTACCTTCTTATAGTAACGAGATTATTTTAGTCTTTAAGGGTACTTCGCTTGCTTCAACCATTACCATTATGGATATTATGGGCTATGCTCGCAGATTATATGGTACAGAATATGATGCGCTTTCTATCTATGGGATGGCGGGTGTCATTTATCTACTTATTACAGGTGTGATGACTTTGGTATTACGTCGGGTAGAGAAAAAAGTATTGCGATTTGAACGTTTTGAAACAGAAAACGCATAACGTTTTAGTGCTTTTCAAGATAACCGAACATAATTTATTGTGTTCGGTTTTTTTATGCCTAAATTTTCCAATAAAAGCCATTGAATTCTTTTAGAAATTAAAGAAATTCGGTACACTACACGCATTTATGCAATCGTTTGCCTAACAAGCGGTAGGTTATTCAACTTATTTTGCAAATCACTTATTTTATGGCGAAGATTTTCGCTAGAACATTTAACTTACGAGGAAATTTATGAATATTTTGATCATTGGTAATGGCGGTCGTGAACATGCACTTGCTTGGAAAGCACGTCAATCCCCACTAGTAAAAACAGTCTTTGTTGCACCAGGTAATGCAGGTACCGCATTAGAAGAGGGGATTGAAAATGTGGCGATTTCAGCCACAGATGTGCAAGCCTTAGTCCAATTCGCTCAAAAAAATGAAATCGGCTTAACGATTGTTGGACCTGAAGCGCCATTAGTTATTGGTGTTGTTGATGCATTTCGCCAAGCGGGTTTAAAGATTTTTGGACCAACTCAAGCAGCAGCACAATTAGAAGGATCAAAAGCTTTCACTAAAGATTTCCTCGCTCGTCACAATATTCCGACTGCGGAATATCAGAATTTCACAGAAGTTGAACCTGCTTTAGCTTATTTAAAAGAAAAAGGTGCACCTATCGTGATTAAAGCGGATGGGTTAGCAGCTGGTAAAGGTGTTATCGTAGCAATGACGCTTGAAGAGGCGGAAGATGCTGTAAGAGATATGCTTTCAGGCAATGCTTTTGGTGATGCAGGTAGCCGAGTGGTGATCGAAGAGTTTTTAGATGGTGAAGAAGCAAGCTTTATTGTAATGGTGGATGGCAAACACGTTGAGCCAATGGCAACTAGCCAAGATCATAAACGTGTTGGTGAAGGTGATAAAGGACTCAATACTGGTGGAATGGGCGCATATTCACCAGCACCCGTAGTAACGCCTGATATTCATCAACGTATTATGGATGAAGTGATTTATCCAACCGTTCGTGGTATGGCTGCAGAAAATAATCCATATACAGGTTTCTTATATGCAGGGCTAATGATTATGCCAAATGGTCAGCCAAAAGTGATCGAATTTAACTGCCGTTTTGGTGATCCAGAAACGCAACCAATTATGATGCGTTTGGAATCTGATTTAGTTGAATTATGCTTAAAAGCCTGTGATGAAAAATTAGATGAAATTCAATCTAAATGGTGCGAACAAGCCGCATTAGGTATCGTCCTTGCCGCAGAAGGTTATCCTGCTGATTACCGCAAAGGTGATGAAATCACAGGGATTCCAACAGAATTAAATTCATCACAAAAAGTTTTCTTAGCGGGTGTTGAACAAAAAGACGGAAAATTATTAACCAATGGTGGACGTGTACTTTGTGCCACTGCACTAGGTAACAGCGTAAAAGAAGCTCAACAACAAGCTCTTGCTCTCGCAGAACAAATTAAGTGGACAGGACGTTTTTATCGTCGTGATATTGGATACAGAGCGGTGGCTAGAGAACAGTAATTTATTTTTTGATTTTCTGAAATACAAGCGGTCTGATTCTCATGATAATTTGCAAATTATTTAAAGAATCAGACCGCTTGTTTATTAATATAAAAACGAAATGTTATTTATTATTAAGCAGTAGGTGTTTTGCGTAATTCAATTACAGTAATTTCTGGCCATACACCTAATCGACCTGGGAAGGCGAGGTAACCGAATCCACGGTTTACATTGAGTCTCTTACCTTGTTCTTCGTACATACCTGCCCAGTATTTATATTGCCATCTTGCAGGACTCCATTTAATAAATCCTTCAATTTCAATCCCTAATTGCATACCATGAGTATGGCCACTGAGTGTTAAATGGATATTTTTATTTTGTGGTAATATCACATATTCCCAGTGAGTCGGATCATGGCTCATTAAAATTTTGAAATCTTTATCATCGACACCTTCAAGGGCTTTCTCTAAATCACCATGTTTAGAATAGCGACCATATCCCCAGTTTTCTACGCCAACTAACGCAATTCTTTGTCCGTCTTTTTCAAGATAGCGATGTTCATTTAATAATAAATCCCATCCCATTTCTTTTTGCAATCTTTTCAACGTTTCAAAGTTTTGTGTTTTTTCTTGAGTATTAGCCCAATTGGAATAATCACCATAATCGTGATTACCTAAGGTTGAAAAAACCCCATCTTTTGCTTTAAGTTGGCTAAAGATATCTTTCCAAGGCAATACTTCTGTTGCTATGTTATTAACAAGATCCCCTGTAAATAAAATGACATCACTTTCTTGTTGATTGATTAAATCAATCCCATACTGAATTTTTTCTCGGTTGTCGAAGCTACCACAATGGATGTCTGATATTTGGGTTAATGTATAACCCTCAAACGCTTCTGGGAGATCATCATAATAAAGAGTGTATTTCCACACTTTATAGTTATATCTACCTTTAGTAATAGCGTAAATCATGGAGGCAAAGGGTACCATCGCTAAACCTAATGCCATCCAGCTAATAAATTTTCGTCTTGATGGCAAAGAGGTTTTTGTATTTGGATCTGGTTTTTTACGGAACAAGCGTGCGCAAATTCGTTGAATATCTTCTAAGAATAACACCAAGGTTATGGTTATAAGAGTGAGTAACCAAATAATCAACGCTGAAACAGAATAGAGTTGAACACTATTCCAAATAGATTGGGCCCGGAATGTCCATTGCAGAATCAAGTTAAGAGGAATAATAATCGCCACTAGCCAAAATAGGTAATACCATATTTTAGAGGCTTGTAAGGTTTTTAATACCTGACTTACGTAAAAAGACAGGACAAAACATACAGGAATAAATATTGTAAAAAGATAAATCATCATATTAGTTACATCAATTAGTTATTAGTTAAATAAATATTATATAAGGATAGTGCCTCACTGTGACAAACTTACAAGTGCATAGTTCACTCACAAACTATCTATATGTTACAAATATGTAAAAAAAGGTCAAGGTTGTACGTTATATGTTTTCAATTCCAACTTAAGCTAATTTCAAGTAGAATGTGCGGTAATTTTTATCATAAGGAATAAATGTAATGTCCACACAATTTGTTTATACAATGCATCGTGTTGGTAAAGTAGTACCACCAAAACGACACATTCTAAAAAACATTTCTCTTAGCTTTTTCCCGGGTGCGAAAATTGGGGTACTTGGTTTAAATGGTGCGGGTAAATCGACCCTCTTACGTATTATGGCAGGGATTGATACTGAGATTGAAGGGGAAGCTCGCCCACAACCGGGGATCAAAATCGGCTATTTACCACAAGAACCAAAACTTGAACCACAACAAACTGTGCGTGAAGCCATTGAAGAAGCCGTTGGCGAAGTCAAACACGCTTTAACTCGCTTAGATGAAGTTTATGCGTTATATGCTGATCCTGATGCGGATTTTGATAAATTGGCCGCAGAACAAGCAGAATTAGAAGCGATTATCCAGGCTCATGATGGACATAATTTAGATAACCAATTAGAACGTGCAGCGGATGCATTACGTTTACCAGAATGGGATGCCAAAATTGAGCATTTATCGGGTGGTGAGCGTCGTCGTGTGGCACTTTGTCGCTTATTGCTAGAAAAACCAGATATGTTGTTGCTTGATGAGCCAACAAACCACTTAGATGCAGAATCTGTAGCGTGGTTAGAGCGTTTCTTACATGATTATGAAGGTACGGTGGTTGCAATTACCCATGACCGTTATTTCTTAGATAACGTAGCAGGTTGGATCTTAGAGCTTGACCGTGGGGAAGGTATTCCGTGGGAAGGTAACTATTCTTCTTGGTTAGAGCAAAAAGAGAAACGTTTAGCTCAAGAACAAGCGGCTGAATCGGCCCGTCAAAAATCAATTGAAAAAGAATTAGAATGGGTTCGTCAAAATCCAAAAGGTCGCCAAGCGAAAAGTAAAGCGCGTATGGCACGTTTTGAAGAATTGAATAATGGCGAATACCAAAAACGTAATGAAACCAATGAACTCTTTATTCCACCGGGTCCACGCTTAGGGGATAAGGTTATTGAAGTTCAAAACTTAGTAAAATCTTACGGAAATCGTACCCTAATAGATGATCTTTCTTTTAGCCTTCCAAAAGGTGCAATCGTTGGGATTATCGGGGCGAATGGTGCGGGTAAATCTACTTTATTCCGTATGCTTTCAGGGCAAGAACAACCTGATGCAGGTTCAATCACACTAGGTGAAACAGTGGTTATGGCATCGGTTGATCAGTTCCGTGATGCTATGGATAATAGTAAAACTGTTTGGGAAGAAGTGTCTGGCGGTTTAGATATTATGAAGATTGGTAACTTTGAGATCCCAAGCCGTGCTTATGTAGGACGTTTCAACTTTAAAGGTGTTGATCAACAAAAACGTGTTGGTGAATTATCCGGTGGGGAACGTGGTCGTTTACACCTTGCTAAATTGTTACAAGTAGGTGGGAACGTACTATTATTAGACGAACCGACCAATGATCTCGATGTCGAAACATTGCGTGCATTAGAAAATGCTATTTTAGAATTCCCGGGTTGTGCTTTAGTTATATCACATGACCGCTGGTTCTTAGACCGTATCGCTACGCATATTTTAGACTATGGTGATGAGGGCAAAGTAACCTTCTATGAAGGTAACTTCTCAGACTACGAAGAGTGGAAAAAGAAAACATTTGGTGCTGAAGCAACACAGCCACACCGTATTAAATATAAACGTATTGCAAAATAATTAAGTGCAATAAGTGAAACCAATTTCTAAAACATGAGGTAAAAAATGGAAACGATTGATAGAATCAAAAAACAAATTAGCGAAAACCCAATTCTTCTTTACATGAAAGGCTCACCAAAATTCCCTTCATGCGGATTCTCTGCTCGTGCAGTAGAAGCGGTAATTAATTGCCAAGTACCATTTGGATATGTGGATATTTTAACAAATCCTGATATTCGTGCAGAATTACCAAAATATGCAAACTGGCCAACATTCCCACAACTTTGGGTTGAAGGCGAGTTAGTTGGCGGAGCAGATATCGTGATTGAGATGTTCCAAAAAGGCGAATTACAAACTTTATTAAAAGAAGTAGCAGAAAGACATCCTGCTTAATTTTTTAAAGCTTAATTAGCAAATGACAAGCGGTCAGATTGGTAAAATAATTTACGGATCTGACCGCTTTTTTGTGTATGGAATACTTAGACAATAGATTATGATAACGTAATCTTAGAGTGCGATTGAGGATTTTAGTGTAGTGAACTTAAAAAATAAAATAGATCATTTAATGCTATTACAGGGCGAAAATATCGTAAAACCTAGAGATTCTGTTCTAAAATCTTATTCTTCTTTAGATAAATTAAATATAGATAAAGAATCTGACTTTTACAATTTCTTTTCTACATATTTTACTTATGGGTTGATAAAAAGGGTAGGTATAGAATCTTTAGTCGAAGTTGCTAGAGAAAAGGAATTTTTAGCGTTAAATAGAAATTTAAAAAATAGTTGGAATATACCTAATGAATATATCATTTTTGCGAATGATGGATATAGTGGAGGGTATTTATACAACACCGAAGATAATTCAGTTTGGAATTTTACCCTAGGCGAGCAAGATTTACTTGGAACGGATAAAATGAAACATTGGGATAGCTTTTATGCGTTTTTAGAATGGTATTTGACAAGTGAAGAAGAATAAATTAATAAAAATATACTTATTCTAAAATTAATTATTTGTGATTTTTTTACATAATAAGTTTTGAATTAGCTCAGAGAGAAGGGGAAATATTGTGAAATTAAAGAATAAGATAGAAATTTTATTAGCCAAACAAGATATGGCTAGATTAAAAAATGAATCAGAGAAACAATTAACAAGTAAAGTTCTTAATTCTTTTGGAGTTAAGAATAATAGTGAATTTTATAAATTATATACTAAATATTTTTTAGGATGTTTAGAATATAGAGATGGAGCTTCTGAAATAGTAGATCCTTGCCCACCTCAAAGTTTTAATGGTGTTATATTTGCCCATGAAGTATGGGGAATACCTAAAAACTATATCCTATTTACAACGGGAGAAGGGGAAGGTGGATATTTATATAATACCGAAGATAATTCAGTTTGGGATTTTACCCTAGGCGAGCAAGATTTACTTGGAACGGATAAAATGAAACATTGGGATAGCTTTTATGCGTTTTTAGAATGGTATTTGATCGAAGATGATGGAATGGATTAGAGTGATAAGAGTGGCGAACGAAGAAGTTAATATGTGAGAATTATAAAATGAATTTTGTCAACGAGCAGGAACTACATAAGCTTTTTACAACAGTTTATTATAATGTGAATGATATACCCTACGAATCATTATCATTAAGAGATATTAGTAGGGAATTTAATGGGTATAATTTTTTTCAATATGGGGATTTATTTGAATATATCATTGCACCATTTAAAGATACGCAACCGTTATCTTATAAGTATTTAATGCAAGGAAGATTTTTTATGCGGTAAAAAAAGCAAAGCAACCGCCTTTACAGTCAGATTTGACTCAATTAGGCATTTTAGTGAATGATAGAGCTTATTTTATTTATTATGATCCTTATTCTTATGCTGAAAATAATAAACAATACTCAACTATTCCGTTAGCTATATTAAACTCTTGGTTATATCGCAGTGAAAGTTGGGGGGGGGGATAGAGTACACTGTGCATAATGTTTATAAAAGCACGCTTCCTTCAACAACATTAATGCCATTACATTCATTGATTGCTGGTTTTGAAGATAAGAAAGGGTATGCGTTACCCAAATATGTGGATTTTTTAGAGGCGAAATTCAATCATTCATTTAGACAAGAATATGATACAGATGATTTTCTTGATGATGAAAAGTATTTTGAATTACGCTGTTTGCTCGATACCCGCCCAAATGAAAGTTGGGATAAAAGTGGTTTTCAGCTTTTTGTCTCTTCCCATAATCAGGAAAGAAATGTGTACCTTGTTCCCCAAGCGGATGTATTGAAAATCAAAAAACTGAGCAACCCCGCAGAAGCCATCGACCACTACGCCGCCCACCTTTTCGCCAAAAAAGAGGGGGAATTTGACTTTATGCAATACGCCGAGGATTTCTAACCCTCCATTGCAACAACACAAGCGGTAAGATTTCATTCAAAATTTGGGTGTAATGGACAAAATTCAGGCTGAAAATTAGCGGTTAGTCTCTAATGGACAAAATTCAGGTTATGTTGCAGAGTACGTAAGCAAAAAGTGCTTAATAAACTTGATCTTACGTTGTTTACTTAGCCCATTATGACTACTTAATTGTCGTTTTAACTCACTAAACAAACCTTCTAGAGAATTGGTGGTATTTGGAATGTTTAAGTTCCCCAATTCTCTATAAGTAAATAGCCAGTTACTATTTGTTCTTAAATTTCTATACGCACTTCTAAGACGCTTATGGGTGTACCAAGTCTTGCCTGTTTCTGCATTGATGCTACGCTCATTTAAGTAATCTTTATAAGCCAAATACCAACTCTCTAAATTTTGAATAAACGCTGTTTTATCATAAGATTTTATGTTTAAAACTAGATGTCTCAATGCAATACTTGCGATATTTTGAGGGCGACGAGTTAAATATCGGGTAATTATCTGTAACTGATGAAATTGACACATTTGCATAGGAATATCTTTAAACAACACGTTAAGACCCCGTCTTCCATCACAAGTAATGCTTTTTATATCAACACCTTGTGATTTTATATATTCTATTCCTTGCTGATATAATGCATTGGTTTCATAATCAATAATGCAGTGATGTAATACAACTTTCCTTGATGCGTCGATAAATACCATTAAGCCAAAGCTTCTACCGAAGTAGGTCGTATCCATTACGATATTTGCACGAGTAGTTAGCCTATTACGTGACTTAATGTCAATTGTATCCAACCGCCTTTGTATGGTCTTTTGACTACAGCCATACTTATCAGCAAGTTGTTTATAAGTCTGTTTACCTTGCGTATATTCTTGCCACAAAATTTGATTATTAAGGCGTTTACCCCCTAAAAACTGCCGATTACAGGTAAGGCATTTATACTGCTGTTTCCCTGATTTATAACCATTCTTTTTAATGTGTTTTTTTCCACAAAAAGCGCAGTTTTTTGATTCATTACTTTCAATCCACGCAAATGCATATAGTATATAGCCTTAAGAGGTTTTACAGCCTGAATTTTCTCTATTACACCTTTGTTAATTGTTTATTTGAGTTTCAGTGATAAAACCTAAAAGACAATAATTAGATGGGTGATGTTATTTAATAATAAAATAATAAAAGTCCATAATTTTATATCTATAAAATGTTATCTTATATAAATGGTGTAGTATTTAGAATTAATACACTCTATTATCACCAAATTAATGTTCGAATTTCTTATTTTGTTGATTAACTATTTCCTCATCAATCTTTTTAATAGGAATAATAGAATATGTTTCAGGAACAAATTTATTTCCATTAAAATATATTTTTGCAAATCTATTATCAGAATTTCCATTGGTATAATACATATCAAATAGCATTTCTGTTGGGGTTGAGTCATGTAGGTAAACCCATTTTTCTCTAATTTCTTTTAATAAAGAAAATAGGTTTAAATAATCTGTTCCCGTACAAACAACCAAAGACTTACCTAATTTAGTTTTATAAATATCTATTGTGAATAACATTTAATAAAAGCCTTCTATTAAACTATAAACTTTATCACATATATTTATAGCCGCCTGTAATGAGTCTACTTTAGAGCTTGTGTGAATAAAGCCTTGCATATGAAATAATGAATGTCGACGAGCTCTATAATATTTATATGCTGCTTCGATAGGAGTTTTAATTTGATTCAATTCCTTATACTGTTGTAGAATTTCATTTTTTAATGTAATTGCTTTTGGGTCATGTGGAATTTCAAATAGTTCACCAACATTATTTGGTATTTCTACAATTTGACATTCTACAAGTTTTGATTTAATGATACCTTCCAGAGCTTTTAATTCACAGTATGTTAGCATGGAATATTCAGGTAGATTGGGAGATGCAGCTCTTATACAACAACTTGATATTAACAAATTTTTGATTTCTTTAGGTAAATTATCATATGATTTTGGTAATTTCATTTTTAAAAGAGATTCAGATGTTTCTGGTCTTGCAATATTTTTTTCGCAATCATCTTTTTTGTAAAGAATTCTTGCCAGAGTGTCTGTGTTTATATCCATTGATAGTGAATAAGCTACTACTTTATAACAAGATAAAGGTCTCCCTTGAATTAATAAGTTATGATTTTTATCGTAATAAGAAAGATTTAATTGATCATCAAATGTTTCTGATTTAAGTTCATACAAGGTACCGCCGTTAATTTTTTTAGGTGTAATATTAATTTTGTTTATTCCTTGAATAGACTCTATTTCAGAAAAAATTTTTTCCATAGTGGTATTGCTTATTCCTTTAATCAAGATATTTAAACTTTTTATTTCTTCTTGACACAAGTTAAGTTTAATATATTCAGCAATTTCACAATTAAGTTTTTTATTTTTACCTTCATTAATTTGAATTGTAGTTGCTCCAGATTTCTTTAGATGAAAAACTAAACGAGCAGGTTCAAGTCCTGATTTAATAATTTTGAAAGTTTTCTTATTAGGTTTATCTTCTACAAATTCAAGATGAAACTCATTTTTTTTACAAAATTGCTCCAAACAGTTTTTTAATTTTTCTCTATCTAAGTTTAAATCTGTGAATTCATCCATTTTATATTCCTTAAATAATTATTTTTTAAAGTATAACCAAGGTTCTCGGCTGTATCTTTCTATCTATGATTTATATTATTGATAATAAGTTATTAAAGTTAATAAGTAATACAGTTTTTTATGAGTTATTACAATATAAACTAACATAGTTTAGTATATAAATCTTCTTATGAGATGTTTTTAGCATCTATTACTCAATCTATATAGGGCATATATTATTCAAAAAGTTAATATCCTTATTTTACTAGGTACGATGTTGCTAATCTTCTTTGTTCTCTACATTAGCAGAACTTGGCTTTCTACGTTTGCCGATATTTTTGGTATCTTTATGGCGGACTTTGACTTTTTTCTTTGTCGCCTCTTTTTTCGCCTCTTTCTTTTTCTTGATTCGTGCTTTTTCTTTTTTCGTCGTCGTGTTTAGCTCGCCATCTTTTGGGGCTTTTGTTCTTGGTTCTAAGCCTTCGATTGTTCTTGGCTTAAGTACTTCATCGGTGTAGCGTTGAATTTTACCTAACAATTTGTAATCGTGAGCCTCGACTAAAGAAACAGCTGATCCTTTTTTACCTGCACGGGCAGTACGTCCGATACGATGAAGATAGGTATCAGCACTGTATGGCAGATCGAAGTTAATCACAAAATCGACATCTTCAATATCAATACCTCGTGCGGCAACATCGGTGGCAACTAACACATTTACTACGCCTTCTTTTAGACGAGTAATCGCTTGAGTACGTTGAGTTTGTGCCATTTCCCCTTCAAGATAAGTAGAGCGGATGCCTCTTTTACGTAACGTATCACTTAATTCTCGAACATCATCTCGACGACGGACAAACACGATGCCTCGGTCTATTCCAAAATTGGTAATTAAACGGGCTAAGAGTTTTGTTTTATGCTCAACATTATCTGCATGGTAATACCATTGCTGAATCTTTTTGCGTTCACGACGGCTTGGTTCGGCATCAATTTCGATTGGATTGTCTAAAATACGCTGTGCAAAATCAGTAAGCAGTTCGCCCTCAAGAGTGGCAGAAAATAACCAAGTATATTTTCTCCAACGAGTTTCAGCCGCAATGCGTTCTGCATCTTGTCCAAATCCCATTTGTAACATTCTGTCTGCTTCATCAAAAATAAGGATTTCAACTGAACGACAATCGAAATTTTCTTCTTTAATGTATTGTAATAATCGCCCCGGTGTTGCAACGACTAAATCTTGGTTTGTATTAAATACTTCCCCATGATTTTGGTAAGCGACACCACCTGTGATGGTAGCAATATTCAGATTAGTGAATTCACTTAAAATTTCTGCTTGTTCCGCAACCTGCATGGCTAGTTCACGAGTAGGGGTGAGGACTAAAACGCGTGGTGGACCGGGTTTACGGCGTGGATAATCCAGTAAATGTTGAATGGCAGGTAATAAAAATGCCGCAGTTTTACCTGTACCCGTTGGGGCTGAGCCAAGGACATCACGTCCGTCTAATGCGGGTGGAATAATTTCTTGTTGGATTGCCGTTGGGCGTTTGTAACCTTTTTTAGTCAAGGCTTTTAATAATTCAGGGCTTAAATCAAGCTCTTCAAATGTTTCAATGGTGTTCATAGTGTTCTCATGTAATGACGATAGTTATCATCATAAAGTGAATAGGGTTAAAGATAAAGTGCCATCACGATCGCATTTTCTCGTTCGCCATTTGGTTTTGGGTAATAATTTTTGCGAACGGTCACTTCATTAAAGCCCATTGTGGTGTATAAGTGTTGTGCGGTTTGATTCGACTCTCTAACTTCAAGCCAAATCGTAGCAATATTCTTCTCGTTTAATTTTTCAATCAATCCTTGTAGCAATTGTTTGCCGTAACCTTTTCCTTGATAAGCGGGATCGACTGCAATATTGAATAAAGTCGCTTCATCTAAAATCGTTTGGCAAATAGCAAAGGCAATAATTTTTCCATCAATAGATAACTTTAAATTGAGATAACGCTCGCCCTGGTTATTCAGTAAAGTGCCTTTACTCCAAGGGGTAATATGTGCTTGTTGCTCAATGTTAAATAAGCGGTCAAAATCGGTAGATGTGATAAGTTCGATCACGAATTTTCCTCTAAATTAGGGCAAAAGGATTCAATTTGTTGCCAAAATTGTCGTTTTTGTGGGGGAAGTGAAAGATCATTCCAATCCGTTTGATACCAAGCGGTCAGATCTGCATATTTTTTTGCAAATAATTCATGATTTGATTTATCTTGAATTATCCAAAAAATAGGGCTGTGCTGGAAGTTGAGCCTCATAGATTGTGAAAAATTGATCCATTGATATTCTTCATTACTAATTTTTAAGGCTAGTAAAATATCTTGGAATCGTTGAGTTTGTTGATGATCTTCATCACAGACAATAACGAGTTTGATGTGATCTTCTAAGCGAATTTGAGCATCCCCTTTCAAAACCTGTGGTTTTGTTAATATCCATTGGGGGATATTCATTTCATGTAATAGTAAATCACGTCGATTCATTATGTTTCCTTATAAAATATTAGGGAATAGTAGCAAAAGTTGATAAAATGCGGAAATTGTTTTTGTAATTGGATGTTGTAATAAATGGAGTCGGAGTTTTTATTTCCAATTTATAAAGAATTATATGCAGATGAAAAAAGAGCATTAAAAAGAATTCGTTTATTTTTTCGCTATCATTTTTATAGCCTGTGGTGTTCAACTGAACGTAAACAATTTGAATCATATCTAAATCATAATCCATTATGGATACCTGTTTTTACTGATGTTCCTTATCGATGTAATGCGGTGCTACAAAAGTTTTGTGATAATAGTTTTACTAAGGCACAACGTGTTAAGGCAATTATTGATAGCCTTGCGATGACAAAGAATAAATTTGGCATAGCCTTTTCTAGTAAATTAGTTCAGCAAAAAACGATATTGCTCGCACAATTAACGGAAGATTTAAGCCTGTATTTGAATCTCAATAAGATTGATCCTTTTGAAGGATTTTTTTCTTTAAATATTAGAGATACAAATGGTAAGAGTGTTTATGATGCCTCATTTTCATTTTTATCTCCTAATTTATTATTGATTGCATCTATTCAGGGACCTAATGGTGAAAATGCTAAAGAATTAGTAAAGAAGGCGACTAAAAATTTACATGGTTTTAGACCTCATGCGCTGTTAGTGAATGCGTTTAAAATGTTGGCTAAAGTTTTCGATTGTGAATTGGTGGGTATTGCACATAAACATCAAGCGAAATACCGTAGAAATGATCATTCCAGATTACTATTTAACTATGATCATTTTTGGCAAGAGCATGAAGGGATACTCAACGAACGTGGTTATTGGGTATTGCCATTAGAAATTAAACGTAAGCCATTAGAAGAGATTGAAACCAAAAAACGATCGTTACACCGCAAACGCTATCAGATGTTTGATCATTTGCAAGAGAGCATTGAGCAGATGTTTGGTCAAAACTAATCCATTAAATTGTATGGAAAATTAAAATAGGAAAAATATGTTATCACCAGAGAGTGAAGTATTAGAACGCCATTTAGCGTTATTTGAAAAGAAAAATATCTTGCTATTTGGCTATATTAAAGATCATTTTGCGGAAGAAATTCGTAAGCAAAGTCAAAATGTTACCGTGTTTAGTAGCTATTTTGATTATGTAAATCAGTATGATAAAGCTAAATTTGGGTTGCTTTGTGAGGATTCTGCTGATTTAGCAGTTTTCTATTGGACGAAGAACAAACAAGAGTGTCAATTTCAACTGTTACAATGGTTATCTAATGCACCGATTGGGCAAGAAATGCTGATTATTGGTGAAAATCGTTCTGGTGTTCGCTCTGTTGAAAAAATGCTTGAGCCATTTGGTGATATTGCCAAAATTGATTCCGCTCGCCGTTGCGGACTGTATCATTTTTCTTTACAGACTCAACCTGATTTTAATTACAATTCTTTTTGGAAATCTTACCGCTTGCAATCACTTAATGTGTTTGCTTTACCTGCGGTATTTAGTTCGGCAGAGTTAGATAGTGGCTCGCAATTATTGCTTTCTACTTTTGATAAAGCGGATCGGTTAAAAGGTAAAGTGTTAGATTTAGGCTGTGGTGCGGGAGTGATTGGTGGATTCTTAAAACAACAGTTTCCAAAAATTAAACTGACAATGTCTGATGTACACGCAATGGCAATAGAATCAAGCAAACGTACATTAGCAGAAAATGAATTAGAAGGTCATGTCATAGCGAGTGATGTGTTTTCACATATTCCAGAGCGATTTGATTTGATTGTCTCTAATCCGCCATTTCATGATGGGGTCGATACCGCATATCGAGCAGTTGAATCTTTAATTCTTCAAGCCAAACAGCATCTGAGTAAAGGTGGTGAGTTGCGTATTGTCGCTAATGCTTTCTTACCTTATCCAGATTTACTCGATCACGCTTTCGGTTCACACACTTTGTTAGCTAAATCGAATAAATTTAAGGTGTATTCAGCAAAAGTTTAATTTCCGATTTACAAAATAAAAATGGCTCAAAATAAGTGACTAAAATGAGCCATTTTTTATGGGATTTAGTTAATTTCTATTGAATAATTAAGGATTTTAGAGAATTTACGGAATTTAGGTATCAATCTTATTAATTTGGCTTTGATTGACCATAGATGTGGCTTGATATCCATAATATATTTTGAGGACTGTAACTTATAACGTTTATCCCAAATAGTAAGTTGTTCATTATTTGACATTCCCCATTTAAATTCAGCATTCATGTGTCGAACTGCATCATGTTTTTTTGAGAATTTAGTGGCCAATACGCCTGTTGCATCAAACATGATATCTATATCAGCAATATGATATGAGTCTTTGGATGTTTTATTTGCGTGGGTTAAGGTATCAGCAAGCATAGCAAAAAATGATTTCACTTGTTCGGACTGAAAATACATTAAAACCCCTTCAATTAAAAAGCAGAAATTTACATTAATGGGCAGATTATTATTTGTTGTATTAAGCTTTAGAGTGTTAAGGATATCAATCAGCCATTTATCTTCAAACATTGAGCCAGCGATATAATGTTGGTTATACTTTTCAGGTATTAATTTTGAGCGTAATTCAATGACCTCAGGTAAATCGATTTCATAAAAATGGATATTATCAAAATAGGTTTTATCGATATTGGTTTGTTCTACAATACGTTGATATCTATTATCTAACCCACAGCCAATAGAAATAATAACTAAATGGTAATTTTGTTGAATAGATTGCTCAATTTTCTGAATTGCATATTGGTCAAAATAGTCAGCTCGTAAACCGCATCCAATCAAACTCATGTCTGCCGCAGAAAATTTATCAAAATTGTAGTTTAGCTTAGATACTAAATCAACGGCACTGCTGTCCTTGATTATAATGCTATTTTGATTAGTTAATTTCGCTTTCATGTATAGAGGAATTAATAAGGTTTCAGCGATAGGATTTTCAATATGTAAAGGTTTTTTGTCATTAGATGATAGTTTATTCATACATAACCACCTTTTTAAATGAGAATGATTATCGCATTTTAAGCTTTATCTTTAATAAAATGAAGATGTCATTCAATGATTAATAAAATATTTTATTTTAAATAGATAAAGGTTACATATTCTTTGTAAAGGCTTTCTCTTGTTAAGTCTTCGCTTTTTTCCTACAATACCGCCTTTATTATTTTAGGCCAGTATTTTAGGATAGATGACGTGTCACAAATTAAGTTGATTGTTGGATTAGCCAATCCAGGTGCCAAGTATGAGGAAACGCGTCACAATGCAGGGGAGTGGTTAATTAATGAAATCGCTCGCCAATATAGCGTTTCATTGAAAGAAGAATCAAAATACTTTGGTAAGGTTGCTAAAATTAATCCTGCACAGGGTGAAGTGCGTTTACTCGTGCCAACGACTTTTATGAATTTAAGTGGTAAAGCGGTTGGTGCGTTAGCAAATTTTTATCGCATAAAGCCTGAAGAAATTTTAGTCGCACACGATGAATTAGATTTACCTCCAGGTGTGGTGAAAATCAAACAAGGTGGTGGCCATGGCGGACATAATGGCTTAAAAGACATTATTGCAAGCCTAGGGAATGACAAGAATTTTTATCGTGTCCGAATTGGTATTGGTCACCCAGGACATAAAGATCTAGTAGCAAGCTACGTGTTAGGAAAACCCTCGCCAACAGATAAGCCATTGATTGATGCTGCCGTTGATGAAGCGGGGCGTTGTATGGATCTTTTATTTAAAGAAGGCATTGTCAAAGCAACGAATCGTTTGAACGCATTCAAGGCATAGCCATTTAACATTAAGAAATAGGAAAAATTATGGGATTTAAATGTGGTATCGTGGGTTTACCCAATGTAGGTAAATCAACGCTTTTTAATGCATTAACAAAAGCAGGTATTGAGGCGGCAAACTATCCGTTTTGTACAATTGAGCCGAATACTGGTGTCGTACCAATGCCAGATCCTCGCTTAGATGCATTAGCTGAAATTGTGAATCCAGAACGTGTATTACCTACTACAATGGAATTCGTGGATATTGCAGGTTTAGTGGCGGGTGCAAGTAAAGGCGAAGGATTAGGCAATAAATTCTTAGCAAATATTCGTGAAACGGATGCAATTGGGCATGTTGTTCGTTGTTTTGAAAATGATGATATTGTGCACGTTGCAGGAAAAATTGATCCCCTTGATGATATTGAAACTATCAATACAGAGCTTGCTTTAGCTGATTTAGATAGCTGTGAGCGCGCTATTCAACGTTTACAAAAACGTGCAAAAGGCGGCGATAAAGATGCAAAATATGAATTATCGATCATGGAAAAAATCCTACCTGTACTCGAAAATGCAGGCATGATCCGTACCGTTGATTTAGATAAAGATGAATTACACGCGATTAAAGGTTATAACTTCTTAACCTTAAAGCCAACAATGTACATTGCTAATGTCAATGAAGATGGTTTTGAAAATAATCCATATTTAGATAAAGTCCGTGAGTTTGCAGAAAAAGAAGGTTCTGTAGTTGTGCCAGTGTGCGCAGCGATTGAAGCTGAAATTGCTGAATTAGACGATGATGAAAAAACAGAATTTTTACAAGATTTAGGCATTGAAGAACCGGGTTTAAATCGTGTAATTCGTGCAGGATATGCTTTATTAAATTTACAAACTTACTTCACTGCCGGTGTAAAAGAAGTAAGAGCTTGGACAGTAGCCGTTGGCGCAACTGCACCGAAAGCCGCTGCAGTGATTCACACTGATTTTGAAAAAGGATTTATCCGTGCAGAAGTGATTGCCTATGAAGACTTTATTCAATATAAAGGTGAGAATGGTGCAAAAGAAGCGGGTAAATGGCGTTTAGAAGGAAAAGAGTATATCGTTAAAGATGGCGATGTCATGCATTTCCGCTTTAATGTATAGCATTTACTAAAGATGAGAAAGGGAGCGGTTGCTCCCTTTTTGTTTGTTTTTTATTGAGTTTAGAGAAACAAACTTGGTGTGAGTTTGTTATCTTGGAAAGTAAATCCTTCATTCAATAATTTTTGCGGAACAAGCGGTTGGTTATCTAATAATAATTGTGAACGTTCTCCAAGTATCATTTTTAACATAATTTCGGGAGCATGAAAAAATGCAGGACGTTTTACCACTTGAGATAAGATCCGATTAAATTCAGCATGAGTGATGGGTTCTGGAGAAACAAAGTTGTAAGCGCCTTTTGAGTTTGGATTATTCAGTAAAAATAATATTGCATTAACATGGTCTTCAAGAGAAATCCAAGACCAATATTGTGAGCCATTTCCTATTTTTCCACCGAGTCCTAATTTATAAAGCGGTAACATTCGTTTTAATGCACCGCCTTCTTTATTTAAGACAATTCCCGTTCGAATGAGACAAACTCGTGTTTTGTCAGAGTTCGCTTTAAGGGCGGTATTTTCCCAATCTGCACATAATTGAGCCGCAAATTGATCGCCACAAGCGGTCAGTTCATCATAATATTTTGCATTATTTTGTTTAGGAAGATCGCCATAAAAACCAGTGGCTGAACCCGATATAAAAGTGTGTGGTGGATGATTGCTATTTTTTATGAGATCAACTAATTGTTGCGTAATATTGATTCGGCTAGCTCGTAAAATGTCTTTTTGTTTGGTGGTCCATTTTTTATCAAAAATCGGCTCGCCAGCTAAATTAATAATCGCATCAAATCCATTCAAATTATCAAAATTTGCTAAAGTTTGATAATAAGTGACCGCTTGTGTATTTTGATGAGGGGAGCGACTTAAAATACTTAATGTATGATTTTGATCGATGAGTTTTTGGCAAAGCTCTTTACCGATAAAGCCAGTTCCCCCAGTGATTAGAATGTTCATTATAAGCTGTTTTCAAAGAGTTCTGTGATATTTTCAATAAGTTGATCCATTGCTGTTTGGCGTGTTGGGGTAATAAAAATAGTATCATCACCTGCAATGGTACCAAGAATACCTTCTGATTTTCCCATTGAATCTAATAAAAGCGCAATCAGTTGTGCCGCACCGGGAATGGTTCGGACAACAATGAGGTTATCGTTATGATCAATATCAACAACAAGATTTTTTAGTGGGCTTGATGTGGTTGGAATAGCAGGTTCATTGGGTAATTGATAAACCATTTCCATTTTTGCATTACGCGTCCTTACCGCACCAAATTTTGTGAGCATGCGGGATATTTTGGATTGATTTACATGTTCAAAACCAAGTTCTTGTAACGCTGTCACAATTTCACTTTGAGAACCAAATTTTTCTTGGTGTAACAAAGACTTGAAAGCTTCTGTTAGTGATTCATCTTTGTCTAGTTTTTTTTCCATCTTATCTGCTTGTTCCACTTGATTTCCTTTTTGATTTTTTATGGGACAAATATTTGAAATTTTTGCTTGTTTATATATAAAAAGCAATGAGAATTAAAATTTATTTGAGAAAAGTTTGCGTTATGTCGCAAATTTTTATTTTGTTGTTTGAATATTTGCACAATTTTACATAAACTTGCTACAAGATTTATATTTATACAAACTCATAAGGAGAAGTTTATGAAAGTTGCAGTATTAGGCGCAGCAGGCGGGATTGGTCAAGCATTAGCTCTTTTGCTAAAACTACAATTACCAGCAGGAACAAATCTTGCATTGTATGATATTGCTCCTGTTACTCCCGGCGTTGCGGCGGATGTGAGCCACATTCCAACTGCGGTGAAAGTTGAAGGTTTTGGTGGTGAAGATCCAACTCCTGCACTACAAGGTGCTGACTTAGTTTTAATCTCAGCTGGTGTAGCTCGTAAACCAGGTATGGATCGTTCTGATTTATTTAATATTAATGCCGGTATTGTTCGTAATTTAATTGAGAAAGTTGCAGCAGTTTGTCCAAAAGCGTGCGTAGGTCTTATTACAAACCCAGTCAATACTACTGTTGCGATTGCTGCAGAAGTATTAAAGAAAGCAGGTGTTTATGACAAAAATAAATTATTCGGTGTAACTACGCTTGATGTTCTTCGTTCAGAAACATTTGTATCAGAACTAAAAGGTAAAGATGTCAATAAAATTAAAGTGCCAGTTGTTGGCGGACACTCAGGTGTAACAATTCTTCCTCTACTTTCTCAAGCACATGAAGAAGATAAAATTAAATTTACAGATGAAGAAGTTGAAGCACTAACAAAACGTATTCAAAATGCAGGTACAGAAGTTGTTCAAGCTAAAGCGGGTGGTGGATCTGCAACTCTATCAATGGCGCAAGCAGCGGCTCGTTTTGCTCGTGCTGTATTAAAAGGCTTAACTGGTGAAGAAGTGGTTGAATACGCTTATGTTGAAGGCGATGGTAAATATGCTCGCTTCTTTGCACAACCAGTCCGTTTTGGACGTAATGGTGTTGAGAAAATATTACCAATTGGTGATTTAAGTGCTTATGAACAAGCTGCAATTGAGGCGATGATTCCTACATTGAAAGCAGATATTGAGTTAGGTGAAAAATTTATTAATGGGTAATAATCTTTTAATTTAATAAAAATAATAATAGCCGAGGAAAAATCCTCGGCTTTTTTTTAAAGAGTAATAGATTTGTATTCATATTTTTTTTAATTGTACTTCAGAAAATTGATAAAAATTAATTTTTAAGAATTATTTCACTTATATTGAATATTCGCATAATTTTACATAAACTAATAATATGATTTGTTTTTATACAAATTTATGAGGGGAAACTTATGAAGGTCACAATATTAGGTGCATCAGGTGGTGTAGGTCAAGCATTGTCGTTGTTACTTAAAGTGCGACTGCCAATAGGATCTCACCTTTCACTATATGATATAGCCCCATCAATGTTAGGCGTTGCAAGAGATTTAAGCCATATTCCAACAGAAGTTAAAGTAACTGGTTTTACAGGAGAGGATCCGACAAAAGCTTTGGAAGGGGCTAATTTAGTCTTAATTACAGCAAGTGCTGCTTTTACTCCAACTTCAGATCGTTCAGAATTGTTTACTTATAATGCGAGTATTATTAAAAGTTTGGTTGAAAAAATTGCAGTAACATGCCCAACAGCTTGTATTGGAATGATCTCAAATCCTGTTAATTCAACAGTTGCTATTGCTGCTGAGGTATTAAAAAAAGCAGGAGTGTATGATAAGCGTAAATTATTTGGTGTAACAACATTGGATATTTTACGGGCAGAAACCTTTGTGGCAGATCTTAAATCAAAAGATGTGAGTAAAGTTAAGGTCCCGGTTATTGGTGGTCATTCAGGTATTACTATTCTTCCATTATTTTCTCAAGCTTATGAACAAGTAAAATTACAATTTACCGATGAGGAAATTGAGAAATTGACCAAAAGTGTACAAGACGCTGGTGTTGAAGTAGTTAAAGATAAAGCAGGTACTGGGTCTGCTACATTATCAATGGGGGAGGCAGGCACACGTTTTGCTTTGGCTGTATTGAAAGGATTAGCTAGTGAAGATATAGTTGAATATGCTTATGTTGAGGGCGATGGAGAATATACTCGATTTTTTGCACAAGCAGTGAGTTTAGGTCGTAATGGTATTGAAAAAGTATTACCTTTAGGTGAGCTGAGTGCTAGTGAAAAAATAGCGTTCGAATCTCTGATTCCATTATTAAAAGCAGAGATTGAAGTGGGTGAGAAATATATCAATGGATAATGCTTGAATTTTGAATAATATCAAGTCATTATATATACCAAAGATTAAAATTTTCAGTTTTTATCTAACCTAAATTTTAGAGAAAATAGGAGTACATAATGAAAAATATTACAGTGGCTATGAGTTTATTAGTTCTACCTTTTGTATTAGTGGCTTGTACTCAAACAACTTCAGTTAAAGTAGCTGAAACTACATCAGATAAGACGGCAGTTTTTCCTCATCAAATTTTACAGTTACAAGCAACTGAAAATTTACCTGAAAATGTAACTGCTATTTGTCGTGATGGAAGTTATTCTATGGCTCAAGATGAGTCTAAATGTGCAAGTAATGGTGGAGTGAGAACGATAATTAGCCGTTATTCAGCAAAATACTAAACAATCATATTTTGGCATATAAAACTAAGTAAGAATGGGAGCCTTAATCATAGATTAGATGTAGGCAATATGAATAACACAGTTTATTTTATATTCAGGTATGATTAAGTTGCTTTGTCTATCTATTTCTCTTACTTTATTTTTTAATGGTAATACATGATCTTTTACTCTCATAGAATATATGCAAATTAAAATATTTTTAATATGAGTTTGTTTTAAGTTGAACAGTTTTTTATATTTGAATATTTTTATAATTATCCATAAATTTATTTTGGGAATGTTTTAGTACAACTTTAAGATATGGAGGCATTTATGAAAGTAACACTACTAGGTGCGGCAGGTGGTATAGGCCAATCATTAGCACTATTGCTTAAGTTACAATTGCCAGAAGGAACTAATTTGGCATTGTATGATATTGCACCTGTTACCCCAGGTATTGCAGCAGACATAGATCATATTCCAACATCAATTAATATTGTTGGCTATTGTGGGGATGATCCGAGTGAAGCTTTGAAAGGCTCTGATTTAGTACTAATTACGGCGGGAGTCCGTAAAACTGTGATGGATCGAGCTGAATTATTCGATTTTAATGCAGGAATCATTAAAAATTTAATCGAAAAAATTGCTGAAGTTTGTCCAAAAGCTTGTATCGGTATTATTACAAATCCAGTGAATACCATGGTTCCTGTTGCTGCAGAGCTTTTAAAAAAAGCAGGTGTTTATGATGAGCGTAAATTATTTGGGGTCACTTCTTTAGATCTTTTACGTTCAGAAAGATTTGTTGCTAGATTGAAGGGTAAAGATGTCAATAATGTTAAGGTTCCTGTCATTGGAGGTCATTCTGGTGTAACAATTCTTCCGTTATTCTCTCAGGCTACTGAAGAAGAAAAATTACAATTTACAGAAGAAGAAGTCGAAGAACTCACACTCAAGGTTCAAAATGCTGGGGTTGAGATTGTTAAAGCAAAATTAGGTTCTGGCTCTGCGACATTATCCATGGCTCAAGCTGCTGCTCGTTTCGCTCGTTCAGTTGTAAAAGGTTTGATTGGTGAAGATATTATTGAATACGCTTATGTTGAAGGTAATAGTGGATACACTCGTTTCTTTGCTCAACCAATACGCTTAGGACGTCATGGTATTGAAGAATTTTTACCAATTGGTAAGTTAAGTACGTATGAAGAAGCTGCGATTAATGCCATGTTACCTACATTAAAAGCAGAAATTGAATTAGGTGAAAAATTTGTCAATGGATAATGCTTGAATTTTAATGAATAGCTCAATCATCTGGACCGAGGACATTGTCCTCGGTTTTTTATTATAATATGATTGATAGATGTGAAGTTTTTAGTGGACATGATTCTATCAAATATAAGATCAATTATCGCTATATAACAGAATAGTGTTTATAATGATTACAATACGCTGAGTTTTATAAGGTAACAATGAATTATTTAATAAATGTAGACGAAACTAATTTTAGCGAAGTAATTAACGCCACAGCTGAAGTGCCTGTGGTGTTTCACTTTATTTCACCTAGCGAATCAATTTCTCTTGAAATGGAAGCGTTATTACGCAGATTAGCGGATGAATATGCCAAGCAGTTTTTACTTGCAATTGTGAATTGTGATGAACAACCGATGATTGCCTCACAATTTAGAGTGCAAGCCATTCCTACAACATATTTCTTTTTAAATGGTCAACCTGTAGATGCGATTCAAGGTGCGGTTTCTGAACAGGAATTACGTATTCGATTAGGTAATATTTTACCGAAGGAAGAAGAGTTACAATTTAGCCAAGCTATTGAATATCTAGAGGCAGAACAATATGATCTCGCTCTTCCTTTACTGAAATCTGCTTGGGAAAAAACAGATAAAAAGAATAGTGATTTTGGATTACTTTACGCTGAAACCCATATCGCATTGAAGAATATTGAGCAAGCGACAGAGATTCTATCTCAAATTCCGATTCAAGATAGAGATAGTCGATGGACAGGATTACAGAGCCAAATAAAATTACTAATGGAAGCGGCAGACTCACCTGAAATTCAGCAATTACAGGCAGAATATGAGCGTACTGCAACGCCAGAGATTGCGATTCAATTAGCTAATCAACTTCATCAAGTAAAGAGAAATGATGAGGCGTTGTCTCTATTATTAGCATGGTTAAAGAAAGATTTAACAGTTGCTAATGGCGAAATTAAAACACAGTTTTTAGCAATTTTATCAGCAATGGGAAATGCTGATCCTTTGGCTGCAAAATACCGCAGACAGTTATATTCCTTATTATATTAGTTAAATAAGCGGTAAGATAATTGCTCTTTTTTGTTATTATCTTACCGCTTATCTTTGGAGAAAAAGAATGACAGTAAAACATGCTAAGTTGTTGATATTAGGTTCTGGTCCAGCTGGATATACAGCAGCTGTTTATGCAGCAAGAGCAAATTTAAATCCAGTATTAGTCACTGGTATGCAACAAGGCGGACAACTCACTACAACTTCTGAAATAGAAAATTGGCCAGGAGAGTTTAATGAAATTACCGGTTCAGAATTGATGAATAAGATGCAACAACATGCTGAAAAATTTGATACAGAAATTATTTTTGATCATATTCATTCTGTTGATTTATCTAAACGTCCTTTCACTTTAAACGGTGATTTTAATACTTTTACTTGTGATGCCTTGATCATTGCGACTGGAGCTTCAGCAAAATATTTAGGTTTACCATCAGAAGAAGCTTACAAAGGGCGAGGTGTTTCTGCTTGTGCGACTTGCGATGGTTTTTTCTATAGAAATAAGCCTGTTGCTGTGATTGGTGGTGGAAATACTGCGGTAGAGGAAGCATTATATCTTTCGAATGTAGCTTCTGAGGTTCATTTAATTCATCGTCGTGAAACGTTTAGAAGTGAGAAGATTTTAATTGACCGCTTAATGAAGAAAGTAGAAGAAGGCAAAATTATCTTACATTTGAATAGTGTACTTGATGAAGTATTAGGTGATAATTCTGGTGTAACGGGCATAAATATTAAATCAACCAATGATGGAGAAGATAAGCTTATTACTTTAGATGGGGTATTTGTTTCAATTGGGCATTCACCTAATACTGAAATATTTGCAAACCAGTTGGAATTAAATAATGGTTATATTGTCGTAAAATCGGGATTAGATGGAAATGCAACAGCAACAAGTGTGGCTGGAGTGTTTGCCGCAGGTGATGTAATGGATCATCAGTATCGTCAAGCGATTACTTCGGCAGGTACAGGATGCATGGCTGCACTTGATGCAGAAAGATTTTTAGAAGGTTAGATTAAATAATTTGTTCTAACTTAGGTATGGATTTTTATATGGAAACTAGTATGACTGAACAACAAGTTGACGTTCAACAAAACAATAAAACAGCATTAACAACTAAGGAAGTAATTGTTTATTTAGCGGAAAAATTTCCACAATGCTTCTTCTTGGAAGGGGAAGCAAAACCATTGAAGGTTGGTCTTTTCCAAGAGTTAGCAGAAGCTTTGTCTGATGATGAGAAAATAAGTAAAACGTTATTACGTCAAGCATTAAGATCTTATACTGCAAATTGGCGTTATTTACATGCGTGTAAAGAAGGGGCAATTCGA
Organism: Otariodibacter oris; assembly: GCF_009684715.1. NCBI lineage: Bacteria > Pseudomonadati > Pseudomonadota > Gammaproteobacteria > Pasteurellales > Pasteurellaceae > Otariodibacter > Otariodibacter oris. Next base: position 1,329,682 of record NZ_CP016604.1, on the reverse strand, counting down.
GTTGGTCTTAATGGAGAACATGATGGTATTGTTGATGCTGCTCAAGCAGAGCATGCCGCAAAATCATTAGAACAAGCTAAAGCCGCTTATGCTGAAAAGAAGGCTCAGCAAATAAAAGAAAAACGTAAAGCTTACTTTAAGCAACAAGCTAAAGAGAATAATAAAAAACGTACAATGAGAAAGAATACTGAAGCACCTAAAGCCTCATTCGAAAGTCTTGTTGCATTGGAGAGTAAATTTAGTCGTGAACGTCACTAAATTTATTTTACTACAGGAGTAGAATTTATATGAAATACAACAAATTAAAGTATATTGTTAGTTTGGTTGGTTTGGTCGTATTAAATAGTTTAGCTGTTGAGCCGACAATTAAAGAATCAGATATCACGATTCCAAAATCAACAAGTCAACATGAGCTTTCAACTAAACGGGTTACTGCTCGTCTAACTCAATCTCATTATCGTAAATTTAATTTAGATGATAAATTTTCACAAAATATATTCAATCGTTATATTGACTGGTTAGATGGTAGCCATAATACCTTTCTTCAATCTGATGTTGATCAATTGAGACAAAAATATGCTTTAAAATTAGATGATGAATTATATGATGGTCAATTGACTTCAGCTTTTGAAATGTATGATTTAATGACAAAGCGTCGCTATGAGCGTTATAAGTATGCTCTTTCACTATTAGATAATGAACCTAATTTGACAGAGCAAGATCAAATTGAAAGTGATAGAGAAAAAGCAGCATTTCCTAAAACAATAGAAGAAGCTAATAAGCTTTGGACTCAGCGTGTTAAAAATGATGTTATAAATCTGTATTTAAAAGATAAAAAATGGCCAGAGATTAAAAAAACATTAGTTAAGCGCTATAACTTGGCCATTCGTCGCCTAACTCAAAATAGAGCAGATGATATTTTACAGACCTATTTGAATGCATTTGCAAGAGAATTGGATCCTCATACAAGTTACCTTTCGCCACGTTCTGCACAACGTTTTCAAGAGAGTATGAATTTATCTCTAGAGGGAATTGGTGCAACGCTTGAAATGGAAGATGATATTACAACTATTAAATCCCTTGTACCGGGTGCTCCAGCGGCTAGAAGTAAAGAAATTTCTGCAGGGGATAAAATTGTCGGTGTTGGTCAAACTAAAAGTAAAATTGAGGATGTAGTTGGTTGGCGTTTAGATGATGTTGTTGACAAAATTAAAGGTAAAAAAGGCTCTAAGGTTTATTTAGAAATAGAACCAGAAAAGGGTGGGAAAAATAAAATTGTTACTTTAGTTAGAGATACGATTCATTTAGAAGATAGTGCAGCTAAACTGACTTTTGATAAAATTGATGGCAAAAATATTGCTGTGATCAAGATACCTTCATTCTATATTGGACTTACTGATGATGTGCGTAAATTGTTAGTCGAAATGAAAGAAAAAAATGCTGAAGGATTGATTATCGATTTACGCGAAAATGGTGGCGGATCTTTACCTGAAGTCGTTGAATTAACAGGATTATTTATTAAAGAAGGTCCAGTCGTTCAAGTACGTGATGCTTTCAATCGCATTAGAGTGCATGAAGATCCTGATAGTGATGTGCAATATACTGGCGATATTATGGTGATGATTAATCGTCACAGTGCATCAGCTTCTGAGATTTTTGCTGCGGCATTGCAAGATTACAATCGAGCAATTATAGTTGGTCAAAAAACCTTTGGTAAAGGAACTGTACAACAAAGTCGCTCTTTAAACTTTGTCTATGATCTTGATAAAAATCCATTAGGGTATATTCAATATACTATTCAGAAATTCTATCGCATTAATGGCGGTAGTACTCAATTGAAAGGCGTTGAACCTGATATCTATTTTCCTGAGATTATTAATGCAGAAAAAACAGGTGAAAGCTTTGAAGATAATGCATTACCTTGGGATAAAATTCCAGCCGCAAATTATTCAGAAGTTGGTCATGCTCGCAATGCTGTAGCTGAATTAACCAAGAAGCATGAGGAACGCATTAAGGATGAACCTGAATTTATCACTTTGGCAGAAGATATTGCAGTTGATCGAGAAAGGGATGCCCGTAAATTTATTTCGCTAAATTTAGCAGAGAGACGTAAAGAACATACTGAAATGGATGCTAAACGTTTAAAAGATCTCAATGCTAGATTTAAACGAGAAGGAAAGAAACCATTAAAAAGTCTTGATGACTTACCAAAAGACTATGAAGCTCCAGACTTTTTCTTAACCGAAACTGAGCATATGATGGCGGATTGGTTAAAATTTGATAAAAAGTAAAAATTTCGTTTATAATGAAACAGTCCTCAGGTCGTAGGAATTTAGCGACCTGTATTTATACGCAGTTATACGAATATAGTATGCGAAATTTTTAAACACGGATTTAGAATGAAAAAATTAAAATATCTTCCTCTTGTGATGCTATCGAGTGTCACTTTTTCTACTATTGCTATTGCTAGTGATAATGTTTTGTCACAACTTAGCTTCAAGGTTCAGCAAGAAAAAGCGATGGAATTGGCAAGAAGTGCCCAATCTGCTATTCAACAAGAAAATAGTAAGATTGCAGCTGAGCAATTGGCAGTAGCACAGCAAAGAGTTCAGCAGGAAATAGGTAATAATCAGTTATTGTTATTAAAGACAACGGCTGGAATTTATTTGCAAAATGAGTTTATGCCATTATGGCAAGATAAAATGGCTGAAAAACTTTTCTTGAAGGAATATGCAGTATTTGCTGCTAGTGGTATTTCTAAGAAATCCACAATGGCACTGAAGCAAATTTTGAATAGTAATTCTGAATTAGAAAGAGATATTTTACTAACTGATAGTTTTTTAGATTATTTGTATTACACTAAAAATGTATCAAAATTTGCTAATGAGTGGTTATATGATCTTGGTAGCTACAGTGTGAAAGCACCATCTAACCAAGATATTGAACTTTGGATTAGCATGATAAAAACTGGCTATTCAGCTCAATTTGTTGGAGATTTAATTCCTCGAAATCATGTCTATCAAGAAACAGTAAATAAAATGTTTGAGTTATTATCGTCAAGCTCAACAAATTCTAATGTTTCTGCCCAGAATCTAGCTTTAAATGCTGAGCGATTACGCTTAATTCCTAGCTTTGATAATGGTATTTTTGTCAATATACCAAGTTATCAGCTTTACTATTTCCGTGATGGAAAACTGGCATTACAATCAAAAGTCATTGTAGGCAGAACTGATAGACGTACACCTGTAATGTATAGCAAGCTAAGCAATGTTGTGGTTAATCCACCTTGGAATGTACCAACTAGTATCAAGAATAAAGATTTAGTGCCTAAAATGAGAAAAGATCCAGGTTACGCTGAAAGAAATGGGTATGAACTCTTTGATAGTAAAGGTAATAAAGTTGATGCTTATAGTATTGATTGGACTTCTTATGATAATCCAAAAAAGAATTTTCCGTATCGTATAAGACAGAAAGCCGGAGATGATAGTGCTTTGGGGCGTTATAAATTTAATATGCCAAGTTCCGATGCAATTTATTTACATGACACACCAAATCATGGATTATTCGGTAGAAGTATGCGTGCATTAAGTTCAGGCTGTGTCAGGGTAGCAAAATCAGATGAACTGGCAATGATGTTATTAAAAGAGGCTGGATGGTCAGAGCAACGTAAGAATAAAGTATTACAAAGTAAAAAAACAACATCTGCTCGTATTCAATCCGATAATCCAGTCTATCTTTATTATGTGACTGCATGGGTAGAAAATGGGCAAGTACATACATTGCCTGATATTTACAAGTTAGATAAAAAAGTATCAAGTATTTCGCTAGATTGGGCAAAGTTAAGTACTCTGATCTAGAGTAATATAAGTTAATAATATAAATTAAGGGGTATTTTGATACCCCATTGTCGTTTAAATAATGGAGCTATGATGAAATCTATAGATGTACAGCGCCGAAGATGGCTTTCACTTGGAGGAGTGATTCTTGGTTCGAGTTGCTTATCTAATCTTGCTATGGCAATTGTATCAACTCCGAAACCCCTTTCTTTACGTTTGCATAATGTAAATACAGGAGAGTCTTTAGTTACCTCACATCGTGAAGGGCGTTTTTCACAAGCTGATCTAAAAAAACTCAATTATATTATGAGAGATCGCCATACTAACCAAGTTAAAGCAATTGACCCCAATTTATTTTTCAAGTTAACTAAAATTCAAGCTCGGTTAGGAGCTAGAAATTCTGAAATTCTTATCTTGAGTGGATACCGTTCTGCAAAAACAAATGCTGCAATGCGTCGTCGATCTAAACAAGTTGCTAGTAATAGCTATCATATTAAAGGCCAAGCTGTTGATTTTTATATAAAAGATATTCCATTGGCTAAACTTAAGTCTGTAGCAGAAAGCTTAAAGAGTGGTGGTGTAGGTTATTATCCTCGTAGCCATTTTGTTCATGTAGATACTGGACCTGTCCGTACTTGGCGAGGTTCTTAATAGGGTAGTGTATAATGTTTAATTTACAAATTATTCCTGTTGGTGCCTTTCAGCAAAATTGTTCGGTAGTATGGGATAATAATAAGAATGCTGTCATTATTGATGCTGGAGATGAAGCAGAAAAGATTATTAAATTTGTTGAATCACAACAATTAAAAGTGGATAAACTTGTTATTACGCATGGTCACCTAGATCATATAATGGCGGTTGAACCACTAAAAAAATACTTTGATGTTGAAGTTTTTGGTTCTCATCAAGATGATGAGCCTTTATTTGAGCAACTTCCTACAATCTGTCAAGAATATGGTTTTCCTCCAGTTCCTGCTTTTTTACCTGATTATTGGTTAAATGAATCAGATAATTTGAGCGTGGGTGAGCTGACTTTTTCTATTCGCCATTTACCAGGACATGCACCAGGTCATGTTGGATTTTTTGATTTTAATAATAAAATTGCTTTTACTGGTGATGTACTTTTCCGAAATAGTATAGGTAGAACTGATTTATTTGGTGGTAATTTTGAACAATTAATTGATACAATTCATTCTAAATTATTTGATTTAGCTGATGATTTCATTATTATTCCTGGGCATGGTGCACATACGACTATTGGACAGGAAAAGAAAAGTAACCCTTTTTTGAATTAAATGGAGATGAATTTTATGGGTAAATTGAAAACAGTTTGTATGCTAACTTCGGTTGCTTTTTTGGTTGCGTGTTCATCTTCACAAGATCCAAATACTGGTGAGAGAGTTGATTCTTTTGAAGGGTTTAATCGTGCGATGTGGAAGGTTAATTATGAATATCTTGATCCCTATGTACTTAAACCAGTCGCACAAGGATGGAGAGATTATGTACCTAGCCCAATTAAAACAGGGTTAGTGAATGTCGCAAATAACTTAGATGAGCCTGCTAGTTTTGTTAATCGTTTAGTTGAAGGTGAAGGTCAAAAGGCGATGGTCCATTTTACTCGATTCTGGTTTAACTCTATTTTTGGTTTAGGTGGACTCTTTGACTGGGCTAGTTTAACTGATGATTTGAAATTGGATAATGGGCAGCGTTCATTTGGACATGCTTTAGGTACTTATGATGTACCAACAGGTCCTTATGTGATGTTACCTGCTTATGGGCCAGCAACACCTCGTCAAGATTTGGGAGGGCTTGTTGATTCAACCTATCCTGTATTATCGCTACTTACTACGCCATGGACATTAGCGAAAGTAGGGGTTCAAGGCATTAATGCAAGAGCTAATTTATTAGATCAAGATGAGTTATTAAAACAATCACAAGATCCTTATGCGACAGTAAGAGAAGCGTATTTCCAAAATCTTGATTTTAAAGTGAGGGATGGAAAAGTGCCAAGCAGTGAATTACAAGAAACACTGTCGGAAGAAGAATTAGAAAATATTGACTAATTCACTGAAGAGTAAGCCCCTAATGGACAAAAATTAGGGGCTTAATTTTTTAATTAAACAATTTTCCAAATACAGCTTTTGCACCTTGTTGTAATAGATCGCTTGTATTTAGACTATCCAAATCTAATTTTCCATCTGGGCTGAGCGTATCTACAATTTTTGGTAGGTATTCAGAAAGTAAATTGGGTGCTTCATCTTGCTCAATACCCGCTTCTTGTGCAGCATTATCTAAATTGTCTTTACCAAAGATATCGACGATTTGATGATGAGAAATAGGCTTGTTTTCCCCTGTACTAATCCAAGATTTAACTAAATCTTCTAATCCACCTTGTTGAAATTTTGCAATAAGGCCTTGAATCCCACCTTGAGATTGTAACAATGTTTGAATAAGCTGTATTGCTTTTGACTGCCCTTCTCCACCACCTAATACTGATGATGCTACAGAACCTAAAATATTACCTAACATAAATGTCTCCATGTAAAATATAAGCGGTAACATCATTCGATTATTTTGCAAATCATGAATGTGATCTTACCGCTTGGGTTATTATTCAGATAGAATCTGACGTACTCTTTCTAGATCTTCTGCTGTATCTACACCAACCTGAGGGGCTTCTTTAGCAAGTTCTAGATGAATTTTTTCTCCATGCCATAATGCACGTAGTTGCTCTAAAGACTCTAATTGCTCTAAGGCACTTGGTTGCCAAGCTATATATTGTTTCACAAAGCCTGCTCGGTAGGCATAGAGTCCAATGTGACGCAAATAAGGTTGTTGCTCAATAAAGCTATCATCACATGCGGGAAATTGATCGCGAGCAAAAGGAATAGGCGCACGAGAAAAATACAATGCGATGCCATTTTTATCTGTTACTGCTTTAACCACATTTTTATTAAATAGTTCTTCACTTGAGGTTAATTTAACCGCTAATGTCGCCATATTTACTTGGTGTGAATCAAGATTTTTTGCGACTTGAGCAACAATAACTGGAGGAATAAGAGGTTCATCACCTTGAATATTGACGATGATTTCGTCATCACTAATTTCCATCTTGTCGATAACTTCGGCAATGCGTTCGGTACCTGATTGATGGTGCTCTGAAGTTAAACAAACTTCCCCGCCAAAGTTGGTTACCACGTCCACAATTTCCGGATGATCTGTGGCAACAATAATACGAGTAGCTCCCGATTGTTTGGCTTTTTCCCACACGTGTTGGATCATCGGTTTACCTACAATATCCAATAATGGTTTACGAGGTAATCGAGTTGAAGCATATCGAGCGGGAATAATTACAGTAAATTGCATAATATCCTTCCTAAATTCTGGTTATATCAAATTTTGAGAGATCAATAAAATTGGGTGTATTGTAAAACTGACTCAAGGCTTGTCTGAGTTTTTCTGCACGCAAAGGCAAACCTTTCTCTGCATAATGTTGCACTTGAGCATAGACCGCATGTTTAAAAGCGGTGTTATCACCTGCATTGCCTGTTAAGTTATCGGCACTCGCGAAATAACGAAAATTAGCCGCAGTAGAAAGGATCCATTCTATTGCTTGAGGTTTTACTTCGACCTGTTCAAATTCTCTTTGTCGCTCTTCAGAACGGCCATCAGGCTCATACCAATAGCCAAAATCTTCTAATTTTCGTCTTTTTTTGCCCGCAACTAGCCAATGCGAAATTTCGTGCAAGGCACTACTATAAAATCCATGGGCAAATAAGATCACATTATAAGAGCGATCACTCTTAATTTTTCCCTCATCACAAAATGCTGGGAGATAAATGGGATAATCACCGCCTTTTTCCAATTTTGTATTATAACTATCCGAAAAGCATTGATTAAAAATTTGAATCAAATCTTCATAATTATGATTATCTTGTTGCATAATAATTATTTGAGGTAACTCACAAAAGGGGTTGTATCATCGGTATGACTTGCTAGCGTGATACTTTCGCTATCGGCAGGCGATCCTATCATGACTAAGCCGATAATTTTATCGGATTCTTGGCAGTTAAATGCTTTGCGAAGATCTGAACCATCGATCCATTTATTCGAGATCCAACATGTCTCAAATCCTTGAGCGTTGGCAGCTAATTGCATCGCATAAGTTGCGCAGCCTGCGGTTAGCATTTGCTCCCAAGCGGGTACTTTCTCGATATCTTTTGTAATTTTTGCGACTACGCCAATAATCATCGGCGCTCGCTGACTAATTTTTTCCGCTTTTGCGAGTATTTCGTTACCTAATTTAAATTCAATTGCTGCCGATTTTAAATGCTTTTCAAACAGGGCCATACTCTCTTTTTCAATTACAACAAAATGATAAGGTTTTAAACGACCATGATCGGGAGCGCGTAGTGCGGATTTTAAAATAATCTCTAATTGTTCTTTAGTTGGTGCAATATCACTAAACTTTTTACTGGAACGGCGATGCTGTAATAGATTTAATACTTCCATTATGGAATCTCCATGCGAAAAATTGTGGTAAAGCATAGCATATTTTATTAATTTTCGTGTTTTTTTGTGGTAGCTTATACAACAACTTTTTTATTTTGTTTGAGAGTTAAAATGCTAGTATTTCTTAAAAATGTATATCGTGTTTTTCGTTGTATTAGAGAATTCGTAATGAGCTTGTTTTTTATTTTATTTGTGCTCTTTGTTTTTTCTATTTGGGGGCTTTTGTCTGAGGAGCCTACTTCGTCAAATCAATCCATGCCTTTTGATAAAGGGGCGTTACGATTAAATTTAGATGGATATCTTGCTGATAATCATGATGATTTTGGTGATTTTCGTCGTTTTGTAAGAAGTGAGTTTGGTAGTGGGAGTGAACCCGTTAAAATTTCTACATTTGATGTAGTGAGCGCAATCAGAAAGGCAACTTACGATGATGCTATCACTGGTTTAGTGTTGGATTTAAGCTTTTTTGAAGGGGGGGATCAACCTTCTTTAGAATTTATAGGCAAAGCTATTACCGACTTTAAAGCAGAGAATAAACTTGTTATTGCCATCGGGGATTATTTTTCTCAGAGACAATATTTTTTAGCTAGTTTTGCAGACAAAATTTTATTAAATAAAGCGGGTTTTGTTGATTTACATGGCATGAGCTATGAAACGGTTTATTTTAAGACGTTATTAGACAAAATAGAGGCTGTGCCACATATTTTCCGTGTAGGGACTTATAAATCTGCTGTAGAACCATTTATTCGCGATGACATGTCTCCAGAAGCAAAAGAAAATGCAACCTTATGGCTTTCCGCAGCTTGGCAAAATTTTAAAAATGGCATTGCTACTAATAGACAGATTGACCCTGAATCAATCGTTCCAGAACCCTCTAAATATATTGCTCAATTTAAAGAAGCGAATGGTGATGACGCTCAGTTTGCATTATCTCGTCAATTAGTCACTGAATTAGCGACTAATGCAGAGATTCATCAAATGCTGATTGATGAATTTGGGCGAGATCCAGAAGGTGATTATAATTATATTGATTTTTTTGATTATGTTAGCCATCTTCCTGATAGATTTAATGTTAATGGGCCAAATAAAATTGCAGTTGTGAATGTTGAGGGGGCAATTGTTTTAGGCGATAGTGATGAAGATTCAGCAGGTAGCGATACCATTGTTAGATTATTAAGAGAAGCAAAAGAAGATGAAAATGTAAAAGGCTTAATTTTGCGGATTAATAGTCCAGGCGGAAGTGCTATGGCATCAGAATTGATTCGACAAGAAGTTGAGTCAATTCAGAAAAGTGGTAAACCTGTGATTGCTTCTATGGGGGGAATGGCTGCATCTGGTGGCTATTGGATTGCTGCAACTAGCGATAAAATTGTCGCAAGCCCTACAACATTAACAGGCTCCATTGGTATATTCGGTCTTGCTGTAACTTTTGAAAATACCGCTAAAAAGTTAGGTTTAAGCCAAGATGGAGTCTCTACTTCATCACTTGCAAGCCAATCTCTGCTAAAAACATTACCGAGAGAACAAGCTGAATTGATGCAAATTAGTATTGAAAGTGGATATGATCGCTTTTTAGATTTAGTGAGCAGAGGAAGACATATGTCAAAATCAGATGTAGATAAAGTAGCTCAAGGGCAAGTTTGGCTGGGTGAAGTTGCATTAGATAAAGGTTTAGTTGACAAATTAGGTGATTTTGATGATGCCTATAATGAAATGGTAACTTTAATCAATCAACATCAAGTTGCAGAAGGAAAAGATGAGATTGATAATTTTGCTACACAATGGTTTATTTACACAGATGATTCATTTTTTGGCCAGGTAATGCGTGATTTTAAAATGAATATGAAAACAGAGTTAACACAATTACTTAATTTACCACTAGCGAGTCAAGTGAAACAGCAAGCGGATCTATTGAGTAAGTTTAACGATCCGAAACAATCCTATTTATATTGTTTAAACTGTGGAACAATAAACTGACGAGTGTAGTATAATGCGACCAAGCGGTGAAATAAAATATTTCATTTTTGTAAATGTATGAGAAAATCTCACCGCTTATATGGAACTTTCTATAAATTTGCGGTTCTTGACATAATGAAGATTGCAAAACAATCCATACGCCTTTAAACTTCCCTACAATTTTTCTTTAAAAAGTGGATGATAATGACTGAAACAACATCAACACTGTCTCTTGGACAGCAACTTAAATATGCACGTGAAAGCCTCAATATCAGTATTGAAGAAGCAGCTAAACAAACAAATCTAAAAAGATCCCATATTGATTCTTTAGAAAATGATATTTTTATTTTAGCAAATGTACCACCAACGTTCGTTAGAGGTTATGTTCGTAATTATGTCAGATTCTTGCGTTTACCTGAGGAATTGATTAGCTCTGTCAATTATGGTGAAGTAACGATTCCCAAGCAAGCCAAACGACCACTTAAGCCAATTAAAGTAACGAACAATCATAAATCTCAGACTCGCTGGGTAAAAATACTGACATGGTTAGTGTTGCTATCTGCTATTGGTATGACTTTAGCTTGGTGGTGGCAAGATCATCAAAAGACTCAAAATGGTGATGAACAGTTAGTTAACGAGTCAATTCAGTTATCTGAAAATTCAGATTCAGCTGTATCGTTACCTCTACCTACAACAAGCAGTTCATCTGAGTCAAATTCAATTGATTTATCTAATGTTTCACCAGCAATAACATCTGAAAAAAATAATGCTGTATCTGAAGCTACAACTGCAAGTTCTTCTGCAGAGATCCCAAATTCAGCTGTAAATGCGACTGGTACTGTGGTTGAATCTTCTCCAGTTGAACAAGCAAGTTCAATTACTGCTGTAGCTATAACTACAACAGAAAATACTTCAACTTCCCAAGAGAACATGAATGAAGCTGTGACATCTGTAACTACAGAAGAGTCAACAACGCCAGTTAATATTCTACAGCAAATTGCTCCAGTAGAATCCACAGCAGAAGAAACGACAGAAGTAACACCAGCTGTAATCAATAATGATGAATTACGTATTGAAGTGATTAATGCACAAAGTTGGTTGACAGTACGTGATGGAAATAATAAGAAATTAGCAGAAAAGCTTTATAATCCAGGAGATATATTAACTTTTAATGATAATGAAAATTATCGTTTAACTGTTGGCGCACCAATTAATGTGAAAATTTATTATAAAGGGCAAGAAGTTCCTATGCAATTAGATGGACGAGTTGCTCGTTTCAGATTACCTTTAGCGAATTAAAATAATGTTAAAAGAACCTTCTATTAAACGTCGTGAATCGACAAAGATTTATGTGGGAAATGTGCCTGTGGGGGGCGATGCTCCTATTGCAGTACAATCAATGACGAATACTCGTACTACTGATGTAGAAGCCACAGTAGCACAGATTAAGTCTCTAGAGCGTGTTGGTGCCGATATCGTACGTGTGTCTGTACCGACAATGGATGCAGCAGAAGCTTTTAAACTGATAAAACAGCAAGTCAAAGTGCCTTTAGTTGCCGATATTCATTTTGACTATCGTATAGCATTAAAAGTAGCAGAATATGGTGTTGATTGCTTGAGAATTAATCCAGGTAATATCGGCAAAGAAGAACGTATTCGTGCTGTTGTAGATTGTGCAAGAGATAAAAATATTCCAATTCGAATTGGAGTAAATGCGGGTTCATTAGAAAAAGATATTCAAGAAAAATACGGTGAGCCTACACCTGAAGCTTTACTTGAATCAGCATTACGCCATGTGGAAATTCTTGATCGTCTCAACTTCGATCAATTCAAAGTGAGTGTAAAAGCTTCTGATGTCTTTTTAGCGGTTGAATCTTACCGCTTACTTGCAAAAGCAATTAAACAACCTCTGCATTTAGGTATTACTGAGGCAGGTGGAGCAAGAGCAGGTGCGGTTAAATCTGCAATAGGCTTAGGCTTGCTTCTTTCAGAGGGTATTGGTGATACATTACGTATCTCTTTAGCAGCCGATCCTGTTGAAGAAATTAAGGTTGGCTTTGATATTTTAAAATCACTACGTATTCGATCTCGAGGGATCAACTTTATTGCTTGCCCAACTTGTTCTCGTCAAGAATTTGATGTTATCGGAACAGTCAATGCTTTAGAACAACGCTTAGAAGATATTATTACGCCAATGGATGTATCTATCATCGGTTGTGTGGTAAATGGACCAGGTGAGGCTCTTGTGTCTGATTTAGGTGTAACCGGTAGTAATAAAATGAGTGGATTCTATTTGGATGGCGTTCGTCAAAAAGAGCGTTTTGAGAATGAAAAATTAATTGATCAGCTTGAAACAAAAATTCGAGCGAGAGTAGCTGAACAGCATAAACGTATTGATGTTACCCAAGTCTAATCTCGACAAATAAGCGGTTAATTGGTTAATAAAATTTGTAATTATAGGAAATAAACAGTGGCAAAAGCGATTCAAGCAATTCGAGGAATGAACGATTGTTCCCCATCAGAAACGCCATTATGGCAATGGGTAGAGCAACAAATCAAAGACACTTTTACCAGTTATGGTTATACGGAAATTCGTAGTCCAATTATTGAATCGACTAACCTTTTCAAAAGAGGAGTTGGCGAAGCTACGGATATCGTTGAGAAAGAAATGTTTACGATGGTCAGAGATGAAGAAAGTCTGACACTCAGACCAGAAGGAACAGCAGGTTGTGTTCGTGCAGCGATTGAGCATGGATGGGTTTATAACCAAGAACAACGCTTATGGTATATCGGACCAATGTTCCGTTATGAAAGACCACAAAAAGGTCGCTATCGTCAGTTCCACCAAGCAGGTGTAGAAATCTTTGGGATTCAAAATGCAGAAGCTGATGCGGAACTTATTTTATTAACCGCAAGATTATGGGAAAAACTGGGTATTCGCGATAAAGTGACTCTACAACTTAACTCAATTGGTGGGTTAGAAGTGAGAAAAAAATACCGTGAAGCTTTAGTTGCCTTCTTGCAAGATCATCTTGATGTACTCAAACAAGATCCTGACAGTGAACGTCGCTTAGTGACTAATCCATTACGCATTTTGGATACTAAAAATCAGGCATTACAAGCTGTTTTAGATGGTGCGCCAAAATTGTATGATTTCTTAGATGAAGAATCGAGAACCCATTTTGATAGACTTTGCACTATCTTAGACAATATGGGCATTAGTTATGAAATTAATCCTAAGTTGGTACGAGGATTAGATTACTACAACAAGACTGTATTTGAGTGGGTTACCACAGCATTAGGCGCACAAGGCACAGTTTGTGCCGGTGGACGTTATGATGGCTTAGTTGAACAATTAGGTGGACATGCCACTCCAGGCGTAGGGTTTGCGATGGGATTAGAGCGTCTAGTGCTATTAATTCAAGAAGTTAATACCAATATTACTTTACCGAGAGCTGTTGATATCTATGTGATTAGTGCGGGCGATGGTGTCGCTGAAAAAGCATTTGGCTTAGCGGAAAAATTACGTTCAGCTTTACCACAATTAAGAATTATGCAACATACCAGTGGCGGTAACTTTAAAAAACAATTTAAACGAGCCGATAAACTCGGTGCAAAAATAGCATTAGTATTAGGCGAAACAGAAGTCGCTGCAAATACGGTAGTAATTAAAGATTTATTAGGTGAAGCAGAGCAAGTTACCGTTTCACAAAATGACATTATTCAACAATTAACATCACGCTTTGCATAAAAGGGGATAGGATGAGCGATTATTATAACAGTACCGAAGAACAACAATTTAATGAAGCTAAGAATTGGTTTAAGCAAAATGGTACGCCGATATTGTTAGTTATTGCTTTAGTTTCTGGCGCAAGTTTTGGTTGGAATTATTGGCAAAATCATCAAATGGAAGTTTCTCAAGCCACTTCTGCACAATATCAGCAAGTGATGGAAACTTATTTGCAAGATCCAACAAAGAATGCACCGCTTATTGATAAGTTTATCGATGATAATTCTGGTAGTTATGCAGTATTAGCAGAACTTGAACAAGCGAGACAAAATGTATTGCAAAATAAATTCACTGAGGCAGAAAGTGGCTTACAAAAAGCATTGTCAGGCACAGATGATCCGACATTGCAAAATATCATTCGTTTCCGTTTAGCATCCGTTCAATATCAACTAGGACAGTATGATACAGCTATTGCAACTTTAGGTAATGTTCAAGATAAAACGTGGGAACTTCGCAAACAGATTTTAGTCGGCGATATTTTGTCTAAAAAAGGCGATATAGATGCGGCTAGAAGTGCTTATGAACAAGCCAAAGCAAATGAAAATGCCTCAGAGCAAGATCGAGTGTTATTAGATCTGCGTTTGAATAATTTGTAAATCTATAAGCAGATGAAAACTTAAGCCCTAGGAAAATCCCTAGGGCTTTTTCTTTTTTCTAAATGTGAGCTATAATCAAAAATCAAGCTATTGGGGGCTGTTATGATTAAAGATAAAGGTTACGATGAATTTCTTGCTCAAGAAATTGAGTTAGGATTAAAAAATATTGAACAAGGCAATACATTGACACTTGAGCAATCTAAGATGGTAGTTGAAAAACTTCTAACTGAGCAAATTTCTGTATTAGAAACCCTTGATGAGAGTACGGTAATTTATGGCTAAACAAGTCATTATTACTCAAAATGCTCAAGATAATATTAATGAGATTATTAAAAGTGTCATTGAATTCACGGGACATTCATCAAGTGGGATAAAGCTTTACAGAGATTTATATGAAAAATTTGAATTGATTGGGTTTTTACCTAAGAGCGGAAAATTAAGGAATGATAATTCTGGTTTGAGAGAAATTTTTTGCCGTGGTACTTATCGAATAGTTTATCGAGAATTAGATGATATTATTCAAATTATCACAGTAATTCATACTAGAAAGAAATATCCGATAGTTAATTAGTTGATTTATAAAATAGCCACCTTAGAAATAATCCAAGGTGGCTTATTTTATGGGAGAAATTAAAGATTCACTTCTAATTTGTCATAAGCACGTCTGGCTTTTTCTAACGCTTTGTCTGTATTTTCATCACGGGCAAGGATTACACCTAAACGTCGGTGTCCATTTACCTCCCCTTTACCAAATAAGCGAATATTGGTATTCGGTTCAGCCAACACTTGTTCCAAGTTACCAAAAGATACTTGAGTTGATTTCCCTTCAACAACGATTGCTTTTGATGCAGATGGGCTAATCAAATTAATTTCTGGGATTGGTAAGCCTAGAATGGCTCTTGCGTGTAACGCAAATTCAGAGAGTTCTTGGGAAATTAAAGTCACCATACCTGTATCGTGTGGACGAGGAGATACTTCATTGAAAATGACTTCATCGCCACAAATAAACAATTCAACGCCGAAGATACCACGACCACCTAATGCGGTTGTGATTTTTTCTGCTACTTCTTGTGCTTTTTGCAGAGCGATATCTGACATTGCTTGTGGCTGCCAAGATTCACGGTAGTCACCGTCAATTTGAACGTGTCCAATTGGTGCAAGGAATGACGTGCCATTGATATGACGTACTGTTAAAAGCGAAATTTCATAATCAAATTTAATAAAGCCCTCAACAATCACTCGACCCCCGCCTGCACGTCCGCCTTGTTGAGCATAATCCCACGCTTTTTGAATATCTGCTTCTGATTTAATTACACTTTGCCCGTGACCCGATGAGGACATAATCGGCTTAACCACACAAGGAATACCAATATCATTGACAGCTTGTTTAAAGTCCTCAAGATTATCAACAAAACGATAAGGTGAAGTTTTTAAGCCTAGTTCTTCTGCGGCTAGACGACGAATCCCTTCTCGGTTCATTGTTAATTTTGTCGCTTTTGCCGTTGGGATAACGTTATAGCCCTCTTGCTCAAGTTCGACTAATGTGTCCGTTGCGATCGCCTCCACTTCTGGCACGATAAAATCAGGCTTTTCTTTTTCAACAAGTTTACGAAGAGCCTTACCATCTAGCATTGAGATCGTATAAGCACGATGAGCAACTTGTTGAGCTGGGGCGTTTTCGTATCGATCGACAGCGATAACCTCTACACCTAAGCGTTGAAGTTCAATGACGACTTCTTTGCCTAATTCGCCAGAGCCTAACATCATCACTTTGGTTGCTTTTGCAGTAAGGGGAGTGCCAAGTGTTGTCATTTTTTGTTCCTTTTAATTGAAATAAAATGTAAGTAACGGATTATTTTTTCCAGCCTTTTAATGCATCGGCAAAGGCATTATTGCTAAAACTATTTCCAGAATGATTACGATCTTGTCGTGACAAGCGGTCAGATCTTTCAACTTTTTTACGATTTTGATTTTGTTCATTCTGGTTTTTTTCAACGGGTTTATCGTCTAAACGCATTGTCAATCCAATACGTTTACGTGGAATATCGACTTCTAGCACTTTGACTTTTACCACATCGCCTGTTTTGACTACTTTATGCGGATCATCTACGAAACTATTGGATAACATTGAAATATGCACCAATCCATCTTGATGAACACCAATATCCACGAATGCACCGAAGTTGGTCACGTTAGTAATAGTCCCTTCTAAAATCATTCCAGATTTGAGATCTTTGATATCCTCAACGCCATCCATAAAGGTGGCGGTTTTAAATTCGCCACGCGGATCTCGTCCCGGTTTTTCTAATTCTTTGAAAATATCATTCACTGTTGGCAAGCCGAATTGTTCATCAACAAATTGTTTCGCATCAAGGCTATGAATTTTTGTCGCATTACCCATTAAATCTTGTAGGGTAGATGCAGTCGCTTGAAGAATTTTTTCAACAACCGGATACGCTTCAGGGTGAACACTTGAGGCATCTAATGGATTTTTACCGTCAATAATTCGCATAAAGCCCGCACATTGTTCAAAGGCTTTTGGTCCAAGTCGAGACACTTTTTTCAATTCAGCACGAGTGGAAAAGCGACCATTTTCATCACGATAAGCGACAATATTTTGTGCCAATGTTTTTGTCATCCCTGCAACACGAGCCAGTAATGGAGCAGAGGCTGTATTCAAGTTTACCCCAACGGCATTTACACAGTCTTCAACCACCGCATCAAGCTTGCGTGCTAATTGCGTTTGATTGACATCGTGTTGATATTGCCCAACGCCAATCGCTTTAGGTTCAATTTTTACTAATTCCGCGAGGGGATCTTGTAAGCGACGAGCGATAGAAACCGCACCACGTAAAGACACATCTAAATCTGGAAACTCATTGGCTGCCAATTCGGAGGCGGAATAAACCGATGCTCCCGCCTCACTGACTACAACGGTCTGGGGCTTCCAATCACTCACTTGTTTAATAATGTCTTTCGCAAAGCGTTCCGTTTCACGAGAGGCTGTGCCATTACCAATCGCGATTAAATCAACGTTATATTTTTTACCTAAGCTGTAAAGGATTTGTCCTGCTTTGATTGGATCGTTAGTGTGAGGGTAAATTGTTGCGGTATCTAATAATTTCCCGGTATTATCCACTACGGCAACTTTTACCCCAG
Source organism: Otariodibacter oris (assembly GCF_009684715.1). Taxonomy (NCBI): domain Bacteria; kingdom Pseudomonadati; phylum Pseudomonadota; class Gammaproteobacteria; order Pasteurellales; family Pasteurellaceae; genus Otariodibacter; species Otariodibacter oris. The sequence goes on along the minus strand of NZ_CP016604.1, from coordinate 1,311,833 downwards.
TGCGTAAACCAGGGTCTAAGCCTATTGTATTTCTAGCGCCTGCTGGGGCTGCCATAAGTAGAGCAGATAAGTTACGAGCAAATACATCAATGGCTTCATCTTCTGCTTTTTCGCGTAATGCACCCATTAACTCTGTTTCAAGGTGGAGAGAGGCTTTGATTTTCCACGTCCAAGCGATCACTTGAGATCGCCATTGATCAGCAGGTTGTTGGCGGAGTTGTACACCTAAATGCTCACGAATAATTTCTTCACAATAACTAGAACGGCTACCTTCTTCCGCATCAGGATCGGCATTGAGGCTTAAGGATAAAATCCCCTCGTTTCTGCCTCTAAACATTGCTAATGCACGGTGAGACGGGACATTTTTTAATAATTCGGTATGAGCGAAATAATCGCTAAATTTCACACCTTCGGCTTTTTTACCTTCAATCACTTTGGATTCAAGGGTTGCATTAGCGGTCAGATACTGACGTAATTTTGCAAGTAATTCTGCATCTTCCGCAAAACGTTCCATTAAGATATATCTTGCACCATCAAGGGCTGATTTTGTATCAGCAATACCTTTATCGGCATCAATATAATTTTCTGCAACGGATTCTGGTACTTGGCTTGGATCTTGCCATAAACTATCGGCTAGTGGTTCTAGCCCTGCCTCAATCGCAATTTGCCCACGAGTACGACGTTTCGGTTTGTATGGAAGATAAAGATCTTCTAATTCTGTTTTACTTTCCGTTTGTTCAATTTTGGCACGAAGATCATCAGTCAATTTCCCTTGTTCCTCAATGGATTTGAGAATGGTTTGGCGACGATCATTGAGTTCACGCAAGTAAATTAAACGTGTTTCAAAATGACGGAGTTGAGTATCATCTAATCCGCCTGTCACTTCTTTACGATAACGTGCAATAAAGGGGATTGTATTGCCTTCATCAAGTAAGGTAATAGCAGCAAAAATTTGTTCGGATTTGACAGAGAGTTCAGTCGCAATGATTTGACTAATTTGTTGGGTAAGCGTATTTGTCATTTGTCTTCCTTGAAGAAAAGGTCAATAAACAGAAAAGGTTTCCAGTGATGGCGTAATATTATCATGAAATTTATAGGAGTTTTACATTAGGTATTATTGATATAATTGATTATTTTCTAATAGTAAATTATATTTTTCTATTTTTTATCTTTTTCTTATATTAGTAGATTGTTATCATGTACACAGTTATCGGTTGGTAACTCACTTTAATATTAATAAGTAGAGTATTACATTAAATTTTATATTAAGAAGGAAACTTAAATGAACTCATTAGATAAATTCACTCCATATGCACTTGCGGCGTTAAGACTTGTTACTGCGTATCTTTTCTTTACTCATGGTACTGATAAAGTATTCGGCGTACCGCATTTATTTGGTGCACAACCATTAGATTCTCTATTTGGTATTGCAGGTATTATGGAAGTGATTGGTGGAGCATTAATGATTTTAGGCTTATTTACCCGTCCAGTTGCATTCATCTTATCTGGTCAAATGGCTGTAGCTTATTTCCATGTTCATGCAACAGCTGATACTTTCTTGTTCCCTATTTTAAACCAAGGTGAACCACCAGTATTATACACATTCATCTTCTTACTTATCGTGTTTGCTGGTCCAGGTGCTTGGGCATTAGATAACAGAAAAAAATAAGAATTGATTAATTTAGTAATTCTAAATATTGACCATCTTACTGTAAAGTAAGATGGTTTTTTTCATCTGTTTCTAGAGAAATAAGGGAAAAGCTGTAGAGCGATACTTGCTCCTACAATAACTACAATGGCAGAAATAACTTGCGTAAGTGAAATAGTTTCGCCAAGTAGAAAATAAGCGATAACCGCTGTTGATATTGGCAGAATCAATTCTAAAACTTGATAAGTTACAATCCCTTGTTTTTGAATGACACTGAAGGTTAGCACCATCCCCGTTCCTATGCCATATAATCCAACCAAAATTAAACTAAATAATAGCCAAGTAGGAATTGTTGTCAGTTGTCCAATATTACCTGATTGTTGGCTGAAAATTAGGCTCATAATCCCAGCTGTCAGTGAAGTAAAACAACTTAAAACAAAGGTATTCAATTTATTGTTTGAAAATTTCACAATTAGATTTTGAATATTTCGAATGGTAATAGAAAGTAGCAAGAAAAAAGCCCCAAGAAAAAACGAATCGCCAATGGCAATGGTATTTCCCGACCAAATAAAACTGAGCGATCCTGCTAATGTCAGTATGCATCCAATCCAGAATTGCTTACTTTTTAATTTTTCTCGCTCATCTTGGAATACGACACCTGCAAATAAAATCCCAAAAGGCATAGAAATTACCCCAAATATTGCAGCAGTAATGGCATTTGTTGTCGCTACGCCTTTCAGATAAAAATACATATTGGCAGTCATCATAATTCCCACAGATAAGGCTAATGTCAGTAATTTAGGTGTGGTCAGGATCTGTTTAAATTGTTGTCGATATTTGAATAAGACAAAAATCAATAGGGCAATACCGCCCACAGTGAAACGTACGCCATTATTATTTAGGGCATCAAGATGTATGCTGAAATAGCGTAATAGCACAATATTTAAACCAATGGCAAAAATATAAAATAGGTTAATTGTAAAGGGATTCAGATTTTTCATAAGAAAAAAGATAAAATGATGAGATGGCTAATTTTAGCTAAAAAAGGATGAAAAATGAAACAGTATGATGTGGTAGTTATTGGCGCTGGTGCGGCAGGATTATTTTGTGCAGCACAGTTGGGACAGAATGGAAAATCGGTCGCAGTATTAGACAATGGTAAAAAGATTGGTCGAAAAATTTTAATGTCTGGCGGCGGTTTTTGTAATTTTACTAATTTAGAGGTTACGCCGAATCACTATCTTAGCCAAAATCCTCATTTTGTGAAATCAGCACTATCACGTTATACCCAATGGGATTTTATTTCGTTGGTGGCAAGTCATGGGATTAGTTATCATGAAAAAGAGTTGGGGCAATTGTTTTGTGATGAAAGCTCGCAACAAATTGTTGATTTGTTACAAGCGGAATGTGAGAAAGGCAAAGTTGATATTCAGCTGAGACAAGCGGTGACTTCCGTCGAAAAAATTACAAATTTATTCCATATTCAGACCGCTTATGAGAGTTATCAAACAGAAAATCTGGTGATTGCAACGGGAGGACTTTCAATGGCTGGGTTAGGAGCTAGTCCGTTCGGGTATAAGATTGCGGAGCAGTTTGGCTTACCAATCGTACCCGTTCGAGCCAGTTTAGTACCGTTCACTTGGAAAGAGAGCGATAAACCTTTCGCCTCACTTTCTGGGATTGCATTACCTGTTCGAGTAACGAGCCAAAATCAAAGTTTCTATAATCAAATGTTGTTTACGCACAGAGGATTATCTGGCCCTGCTATTTTACAAATCTCAAATTATTGGGAAATGGGGAATACGGTCGAAATTGATTTATTACCCGCAGAATCAATCTTATCCATTTTAGACGATCTTCGCCAATCTTCACCAAAATTGATGCTAAAAACCGTATTAAGTCGCTATCTTCCTAAAAAATTAGTCGATCTATGGTTTGAGCAGAAACAACTGAAAGATAAGATTATTGCAGAGTTAAGTAAATCAGAACTGAATTTTCTTGAGCAATTTATCCACCATTGGCATTTCTTACCGAATGGTACAGAAGGGTATCGCACCGCAGAAGTCACAATGGGCGGAGTCGATACGCATTATATTTCTTCCAAAACAATGGAAGTTAATAATGTAAAAGGGTTGTATTTTATTGGCGAAGTACTGGACGTAACCGGTTGGCTTGGTGGCTATAATTTCCAGTGGGCTTGGTCATCTGCTTTTGCTTGTGCAACGGGGATTCTAGCAACTAAAAAATAGAAACATTGCCAAAGAATTCATTGCAATTTATATGAAATAAATGGTTGTTAATAAAGAGTATTAACAACCATTTCGATTTAAATGATTAGAATTTTAATTCTAATGAAAGGGTATAATTTCTACCTGGAGCTGCATAACGAGAATAATTTGTCACACCTTTTTGGGAATGTTGTGAGTTCACTGAAGATTGGCGAACAGATTCCCAAGTTACGTAGCGAGTATTAAATAGATTATAAATCCCCGCTCTTAATGTTAAGAAATCCTTCACATTATAGTATCCAACTAAATCGTATATTCTCCAATGTCTAGTCCGTTTTTTCGTTGCATTTGATTCATAGTTTGCTCCCTCATATTGAGCAGTACCAAGGAGTTCTGCATTACTTTTCCCTTTTGAATAAGTCATAACAGCATTAGCTCCCCAGGTACCTTCTGGGTCATCATAACCTAGCCCAATAACGTAGCGAGAAGGCTGTAATGAATCAAGTAGCGGGCTTTGAATAAAAGTTAAAGATGAGCGAGTTTTCACTTTTTTGGGTTTTATTCGATTATATGCAAGTGATGTATAAAGACCCTCTGGAATTTCATCATATACACCATTCCAATCAATTTTACCAATCAAGTTAATGCCTGAAATCGTAATGTCTTGCGCATTATGGTAACCATAATCAAATTCTGACGGATTTTGAGATTCTTTGGTTTTTGCAAGAATAATCATATCTTTATAGGTATTATAAAAATAGCTAGTTTCTAACGTACCAAAATTCCCTCTAAAATTGATACCAATTTCCTGATTAAAAGCTTTTTCTGGAGAGAGTTTACTCACATATTGTTTATCTAGAGATGAATTACGATATCCAAATTGTTCATAGAAACTTGGTACTCTAAATCCGGTAGATGCTCTATAGGAAAGAGACATGTATTGGGTAGGTTTTGCAACAAGACCAATATTCCAAGAGGTTGTTTTATATGTTCCCGTTCCTGTCCATTTATCGTCAGATTTCATTTTGTGATAATCGTAACGCAGTCCTCCACCTACTTCAAAATACTTGCCTAAAGATACATGATCACGTAATGCTAAAAAGTAATTAGAGCCATCTATATTACGAGTAGTACAGTTGTAAATATTATCTACGCAATGATCCAAGGTTACTAAAGAGGCTTTACCTTTTGAATAACGATATGGTGAATTGAAGGTTCCTTTTCCATCGATAAATTCTCTGTTATATACAACATTTTCTTCAAAATAATCCCTAATTTTTAGAGAAGAAGAGAAGTGATCTAATCCAGTAAGTAAATTGATACGATGAGTTGTAAATCCTAATTTAGTTTCCTTATCTAAATTAAGTTTTACTAATTTATGATCTTCCTCATAAATATTTCTTTCTGACTGGTAATAAGAAAATGGTTTATCTAAACTCACTCGACAGTTTTTATCGACAGTTGGATATTCTGAACAATGATTGAGGTGGAAGAAATTATCTATCTCAATTTTTTGATTATCAAAGGTTAATTCAGCATGATCAATAGGACTATCTTTAGCTTCATTGTTATAACGATATAAGATACCTTTGCGGACTTTGGTGTGCTCTTCATCGATAAATCTAGCCCTTGCCCAGCGGACACCTATATGACTATTAGATCTATTATCAGGTCTAATGAATACTCCATCAAGAAAGTTATTACCACTATATGTACCTTTACTACTAATCTGATTAGCTGCTTGGTTATCAAGTTCTTCATCCAATATATATTTAGGAACAGACATATCTTGAATATCATATTTTTGTTTAGTATGTTCAAAAATAGCCCCTAAATAATGCTTTGAAGTAAATTGATAGCCTAATCTAGCCAACCATGAGTCGGTACTATAATCCATAGGATTAGGCTTTATACGATCTTTACCTGTATATTCATTACCATTAACTACTTCTGTTTTATGTTTATGAGCAAGGTAATCAGCTTCTTCTTCAGGAGAATAATTTGGGATAGTTCTTCGAGTTGGTAGAGTCGGTCTAGTAATTACAGACAATTGTTTTGGATCACATTGGCTTGGCGAATTACACTCCCCATCAATAATAAACCAACCATTTGTTGATTTTGTATTAGGTATAACACTACTTAGGTTGTATTCACTTATATGACCACTTACTCTTTCTGTTGTATGGTTATAATTGCCTGCATCTTTATGTACTTGTAACTCTTTACCAGAACGATGTGTGTAAATAATCATTGCATCAATGCCATTAGATTCACCAGCAAAAGCAAGAGAATTTGTCAATTGATGATTTTTGCCACTGTATGCATTTTTAGTTTGAAGTCCCCAAGATTTACCGGATTTAATGATATCTTTTGCTTCTTTTGTTGTAAAAGCGACCGCTCCACCAAGAGAGCCACTACCATATTCAGCAGAACTTGCTCCTTTACTTATTTCAACTGAGCGGATGTTTTCGTATTCTATTTCATTGATTGCGCCACTACCTCCAGAAGATTCGGCGCCGATCCAATTTTTTTGAATTTTATAAGCTTGGATTTGTGGAAGTCCATCTACTAATAAGGCAACACGGTTTTGATCAACACCTCGGATAGAATAACCACTAGATGCTCCCCTGCCTTGTTCAACAACAGAAATACCAGGATCATAGCGAGTTAGATCTCTAATATTTAATATTTGTTCTTTACTTAGTACATCACTATTTTTGACTAATTTACCTAGTCCTGTTATTTCATTATCTTTACGTTGAGCTTTCTTTTTGGAGCCCGTCACAGTAACGGAGTTTAATTGTGTTGTATCTGCTGTTTCTGCGATTGCATGCCCAATATATAAACAAGAAAATAAAGCAATACTAATGATATTAAGATTAAAAACAGTATTTTTCATTTCTATATTCCTTTTTAGTTACCAGATTGTTGACGTGTAGCACCAAAAACAACACCTATTTTTGTATTATCTTTGTTGTAATAGAAATGACCACCTAATTCATTAGCATTTGGACCGAAAAAACCGCCATTAACTGAAACATCCTTAAAATTAATTGTATTCCCACCAAGTTCACTCCCATTATCTACATTGTATTCATCAAATGTAGAAGCAAGTCCTGTAAATCCATTCTTGTTGATGTTGCCTATTAGGTTGAATGCTTTAATGTTGCCTTTATTATCAATCTCATCGTAAAGAATTCCTGAAAGTTGTTTATCTGCAAAATTTACATTAAATTCGGATAAGTTACCTTCTAACCTGTTCCAATTAACTCCATTTACGCTACCATTTCCATCCCATTTGCCTTTGTAAACTACAAGTCCTTCTGGTTGAGATTGCATATCTTTTAAAGATGTTCTTTCTCCTTGAAAATAAAGCCAATATTTATTTTCTTTTTTATCTGTCATACTCCCAAATTTCAAATTCACTAATCCTGATTCCAATATGGATCTTTTACTTCCATTAGTTAGCTCAATTTCCGGATTAAGTGGATATTCAACACCATCAATAACAATGTTGGATATTTCTCCAAATGTATATTGATTTTCATAACCATGGTTATTTGTTATGTCAATTACAACTGTATCTAATTTTTGTTCTATTTCTTCGTTATTTTTTACATCTCTTTTGGCTCCAAAAACTGCAAATAAAGATCCATTATCAGTTAAGAATTTTCCTGCTAATTCTTCAGCGTTTGGACCATAAAATCCTCCCTCTAGAAAATTAGATGAGTCACCAAAATAGAGATCCTCTTTATTTGTTGCTGTAGCTGAACCAGAAAAACGATTTCCTGATATTTTAGCTCGTATAGAGTATCGATTAATTTTTTCTGATTTGTTAGATTGAATAGGAGGAGAATTTTTATATAGTTCGCCTGTGAGATTTTTATTAGAAAAATCGACTTCAAATTCACTTGTATGGCCAATATCTCCTCTAGTTATATCGCTATTCGTACTTTCATCAGTGGATGTTGCTCCATAATCAGTACCAGCTGCTTCACTATCAAAAGAGCCTTGTTCTCTTTGAGTATTGATATCTGTAACAAAATCCCAATTCCCTTTATAAGATATTTTTCCTTGAGTTATTGGTATAGATTGAGATGGTTCATTACCCCTAAAATAGATGTATCCTTTCGGACCAGTTTCATAAATATTGCTACTCCAATCTAATTTTCTGTACTCATCGTTTAAAACATATCCAAATTTAATGTGGTCATATTGTTCTCTTTTCTGATTCTTTTTACCATTGGGATTATGAGTATAAATAGCATATCCAGCCTCTTGAATTATTTCATCTAAGTGTGGTATATCCATATCAGGATTCATAAGAGGTTTAATATTATTAGAGCTTAAAGTAATATCTCCAGTATTTTCAGTTCCATTAGGATGTCTATTTCTTATTGGTGTTGATATTTCATATCCAAAAGCAGGTTTCATTATTCCTTCAGCTTGTTCTACTCTTTCTCTTGGTTTTACCTCAACATCTTTAAGTACATTAGCATTTTTATTTGATTCTGAAGGATGAATTACATCATCAACTTCAAAATTTCCTCGAATACCGCTACAAGCGATAATCGTTGATGAAATAAATAGGGCTAAACTAGTTTTTACTAGGTGATTCATAAATATTCCTTTTCTAAGGTTGTGAAATAATTAGAATATTTTAATACTAAAGATAATGATTATCAATTGTATTTAGTTGAATTTAAAGTAAAAAATATTAACCTTATGTTTAAAGGTTGTAACATTATTTGAATAGCTATAAACGGAAGGAAGATATTATAGGAATGATATAGAATATTAGTTATAAAAAGAAAAACCGAAAACTTTCTAGTCATTTTATGAGAATGGCAGATAAGAATTTCGGTTTAAGTTGAGCATATAAAAAGTGGTTCTAAATATATAGATTTTGGAATTACTTGGCGCTTTCAGTAACAAATCCAATTTTTTTCAACCCAGCTTGTTGGGCTAATTCTAAAACTTTAACAACATGACGATATTCTACGGCAACATCTGCAGAAATAGCAATGACAGTATCTTTATCTTCTTCAAATTGATGAGTTAATTGCGATTTTAATTGTTGTTCATCAACTATTTGCTCACCAATGTATGTTCCAGATTGATTAATTGCAATTCTCATTACCTTTTTCGGCTCCGATTGCTTTTCAATGCTTGATGTTGGCAATTCAAGAGGGATTGATTGAGTTAGAACAGGCATGGTAATCATAAAAACAATCAATAATACTAACATTACATCTACTAAGGGAGTAACATTGATATCAGAAACAACATTTTCTGATTTATTATCAAATGAGCCAAAAGACATAATTATTCTCCCTCTCTATTAAGTAGATAGACATATAAATCATGAGCAAAAGCATCTAGATCTTGAGATAAGTTCCGATTTAAGCGAGAAATCGCGTTATAAGCTAAGACAGCTGGAATCGCTACAAATAGCCCCATTGCTGTTGCAACCAATGCTTCTCCAATTGGGGCAGATACTGTAGCAATACTTACTTGTCCCTGTTGGCTAATATCCATTAAAGCATTAAAAATGCCCCAAACTGTACCGAATAATCCAATAAATGGCGCAACAGCTCCAATGGATGCTAATGCTACTAATCCTGTATCAAATTTACGTAAAGATAAACTAATCGCATTACGAATATTTAAGGTTAAATAATCTTTAAGTGAAAGTTGTGCTGTTAAGCCAGACAGTTTCTCTTGTTTATCATAATATCGATTATAGGTGGGTAATACATTTCTCAAAATTTCTGCAATAACCGATTTATCATTTTTTATGTAACTTTCTGCATCACTAATATTTTTTGATGACCAAAATGCATTTAATGTGGCTAGATTACGATGTTTAACATTAACTATTTTCAGTAATCTTATTATAATAATGCTCCAAGAGATTACACTCATGATGACTAAAATAGAAAATGAGATAGTCAAAATGATGTCTTGATGCTCAAAAATTTCAAGTAAATTCATATAAAAAGCCTCTTAAAAAGTTATGCGGCGTTTCCGCATTTAAAGTTAATACTAAATTCTACTTTGCCCACAACTGCTTTACCATTTGCCTTTGCTGGACTATAGGTATGTGATGATGCCATTCTTTTTGCTTGATTATCTAATCGCTTTATTCCTGATGATGAAAGAATGTCAACATTAGTTGCTTTACCACTTTCGTTAATCGTAACGCCTAATTTTACACTACCTTGATCATCTGCTTCATCTGAAATATCTGAGCATCTTCCTATCATTGCTTTACCATAACCTGCTCCTAATGCTGCATTAGTATTACTATTTCCTTGAGTAGAGGAGCTTCCCTCTCTACCATTAGCATTCCCCACAGGTAAGTTAGATTTAGTGTTTTCAACATTACTACTTTTTTTCTTTACCATTTGCTGTTTTGGTGCTTGTTTTGGGGGTTTAGGTTTTGGCTGTTTTTTTTCGACTATCTTAGGTTTGGGTTTTGGAGTCTCTACTTTTTTAGGTGGAGGGGCGTCCTTTTTGGGTTCCTCTTTAACTAAATCAGCAGGTTCTTTTACTTCTTGAGTTATTATTTCTTCTTTAGGTGGAGTTATTTCAGGTTTAGTATCTGGTTCTATCATTTCCTCTTGAGGTTGAGGCTCAACACCTAAATTTACTTCTACCATTTGTAAATTACCTAGTTCTTCAAATTGTATAAAATCAAAATTCATACGAGACATACTCCATCCAAGAAGAATATGTAAAAGAGAAACAATAGCAATTATAGACAAAGTATTCAGTTTACTTTTCATAGCCTCTCCTTTGTTAGCAAATACGGGTTGATACATAAATAAAGGGAGACATTCTTATTTGGCAAGAATTAGCGAAAACAAAGTTTAGAGACATGAGTATCCAATAAATATTCTAAATGTAAATAACAATGATTATCATACGTATATTTTACAAAAATTTGTTATTTTGTAAATAACGTATAGCATTTTTTAGTATGTAAGTATATTTACTGTTTAAAAATACAGTGGTACTATGTGTCTATACAGTTATTTGTATGGGTTTTATTTTATGCTAACACAACTTACGATTAATAATTTTGCGATTGTGCGTCATTTATCTCTTGAGCTAAACGAGGGAATGTCTGTCATTACAGGGGAAACTGGTGCGGGTAAATCCATCGGGATTGATGCACTTGGGCTATGTTTAGGTTACCGTTCGGAAAGTAGTATGATCCGCAACGGTGCAGATAAAGCAGATATTTCTGCGACTTTTACAATGCAGCCGAATAGTCCCGCTTATTTATGGCTAAAAGAGCAAGAGTTGTTAGATGAAGATAATCCTTACGAATGTATTTTACGTCGAATGATTAATGTTGAAGGGCGTTCCAAAGCCTTTGTCAATAATCGTCCTTTACCTGTTTCTCAACTCAGAGAGTTAGGGCAGTATCTCATTCATCTTAATGGACAGCACGCTCCACAATTATTGCTAAAAAATGATTACCAATTAGAGTTAGTTGATAATTATGCAAATCTGCATGGGTTGCAATCTCAAATGGCAGAAAAATATTCTGCGTGGAAGAAATTGCATAAGCAGGTTAAAAATTTCCGTCAGCAATGTGAGGAAAACGAATCAAAAAAACAGTTACTGCAATATCAAGTTGAAGAATTAAATGAGTTTGCGATTAAAGAAGGCGAGTTTGAGCAACTTGAAGAGGATCAATCTCGTTTAGCTAATTCAGAACAATTAACAGAGCTTTCCCAATCTGTGCTAAATCAGCTTTCAGATAATGATTTGAATGTGGATAGCATGCTTTATCGGGCTATTCGAGATTTAGAAACCTTAGTCAATATTGATGAACAATATCAACCTGCTTTGGAAATGTTAAACGAGGCGTTAATTCAAGTGCAAGAGGCGAGTTCTGAAGTCAGTCATCTGGCGGATAATATTGAGCAAAACCCTGAATTGTTAAATGAATTAGATAGCCGAATTAGTAAGGCGATTCAATTAGCGCGAAAACACCAAGTATCAGTAAATACGTTATGGAAACACCATCAAGCTCTTCAACAAGAATTAGAGGGGTTATTATCTTTTGAGGAAAATGAAGAGCAACTTATTGAAGATGAAAAACAAGCGTATCAAAACTGTGTGGCAATAGCCGAACAAATTTATCAAAAAAGGGTAGAGGCAAGTCAAAAATTATCGGCACAGGTAACAGAACAAATTAAGCAATTAGCCATGGAAAACGGCGAGTTCTTTATTGATGTTCAGCATAATTTAGCTAAGTTATCGGCAAATGGAGCGGATACTGTCGAATTTAATTTACGCAGTAATTTAGGGCAACAATCTCAACCTCTCGCTAAGATAGCATCGGGCGGGGAACTATCTCGAATTTCCCTTGCTGTCCAAGTTTTAACAGCGAATAAATTATCGACGCCAACCATTATTTTTGATGAAGTGGATGTGGGAATCAGTGGACCAACTGCAACGGTAGTTGGGAGGTTATTACGTCAGCTAGGTAACAAATGCCAAGTATTGTGTGTTACGCATTTACCACAAGTCGCAAGCCATGGGCATCATCATTTTAATGTACAAAAATATGTCGAAAATGAACAAACTGAAACAAAAATGAGTTTGCTCAAGCGTAAAGAGAGAATCACAGCTTTAGCCCTATTACTTGGTGGAAGTAAAATTACCGATGCCGTTTTAGCCAATGCAGAGGAAATGCTTGATTTGGCAGAAAGTGAGTAGTTAGCTACAATATTGCATAACGACGTCACATTCATTTTTTAAGGTATTATGCAATTAGCAACATTCTCAAAAACCGAACAAGAATTACTAGAAAAAGCCCAATGGTTAGCGGGCTTTACACTTGGTGAGATTGCAGAATATTTAAATGTACCAGTACCACCTGATTTACGTCGTGACAAAGGCTGGGTCGGTATGTTGATTGAAGTCGCTTTAGGAGCAAAAGCGGGCAGTAAAGCTGAGCAAGATTTTGCCCATTTAGGGATTGAGCTAAAAACAATTCCAATCAACGAGAAAGGTGTACCTTTAGAAACTACGTTCGTCAGTCTTGCCCCCTTAACGCAAAATCACGGCGTAACTTGGCAAACTTCTCACGTTCGACATAAATTGTCGAAAGTACTATGGGTACCTGTTGAGGGCAAAAGGGATATTCCTCTTGCTCTACGTAAAATTGGGATGCCTGTGTTGTGGAAACCCTCTTTAGCGGAAGAACAACAGTTACAGCAAGACTGGGAAGAGTTAATGGAATTAATCGTTTTTGGCCGATTAAATGAGATCAATGCAACATTAGGCGAAGTGTTGCAATTACGTCCCAAAGGTAAGAATAGTAAAGCATTAACCAATGCTGTAAATCATCAAGGTGAAAAAATACAGTCATTACCACTAGGATTTTATTTGCGTAAACAATTTACTACACAAATTTTACAAAATTTTTTGGCTTCCCATCTTTAATTTATTACAGTCTCTCTATATTATGTAGCGTTTCAATTGTTACCTGCTAGAACGCTAGTTGTAATGAATTTGTATTTTTATTTAAAGGATGTATTTTTATGTTTGAGTGGATAGCAAATCCAGAGGCATGGGTTGCGCTTTTAACCTTAACAACACTTGAAATTGTGTTAGGTATTGATAACATTATTTTGATTAGTATTCTTGTTTCTCGATTACCAGAAAAACAACGCCAATCGGCCCGTATTCTTGGGTTAGGCTTGGCAATGATAACTAGAATCCTATTATTACTTTCACTTGCTTGGATTATGCGGTTGGTTGAGCCATTATTTACGATTATGGATACGCCAATTTCTGGGCGAGATTTAATCCTCATTTTAGGGGGATTCTTCTTGATCGTGAAAAGTAGTAAGGAATTAAAAGAATCAGTCAGTGGAGCAGAACATCGAGAGAATGGATTAGTAAAACAAAAAGCAGGTTATGCTGTGACCTTAATTGAAATTGCATTATTAGATATTGTATTTTCACTCGATTCTGTGATTACCGCAGTGGGTATTGCTAACGATATACCTGTAATGATTTTAGCTATTATGATTGCTGTTGGAATGATGATGCTAGCAGCTAAGCCTATTGGTGATTTCGTGGACAGAAACCCAACTATTAAAAATTTAGCTTTAGCCTTCTTGGTTATGATTGGAATTACTTTGATCGCAGAAGGATTTATGTTCCATATTCCAAAATCAGCGATCTATGTTGCGATGGTTTTCTCGGTTATCGTCGAATTATTAAATATTAGAATGCGAAAAAACCAAGCAAAGCACAGCGGATAATAGAAACAAGCAAAATGAGTTAAATCATTGTAAAATGCTCTTATATGCCTAAATATGAGAGCATTTTTATTTGGAGAACAGTCATGCTATTGATGGATTTAGTTGGAAAAGAACTCACGATAGAAGAACAAGAATTATTAGAGCATCCTTTCGTGTCAGGATTGATTTTGTTTACTCGCAATTTTTATGATAGAGAACAAATTCAAGCGTTAGTGAAGTCAATTAGACAGCGAGTTAAAAAGCCACTACTGATCACCATCGATCAAGAAGGGGGAAGAGTACAACGCTTTCGTGAGGGATTTACCCAACTCCCTGCAATGCAATCTTTCCAACAGCTTATTCAAGATCCAGAAATTCAGCAGAAGTATGCTCATGAGGCAGGATGGTTAATGGCGGCTGAAATGTTTGCCCTTGATATTGATTTAAGCTTTGCCCCTGTACTTGATTTAGGGCATCAATCTAAAGCTATTGGCGATCGTTCTTTTGGGAAAAATATCGAACAAATATTACCCATTGCGGAATCCTTTATAGATGGCATGCAAGAAATGGGTATGGCAACAACGGGTAAACATTTTCCTGGGCATGGGCATGTTATTGCTGATTCACACTTAGAAACGCCGATTGATGAACGAAGTAAAGACGCGATTTTTTCGCAAGATATTCAGCCTTTTAAACAACTTATTGCGAAAAATAAATTAGATGCCATTATGCCTGCTCATGTAATTTATACCCAATGTGATGCTCAACCTGCTAGTGGTTCAAGCTATTGGTTGAAAGAGATATTAAGAAAACAATTACAGTTTAATGGCGTGATTTTCTCCGATGATTTAGGCATGAAAGGGGCTGGTTTTATGGGGGATTATGTCGAACGAAGCCAAAAAGCATTAGCGGCGGGCTGTGATTTATTATTATTGTGTAATGAACCAGAGGGCGTTGTGCAAGTATTAGATAACTTAAATTATCAAACTACACCAGAACAGAAAATCATTCACCAAAAATTGATGAAACGTAAGCAGATTCGTTGGCAAGATCTTGTTGTCACAGAGCGATGGAAAAAAGCCCATCAGCAATTAGAAGCCTTACAAAATGATTGGTTAGAGTGGAAAGCAAATCATGCTTAATCGTTTACAATGTTCGCATTTTGAACAACATAAATGCCTTTCTTGCCAATGGATTGAGAAAGATTATGACGTTCAAATCGAAGAAAAATATGCTGAACTTAAGCGGTTAGTTTCGCCATTTATTTTACCAAAAACAGAAATATTGCCTGCAATTAAGTCAGAATTGGCTCAATTCAGAAATAAAGCAAAAATGGTCGTATCGGGCAGTGTAGAACGTCCGATACTGGGGATTTTGTCTGATCCCAATGATCCACAAAGTGCGGTCGATTTAACGGATTGTTCCCTTTATCCAGTGAGCTTTGCGCTGTTATTTCCGATTTTAAAACAATTTATCGGCAGGGCAGGGCTTGTACCTTACAACGTAGCGAAAAAACGAGGTGAGCTGAAATATATCCTCATTACTCAAAGTGAATATAATCAATCCTTAATGATTCGATTTGTGCTAAAAAGTGAAACGAAACGACCGCTTGTTGAACGAGAATTTCCCGCTTTTTATGCTCAACTTCCGCCTAATTCTGTGGTAACACTTAATATTCAGCCACAACATTCAGCGATTTTAGAAGGCGAAAAAGAGATTTTTCTTACCGAGCAAAAAGTGATCGAGGAATATTTTAATGGCATCCCACTTTTTATCCGTCCACAAGGTTTTTTCCAGACGAATCCTAAAGTCGCCAGTCAGCTTTATGCCATGGCTCAGTCTTGGGTTTCTAATCTAAAAATTAATCATCTTTGGGATCTGTTTTGTGGGGTTGGCGGTTTTGGTTTACATTGTGCCACAGCATTACAGCAGAAAAATCCTAATGTAACGCTAACAGGGATCGAAATTTCCCCTTCAGCTATTGCCAGTGCGACAAAATCCGCAGAAAAATTGGGATTACGAAATGTGCAGTTTTCATCGCTAGATTCCGCCCAATTTGCCTTAAATTCACAAGGGACACAACCTGATCTTGTGATCGTAAATCCTCCTCGTCGAGGGATTGGTAAACAATTAGCAGAATATCTTAATCAATTAGGATCTGATTATCTTATCTATTCAAGTTGTAATGCTAAAACTATGGCAAAAGATCTTGAATCTTTAACCCAGTATCAACTTGAAAAAATACAGTTGTTTGATATGTTTCCACATACCGCACATTATGAAGCTTTGGTATTTCTTTCAAAAGAGTATTCTTAATATTTTGAGATCATATTTAGTTTATATAAAGTTCAGTAGCAATACTTTTTTATTGGAGTATTGATAATAATGGGGGAGTAATAATTATCCCCCATTTTTTATTCTCATTTACTCAAATAATTCTGAATGAAGTGACTTGATAATCGTATTAGCATTTTCATTATGCACTAAAGTACATACATTATTGCTACTTGCGCCACAGCTAATTAAACGAATATTGTGATCTGAAAGAGTATTAAATAGCTTTTTCGCAATTCCCGATTGTGAGTGTAGGTTATTACCAATGATTGCAATGAGTGCTAAATCTTCTTCGACTTTAACATGTGAACATTGTCTCAATTCACTTAACAGATCTTCAGATAATATATCTGCTCCAGAAGATGCTGATCCTGTTTTATCTAATGTCAATGCAATACTGACTTCCGATGTGGTAATCACATCTACTGATATTTTATATTTGGCTAGAATAGAAAATACATTAGCTAAAAAACCTTGTGCGTGTAACATATTTAGATTCGATAATGTAAGTAAAATCTGATTACGGCGTAGTGCTAAAGCTCGGAATGTCGGGCGAGGTTGGGGATCTCTTGTTACCCATGTTCCACCTTGTTCTGGTGCTTTACTTGATCCCACATAAACAGGGATATTGCTGCGAACCGCTGGAAGCAATGTTGCAGGATGGAGGACTTTGGCGCCAAATGTTGCCATTTCAGCTGCTTCATTAAAGCTAATAGTTTCAATGCGTTGTGCATTGGGTACGATTCTTGGATCGGTCGTATAAATTCCAGGTACATCAGTCCAAATGAGTACATCATCTGCATGTAATACCTCAGCAAGTAGGGCGGCAGAATAATCACTTCCACCACGACCTAACGTTGTTGTTTTTCCTTCCTCATCTCGACCGATAAATCCTTGCGTAATAATAATTTTGCCTTCTTCAATTAACGGTTTAAGCAGATTATCTGATTGTTGTTGAGTCAATTCATCATTTGGTCTAGCCTTTCCAAAATGACTATCTGTTGCAATAATTTCTCTAATATCAACCCATTGAGCAGGAAAGTTTTTTTCAATTAACAACTGAGTGAAAATTAAGGTGGACATCATTTCACCATGACTAATTAACTCATCAGTGAGAGCCAATGATGTTGCAAGGCTGGCTGACATTGCCAATGCTTCAATCTGATCAAGTAATTCTTCAATCTGGGAAGTAACAGCATCAGGATTTTGTAATTGATTAATAATATTAAATTGGATAGTTTTCAGCGCAGAGAGAATTTCAGCTCTTTTATCATGTGAACAACCATTAGCTAGTTCTACTAAGTAATTAGTTACACCAGCAGATGCTGATAAGATAACAACTCGAGTATTTGGGTCATTAACAACAATATTGGCACAAGCAGACATTGCTTCATAATTAGCAACACTGGTACCACCAAATTTTGCAACAGAGAGATGAGACATAAGGCATTTTCCTATATTATTTAAATTATGTTTGCAGATATTTTGAGGGTGGAAATGGAATAGAAAAAATGTTGGTGAGTACATTGGGTAAAAGTTATTTCAGAGCACTCCATTTAAAACTATTGTTTCTAAAACCACTGTTTTTTAAACCACTGTTTCAAACGACAGCTGGCAAGATTCAACCTACTCAGCCGATGTTAAATTCCTATCTAGTGAATCCACACCTCGGCAATCATTCCCATGGCTTATCCTCAAACGGCCTAGTTTCCTAAGATAAGTTACCTGAATGTTGCGCCTCTCCCGCTATGATTTTTATAAATCATGACTTTTTTGCTAATCGCAAAAACGTATATAGAAATAACTTTTTCTTATGATAATGTCAAATTAAATTTATCGCATATTTTAACTATTTGAGTAATTTACTAGTTTATAGGCGGTTTATATTTAAATTTTTATCAATACACTATTTTATTGCTTATTCTTTGATTCAGATTATTGCATGTAATAATTTTTTTAAGTTTAATGTCGATACTATTGATAATCAGGATAAGAATATCTAATGAATTGCGCAGAATTATTAGTTAATGTGACGCCAAGCGAAACGAGAGTCGCTCTAGTTGAGAACGGTGTATTGAAAGAAGTCCATATAGAGAGAGAAACTAAAAGGGGTATTGTTGGTAATATTTACAAAGGAAAAATTACACGAGTTTTACCAGGAATGCAGTCCGCTTTTGTTGATATAGGATTAGATAAAGCAGCTTTTTTGCATGCTTCCGATATTGTTTCACACACCGAGTGTGTGGGGGAAAATGAGAAAAAGCAGTTTGTTGTTAAAAATATCAGTGAATTAGTCAGAGAAGGGCAAGATATTGTTGTACAAGTTGTCAAAGATCCATTAGGTACTAAAGGAGCTAGGTTGACAACCGATATTACTCTACCATCACGTTATTTAGTCTTTATGCCAGAAAATAGTCACGTTGGTGTATCTCAGCGTATTGAAAGTGAATCTGAACGTGAACGTCTAAAATCGTTAGTTGAACCTTATTGTGATGAATTAGGTGGTTTTATTGTTCGAACAGCAGCAGAGGATGTAACTGAAGAAAGCTTAGAACAAGATGCTGCTTTTTTGAAACGATTGTGGCGAAAGGTTTTAGAGCGTAAAGCGAAATATGTAACAAAAAGTATGTTATACGGTGAATTAGCCTTAGCACAGCGAGTATTGCGTGATTTTGTTGGAACGCATATTCAATCTATTCAAATTGATTCAAAGATAACTTATGAACAAGTTAAGGAGTTTCTTACGGAATTTATGCCTGAATTATCCGAAAATGTAAATTTATATAGTGGTACACAGCCATTATTTGATGTTTACCGTGTAGAAGAAGGCATTCAAAAAGCATTGGATAAACGTGTTGATTTAAAATCAGGCGGTTATTTGATTATTGAACAGACAGAAGCCATGACAACTATAGATATTAATACAGGGGCTTTTGTTGGTCATCGAGATTTAGCGCATACTATTTTTAATACCAATATCGAAGCAACTAAGGCAATTGCTCATCAACTTCAGCTCAGAAATCTTGGCGGTATCATTATTATTGATTTTATCGATATGCAAGAGGAAGAACACAGACAACGTGTTTTAGAATCATTAGAGCAAGCGCTAAAAGGAGATAGAGTTAAAACAAATGTGAATGGCTTTACTCAACTTGGATTAGTTGAAATGACTCGTAAACGAACAAGAGAGAGTTTAGAACGAATATTGTGTTGTGACTGTTCTTCTTGTAAAGGTCGAGGAACGATTAAAACTGTTGAAACAGTTTGTTATGAAATTTTGCGGGAAATTGTAAGAGTACATCACTTATATCGGACAGAGAGATATGTGGTTTATGCTTCTCGAAGTGTTGGTGAATATTTAATTAACGAAGAGTCTCACGCATTACTTGCAGAGTTAGAGGTATTTTTAGGTAAAAAAGTCGAGATAAAGATAGAACCTTACTATCATCAAGATCAATTTGATGTAGTTGTCATGTGATTTTGCCTAAAATTTAGGCGGGTATTATATAAAAGGCTTGCAAAATATAGGGGGGCAATTAGAATGCCCCCCTACCTGTATAGTGATATAGGTAAACTTTTGGAGCAATCCAACCGCTTTTTTACTCATTCTGGGAGAAAACTTAAATGAAAAAATGGGCTGTGGCTTTAACATCAGGTATGGTTATGCTAAGTGCAAATGCAATGGCAGAGGAAGATACCGTACATTTATATACTTGGACTGAATATGTACCAGAAGGATTACTGGACAAATTTACCGAAGAAACTGGTATTAAAGTTGAAGTTTCAAGTCTTGAATCAAATGAGACAATGTATGCTAAATTAAAGATTCAAGGCAAAGATGGTGGTTATGATGTTATTGCGCCAAGTAACTATTTCGTGTCTAAAATGGGACGTGAAGGAATGTTATTAGAGCTAGATCATAGCAAATTACCCGTAATTAAGGATCTTAATCCTGATTGGTTGGATCAAGCGTATGACAAAGGTAATAAATATTCATTGCCTCAGTTATTAGGTGCACCAGGTATTGCATTTAATACAGATGACTATCAAGGTAGCAATTTCACTTCTTGGAGTGATTTATGGAAACCTGAATTTAAAGATAGTGTCCAATTATTAGATGATGCTCGTGAAGTATTTAATATTGCACTTTTAAAATTAGGTCAAGATCCGAATACTCAAGATCCAGAGGTGATTAAAGCTGCGTATGAAGAGTTACTAAAATTGCGTCCAAATGTGCTTGCATTTAGTTCTGATAACCCTGCAAACTCATTCATTTCTGGTGAAGTAAGCGTAGGACAATTATGGAATGGTTCTGTACGTATTGCGAAAAAAGAACAAGCACCCGTAGATATGGTTTTTCCGAAAGAAGGACCAGTCCTTTGGGTTGATACATTAGCAATTCCGGCTAACGCAAAAAATCCAGATGGTGCACATAAGTTAATTAATTACCTTTTAAGTGCGCCTGTTGCAGAGAAGTTAACGTTAGCAATTGGTTACCCAACATCAAATATGAAAGCTTTAGATGTTTTACCTAAAGAAATTACTGAAGATCCTGCGATTTATCCGCCTTCAGAAGTGCTAAAAACAAGTCATTGGCAAGATGATGTAGGCGAGGCAATTGAGCTTTATGAAAAATATTATCAAGAGCTAAAAGCAGCACAATAATTTATCTAATATCTTTTAGGTTTATACATAAAAACCTTAGATTTTTATCTAAGGTTTTTTTATTACGTAATAAATTTATTTAAAATGATAATGTCTAAAGATATAGGAATTATTCCTTATGCTTAGTGCCTATGGTTGCTATAAAAAAATATGCTATAATCGGAAGGTACTCAATTCAGTAGAGATAATATGAATAAACGGTTAAATATAATATTACTCTTGGTTGTTGCTGTGTTGGCTGGATGGTATTTTAGTCAACAAGATGATCAGCGGCCTCAGTTAGCTCAACTTGTTAAAAGAGAAGGTGAACCAGAGTATACTGGTAATAAGATAGATACTATAGTATATGATCTAAAAGGTAAACCACAGTATTTTGCTGAGGCACAAGAGGTTAAACATTACGAAACAACAGAGAGAACAGAATTTTTTAAGCCTTTGCTGAATCTTTTTAACTCTGAATCTTCATTAAAAGATTGGAAAGTTACTGCTGATTATGCGGAAATAACAAAAGAAAAAATCTTAAATCTGAAAGGAAATGTGAAGATAGAGAGTTTAAATGAGGATACCCGTTTGAATTACATTGAAAGCGAGATTCTAACAGTTGATTTATCAAATTATGATGTGTATACAGATAGTATAGTTACCTCAAAAGGTATGGGATTTATCACTAGTGGTAAAGGATTGAAAGGTAATCTAAGAAGTCAGGTAGCAACATTATTGGAAAATGTTGAGACTCGTATTGAACCCACAGTAATTCAGTCTGAATCTGATTCTCGAAATATTCAAAATTAACAAAGGATATTGAATGAAATTTCTAATAAAGCCATTATTTATGGCGACTTTTATTGGTATCAGTTTAAACTCTTATGCCTTAAAAGGAGATACTGATCAACCAATTAATATTACATCGGGAAGCCAATCCTTAGATTTGGAAAGTAATACTGTTATTTTTTCCGATAACGTATTAATTACTCAAGGTTCAATTAAAATTAATGCAGCGAAAGTCACAATTATTCGTAAAGAAGGTCAACGAGAAAAGATTGAAGCGATAGGCTCTCCTGCAAAATTTGAGCAAACCATGGATGATGGAAAACCAGCTAACGGACAAGCTAATCAGATTAATTATGACTTAGGGAGTGAGTTTTTAATTTTAACGGGTAATGCTGAATTAAAGCAGTTAGATAGTTCTATTAAAGCAAATAAAATTACTTATGATGTTAAAAAGCAACAACTTAAGGCAACAAGTGGAAATAAATCTCGGGTTACAACTATATTGATTCCAACTCAACTACAAAATACGAAGAATAAAAAATAGGTAGAGAATATGCCAGTTCTTTATGCAGAACATTTAGCGAAAAGTTATAAAAGTCGTCAGGTTGTTAAAGATGTGAGTTTAAACGTAGAATCGGGCGAAATAGTCGGATTACTTGGTCCAAATGGTGCAGGGAAAACCACAACATTTTATATGGTAGTTGGTCTTGTACGTCATGATCAGGGTCAGATACGTATTGATGATAGTGATATTAGTTTATTGCCTATGCACGATCGAGCTAAGCAAGGTATCGGATATTTACCACAGGAAGCATCAATTTTTAGACGTTTGAGCGTATATGAGAATTTAATGGCTGTACTACAAGTTAGAAAGGATTTAACTAATCAGCAACGTAAATTAAGAGCTGATGAGTTAATCACAGAGTTCCATATTGAGCATATCCGTAATAATTTGGGACAATCTCTTTCGGGGGGGGAGCGTCGAAGAGTTGAAATTGCACGTGCTTTAGCGGCGAATCCAAAATTTATCTTATTAGATGAGCCTTTTGCGGGTGTTGATCCAATTTCTGTTATTGATATCAAGAAAATTATTGTTAATTTAAAGGAAAGAGGACTTGGTGTTTTAATTACTGATCATAATGTTCGTGAGACCTTGGATGTTTGTGAAAGAGCTTATATCGTGGGTAGTGGACAAATGATTGCAAGCGGTTCTCCGAGTGAAATCTTGAATAATCCAGATGTAAAACGTGTTTACTTAGGTGAGCAATTTAAACTCTAATTTGATAAGCGGTTAGATTGTCAGTTTATTTTACAAATTTAATCGTTTGGTGGTGTAGTATGAAATTAACTGAATTTCTTTCTCCTGAGCGCATTTATCCTGCAGTAGCTCTTTCAAGTAAAAAACGTGTATTAGAATTTATTGCTAAAGTTGTTGCAGATTCTTTCAATCATATGGTTGATTTTGAAAAAGAGGAAGAATTAGCTTCTTCTTCAGAATGTTTCAATTATTTAGTTAAAAGAGAAAAATTAGGTTCTACTGCAATCAATAATGGTGTTGCTATTCCACATGCAAGATTACCCCTTGATTATGCTACGATTGACAAGCCCATTGCAATTTTTGTGCAATTAGAAAATCCAATTGATTATGATTCTAATGATCATAAAAATGTTGATTTAGTTTATGCAATCCTTTTCCCTGAATCTTGTTGTACAGAATATAAAGATTATTTATCGAAAGTTGCACAACGTCTTTCGGATAAGAATATATTAAAACACCTTCGAGCATCGACTTCATCGGAAGATATTTGGCAGGTTTTATCCTATTCTGATCAGCATACTCAAGAAGATGAGATGGATAGTCAATTAGAAAATAATAGTACAGAGGAAATAAGTTGATATGGAGTTGATCATTATTAGTGGCCGTTCTGGTGCGGGTAAATCTGTCGCATTACGAGCATTAGAGGATATAGGTTATTATTGTGTTGATAATATTCCACTTACTTTGTTGCCAGAGCTAGCCAATTTCCTATTCCAATCAGATCGTTCAACTGTTGTAAGTTTAGATATTAGAAATTTACCCGAGAATAAACAAGCTTTAGATGATCTATTTTCTAAATTACCTGCAGAAATTAAAATAAAACTCATATTTTTAGAGTGTGGGCGAAAAACATTAATTAGACGTTATAGTGACTCCCGACGTTTACATCCCTTATCTACCAATAATCTATCCCTCGAAAGTGCAATTGATTTAGAAGAAAAACTTCTTGAACCTATTCTCCATCAAGCGAATTGTGTGATTGATACTACTTATCTCTCATCGCATGAATTGGCTGAAAAATTAAGAGAATTATTAAGGGGTAATGCGGCTAAAGAATTAAAAATTGTGATTGAATCCTTTGGATTTAAATATGGATTACCATCTGATGCAGATTATGTTTTTGATGTCAGATTTTTACCTAATCCACATTGGAATCCAGAACTGCGCCCAATGACAGGGTTAGAGCAGCCTGTTATTGATTTCTTAGAGCGTCAGACAGAAGTACATAATTTTATTTATCATACACGTAATTACTTAGAAATGTGGCTTCCATCTCTTGAGAATAACAATCGAAGTTATTTGACTATTGCAATTGGTTGTACGGGTGGAAAACATCGTTCAGTATTTATTGCAGAGCAACTAGCGAATTATTTTAAAAGTCGAGATAAAGATGTACAAGTTCGTCATCGCAGTTTAGAAAAACATTATAAGAAGTAATAAAATGAAGAAAGCAGATATTGTTATTGTTGGTGGAGGTATGGTAGGGCTAGCATTAGCAGCTTTACTCGCTGATACCAAATTACAAATAAAAGTCATAGAGAAAAATAAAACGATTGAATTAGATCCAACTCGTATTTCTAATCGTGTAAGTGCCATTAATTTTTCTAGCCAAGCGATGCTTGAAAAAATCGGTGCATGGCAAAAAATTGCATCGCAAAGATTGTCTCCATATTCGCAAATGTACGTATGGGAAAAGGATAGTTTTGCAAAAATTCATTTTGATAATCAGGATCCAACTATTACTCAACTCGGATTAGAACAGCTAGGACATATTGTTGAGAATGGGCAAATTCAATCAGCGATATGGAAGGTCGTTGAAGCCCAACATAATGTTGAAATTATTCTAGACCAACCTAAAAAGCTTGATATTACTGACGATCTTGGATTTGTAACATTAGAAAGTGGAGAAATGATTTCAGCTAAATTAGTTGTTGGTGCTGATGGTGCAAATTCTTGGGTACGCAGACAGGTAAATTTCCCGTTGATTAGTCGAGATTATGAGCACACAGCTTTAGTTTGTAATGTAAAAACTTCAGAGCCTCATCAACAGACTGCTCGTCAGATTTTTGCAAAGGATAGTATTTTAGCATTTCTCCCATTACCCAATGAAAATTTATGCTCGATTGTTTGGTCTTTACCACCAGAAAAAGCAAAATCTCTTGTGAATTGTGATGAGAAGGAATTTAATCAAGCTTTAACCATAGCCTTTGATAATCGTTTGGGAGTGTGTGAATTACAAAGTGAGCGTGCGATCTATCCGCTTACTGCCCGTTATGCACGTAATTTTGCTCAACAACGTGTTGTTGTAGTTGGAGATGCTGCTCATACCATTCATCCTTTAGCTGGTTTAGGTGTAAATTTAGGGTTTGCTGATGTGATAACATTAGCTAACGAATTAAAATATCACTTGGCATTAGAGCATGATATTGGTGATTATCGCTATTTAAGACAATTTGAGCGGAAACGTAAAGTTGAGGCAGCAAAAGTGCTTTTTGCTATGGGGAGTTTGAAATCATTATTTTCAGGTGAACAGCCTATTAAGAAGTTGATTAGAGGAATAGGATTAAGTTTGGCAGATAAGAGTGCTGAAATTAAAAAATTATTTATTCAACAAACACTAGGTTTTTGAGATATATTATTTTTACAAAAATTTAATTATATTTTTGAACAGAGATGTTTTATATGTGTCTATGACAGAGTATAATTTATCTACTGGTAAATTTATACCTGTTAATACTTACATTTTGAGGAATATTTTAAATGAACAAATTTACTAAAATTAGTGCAACCGCATTATTTGCTATTTTTCTATCTGCTTGTGATACAGCTGCAGATAATAAAACCTCTACAGCAACTACAGAAACACCTAAAGCAGAAATGACACAAACAACAGAGACAGCTCAAACTACAGAGACGACAACAACTGCAGTTGCAACAGAGTCTGTGGATACTCAAGGTGTAGAAGATTTCCAAAAATTAGTAGTTTGGAATCAATCACAAGAACAGAACATGGCTTCAGCTCAAGCTGAACTTCAGCAAAAATTAGCTACACAAGATCAAGTACAGATTGAAGAGGCGATGACAGAATTTAAAGCTAAAGTTGATGATGTATTGAAAAGTTTAGATGCATTAGACATCAAAAATGCAGAAGTTAATGCTTTTAAAGAAAAAACAAAAGAAACATTAACATTATCAAATGATTTAATTACTGAATCAGTGAAGGTAATGTCAAATCCAACTGAAGATGCTCAGAAGCTTATTCAAGAAAAATCTCAAAAACTTATGCAATCAGGTGCAGATTTACAACAACTTCAAGCTGAATTACAACAAAAATATGGCACAGCGAGTGCAAATTAATTAGTCATTCACTTTTCGTTTAAAGGCTAGCAAATATGCTAGCCTTTTTCGTTGTTCTCATTTCTTATTTGAATATTTACAGTGTTAATTTAGTAATAAACTCACTGTCTAAATCAGCCAAAGGTAAGTCTGAATTATCCCATTGGCGAAGTAATTGAGCTTGCATCAAATCTAAGGTATCTAACCCAGGGATCATATCTGGCGTATATTGTTGGGCGATTCGTGCAAGTTGAGTAAGCCCGAGGCTTGATTCGATACTTGAACTAATTACCGCTTTTAATCCTTGTTGGTGGGCTTGTTCGATAAGTTGTTTACATTTCCCAAGTGAGCCAACTAAAGTTGGTTTAATGATAATAGCGGTTAGATTCGGTTCTTTTTTTACCAAAAAATCAGGATCTCGAACGGTTTCATCCCACGCAATAGCAATATTATGTTGTTGAGCAAACTCTCGAGAAAGCTTAGGAGTTTTACACGGTTCTTCAATAAATTGAATGCGAGATTTCCGTTCTGGGGCAATTTTACTGGCAAAGAGAGAGGCTTTTTCTAATGACCAACCTCGATTAGCATCAAGACGAAGATATAAATCAGGAATCGCTTCTAAAAACATATCCACAATTAAACCATCTCGATTAGCCTCATAAAGTCCCACTTTTATTTTTGCGACTTTTTCACCTTCCATTTGATTCAATTCAGCATACAATTCATCAGGATCGCCGTAGCAGAGTGGGGCAGCACGATAGTTTGCCTCTTGTTCTAATTCATTATGCAATTCAGCCAAAGCACAACTTAAGCCAAATGCAACGGAAGGCACATAATGATTGATATCTTGCTCGTTATGAGCTAACCAAGTATTCAACCATTCTTTTGCTTGTTGAGTAGCGATCTCTAATGTTTCTTGACTAAATTCAGGTAAGGGAGCAATTTCCCCCCAACCTGTTTGATCATCTTCTTGTAACTGAACAATCAATCCTTCCCGTTGTTTTAGGCGACGATGACGCAAAATCACGCCAGTTTCGACAGGTAGGCAATAATGATAAAGTTTTGCTTGTCGCATAATGATTCCTTATCCGATTTAATCGTTTATGATAATAACTGTTCTAATTCTTCTTGCACTTCAAGCCATTCCATTTCTACTTCATCTATCTGTTTCTTTGTTTCCACTTGTTTGGCTAATGTTGCTGTCAGAGTAGCTTTATTTTCTGCTTCATAAATTTCTGTGGTAGCTAGTGTTGCTTCTAATTCAGCTAAACAAGCGGTCAGTTTCTCTAAATTTTTTTCCAATTGTGTAGCTTTTTTACGCAGAGGGGCAGCTTGCTGGCGAAGTTCCGCTTCTAAACGTTTTTGCTCTTTTCGATTGACTGCACTATTTTCATTATTGGAAGCGGTTGGATTCTCTTCTTTTTTTGCAGATTCTTGTGCTGCATTTTGATCGTTCAGCCATTTTTGATAATCATCTAAATCGCCATTAAATTCTTCAACTTTATGATCGTGAACTAGATAAAATTCATTGACGGTACTACGCAATAAGTGGCGATCGTGGGAAACAATCACTAAAGAGCCTTCATATTGGGTGAGGGCTTCCGTTAAGGCTTGACGCATATCCAAATCTAAATGGTTGGTCGGTTCATCAAGTAACAGTAAATTAGGACGTTGCCAAACAATAAGCGCAAGCACCAAGCGAGCCTTTTCGCCCCCTGAAAATGAATGGACTGCCTGTTTAACTTTATCGCCGTGAAAATCAAATCCACCCAAATAATTACGCAATTCCTGTTCAGTTTTTTCTGGAGCAATGTGGGCTAAATGCCATAAGGCACTTTCTTCTGCTCGTAAAGTATCTAATTGATGCTGTGCGAAGTAACCCAGTTGAACGCCTTTTGCTAACTGAATATGCCCTGATTGCGGGGCAATTTCACTTGCTAATAATTTAATTAAGGTTGATTTTCCCGCACCGTTTCGGCCTAATAACCCGATACGAGAACCGGGAACTAAATTCAATTTAACCGATTGTAAAATCGTTGTGTCTGCATAGCCCGCACTTACTTTTTCCATTGAAAGTAGTGGGCTAGGTAAAGAAAGTGGTGGACGGAATTCAAATGAAAATGGATTATCAAAATG
Organism: Otariodibacter oris; assembly: GCF_009684715.1. Taxonomy (NCBI): domain Bacteria; kingdom Pseudomonadati; phylum Pseudomonadota; class Gammaproteobacteria; order Pasteurellales; family Pasteurellaceae; genus Otariodibacter; species Otariodibacter oris. The sequence goes on along the minus strand of NZ_CP016604.1, from coordinate 1,283,126 downwards.
CGCAGGTGCAAGCATTTCCATTCGCTCTAAGGCTTTCATTCGGCTTTGGGCTTGTTTTGCTTTGGTGGCTTTGGCTTTAAAGCGATCGATGAATTGTTGCAAATGCGCAATTTTTTGTTGTTGTAATTGATAAGCTGATTGTTGTTGAGCCAGCTTTGTTGCTCTTTGCATTTCAAAAGAGGTGTAATTTCCTGTGTATTCATTTAATTTGTGTTGTTCGATATGCAATACACGATCAATGATTGGATCTAAAAAATCTCTATCGTGGGAAATCAATAGCAAAGTAACACGATATTGGCTTAACCAACGTTCTAGCCACATAACCGCATCTAAATCTAAATGGTTAGTCGGCTCATCAAGCAGTAATAAATCGGAACGGCAGAGTAGGGCTTGTGCCAAGTTCAACCGCATACGCCATCCCCCCGAAAATGATTTCACGGGGAAAGTGAGTTGTTCTGTACTAAACCCCAACCCATTTAATAAGGTGGCAGCACGGGATTCAATCGTCCACGCATCAATGGTATCTAATTGAGCGTGTAAAGTCGCAATCAAATGCCCATCGTTATCCGCATTGGCTTGATCCAGTTTTGCTATTAAAGCCGTATATTCTCTGTCGCCTTCAATCACATAATTGATCGCAGGGGTATCTAGTGCGGGTGTTTCTTGATTTACCCAAGAAATTGACCAATTTTGCGGATATTTTGCTTCCCCACCTTCAGGCGAAAGTTGATTCTTTAATAAAGCTAATAGGGAGGATTTACCGCATCCATTTTTACCCACTAACCCAACTTTTTGTCCTGTGTGAATTGTCGCATTAGCATTTTCTAATAAAGTCGTGTGACCACGTTTGAGAGTAAGATCTGTAAAAAATATCATTGAATAGCTACTTCAGTTCCTTGAAAAAGAAATGCACAGTAAAAGTCTGTGCAAAATATTGGGCTAATTCTACCTTTTTTCTCGATAAGGTAACACCGATTTAATGCTATAATCGGTAATATTATTGACAATGTTAGCGAGGAAAAAATGTCTTTACTTAATTTAGAACAAGCACTTGCGAATATGCTTGACCGCCTTCCACTTCCAACAACACAAGAACAAATCAGCTTAGATCAATCGGCTAATCGAATTTTAGCTGAAGATATTTTTTCCCCTTTAAATGTACCGAGTTTTGATAATTCAGCAATGGATGGCTATGCGGTAAGAGTTGAAGATCTAGCAGAAAATAATACGCTTACAGTGGCAGGAAAATCCTTTGCGGGCAATCCTTTTACGCAAACAATGGCAAAAGGACAATGTGTGCGTATTATGACGGGGGCGAAAGTGCCTGCGGAGGCGAATGCCGTTGTGATGCAAGAGGACACTACAGTCAATGCCGATGGTTCTGTTACTTTCAATTGCCAACCTAAACTTAATCAAAATATTCGCCGAGTGGGTGAGGATATTAAACAAGGAGCATTGGTATTGGCTAAAGGTAGTTTATTGAATGTAACCACTTTACCTTTGCTTGCTTCATTAGGAATTGCCACTGTTTCAGTTTATCCCCGTTTAAAAGTCGCCATTCTTTCGACTGGCGATGAATTAGTAAGTGTAGGTAAACCGCTCAACGAAGGGCAAATTTACGACACAAATCGTTTTGCTGTACGATTAATGCTCGAAAAATTAAATTGTGAAATCATGGATTATGGCATTTTGCCTGATGATCCTGAATTATTTGAAAAAACGTTCACAGAAGCACAACGTACTGCCGATGTCTTGATTACCAGTGGAGGCGTTTCCGTAGGAGAAGCAGATTTCACTAAAGATGTACTGGAAAAATTAGGTGAAATTGGTTTCTGGAAAATCGCAATGAAACCGGGTAAACCATTCGCCTTTGGACGTTTAGAAAAATCGTGGTTCTTCGGCTTACCGGGTAATCCTGTTTCTGCATTAGTCACTTTCTATCAATTGGTGCAACCTGCACTCTTAAAATTAGCAGGCAACACACCAGAAAAAATTGCAAATTTCTCGCCAAATCTTACCGCTTACACCTCAGAACCATTGAAAAAATCTGTTGGAAGACAAGATTTCCAACGAGGCTTTTTCTATGAAAATGAACAAGGGCAGTTAGTGGTAAAACCGATTGGTAAACAAGGCTCACATATCTTCAGTGCTTTTAATGAAAGCAATTGCTTTATCGTATTAGAAAAAGATAGAGGTAATGTAGCGGTGAATGAAAAAGTCACCATTCAACCGTTTAATCATTTATTGAAATAATGCGACATGATTTTGCGTATTTGACACTATGCTATGAATATGATTAATCCACATAGTAAGAGGAAAGTATTATGGCAGAGCAATTGTACACATTAAAAGAAGAGCAAGAGTTAAATGAAAAACTTCAAGCTCTCTTTGATGAATGGAAATCTTATTTAGAGGATCAGGATTCTACTTCTCAATATATTAAAGAAGGATTATTTATTAGAGATGGTTTCTATCCGAGCTATACCCAACAAAAAGGGTGTAAGGTTTTATTTATTGGAAGAGAATGTCGAAGTTTAGGAGAGAAAGATTACTCTGTTAATAATTATATTGATATCTTGTTTGATGCTTACAGAGGTAATGAGATCAATGAGAAGTCTGTAGAGTCTTATAATTTTCATCGTAGATTATTCTGTTTTGCGTGGGCACTGAAATATTATGCACTAAGCGGAAGTTTACCAGAATGGGAAAACATTCCAAGCATAAACCCTGATGAGAGTACCTTGCTTAAGGATTTTGGTACAGATAAATTAAGCTTTGCATTTATGAATTTTTCAAAATTTAGCAACAATGATGAAAATTACGAAGCCAATATAGATTTAATGGAAGCCTTTTCACAAGCTACAATGTTAAATAGCACCAAGAATTTTTATACAGAAGAAATTACCCTACTAGATCCTGATGTAATTATTACAATGAATTTAGAAAGAGATTGGCTTTCTCGTTTAGGCAATATAGTTGAATCATCATCAAAAGATCCTAACGTTACTGCATTTAAAATGGATTTTAATGGGAAGGTCGTTCCTGTATTTGATTGCTACCATTTCTCAGCAATAAAATCTAATATAGAAGGGTATTATGATCCATTTAGAAAAGCATACCTAGAATATCAAGGTAAAACGAGGAATAGTAATGAATAAGCCTAGAGCAAAAATAATCGGTATTGGTAGTGGAGGGACTAATATAATTAATTTTTTCCAACAACACCAACAATATGTAGAATTCGTAAAAAATACGATGAGCAAGTATGATAATACTGATAAATAGGAAGAAGTAGTATGAACACATTAAAAGTAGGCGATAAAGCCCCAGAATTTACATTATTAGATCAAAATGAACAGTCCGTTTCATTATCACAATTTCAAGGCAAAAAGGTTTTAGTGTATTTCTATCCTAAAGCATTGACACCAGGGTGTACAACACAAGCTTGCGGATTACGAGATAGCAAAACAGAATTAGATGATCTTAATGTCGTAGTATTAGGTGTTAGCCCTGATTTACCTAAAAAATTAGCCCAATTTGTTGAGAAAAAAGAATTAAATTTTACGTTATTATCTGATCCGGATCATCAAATTGCAGAAGCTTTTGGTGTGTGGGGCGAGAAGAAATTTATGGGAAAAACTTATGATGGCATTCATCGCATCAGTTTTTTAGTGGATGAAAGCGGTCAGATCGAGGCAGTATTTGACAAATTTAAAACTTCAAATCATCATCAAATCGTGGTTGATTTCTTAAAAGGCGAAAGTAAATAATGGCAAATAAGGCTATTTTTCTAGACAGAGACGGGACGATCAATATCGATCATGGCTATGTTCATCAAATTGATGATTTCCAATTTATTGATGGTGTAATTGATGCCTTGTTTGCTTTAAAGCAAAAAGGCTATTTGTTGGTGTTAGTGACTAATCAATCGGGCATTGCACGAGGCTATTTTACCGAAGAGCAATTCTTACAACTTACGGAATGGTTTGATTGGTCGTTGGCAGATCGTGGTGTGGATTTTGATGGTATTTACTATTGCCCGCATCATCCAGAGGGGATTGGCGAATATCGTGAAGATTGTGATTGTCGTAAGCCGAAAGCGGGTATGTTTACCCAAGCGATTGCTGAATTAAATATCGATCCAAATCAATCTATTATGGTTGGTGATAAATTGGAAGATCTACTTGCCGCAGAAAATGCAGGGGTGAAAACTAAAATTTTGGTGAGAACTGGCAAGCCTGTAACACCAGAAGCCGAAGCTAAAGCAGATAAAGTATTAGATAGCTTGGCGGATTTGCCGAAGTATGTAAGTAATAATTATTAAAGAGTATATTTATTTATAAACTAAAGGGGCTGAGTTAAAACCTAGCCCCTGAGTTAATTATTCACTGAGCTTTTCTGATTCTATCAGTTAATTTTCCTTACTCCTTGATTATCAACCTTACAAATATGAATAAATCCATCTGAATTTTGTAAGTATTCTTTTTCTAAGAAAGCTGAGATTTTTTGTGCTAAGGCTAAATCAGGTGCAATTGCAAACATAGTTGGTCCTGAACCCGAAATACCAACAGCCATAGCGCCTAAATCTTTACAGCCTTGTCGAACTGCTGAGAAATTCGGTAATAAATTTTCTCTATATGGCTCTGCAATAAAATCTTTCATCATAGATACTGCTAATTGAGCTTGCTGGGTATGGCAGGCATGCACAAAACTGCCTAAATGTCTTGCTTGAGCAATCATATCCTGTCTGCTGTAATTCTTTGGCAAAATAGATCTTGCTTCCGAAGTAGAGACCTTGATACCTGGATAAGCTAACACCCAATACCAATCATCAAAGAATGGCAATGTTTGACAAATGTTACCTTGTGATTCAGTCATCATTTGTAAGCCACCTAAGTAACAAGGGGCGACATTGTCATAGTGAATAGAACCAGAGATTCTACCTTCCAATTCTCCCATCATTGCCAATAATTCCATTTCAGTAAATGGGTTATCGTGAAATTGATTCAGTGCAACTAAAGCCGCAACGATAGAGCAAGCACTTGACCCTAAACCCGAACCAATTGGCATATTTTTTTCGAGGGTTAATCGAAGGTGTTTTATTTCTCCACCACGTAATTTTAAACGTTCACTAAATAAGACATAAGCTTGGTAAACGATATTTTTATGTAAGTCTTTCGGGAGTTTTCGTGCAAAAGCGCCTACATTTTCCAATTCAAAAGGTACGCTTGATGATTCAATTTGCACTACATCACCAAGTAATGAACCATCAACAGGAGAAATTGCAACACCCAAAGAGTCAAATCCAACGCTTAAGTTTGCACTGGTTGCTGGGGCGTAAATTCTTAGTGACGTCATTAGTTTGCGCCTCCGCGTAAGGTACGTAGGATATCCGCAAAAATACCGGCTGCGGTCACATCATTACCCGCTCCGTAACCTCTTAATAATAGTGGGCTAGGGCTATAATAGCGAGTGTAGAATGCGAGTGCATTTTCACCATTTTTTACTTTATAGAGTGGATCATCTTCACTGACTTCTTTGATTTCGACTCTACATTTATCGCCTTCAATTACACCCACATAACGCAATACATTACCATTAGCGGTCGCTTTCTCAACACGTTTTGCAAATTCTGCATCAAGCTCTGGCAACATAGTTAAAAACTCTTCTGTTGTTTTACCTTCTGCAAAATCCACAGGAAGGATGCCTTCAACTTCAACATCTTGTAGCTCTAATTCAAGCCCTGTTTCACGAGCGAGAATTAATAATTTACGTGCCACATCTTGTCCAGATAAATCATCACGAGGATCAGGTTCAGTAAAGCCTTTTTCTTTAGCTAATGCTGTTGCTTGAGAGAGTGTTAATCCTTCTTCAAGTTGTCCAAAAATATAAGAGAGTGATCCAGATAAAATTCCTTCAAATTTTTGCACTTCATCACCCGCTGCAAGTAGGTTTTGTAAGTTTTCGATAACAGGTAAGCCTGCACCTACGTTTGTGTCATATAGGAATTTACGCTGACTTTGACGTGCTTTTTCTCGCATTTCTTGGTAATACTCAAAGCTTGAGGTATTGGCTTTTTTGTTTGGGGTAACTACATGGAAACCTTCTTTCAAAATATGACTATATAAATCAGCCACCGATTGTGAGGTCGTACAATCTACTAATACAGGATTGACGACATGGTGCAATTTGATGAAAGAGCGGATAAGTTCAAAATCAGAAGGTTGGGTCGCATTTTCTAAGTCTTCTTTCCAATTATCTAACGCTAATCCATTTTCGTTGAGTAGCATTTTGTTAGAGTTCGCTAAAGCACAGACACGAATTTCTATATCTTTTTGAGCAAGATAATCTTTTTGGTGTTTGATTTGTTCGATTAACTCACTGCCTACACCACCTACACCGATAAGGAATACATCCACGATTTTTTTACGATTGAACAAAGCTTGGTGAGTCGCCTTGACCGCTTCAATCGCTTTATTTTGAGAAATAACAACAGAGATAGAGCGTTCAGATGACCCCTGAGCAATCGCCACAATGCTGATATTGGCTTTTGCTAAGGCAGAGAAGAAACTTGCGGCAATACCTTTGGCTGTTTTCATTCCATCGCCCACGACAGAAACAACAGAGAGTTCTTTACTAATTTCGACAGGATCAAGCAATCCCTCTTTTAGTTCTTGAGCAAATTCTTCATTGAGTGCAGAAAGGGCTTTATCTGCTGATTTCACAGGAACACAGAAACTGATACTGTATTCAGAAGAGGATTGAGTAATTAAAATAACGGAGATACCTTCTCTTGACATTGTTGAGAAGACACGCGCTGCCATGCCTACCATACCTTGCATACCAGAACCAGATACATTAAACATTGCTACATTATCGAGGTTAGTAATGCCTTTTACTTTTAATCCATCGGTTGCAACGTTACCATCAATGACAGTACCTTTACCATCAGGGTTGCCGGTATTTTTAATTAAACAAGGAATGTTGAGAGGGACGAGAGGACCGATAGTTCGAGGGTGAATTACTTTGGCGCCGAAGTAGGAGAGTTCCATTGCTTCTTGATAGCTCATGGATTCCAAACAAATCGCATCAGGTACTAAGCGAGGATCACAAGTATAAACCCCATCAACATCAGTCCAGATTTCACAGACATCCGCATTTAAACAAGCAGCTAAACAAGCAGCAGAGTAGTCAGATCCATTTCTACCTAATAAAACCAATTCTCCTTGTTCATTTCCAGCTGTAAAACCAGCCATTAATACGACATTCTTTTTAGGAATTGAGTTTGCATCAACGCGTTTTGTCGATTCTTCAATATCAACGGAAGATTCTAAATAGTTACCATAGGCTAATAATTTTTCAACAGGATCAATACGAGTTACGTCATAACCTTTAGCTTCAAACCATGCTTTCATCATTGCGATCGAAAGCTTTTCACCACGGCTATGGACAGTTGCACTAATATTGTCGGGGCAGAATTTGTTTTTTGCGGCTTCAGTTGCAATATCGCAAATTTGTTGTAGTTCTGCTTGAATAAATTGAGCAAGTCCTTCACGGTCAAAATTGTTATTTTGTGCGTAAAGTCCATTAATAATGTTATCAAAGATTTCGTTCGCTTCATCTAAATGCGATTGGTAAGATTCTCCTGCTTGAGCTTTATCTACAATTGCCACTAGATGATTAGTAATTTTAGCTGGAGCAGAAAGTACGCCCGCTGCTTGGTCTGCTAAATGTGCTTTTTCAATAATATCTGCGGCTTGCATAAAACGTTCAGCATTTGCTAAAGATGTGCCACCAAATTTTAGAACTCGCATAGTTTCTCCTGAATAGATAATTATTAAATATTTGTAAAATTAGATACAAAAAAACCCGCTTTTTCGGCGGGTTCTTGGTGTCTCTTTCTATTTTTTAGCAACGACAACCCGCATTATGAGTGTGCATAATGGTAATAATGGTTGTGGTAATTATTGTTGCTAAATGATTCATTGTCAGTTCATAAGTGTGAAAAACAGACGGAAGAATGTGCGAAAATGATTGTTTTGTCAATGAATTTTTTTATTTTTTTCATTTATTGTTCTAGATCAAAAAAATATGTATTTTTTGTTAAATTTTTGATAAAATGACGACAGAGTTTAGCTCTAATTTACCAAATTATTTTTGAAGAGGATTACAATATGACATATAAATTACCAGAATTGGGTTACGCTTACGATGCGTTAGAACCACATTTTGATGCAAGAACAATGGAAATTCACCATTCTAAACATCACCAAACCTATGTGAATAACTCAAATGCGGCATTAGAAGGCTTGACTGAGTTTGCAGATAAAACACCAGGTGAAGTCATTGCAAACTTATCATCTGTACCTGAAGAAAAACGCGTTGCTGTGAAGAATAATGTTGGGGGACATGCGAATCACACAATGTTCTGGAAAGGATTAAAAACAGGTACAACATTAAGTGGTGCATTAAAAGATGCTATCGTACGTGATTTCGGTTCAGTAGAAGCATTCCAAGCAGAATTTGAAAAAGCGGCAGCAACTCGTTTTGGTTCAGGTTGGGCATGGTTAGTATTAGAAAATGGTAAACTTTCAGTTGTTTCAACTGCAAACCAAGATTCACCTTTAATGGGTAAAGAATTTGCAGGCGTATCTGGCTACCCTATTTTAACATTAGACGTTTGGGAACATGCGTATTATCTAAATTACCAAAACCGTCGTCCTGATTACATCAAAGCATTCTGGAATGTTGTAAACTGGGATGAAGCGTCAAACCGTTTTGAAAACCAAATCAAAGACTAATTCAAATTTGAATTTTAAATAACAAAATAAAAAGGGCAGTTTTAAACTGCCCTTATCTTTTTACGTATTCTTGAAAAATACGGAGGTGAAAAGCTAATTAAGCTTGACCACCACTCATTTTCGCAACTTCAGCTGCAAAATCTTCTTCAACTTTTTCGATACCTTCACCAACTTCTAAACGAATAAAGCCAGTAACGTCAGCACCGTGGTCTTTTAAGAATTCACCAACAGATTTTGAAGGATCCATAACAAATGCTTGACCTGTTAATGAAACTTCACCTGTGAATTTCTTCATACGACCTTCAACCATTTTTTCTGCGATTTCACGTGGTTTACCAGATTCCATTGCGATAGCAACTTGGATTTCACGTTCTTTAGCAACAACTTCAGCAGAAACATCTTCAGGTTTAACGTATTCAGGACGGCTAGCTGCAACGTGCATTGCGATTTTTTTCAATAGTTCTTCGTCTGCATTAACGCCAGCAACTAATACACCAATTTTCGCACCGTGTAAGTATGAACCTAATAATTCTCCATCTAAGAATTGAACACGACGGATATTCATGTTTTCACCGATTTTTGCAACTAATGCTGCACGTTTTTCTTCAAATTGAGCTTGAAGTGCTTCGATTGTTACACCTTTATTTGCTAAAGCGTAATCTGCTACTTCATTTGCTAATTCTAAGAAACCAGCATCTTTAGCTACGAAGTCAGTTTCGCAGTTCATTTCAACTAATGCACCAAAACCGTTGCCAGTACGAGCAAGGATAACACCTTCTGCTGCTACACGACCTGCTTTTTTAGCGGCTTTAGCTTGACCTGATTTACGCATGTTGTCGATTGCTAATTCGATATCACCATTTGCTTCAACTAACGCTTTTTTACATTCCATCATGCCAGCGCCTGTACGATCACGAAGTTCTTTTACGCGTGCTGCTGTAATTTCAGCCATTTTTTATTCCTCTCAATTTAGATATAAAGAAAAGCAGGGTACAAATAGCCCCTGCTTCACAACTATGAATGTGTTTTAAGGGCTTGTGCCTTAATACGATTATTCAGCAGCTGCTTCTTCTGCAACTACAACTTCTTCTTGACCACGACCTTCTTTAATTGCAGCTACTGCTGAACTTAAATAAAGTTGGATCGCACGAGCCGCATCATCGTTACCAGGGATAACGAAATCAACACCGTCTGGATCTGAGTTAGTATCAACGATAGCAAAAACAGGAATACCTAGGTTGTTTGCTTCTTTGATTGCGATATGTTCGTAATCTGCACCGATAACAAAAATTGCATCAGGAAGACCAGCCATATCTTTAATACCACCTAAACTTAATTCTAATTTATCAAGTTCACGAGTACGCATTAATGCTTCTTTCTTAGTGATTTTATCGAAAGTACCGTCTTGTGTTTGAGCTTCTAAATCTTTTAAGCGTTTGATTGATTGACGAACTGTTTTCCAGTTAGTCAACATACCACCTAACCAACGGTGGTTAACATAGAATTGTTGGCTCTCTACTGCTGCTGCTTTTACTGCTTCAGACGCTGCACGTTTTGTACCAACGAAAAGAATTTTACCGTTGTTACCTGCGATGCGAGTTAACTCAGCTAATGCATCGTTGAATAATGGTAAAGTTTTTTCTAAGTTTACAATGTGAACACCATTACGAGCACCAAAGATGAATGGTTTCATTTTTGGGTTCCAGTAACGAGTTTGGTGACCGAAGTGAACGCCCGCGTTAAGCATATCGCGCATAGATACTTGTGCCATAAGAAATTTTCCTTTTGTTTAAGTTCTTTATTCTTCTTTCTTATAGAATAAAGAAGGGTTTTGCCTCCACATACCCTAATAACCGACCATTGAGAAATATCTTCTCGCAAGCACCCCGATAATTAGTTTTTGATATGTGTGTGATTTTGTATTAATGATTAAAAAAATAATGTTTTTTGGCTCATTAGTTAATAAGCACAAAAAACGGACGGATTTTACAGAAAAACTAGAGTAAATGCTAGTGGTTTTTGCTTAATCAGTGGTAAATGGATTCATTTATAGTCAGTTGATAGGGAATTGTTAGGCTTATCGAGTTAATCTACCTTAACAGCGTTATTTTAGGCTATAATTCGTCGGATTTTACTTTAAGAAATAATAACATTAGGAATACAATTTAATGAAGAAAATGATCGTAGCAAGTCTAGTTTTAGCTTTATCAATCACGTCTTTTGCCGAAGCAAGATTTAAAATCAGAAAATCTAGAACGCCAGCAGTTCAGCCACACAAATCTCAGCCAAAACCCGATGCCGATTTTAATAATACGCAAAATGCATCGGTAACAAATAATATGAATGGTCAGGGTCGATCAACGAGTAGTGGTTTAGGGAATTTTGTGACTGGGGCAGCCGCAGGCTACTTGCTCAGTGATATGCTTTCACCAGAGCAAGCTCAAGCACAGGAAAACATACAGCAAGTAGAAAATATGCAAGCGGTCAGATCTGAATCACAATCTGCAAATCCGATGAATCAGTTAAGCCAACAAGTGAATGGCATAACACCGACTGTGCAAGCATTCAAATCGATTGATCCTAATGATCCTAATCTCATCGAAAAGACTGGCGGTTACGCTCGTTATTGCTTGAATGGAGTACAATATCTAATGAGTACCACCAACAATCAATTGCCTCCAACGCTGATGGTGGATAAAAACAATGCACCCGTACAGTGTGTTATTCTTCCTTAGTTTGATTTACACGGTTTAACCTAATGCAGATACTGGATTCCGTAAAGCCACAATGGTTAGTCGACCTTGCTCAAGCTTTTAATCGTCCACAAGATTTGCTGGAATATCTTGAATTGGATCCAAAAGCTTTTGAGCAAGATAGTGCGGCTCGGCAATTATTTGCATTACGAGTCCCACGTCCTTTTGCGGAAAAAATGCAAAAAAAGGATCGGAACGACCCGCTTTTTTTACAAGCAATGTCAGCTCAACAAGAATTTTTACAAGCCGAAGGGTTTGTGAAAGATCCCCTTGAAGAGCAACATTCACCCGCTCCAAATATTTTGCATAAATATCATAATCGCTTGTTATTTATGATTAAAAGTAGCTGTGCGATAAACTGCCGTTACTGCTTTCGTCGCCATTTCCCTTATGATGAAGTCAAAAGTGGTAAAGAAACGTGGAAACAAAGTTTGCAATATATTGCAGAGCATAGCGAAATCGAGGAAGTGATTTTATCGGGGGGCGATCCGCTGATGGCGAAAGACAAAGAGTTTGATTGGCTATTGGATGAATTTGAAAAAATTAAGCATCTCAAAACATTGCGAATTCATAGTCGTTTGCCCGTGGTGATTCCAAATCGTATCACTTCAGAATTTTGTGAACGGTTATCAAAATCTCGGTTAAAAGTGGTCTTAGTCACTCACGTTAATCATCCTAATGAAATTGATGAGGTATTTGCCGATAAAATGGCAATGCTGAAAAGAGCGAATGTTACCTTATTAAATCAGTCCGTATTGCTCAAAAATATCAATGATGATGCTCAAGTGTTGAAAGCCCTTAGCGATAAATTATTTCAATATGGCATTTTGCCGTACTACTTGCATTTATTAGATAAAGTCGAAGGGGCGAGTCATTTCTATATTGATGATGAAACCGCTTTTGAAATTTATCGGGCCTTACAGCGTATCACGTCTGGTTATCTGGTACCTAAGTTGGCGAGAGAAATCGCCTTCGAGCCAAATAAAACTCTAATGGCGATATAGTAGATACATATATTATTACAACTAAAGTAGAGAAAATATGAAAAGAAATATTTTAATTTTATCTTTATATTCAATTATATTATTATCAAGTGAAATATTATATCGTTATTTTTTTGAAATTACACCATTATATAGAATTGGTGAAAGTTTTATTATTATATTTGTTTTATTATCTTTTTATTATTTTTCTAAATATAAGATTACCCAATTTTTTATTGTTGTATTTTTTATATCTAGTACGATATTCAATAATATTCACTACGAAATTTATCAGAATTGGATTAATGGTACAAACTATTTTCTACTCATCAAAGAATTTTCTGAAGTAATACAAGCTGGATTATCTATGATTGGAAAAATATCTGGTGGTGTAATTTGGGGATTTTTTGATGTTATTGTTTTCATATCTATTATTTATTTTAGAAAGCAAAAGCATATTGTAGCAGATTCTCTATTCTTTATATCATTAATTTATATCTTTGCACGATCATTTTATACAAATCAAGAATTTGGAATTACCTCGAATCCAGGGTATTCTAGAATAAAATCTAATTATTTTTCTGTTGGTTTTTTTGTTGGAAGAGTATTACCATATAATATTTTCAATTTATCAAATGTAACTATTTATACTAGAGAGTCTCCCATTGTAGAAAGAGAGCCTACATTCAAAAATATTATATTAATAATGGGAGAGAGTGCTAGCGCTAATAATTTTAGTGTTTTTGGCTATCAACGTCATACTAGCCCATTTTTAGATAAAATGAAGAGTGAGTATAGTAATGTTTTAATTAAAAAAACCTATTCTTCAGGATTATATACTGCAGTATCTTTACCTGCGCTTTTTAATGCAATACCACGACCAAATGGATTAGAGCAGATTGTATCAGGTAGAACAAATATATTTAAATTAGCCCAAGCTCAAAAGTATAAGACTTATTTTTATTCGTCTCAGCCTGAAAAAGAGATGATGATTATTAGTATCATAGGAAAAACTTGGATAGATGATTTAAGATTTCCTTCTAATCAAGGTTATAAAATTTCTGAAGGTATGAATGATCATAACCTATTGCCACTGTTTGAGAAAATAGATCTTGAACAAGGTAATAATTTTATTGTTTTACACCAAAGAGGTTCTCATACCCCTTATGCAAATTATTTAACTGATGAAGAAAAAGTATTTAAAGAAGATACAATAGTAGATAAATATGATAGCACTATTTATAATACAGATTTATTGATTAAAAAAGTGTTTAATTATTTAGAAAATAGAAAAAAAGATGATTGGTTATTAATATATACTTCTGATCATGGACAATATGTGACAAATAAAACATATAACCAAGGAACAGTCAAAGAGGAAAATTATTTAGTACCAATTTTTATATTTACTCCAAATGAAAATTCACAAGAAAATATTTATAATAAATTTTCTTCTTGTAAACGAATGTTTCATCAACAATTATCAACATTTATAATCAACTCAATGGGATATGATATGCCAATATCAGATTGTCATAGTGGTATTATCAATTCAAAAATCCTTACAGGAGATTCAGGTTTTTTATCTATTGAAGATAGAAGCGAACCAAAATTTATTTTTCCTAAACGATAATTAAGAGTTAAAATATCCTCAATATTTATAGACTGGTTATGATAAAATCCTATTCAAAGTACTTGGATAGGATTTTTTTAATGAGTAAGCAAGGTAAGCCTTTTATTCTTCATTCCCCTTTTAAGCCATCAGGCGATCAGCCGACTGCCATTGCAAAATTGGTCGAAGGGCTAAACGATGGTTTAGCTCATCAAACTTTGCTAGGGGTGACAGGTTCGGGAAAAACCTTTACGATTGCAAATGTGATCGCAACCCTCAATCGTCCTGCAATGTTACTCGCCCCAAATAAAACCTTGGCGGCACAGTTGTATGCGGAAATGAAAGCCTTTTTCCCTGAAAATGCGGTGGAATATTTTGTGTCTTACTACGATTATTATCAGCCAGAGGCTTATGTGCCAAGTAGTGATACCTTTATTGAAAAAGATGCCTCGATCAATGAACAAATCGAACAAATGCGACTTTCTGCTACAAAATCATTTTTAGAAAGACGAGATACGATTGTAGTCGCATCCGTTTCTGCTATTTATGGTTTGGGAGATGTCGATGCTTATATGCAAATGATGTTGCATTTGCAAGTGGGGGCGATTATCGATCAGCGGACGATCTTAACTCGCTTAGCTGAATTGCAATATACCCGCAACGATCAAGCCTTCCAGCGTAGTACCTTCCGCGTTCGAGGCGAAGTGATTGATATTTTTCCTGCGGAATCTGATGAAGTCGCGGTGCGTGTCGAATTATTTGATGATGAAATTGAAAATTTATCGCTGTTCGATCCGCTTACAGGGCATAGCTTAGGCAAAGTGCCACGTTATACGGTCTATCCAAAAAGCCATTACGTTACACCGAGAGAACGTATTTTAGAGGCGATTGAGCAAATCAAAGAAGAATTGGCAGAACGCCGTACTTTCCTCATTAAAGAGAATAAATTAGTGGAAGAGCAACGCTTGGCACAGCGTACCCAATTTGATATTGAGATGATGAATGAGTTAGGTTATTGCTCTGGTATCGAAAACTATTCCCGCTATTTATCGGGAAGAAAAGAGGGCGAACCACCTCCGACTCTATTCGATTATATGCCAAGTGATGGCTTGCTGATCATTGATGAATCGCACGTAACTGTGCCACAAATCGGTGGGATGTATCGAGGGGATAGAGCAAGAAAAGAAACTCTTGTGCAATACGGTTTCCGTTTGCCTTCTGCTTTGGATAACCGACCGCTTCGCTTTGAAGAATTTGAGCAACTTTCCCCTCAAACGATTTATGTGTCTGCTACACCGGGTGCTTATGAGCTAGAAAAAAATCCAGATGTAATCGACCAAGTGGTGCGACCAACGGGCTTACTCGATCCGATTATTGAAGTTCGCCCAGTAGGCACACAGGTTGATGATTTACTTTCTGAAATTCATAAACGAGTGGAAGTGAATGAGAGGGTTTTAGTCACCACCTTAACCAAGAAAATGGCGGAAGATTTAACGGACTACCTTGATGAACACGGAGTAAGAGTGCGTTATCTGCATAGTGATATTGATACGGTTGAGCGTGTTGAGATCATTCACGATCTCCGTATGGGAATGTTTGACGTATTGGTCGGGATCAACTTATTACGAGAAGGCTTAGATATGCCAGAAGTGTCGTTAGTAGCAATTTTGGATGCGGACAAAGAAGGCTTTTTACGTTCTGAACGTTCCTTAATTCAAACCATCGGACGTGCTGCACGTAACCTAAATGGGAAGGCGATTTTATATGGCGATCGTATTACCAACTCTATGCAGAAAGCGATTCAAGAAACCGAACGTCGTCGAGAAAAGCAGATGGAATATAATAAAGAGCATGGTATTGTGCCACAAGGGTTGAATAAAAAAGTCGGTGAATTATTGGATATCGGTCAAAGCGATAAACCAAAACGTGGTAAAAAATCGGCAAAAGTTCGTGAAGAACCGACCGCTTACACGGCAAAATCCCGCAAAGATTTAGAAAAAGAATTAAAAACCTTACAGCAACAAATGCAACAATATGCGAAAGATCTTGAATTTGAGAAAGCTGCTGCGGTACGGGATAAGATCCATCAATTAAAAGAGTTTTTATTGATTTCAAGCTAATAAATTAAATAGTGTTTAGTAATGAAATCATTTATGATTGCTTTGGCGATCAGTTCAGAAATTATGAATTAATCAATCTTTAATCTATCTATAAGAGAGGATAATTATGTTTATAGATTGGAAACAACACCTTGATCATCTTAAAAAATCTTTTGCTCAGTTAGGAAAAAAACACCCTAAGATGCTACAAGCTTATGGAGCATTAGATGCTGCAGCAGCAGAAGGAAATGTGCTTGATCCGAAAACACGTGAATTAATTGCACTTGCGGTTGCGATTACTACTCGTTGTGAAAGTTGTATTGCGGCTCATGCGGAGCAAGCTGTAAAAGCAGGAGCAACAGAAGAAGAGGTAACAGCAGCATTAGCGACTGCAATCGAACTCAATGCAGGTGCAGCCTATACTTATTCATTACGTGCAATAGAAGCATTTAACGCACAAAAATAAGTTTTAAATATAGTGTTATTTTACCCTATTAAATTGGTCATGATTTAATAGGGTATTTTGTTTTTCCTCTCTGATTTCATTCACTTTTCTCAATTATTTTTTAGATTAAAATAAATTTCTCGCCTTTTTTAGCAATAATGATTTAAAACAAACATTTTTTAGCGAAAGTTCATATAATATTCACATGAAATTTTTAATAAGAGGTCTTGCGAATTATGCTAATGGAATCAACTTGTAATGAAGAGCGTCAAAGGGAAGTCACTCGGCTTTGTATTCATGCTGCGTTATTGCTTTTACAGCATGGTGCAGAAAGTACGCTGATTGTACAACTTACTCACCGATTAGGCGCAGCGTTAGGCATGGAAAGTGTGGAATGTGCCTTAACTCCGAATGCGATTATATTATCGACTATCCTTAATGGACATTGCATTACGACAGTACGGAAGAATCAGGATAAAGGGATCAATATGCAAATCGTAACAGAAGTTCAGCGTATTATAATTACCGCTGAGCGTAAAATTTAC
This sequence comes from Otariodibacter oris, assembly GCF_009684715.1. Lineage (NCBI taxonomy): Bacteria > Pseudomonadati > Pseudomonadota > Gammaproteobacteria > Pasteurellales > Pasteurellaceae > Otariodibacter > Otariodibacter oris. Next base: position 1,265,888 of record NZ_CP016604.1, on the reverse strand, counting down.
GATTTTGATATGGTGAAGAAGAAGTTACATAATTTACCCGCCTTTAAATATAATCGATATTTAGTCGCCTTTATGGTTGGGTTATCTTGTGCCTGTTTTGCTCGATTAGCGGGAGGCGATCCTATGGTTTCCCTTGTTACCTTTTTCGCATCCACTCTTGCTATGTTTGTTCGCCAATTTTTAGGTGCGAGGCATTACAACCCTGTTATTGTTTTTGCTTGTACTGCCTTTGTGGCTTCGGTTGTAGCAGGCTTATCCCTTAAATATCAAATTGGCAATGAACCGCAAATCGCATTGGCTTCAAGTGCCTTATTACTTGTTCCCGGATTCCCGCTTATCAACGCCTTGGCGGATATATTAAAAGGGCATATTAATATGGGATTAGCACGCTGGACGATTGCAACAGTACTGACTTTTGGGGCGTGTTTAGGCATTGTATTAGCATTGAGTGTACTTGGTATTACGAATTGGGGGTAATAAAATGGAATTTCTTTTACAATTATTAGATGATTTTATCGTTTCTGCGATTCCAGCAGTGGGGTTTGCCTTGTTGTTCAATGTACCAAAAAGAGCATTGAAATATTGTGCTATTTTAGGGGGATTAGGACATACATTCCGATTTATACTGATTCATTTTGATATGCCTCTTGTGTTTGCTACTTTCTTTGGCGCCAGTTTAATTGGTTTTATCGGTGTGCATTTTTCCCATCGTTATTTAGCCCATCCTAAAGTGTTTACCGTTGCCGCTATTATCCCAATGATCCCCGGTGTTTACGCCTACAAAGCCATGATCTCGATTGTACAAATCCATCACTTTGGTTGGTCAGAAGAATTATTTGTTGAAATGACTAATAATTTTATTACCACAGGCTTTATTTTAGGTGCGTTAGTCTTTGGCTTAGCATTACCAGGGTTATTGATATATAGACAGAGACCGGTAGTGTAAGTTATTGGAATAATAGACGTACTAAGGAATAGATAATGGGTAATAAACAGAAAGCTATAGAGTTATTTAAGCAAGCAAAAGAGTTTTATGATCAAAATGAACTTGATAAAACGATTGAATTATTGTCGAAAATAAAACGAGAGGATGATAAAGAAACTTTTGCTAAATCAAGAGTGAATTTGGGCGTATTGCTTGAAATGCTAGATAGAAAAGAAGAAGCGATAGAGAGTTATAGAGATATTAATCGAGAAGATGGTAGAGAATATTTTGCTCAATCAAGAGTGATGTTAGGTGTCTTATTTAGTCAGCAAGGAAAGCTAGAAGAAGCGGAAGCAAGTTATAGGGAAATAAATCGAGATGATGATAAAAAGCAATTTGCGTATTCAAGATTTAACTTAGGTAATCTTTTTAGGGAACAAGGTCGAGAAGAAGAAGCGATAGCGAGTTATAAAGAGATTGCACGAGAGGATGATGCCGAACAATTTGCTAACTCAAGATTTAATTTAGGCATATTGTTCAGTGAATTAGGTAGAAAAGAAGAAGCGATAGGGAGTTATAAAGAGATTGTAAGAGTTGATGATAAAAAAATTTTTGCACAATCAAGATTTAATTTAGGTAATCTTTTTAGGGAACAAGGTCGAGAAGAAGATGTGATAGGGAGTTATAAAGAGATTGCACGAGAGGATGATGCCGAACAATTTGCTAACTCAAGATTTAATTTAGGCATATTGTTCAGTGAATTAGGTAGAAAAGAAGAAGCGATAACGAGTTATAAAGAGATTAATCGAGAAGATGACAAAGAAATTTTTGCTAAATCAAGAGTGAATTTAGGCTTATTGTTACGAGAGCAAGGTCGAGAAGAAGAAGCGATAGGGAGTTATAAAGAGATTGTAAGAGTTGATGATAAAAAAATTTTTGCACAATCAAGATTTAATTTAGGCATATTGTTCAGTGAATTAGGTAGAAAAGAAGAAGCGATAACGAGTTATAAAGAGATTAATCGAGAAGATGACAAAGAAATTTTTGCTAAATCAAGAGTGAATTTAGGCTTATTGTTACGAGAGCAAGGTCGAGAAGAAGAAGCGATAGGGAGTTATAAAGAGATTGTACGAGAAGATGATACCAAACAATTTGTCAACTCAAGATTTAATTTAGGCGTATTACTTGATGAATTAGGGAGAAAAGAAGAAGCGATAACGAGTTATAAAGAGATTAATCGAGAAGATGACAAAGAAATTTTTGCTAAATCAAGAGTGAATTTAGGCTTATTGTTACGAGAGCAAGGTCGAGAAGAAGAAGCGATAGGGAGTTATAAAGAGATTGTACGAGAAGATGATACCAAACAATTTGTCAACTCAAGATTTAATTTAGGCGTATTACTTGATGAATTAGGGAGAAAAGAAGAAGCGATAGAGAGTTATAAAGAGATTAATCGAGAAGATGACAAAGAAACTTTTGCAAAATCAAGATTTAATTTAGGCGTATTACTTGATGAATTAGGGAGAAAAGAAGAAGCGATAGGGAGTTATAAGGATATTAAGCGAAAAGATGATAAAGAAACTTTTGCACAAGCAAGAGTGAATTTAGGAGTATTACTTGATGATTTAGATAGAAAAGAAGAAGCAATATCGTGTGTTAAAGATGTTAAGCTAGGGGACAATAAAGAAATTTTTGCTATATCAAGATTGGTGTTAGGAATATTACTTAATGAATTAGGTAGAAAAGAAAACGCGGTAAACAGTTTTAATGAGGTTAAGCAAAATGCTAATAAAAAAATTTTTGCTATATCAAGAGTGAAGTTAGGAATATTACTTGATGAGTTAGATAGAAAAGATCAAGCTGTAGATAGTTATAGGGATATTAAGCGAGAGGATGATAAAAAACAATTTGCGTATTCAAGATTTAATCTTGGTGTATTACTCGATAAGTTAGATAGAAAAGAAGAGGCGATAGCGAGTTATAAAGAAATTAAGAGAGATGATGATAAAGAAACTTTTGCTGAATCAAGATTTAATTTAGATTTGCTTATATCTAAATTAGATAGAAATAAAAAAAAGGTGATAGATTATAAAAAAATTATTAAAGAAATCATAGAAGATTATAAAGATATTTCTCAAGATTATGAATATGGATATAAAAATGTTATTAGAGCTAAAATTAATTTAGAAGAAAAGAAAATAGATAAAAAAATCTCCAGTATATCTTTGATAATGTGCATGTTATTTTAGATAGGTTGATTATAAAAGATAAAGAATATGAGGAGTATGTTGCTCATTACACTAGACCTACTATAGCTTTTAAATTAATAGAAAAAGGAAGCCCATCAAAACTTAGATTAGGTTCTATTAAGAATGTTAATGATCCTATGGAAGGCAAGGTATTAAGTAAGTATTTAGAATACAATGAAACTGAAAATGATGATCTCTTAACATTTGTAAGTTGCTTTACTTTTAATCATGATAGTCTTAATCAATTTAGGTTATATGGTAAAGAAAATAATGAAGAAGCATCAGGAACTAGTCTAGTTTTGGATTGTGACTCTTTCTTTAATCAAGATAATAATATTTCATTAGCATTTCAATTTTATAATTTAACAAAAAATAAAGTTGATAGTAAACTAAAAGGAAGTGGGGATAATAATGGCATTTTTTTACCACTGTATAGATGTATTTATATAGATCCAGAAAGTAATTATCTTTCTTTAGCCTCTCGAGATAAAATTACATTTTATAGGGATAATAGTGGTGAAAAGTGGGATCTTTATTTTAAGAATATTGCAAAAAGAACAAAAGAAATCGATGGTTTGTTAAATAAGATTAAAAGGAAAGTTACAAAAATACCAAAAAGCTCTTATTGGCTATTAAATGAAATTTTATTACCATTAAAATATCTTATTAAGCATGCTGCATTTGAAGAAGAACAAGAGGCAAGAATTTTTTATATTGCCTCTTTATGGGATAAAAAAATTCATGCATCTCTAGATGAAATGTATATTGAATATGGTAAGGAACTTTCTGAGAAAAATATTCATAAAGTTTATCTATCAGTTGGAGCAAGTAAATATCAAGATATCTTTAGAAGAGAGCTTAATGATATAGAGGGTGAAGTTGTAAAAGTGTCCAAGAATCCATTTAGAAACAAAAAATAAGAAAAATGTAAAAAATGCCAGAGAATCCTTTCATTTCTCTGGCATTTTCGATTTTTAATCGACTAATTAGAAATTCGCATTACGTGGCGCACGTGGGAATGGAATTACTTCACGGATATTTTGAAGTCCTGTTACATAAACGATTAAACGTTCAAAACCTAGACCAAATCCTGCGTGGGGTACTGTGCCGTATTTACGTAAATCACGATACCACCAGTAATCTTCTGGATTTAAGCCCATTTCAACCATACGTTTATCTAAGACATCTAAACGTTCTTCACGTTGTGAACCACCGATGATTTCGCCGATTCCCGGTGCAAGTACGTCCATAGCTGCTACTGTTTTACCATCGTCATTTAAACGCATATAGAAAGCTTTAATATCTTTTGGATAGTTTTTCACAACTACTGGCGATTTAAAGTGTTCTTCTGCAAGGTAACGTTCGTGTTCAGATGAAAGATCGATTCCCCATTCAACTGGGAATTCAAATTTCTTACCTGATTTTAATAGCACGTCGATTGCATCGGTATAGTCAATTTGCGCAAAGTCTGAATTGATGAAGTTTTCTAGGCGGTTAATTACATTGCTATCAATGTGTTTAGCGAAGAATGCCATATCGTCTTTACGTTCTTCTAATACGGCTTTGAATACGTATTTCAACATTGCTTCAGCAAGTTTTGCATCATCTTCTAAGTCAGCAAATGCGATTTCAGGCTCAACCATCCAGAATTCTGCAAGGTGACGAGTCGTATTTGAGTTTTCCGCACGGAATGTTGGCCCAAAAGTGTAAACTTTACTTAATGCACAAGCGTAGGTTTCTGCATTTAACTGACCAGATACGGTCAAAAATGCTTCTCTACCGAAGAAGTCTTCATTGAAATCAACTTTGCCATTGTCTGTGCGTGGTAGGTTTTCGACGTCTAATGTAGAAACACGGAACATTTCGCCCGCACCCTCAGTATCTGATGCTGTGATTAATGGCGTTGCTACCCAGTAGAAACCTTGTTCGTTGAAGAAGCGATGGATTGCTTGCGCTAAACAGTGGCGAACACGGGCCACTGCACCAATTAAATTTGTTCTTGGACGAAGGTGTGCCACTTCACGTAGGTATTCGATTGAGTGACGTTTTGCTGCCATTGGATAAGTATCAGGATCTTCAACCCAACCCACCACTTCTACATTATTTGCGTGTAATTCGACCGCTTGTCCTTCTGCTGGGGACTCAACCACTTTACCTGTTACGATAACAGAACAACCTGTTGTGAGGTGTAAAACTTCGTCTTGGTAATTTGGAACGTCATTATTCACAATGGCTTGGATTGGATCAAAGCAAGAGCCGTCATATACAGCTAAAAAAGATAATCCAGCTTTAGAATCACGACGGGTTCTTACCCATCCACGAACGGAAACTTCTTCTCCTACTGCGATTTTGCCTGATAGGATTTCCGTAACTGATGGAAATTTAGACATATTTACCTCGGTTTATAAAATGAAATAGATTTTACTTGAAAAATGCCAAGCATTTTACTAGAAATTACTAGGAAAGATAAGGAAATTATCTACATTAAATAAAAAAATGTTACACTAAAAACAATAATATTTTACATGGTTTTATACAGAATAGAGGCATATATGCGTCCCGACTTTGATCCCCCTCGAGAATTTGCAGCTATTGATCTTGGCTCTAATAGTTTTCATATGATTATTGCTAGGATTGTGAATGGTTCGATTCAAATCTTATCTAGAATTAAACGTCGTGTACGTTTGGCTGAGGGGCTAGATGAAAATAATGTGTTAAGTCAAGAAGCCATTAATAGAGGTGTAGCGTGTTTATCATTATTTGCTCAACGTTTAATGGGCTTTTCTGCCGAAAATGTCAAGGTGGTGGGGACTTACACATTGCGTAGTGCTGTTAATAATCAAGATTTTTTAGATCAAGCAAGATCCGTTTTTCCATTTCCTATTGAAATTATCTCGGGTGAAGAAGAAGCTAAACTAATTTATTCAGGTGTAAGCCATACTCAGCCAGAAAAAGGCAGAAAATTGGTAGTTGATATTGGTGGTGGATCAACGGAGATGACGATTGGTGATAATTTTATACCTTTGAGAGCAGAAAGTCGTCATATGGGATGTGTGAGTTATGGTATACGTTTTTTCCCTAATGGCGAATTGACTAAAGAGCACTTTGAACAAGCCTATTTTTCAGCATTAAAAACCATTGAAGATCTATCAGAAGAGTACAGACAGTTGGGGTGGAATCACGTATTGGGTTCATCGGGGACAATTAAAACAGTCAGCAAAGTACTAATTGCCAATGGGTATCGTGATGGGTTTATTACAGAAATTAGATTAAAGCGTGTTATCGACCGTTGCTTAAAATTTGATAATTTAAATCAAATTGAACTGAAAGGTTTAATAGAAGAGCGAGCTGATGTCTTAGTACCAGGCTTAGCTATTTTATTAGCTCTTTTTCATACTTTTCATATTCATTCTATGCGATATTCTGATGGAGCATTGCGTGAAGGTGTGATGTATGGTTTGGAAAAGCAGTTTCAGGTGAATGATATTCGCCAACGTACCGCAGAAGGATTAGCAGAACAATTCAATATTGATCCAATTCAAGCCGAAAAGGTAAAAGAAACGGCAATTATTTTATTTGATCAAATTAAAGTTTGGCATAATAAAAAGCAGATTGCTGAATTAAAAGCCATTTTAAGTTGGGCGAGTTTATTGCATGAAGCGGGCATTAGTATTAATCACAATTATTTCCATCGTCATTCAGCGTATATTGTTGCAAATAGCGATTTACCAGGCTTTGATATTGAGCAGAAGCATTTATTAGCAACATTGATACGCTATCATCAAAAATCATTTAAAACGACAGATATTCGTAAGCTCAATCGTTTTCAGCATCAAGATGTACTTGTCTTATTAAGGATTTTCCGTTTAGCTGTGATTCTTAATCGGTCTCGCCAAGCGACACATTCTCCAGAAAAGTTGCGTTTAAATATTTTCGAGGATGCATGGAATCTCTCCTTTGAACCTGATTTTTTAATTCAGAATCCTTTGTTACTCAATGATCTTGAAGAAGAACAGATATTATTGTCTAGGATTCAGCTAAATTTATTCATTGAGAAATAATTAAAAATGCCACTTAAAATTTTAGTGGCATTTTTTATAGATTGCTAAAAAGTGATCTATATCGCATTTTTTTCATTTATTGCTTGTTATTTGTCTCAGAAATATTTAATCTATGGAGTATATCTTCTTTTAAAATTATTTTTGTGGAGTGGAGTATTCATGATTGCTACTTCCAGTGTAGGAGACTTATATGTTATTAGGTGATTTATCTCGTTCTGATTGTACTGATTCATTACACCCAGTATTTGCACGTTTATGTAAAAAATTACAAACATTAGATTTACCGAATTTACCGCTAGGATGGCAAGAACTAGAGGATGGTATTCAAATGAATGTTATGGAATTTAAAACAGCTGGTGCAGAGACAAAACAAGCAGAAATGCATCGTAAATTCATTGATATTCAAGTGTTGATTAGTGGTGATGAAGCTGTTAATTATAGTGTAACTCAGCCAACTCTTGAATTATTTGATGAGTATCGCGATGATGATGACTATCAATTGATTCCTGAAGTTGAAAATAAAAATACAGTTGTTCTAAAACCTAATATGTTTGCTATTTTTATGCCTTATGAGCCTCATAAGCCTGGGATTTCTGTCAATGGCGATAAAATGTTGAAAAAAGTGGTGGTAAAAGTTCCAGTAGAAATGTTATAGGAGCTAAGTATGTCATCTCGAGGAAAAATTCTAGATACCATTGGTGCATTACAGGCGAGTTTAACTAAAACAGAGAAGAAGATTGCAAATGCTATTTTGGCTCAACCAGGATTATTAGCTCAATGTTCTTTATCTGAGGTTGCATCACAGTTAGATGTTGGTGAAGCGACATTCATTAGATTTTGTCGAACACTTGGTTTCAAAGGATATACTGATTTTAAGCTTGATTTAGCGATTGAATTAGCTACTCAAGAAAAAGAGAGCAGTACACTATTGGATACGGAAGTATTAGAAAGTGATACATCTCAAGAAATTGCAACTAAGTTACATTCAACCTTGCATAACGTTATTGCAGAAACGATTAATCTATTAAATTATGATGATTTAGAAAAAGTAGTTTCTGAATTACGTAAAGCGGACAGGATTTTTCTATTTGGAGTTGGAACATCAGGTATAACAGCCGAAGATGCAAAACATAAGTTGATGCGTATTGGTTATCAAACAGATGCAGTAACTAATAATCATTTTATGTATATGCAAGCCTCATTATTAAGAAAGGGGGATGTTGTAATTGGGATTAGTCATTCTGGATATTCAGAAGAAACGACTAGAGCATTACGTATCGCAAAGGATAATAAGGCAAGAACAATTGCTATCACACATAATTTGCGTTCACCAATTACTGCGGTAGCTGATTATGTGTTAATTAATGGTAACCGCCAAGGTCATATGCAGGGCGACTCCATTGGAACCAAAATGGCACAGCTCTTTATTTTGGACTTAATTTATACCTTATTAGTAAAATCTGAGCCAAATAAAGCGATTAAGAATAAGCAGAAAACACTTAATGTTATTTTGGAACAACGGATTAAATAATTTTATCAAACTTTTAAGCGGTCAGTTCTGCGAGAAACTTTGCAAATTATACCGCTTATATTATTTACTTTAGTAAAAGGACTAAGCAATGAAAAATTTAAAAGGTATCTTTAGTGCATTATTAGTTTCATTTAATGAAGATGGAACAATTAATGAAAAAGGTTTACGTCAAATTATCCGCCACAATATTGATAAAATGAAAGTGGATGGTCTATATGTTGGTGGATCAACTGGTGAAAACTTCATGCTTTCAACTGAAGAGAAAAAAGAAATCTTCCGTATTGCAAAAGATGAAGCAAAAGACCAAGTTGCGTTAATTGCACAAGTTGGTAGCGTAAACTTAAAAGAAGCAGTAGAACTGGGTAAATATGCAACTGAGCTTGGTTATGATAGCTTATCAGCAGTAACTCCTTTCTATTACAAATTTAGTTTCCCTGAAATCAAAAACTTTTACGAAACAATTATTCGTGAAACAGGTAGCCCAATGATCGTTTACTCAATCCCATTCTTAACAGGGGTAAACATCGGTGTTTCTCAATTTGCTGAATTATTCGAAAATCCAAAAATCATTGGTGTGAAATTCACAGCAGGCGATTTCTACCTATTAGAACGTTTACGTAAAGCATTCCCTAACCACTTAATCTATGCTGGTTTCGATGAAATGATGTTACCTGCATCAGTATTAGGTATTGATGGTGCAATCGGTAGTACATTCAACGTAAATGGTATCCGTGCTCGTCAAATTTTTGAATTAGCACAACAAGGTAAAATCAAAGAAGCATTTGAAATTCAAAATGTAACAAATGACTTAATTGAAGGTATCTTAGGTAACGGTTTATACCAAACAATCAAAGGTTTACTTGAATGCGAAGGCGTTGAAGCAGGCTACTGCCGTGAACCAATGACAAAAGAATTAAATGCGAAACAAAAAGAAGTTGTTAAAGAATTAAAAGCAAAATATCTTTCATAATTTTGTATTTAGTTAATGGAGAGGCTGTTAGTGATAACAGCCTTTTTTCTTGTCTGATAATTGGTAAAATAAATGCTCAATCTAACCGCTTGTAAAGTAGGATTTGATATGTTTGATAGCCATATTCATTTAGATCAGTTTACCGATGAACAAATTGAAACTATTTTTAGTAATGCTAATTTGTCTGGTGTAATTGCAGTAGCAACTGATTTAGCCAGTACTCAACGTTTATCCCATCTTAAGCAGAAATTTCCTAAGATTCAGTTTTGTGCTGGATTTCACCCTGAACAAACATTGCCTACATTAGAAGAAAAATTACAATTATTTGATTGGATTGAATCTCACCAAACGGACCTTATTGCAATTGGCGAAGTAGGATTGCCTCACTATTTAAAGCAAGAACGAAGCGATATTAATTATAAAGAATATATTGATTTACTTGAGCAATTTATCCAGTTAAGTCAGAAATATGGTTTACCGATTGTATTACATATCGTTTATGACGATACAGAAATCGCCTTAGCATTACTTAAAAAATATCAGATTAAAAAAGCCCATTTTCACTGGTATAAAGCAAGTGATGAAATGATTCAGCAATTATTACAAACCCCCTATATGGTCAGTTGTACACCTGATATTTTATGGAATCAGAAAACCAGAAAAATCGTTCAAAAATTTCCTCTAGAACGAATAATGGTTGAAACCGATGGCCCTTGGCAACATGAGGGTTTTGAAACAACTGATATTGAATCACAGTTAATGGCAGTGATATCGGAAATAGCTAAGATTAAAAATCTTTCGCAAGAAAATGTTTTTCAGCGGGTAATGCAAAATATACGGGAGTTTTATTTTGATGGGAGGTAACGAATGAGAGGTATAAAAAAAGATCAATAATGAGTTATTGATCTTTTTTTATAGGTAAGATTGCTAATTAGAACGCAACGCTTTCTTTTAAACTTACAGTTAAATTAAATACAAGGTGATCTGCATTGCCATCTTTACTATCTAAACAGTAGTAACCTTCACGTTCAAATTGGTAGCCTTGTCCAACTTGCGCATTCGCTAAGTTTGATTCCACAAACCCTTGTTTGATGGTTAAAGAATTTGGATTAATCACACTATTGATATCTTCTTCTGCGCCTGGATTAGGTACAGTAAATAGACGATCATAAATTCGGAATTCCGCAGGTTTATTCTTGGTTGCAGAAACCCAATGAATAACGCCTTTTACTTTACGTCCATCACTCGGGTTTTTACCCAATGTTTCAGGATCATAACTACAAAAGATTGTGGTGATCTTACCGCTTACATCTTTTTCTACACGTTCAGCTTTAATTACATAAGCATTACGCAAACGCACTTCTTTACCAAGCACAAGGCGTTTAAATTGTTTATTCGCTTCTTCTCTAAAATCCGCTTCATCAATGTAAAGTTCACGGGTAAATGCTAATTCTCTTCGACCAAGCTCTTCACGATTTGGGTGATTAGGTGCACTTAAAATTTCTTCCCCTTCAAAGTTTTCGATAACAACTTTAACAGGGTTGATTACTGCCATTGCACGAGGTGCATTAGTATTTAAGTCATCACGAATACAAGCTTCTAATGCGCTGTATTCCACGACATTATCTTGTTTAGTGACACCAATACGGCGGGCGAACTCTCTCAATGATGCAGGAGTATAACCACGACGACGTAAGCCTGAAATAGTTGGCATACGAGGATCATCCCAACCATCGACAATTTTATCTTCAACTAATTTTAATAGTTTACGTTTAGAAGTTAGCGTACCTTCTAAATTTAAACGTGAAAATTCATACTGATGTGGTAATGGTCTTTCAATCGAAATATTTTCTAATACCCAATCGTATAAACGACGGTTATCTTGGAATTCAAGTGTACATAATGAATGGGTAATGCGCTCGATTGCATCGGAGATACAATGGGTAAAATCATACATTGGATAAATACACCATTTATCGCCAGTTTGGTGGTGGCTGGCAAATTTAATACGGTAGATAACAGGATCACGCATTACCATAAATGGTGAAGCCATATCAATTTTTGCACGCAAACTTGCTGTACCTTCTGCGAACTCCCCATTCTTCATTTTTTCAAATAGGGCAAGATTTTCCTCTACTGAACGATCACGGTAGGGGCTATTTTTACCTGGTTCAGTGAGCGTTCCACGGTATTCACGCATTTGCTCAGGAGAAAGTTCATCCACATAAGCTAAGCCTTTCTCGATTAATTCAATTGCATAACCGTGTAATTGATCGAAATAGTCAGATGCATAGCGAGGCTGCCCTTCCCATTTAAAACCTAGCCATTCAACATCTTGTTTAATTGAATCAACGTACTCAACATCTTCTTTTACGGGGTTAGTATCATCAAAACGAAGGTTGCATAAACCGTTATAGTCTTCCGCAATGCCAAAATTTAAACAGATAGATTTTGCGTGCCCGATATGCAAGTAACCATTAGGTTCTGGTGGGAAACGAGTGTGAATAGACTGGTGTTTTCCTGATGCGAGATCTTCATCAATAATATGGGTAATAAAATTCTCACGAACATCATTGTGTTCATTAGTTAAAATATTTTCTTTGCTCATACCTTTCTCGTTTTAGTGGAAAATAACTATTTATTCTACACTTTATAGCTAATAACTTAAATAGATATTCGTAGAGTTTCATAGAGTATAGAAATCAAAAACTATATTCTTTATCAAAATGCTGAATTTATTATGTTTGTGTGTTGAAAAAAACAGCAAAAAAAGGCTATCTGTTTTATTTTAAATAGGCTATGATTCTGATGAATCAATTAAATAATAACGGAGGTTCATAATGCAATTTATCAACATCGCAAACGAAGGGGTAAAAACTCTCTCGCCTTACCAACCAGGAAAACCCATTGAAGAATTAGAACGCGAACTGGGTATTCAAAATATCGTCAAATTAGCCTCAAATGAAAATCCTTTTGGGATTCCAGAAAGTGCTAAAAAGGCTATTCAAGAGCAGTTTGCAGAGTTGACTCGTTATCCTGATGCAAATGGCTATGCTTTAAAAGAAGCTATTGTTGAAAAGTTTGGTGTAAATATGGATCAAATTACATTAGGTAATGGTTCAAATGATTTACTTGAATTGATCGCTCATACTTTTGCTTCGGAACATGATGAAATTATTTTTTCACAATATGGATTCGTCGTATATCCTCTCGTTTCACAAGCAATCAATGCGAAAGCTGTAGTTATTCCAGCAAAAGATTATGGACATGATTTAGATGCATTTATAGCGGCTATAACAGATAAAACCAAATTAATTTATGTCGCTAATCCTAATAACCCTACTGGTACATTCTTAACCCATGAACAAATTGATTCATTTTTATCAAAAGTCCCAGAAAATGTGATCGTGGTATTAGATGAAGCTTATACGGAATTCACTTTACCAAGTGAGCGAGTAGATTCATTTGCACTTTTGAAAAAATATTCAAATTTAGTTATTTGTCGTACGCTATCTAAAGCATATGGTTTAGCTGGATTGCGTGTTGGTTATACTGTTTCAGATCCAGAAATTGCAGATTTATTTAATCGAGTACGTCAACCATTTAACTGTAATAGTTTAGCTCTTGCTGCAGCAATTGCTGTGCTTAAAGATGAAGACTTTATTGAAAAAGTAGCTGAAAATAACCGTGTAGAAATGGCTCGTTATGAACAGTTCTTTAAAGAAAATAATTTAGAGTATATTCCATCTAAAGGTAATTTTATTACTGTAGATCTTAAACAACCTGCGTTACCAATCTTTGAAAAACTATTGAGAGAAGGGGTAATTGTTCGTCCAATTGCGGGTTATGGATTACCAAATCATTTACGTATTAGTATCGGCTTACCTGAGGAAAATACTAAGTTATTTAAGGCATTATTGAAAGTCTTAAAGTAAGTTATAGTAAGTCATTAGAGTCAGCTAAATTATTTGAAATAAGGATTTTATTTTATGGAAAAACTTGTTCTCGAACCAATAGAGCATATTGAGGGAAAAATAAATTTACCTGGCTCAAAAAGCTTATCTAATCGAGCTTTGCTCTTAGCTGCATTGGCTGAGGGCAAAACTAAAGTGACTAATTTGTTAGATAGTGATGATATTCGACATATGCTAAATGCATTAAAGCAATTAGGTGTCGAATATCAACTTTCAGAAGACCGAACTATTTGTGAAGTACAAGGGATTGGCGGAGCATTTAATCTTCAGAATGGCTTAGCATTATTTTTAGGTAATGCAGGTACTGCAATGCGACCTTTAACAGCAGCATTATGTCTGAAAGGAAAAAATGAGGCTGAGGTTGTTTTAACGGGTGAACCTCGTATGAAAGAACGTCCTATTTTGCATTTGGTTGATGCACTACGCCAGTTAGGTGCGGATATTAATTATTTAGAAAAAGATGGGTATCCACCAATCGCAATTAGAAATTCGGGATTGCGAGGTGAAAAAGTCCAAATAGATGGTTCCATCTCATCTCAATTCTTAACAGCGCTATTGATGGTCGCACCACTGTGTGAAAATGATATGATCATAGAAGTTGTGGGGGATTTAGTATCAAAGCCTTATATTGATATTACTTTAGCAATGATGTCTGATTTTGGCGTTTCTGTTTCCCATGAAAATTATCAACAATTTTTTGTCAAAGGCAGACAGATTTATCGTTCACCTCAGCAATACTTGGTGGAGGGGGATGCCTCTTCTGCCTCTTACTTTTTAGCGGCAGCCGCAATAAAGGGTAAAGTAAGAGTGACTGGAATTGGGAAAAATTCCATACAAGGTGATCGATTATTTGCTGATGTATTAGCAAAAATGGGGGCAAAAGTCACTTGGGGAGATGATTACATTCAAGTGGAAAAGGATAAACTTCATGGCATTGATATGGATATGAATCATATTCCTGATGCGGCAATGACGATAGCCACAACTGCTTTGTTTGCCGATAGAGAAACTGTGATTCGTAATATTTATAACTGGCGAGTGAAAGAAACTGATCGCTTAACAGCTATGGCCACAGAGCTACGTAAAGTTGGTGCAGAAGTGGAAGAAGGTAAAGATTTTATCAGAATTCAACCACTAGATTTAGCGCAGTTTCGTTTAGCGGAGATTGAAACTTACAATGATCATAGAATGGCAATGAGCTTTTCCCTTATAGCCTTATCAAATACTCCAGTAACAATTTTAGATCCTAATTGTACGGCAAAAACTTTTCCAGAATTTTTTACATTATTTAATCAAGTTAGTATTCGATAAAAATAAATCATAGCTATTTTGTAAAGAATTTTTAAAATTTGAGAACTTTGTCAAATAATCACCAGATATAATGTGCTAACATCCATACACTAGATTGTTTAACTACTGAAGGAGTTTATTATGTATAAACATGTTTTAGTCGCGGTAGACCTTTCCGAAGAAAGTTTAGTTTTAATTCGTAAAGGAGCAAAAATTGCAGAAAGATCAGGGGGAAAATTATCTTTAATTCATGTTGATGTAAATTTTTCTGATCTTTACACAGGATTAATTGATATAAATATGTCCACAGTTCAAGATTCAGTCACTGAAGAAACTACTCAAGCGTTAGATGCGTTAGCTGAAAAAGTGGGATATCCTGTTTCTGAACGTCTAAATGGTAGCGGTGATTTTTGTCAGGTATTAGAAGATGCTGTCAAGAAATATGATATAGACTTATTAGTAACTGGACATCATCAGGATTTTTGGAGTAAGTTTATTTCATCTACTCGTCAAGTGATGAATAATATTGCGATAGATATGTTAGTTGTTCCTCTTTCAAGTGAGCAATAAATTAGAATAATCTGACCGCTTGTTATTACAATATGTAACAAGCGGTTATTTTTAGTATAAATTTTCCAATTCTTTGCGCTATTTCATAGCAAAACTCCTTAAAAAATGTGTAGAATAGCAACATATCTGCTAGGTAAACAAATTATTACCTACATAATTTTATCTATTTAGAGTATTTAAATGAAAACAACTTCAGAAATTAGACAATCCTTTTTATCTTTCTTTAACAGTAAGGGGCATACCATTGCTCCGAGCAGTTCTTTAATTCCAGAAAACGATCCTACATTACTATTCACCAATGCGGGGATGAATCAGTTCAAGGATGTTTTTTTAGGTGTGGACAAGCGTAGCTATACACGAGCAACAAGCTCTCAGCGTTGTGTTCGTGCTGGTGGTAAACATAATGATTTAGAAAATGTGGGTTACACTGCGCGTCATCATACTTTCTTTGAAATGTTGGGTAATTTTAGCTTTGGTGATTATTTCAAAAAAGATGCTATTTCTTATGCATGGGAATTTTTAACATCTTCAGAGTGGTTAGGTCTACCTAAAGAAAAACTTTGGGTAACAGTCTATGAAACTGATGATGAAGCCTATGATATTTGGAATAAAGAGGTCGGAATCCCAGCAGAACGTATAATTCGCATTGGCGATAATAAAGGGGCACCTTATGCCTCAGACAACTTTTGGCAAATGGGTGATACAGGCCCTTGTGGACCTTGTACAGAGATTTTCTATGATCATGGTGATCATATTTGGGGAGGTCCTCCAGGTTCTCCAGAAGAAGATGGCGATCGCTATATCGAAATTTGGAATGTGGTGTTTATGCAATTCAATCGCCAAGCAGATGGCACCATGGAAAAATTGCCAAAACCATCTGTAGATACGGGGATGGGATTAGAGCGTATTAGTGCAGTATTACAACATGTGAATTCCAACTATGAGATCGATATTTTCCAAACATTAATCAAATCTGTTGCAACACTTTTAGATGTACAAGATTTGGATAATAAATCATTGAGAGTTATCGCTGATCATATTCGTTCTTGTGCTTATTTAATTGCTGATGGTGTAGTGCCTTCAAATGAAGGTCGTGGATATGTCCTTCGTCGTATTATTCGTCGAGCAGTCAGACATGGCAATCTTCTCGGCGCAAAATCAGCTTTCTTCTATAAATTAGTACCGACATTAGCAGAAGTAATGGGGCAAGCAGGTGAAATCATCACAGAAAAACAAGCTCTTATTTCAAAAACGTTGAAAGCAGAAGAAGAACAATTTGCGAGAACCTTAGAAAGAGGATTGGCTTTACTCGAAGATGCGCTATCTAAGCTTGATGGAAAAGTGCTTTCAGGGGAAGTAGCATTCAAACTTTATGATACCTATGGTTTCCCATTAGATTTAACGGCTGATGTTTGTCGTGAGCGTGATATTACGATTGATGAAGATGCTTTTGAGCGTGAAATGCAAGCTCAAAGAGCAAGAGCTCAAGCAAGCAGTAATTTTGGTGTTGATTACAGTAATGTGATCAAAGTAGATGGTACAACGCTATTCAAAGGATACGAAGTTACAGAAACAGAAGCAAAAGTAGTTGCCTTGTTCACTAATGGCAAGTCTGTTGACAGTATTCAATCGGGTGAAAATGCAGTCATCGTACTTGATCAGACCGCTTTTTATGGTGAGTCTGGCGGGCAAATTGGTGATAGCGGTCAGATTTCATCAGATATTTGCAATTTTACTGTAACAGATACGCAGAAATATGGAGCAGTGTTTGGACACATTGGTCAGTTAGTTTCTGGATCATTAAGTGTCGGTGATAGTGTATTTGCTCAGGTTGATCAAGAAAGAAGAAAAGCGATTACACTCAACCATAGTGCAACCCATTTATTGCATGCTGCTCTGCGTCAAGTACTTGGCGATCATGTCGCTCAAAAAGGATCTTTAGTTGCAGAAAATATGTTGAGATTCGATTTTTCTCAACCTGAAGCAATTGCTAAAGGTGATTTAGAGGAAATCGAACGCATTGTTAATCAAAAAATCCGTGAAAATATTGTTGTTAAAACGGAAGTAATGGATTTAGAAGAAGCAAAACAGAAAGGGGCAATGGCATTATTTGGTGAGAAATATGGTGATCGTGTTCGTGTACTCACTATGAGTGAATTTTCAATCGAATTATGTGGTGGTACTCATGTAAAACAAACTGGTGAAATTGGATTATTCAAATTCACTTCAGAAGGTGCTGTTGCTGCAGGTGTTAGACGGGTTGAAGCAGTAACAGGCGAAGCTGCGATTGCTTTATTGCATAATCAACAGAGAGTTCTAGACCAAAGTGCTGAATTACTTAAATCCGATAGTCATAGTCTGATTGAAAAAATACAGCAGTTGCAAGATAAAGCAAAAAAAGCGGAGAAAGAGTTACAACAATTAAAAGAAAAATTGGCTTCACAAGCTGGTGGTGAGTTAGCGAAACAAGCTAAACAAATAAATGGTTGTAATGTTATTGTTAAACAGTTAGACAATGTTGATGCAAAAGCATTAAGAACAATGGTCGATGATTTAAAAAATCAATTGGGTTCAGCGGTTGTAGCTTTTGCAACAAAATCAGGTGAGAAAGTCAATCTGATTGTAGGAGTAACATCTGATTTAACTAGCAAGATTAATGCAGGAGAACTTGTTGGTTTAATGGCTCAAGAGGTTGGAGGAAAAGGTGGTGGACGACCAGATATGGCAATGGCTGGTGGATCTAATCCAGAAAATATTCCTCAATCACTTGATTTTGCAATGAATTGGATTCAAGCAAAACTATAGTGAAATAAGCAAGGTACAGGGATGTTACTTTGCTATGCGTAATGTAAGGAGATTATTATGCTTATTTTGACACGCAAAATAGGAGAAAGTCTGTTAATTGGCGATGATGTCGAAATCACAGTGTTAAGTGTTAGAGGCAATCAAGTTAAATTAGGAGTAAAAGCACCTAAGGAAATTGCTGTACATCGCGAAGAAATTTATCAAAGAATAAAGTCTTTAGCAGATAATCAATAATAATTATAAATTCTACATGTATTTCATTGGCTAGATCGAGCTGTTTCTAGTTACTACTGAGTATGAATGTATCTGTATTTTTTAGATATATTTCGAATCGGTGTTAGCTAGCAGTTAAATCATGATTGTAAATAAGGATGTCTATGAAGGTAATTATTCCTGTAGCAGGGCTTGGTACTAGAATGTTGCCCGCAACAAAAGCTATTCCTAAGGAAATGTTGACAATTGCAGATAAACCACTAATACAATACATTGTTAATGAATGTGTTGCTGCTGGTATTCGAGATATTGTATTAGTTACACATTCATCTAAAAATGCGATAGAAAATCATTTTGACACATCATTTGAATTGGAAACAATGCTAGAAAAGCGAGTTAAGCGTCAATTGCTTGATGAAGTGAGGTCTATTGTACCTAAAGATGTTACTATTATGCATGTTAGACAAGGTCAAGCAAAAGGGTTGGGACATGCAGTGTTATGCGGACGATCATTAGTGGGAGATGATGCTTTTGCCGTAGTTTTACCAGATGTGTTACTTGCAGATTTTTCAGCAAATCAAAAGCTAGAAAACTTAGCTGCTATGATTGCTAGATTTAAAGAAACAGGTAGAAGTCAAATAATGATTGCCCCTGTAGATAAGAATGAAGTAAGTAATTATGGTGTTGTTGATTGCCAAGGCGTGTCTTTAGAGCCTGGTAAGACAGCAAAAATAAAAAATATTGTGGAAAAACCTCCTATTGATAAGGCTCCTTCAAATTTTGCAGTTGTTGGTCGTTATGTTTTTTCTGCAGATATTTGGGATTTACTGGCCAAAACTCCAATTGGGGTGGGGGATGAAATTCAGCTTACTGATGCTATAGATATGCTTATTTCAGAGCAAGATGTTGAAGCTTTTCATATGACAGGCAAAACTTTTGATTGTGGAGATAAATTAGGTTATATGAAAGCTTTTGTTGAATATAGCTTAAATCATGATAAATATGGTAAACAATTTAGCGAATATCTTAAAAACTTGGCAGAATATTTATAAAATAGGGATAAGTTATTCTTGAATACACTTAATACAAAAAAAATACTACAAGCAATAGCATTTGGTTTATTTTGTGCAATCCTTATTATTTATGTTACACCACTTGTTAATAATAAGATGGATGTATGGAGAAATAACGATATCATAAGTTATAATGATGCTGTTGTGGTTGCATCCCCTGCTGTTGTTAATGTTTATAATCAAACTTTTGATACTAATAATGTCCAACGCAATCAGGAGTTAACGGTTAATAATTTAGGGTCTGGTGTTATTATGACGGATTCTGGTTATATACTGACTAATAAACATGTAATTGAGAATGCAGATCAGATTATTGTCGCTTTACAATCAGGATCAGTATTTAATGCAACTCTTATTGGGTCGGATATGCTAACAGACCTTGCAGTATTAAAAATTGATGCTCAACATCTACCTACTATTCCTCAAAATCCAGATAGAATTATCAGAGTTGGGGATGTAGTCTTGGCTATTGGTAATCCACTAAATTTAGGGCAAAGTATTACTCAAGGTATTATTAGTGCAACTGGACGATATGCTCTTTCTGATGGTGGACGTCAAAATTTTATTCAAACAGATGCGTCTATCAATAAGGGGAATTCTGGTGGTGCTCTTGTCAATTCAAAAGGCGAACTTATAGGCATTAATACACTTCAGTTAGGTCGAAATTATGATGAGTTAGCTGAAGGGTTAAATTTTGCTATTCCTATTGATTTGGCAGATGATGTGATGAATAAAATTATCAAAGATGGTAAAGTGATTCGAGGATATTTAGGGGTTAATAGCGTATTATTTTATTCAGCTAAACAGTTAGGATTAAGTGATAATGGTGTACTTATTACCCGAGTTGCTAAGGGAGGGCCAGCAGATATAGCAGGTATTTTACCGAATGATATTATTTTAAAAATTGGTGATATTGATGCAGAAACACCAACACAAATGATGAATGATATTGCAGAAATGAAACCTAATACTGAGGTGCCAGTATTAATTTCTCGCCAAGGTAATATCATTAAGTTAGATGTAGTGTTAGGAGAGTTTCCTGAGTTATAAGAGAAAAATAAATGGAAAATATAGTTATTACAGTAGATGGACCAAGTGGAGCAGGTAAAGGAACACTCTGTCATGCTTTAGCGAGTAAGTTAGACTTTGACTTTTTGGATTCGGGTGCTATTTATCGAATATTGGCGTTAGCAGCAAAGCAAAAATCAATTGAACTAGATGATGAGGTTAAGTTAGCTGAGTTAGCAAAAAACTTAGATGTAAAGTTTATTCCTCATAATAATGAAATTAATGTTATTCTTGAGGGCAATAGTGTAGGCGATCAAATTAGAACTGCGGAAGCGGGGCAAAATGCGTCGAAGGTTGCGATCTTTCCTCTTGTAAGAGATGCTTTATTACAACGTCAGAGAGATTTTAGTTCTGAAAGAGGCTTAGTGGCTGATGGCAGGGATATGGGAACTGTTGTATTTCCAACAGCTAGAATCAAGTTCTTTTTAGATGCAAGTGCAGAAGAAAGAGCAAGACGACGTGTAAAACAGTTGCAAGACAAAGGATTTAATGCTAACTTTGACCAGATTTTAGTCGAGATAAAAGAACGTGATTTTCGCGATAGAAATAGAACGATAGCTCCTCTAATTCCAGCTAAGGATGCGTTAGTTCTAGATTCAACAGATTTATCTATTGAAGAAGTTATTAAACAAGCATTAGAATATATTAAAACACGTATTTAGTTTTCGTTTGCCTGATAATGGATTATTGGGTTTTTATCATCAACCCCATTTAAATGGATATAAATGGACGTTTTATATTTATTAAAGAAGATTAAAAAATTATGACAGAATCTTTCGCTCAACTATTTGAAGAATCATTAAAAGCAGGTCAAGAAGCCCGTTTAGGTTCAATTATTAAAGGTACTGTAGTTGCTATTCAAAAAGGCTACGTATTAGTAGATGCTGGTTTGAAATCAGAATCTGCAGTTCCTATGGAAGAATTCCTCAATGCACAAGGTGAATTAGAAGTTCAAATTGGTGACGTTGTTGATGTGGCTCTTGATGCTGTAGAAGATGGTTTCGGTGAAACTAAACTTTCTCGTGAAAAAGCTAAACGTAATGAGTCTTGGACTGCTTTAGAAAAAGCATTTGAAGAACAAGAAACCGTTGTTGGTTTAGTTAATGGTAAAGTAAAAGGTGGATTCACTGTTGAGTTAAATGGTGTTCGTGCGTTTTTACCAGGTTCATTAGTTGATACTCGTCCTGTTCGCGATTCTATCAATCTTGAAGGTAAAGAATTAGAATTTAAAGTAATCAAATTAGATCAAAAACGTAACAACGTTGTTGTATCTCGTCGTGCGGTAATTGAATCTGAAAATAGTCAAGATCGTGAAGAAGTATTAGCTAACTTAGAAGAAGGTGCAGAAGTTAAAGGTACAGTTAAGAATTTAACTGACTATGGTGCTTTCGTTGATTTAGGTGGTGTAGATGGTTTACTTCATATCACAGATATGGCTTGGAAACGTGTCAAACATCCAAGTGAAGTGGTTAATGTTGGTGATGAAGTTACTGTTAAAGTATTAAAATTTGATAAAGAGCGTACTCGTGTTTCTTTAGGCTTAAAACAATTAGGTCAAGATCCTTGGGTTGCGATTGCTGAAAATCATCCAGTAAATAGCAAATTAACAGGTAAAGTAACTAACTTAACTGATTATGGTTGTTTTGTTGAAATTTTAGATGGCGTTGAAGGATTAGTTCACGTTTCTGAAATGGATTGGACAAACAAAAATATTCACCCATCTAAAGTTGTAAGTGTTGGTGATGTTGTTGAAGTAATGGTTTTAGAAATTGATGAAGAGCGTCGTCGTATTTCATTAGGTTTAAAACAATGCAAACCTAATCCATGGGAACATTTCGCTACAACACATAACAAAAATGATAAAGTATCAGGTAAAATTAAATCAATTACTGACTTTGGTATCTTCATTGGTTTAGAAGGTGGAATTGATGGTTTAGTTCACTTGTCTGATATTTCTTGGAATGTTTCTGGTGAAGAGGCTGTACGTAATTACAAGAAAGGTGATGAAGTTGAAGCTGTTGTTCTTCAAGTTGATGCAGTTAAAGAACGTATCTCTCTAGGTATTAAACAATTAGATTCAGATCCATTTACTAATTTCGTTGATGCAACTAAGAAAGGCTCTGTAGTTAAAGGTAAAGTTACAGAAGTTGATGCTAAAGGCGTTAAAGTAGAATTAGCAAATGGTGTTGAAGGCTATGTTCGTGCTTCAGAAGCAACTCGTGATCGTGTTGAAGATATCACTACTGTTATCAGTATTGGTGACGAATTGGAAGCTAAATACACAGGAGTTGATCGTAAGGCTCGTGTTGTTAACCTATCTGTTAGAGCTAAAGATGAAGCAGAAGAGTCTGCAACATTAGCACAAGTCAATAAGCAAGAAGAAGCTATTCCAAATGCTATGGCTGAAGCATTTAAAGCCGCTAAAGGCGAGTAGTATTAATTAGCTATATTATTAGAGCTAAAAGCGGATATACTACTGTATATCCGCTTATATATTAAGGAGAAAATATGACTAAATCGGAATTAATTGAACGTTTAGTAGTAAAAAATCCTGGTTTACAAGTAAAATCCGTTGAGGATAGCGTTAAAGAAATTTTAGAGCAAATAATACACACATTAGAAGATGGTAAGCGCATAGAAGTGAGAGGATTTGGAAGTTTTTCCCTACATTTTAGACAATCTAGAGTAGGGCGAAATCCTAAAACTGGGGAAAGTGTTAAGTTAGATTCTAAATATGTACCTCATTTTAAAGCTGGTAAAGAATTAAAAGAGCGTGTTGATCATCACTATTGATATTGACACTATGTATTGTAGTGGAGATTTATTATGAAATATATTTTGGGAGTTGTTATTGCTCTTGCTATTATCATTGTTGCAATAACAATTGGTGCCAATAATGATCAGATAATTACTTTCAGTTATATTATTGCAAAGAGTGATCTAAGATTATCAAGTTTAGTTGCGATATTATTTGGATTTGGATTAATTCTTGGTTGGATTATTACTGGATTCTTCTATATTAAATTGAGATTTAAAAATATTGCATTAAATCATCGAGTTAAGCGTCAGGCTCAACAGATTAATGAATTAACTCTTCCAAAGGATGAGTGATGCTTGAATTGTTATTTCTTTTGCTTCCTATTGCCGCTCTTTATGGGTGGTATATGGGGCAGAGAAGTGCTAAAAAAGATCAAGAAGACGTAAGTAACAAGTTTTCCCGTGATTATGTCACGGGATTAAATTTTTTACTTTCTAATCAACAAGATAAAGCTGTTGATTTGTTTCTCTCAATGTTAGAAAAGCAAGAATCAGAAAATGAGATTCTTTCAGGATCTCAGTTTGAGGCTGAGTTGATGTTGGGGAATTTATTTCGCTCTAGAGGAGAAGTTGATCGAGCGCTCCGAATTCATCAATCCTTAGAAACGAATATCAATTATACTTTTGAACAAAAGCTACTGGCAAAGCAACAGTTGGCAAAAGATTTTATGGCTGCTGGATTTTATGATCGAGCTGAAAATTATTATATAACACTACTTGAAGAGCCAGAATTTGCACGTCAATCCCTTTCTCAATTAATTTCTATCTATCAGAAAACAAAAGAATGGAAAAAAGCAATTAATGTGTCTGAGAAGCTATTAAAAGTATCACCAGATGTGGATAGAGTTCCTATATCTCATTTTTATTGTGAATATGCAAATACCATAGAAAATAATCATGCATTATTTATCAGTTTACTTAGTAAGGCGTTAGAGTATTCACCAAATTGTGCTAGAGCATCTATGATGTTTGGCTATTATTATTATAATCAGAATGATTTTTCTCGTTCATTGACTTATTTTGAAAATATATTGGAACAAGATCCTAACTATATTAGTGAAGTTTTAGGTAAAATAGAGCAGTGCTATATGGCATTAAATTTGTTAGAACAATTTGAGCTATTTTTGATAAAGGCAAATCAAATCAAACATAACAGTAGTATAGATCTTGCTTTGGCTACACTTATTGAAAAGAAAGATGGCATTGATGCTGCTCAATCTAGGTTATATCAGCAAATAAAGCAATATCCAAGTACTATAACTTTTCATCGGTTTATTTATTACCAAATTAATAAAGCAGAAGAGGGAAGTGGAAAGGAAAGTCTTATTCTTTTGCATAAAATGGTGGGTAATCGTATTCAGAGTGGATTTAAATATCGGTGCTTAAATTGTGGTTATCAGAGTTATCGATTGAATTGGCATTGTCCTTCATGCCGTCAATGGGAAACAATTAAACCAATACAAAGTATAGATGAAATTCTTTAGTCATTATGAGGTATTTATGGATAATAAAGTAATTGTTGCGTTAGATTATGAAACGGAACATGAAGCATTAGCACTGGTTGATCAAGTTGATCCATCACTATGTCGCTTAAAAGTTGGCAAAGAAATGTTTACAACACTTGGCACCAATTTTGTAAAACAGCTCCAGCAACGTAATTTTGATGTGTTTTTAGATTTAAAGTACCATGATATACCAAATACTGTTGCTAGAGCTGTACGCTCGGCCGCTGATTTAGGTGTTTGGATGGTTGATTTACATGCTTCAGGCGGTTTAAGAATGATGGAAACTGCTAAGCAAATCCTTGAGCCATATGGTAAAGATGCACCTTTACTGATTGGGGTAACTGTATTAACTAGTATGGAAGATCTGGATTTGCTACAAATAGGGATTAATACATCGCCAATGGAGCAAGTGATTCGTCTTGCTAATTTATGTCAAAGAGCTGGCTTAGATGGTGTTGTTTGTTCTCCTCAGGAAGTAGAAGTACTTCGTACTCATTGTGGACCTGATTTTAAACTGGTTACCCCAGGTATAAGACCAGAAGGTTCTGACATAGGCGATCAGCGTAGAGTAATGACACCAAAGGAAGCTATTGCAACAGGTGCCGATTATCTCGTTATTGGAAGACCTATTACTCAAGCTGAAAATCCTCTTGCTGTATTGACGACAATTAATCAATCTATTGTATAATTTATAGCCTTGATTAAGGATTTTTAGCTATGGCATTAGTATATTCAACAGATGGTGGGCGAATAAAACCAGAAGGTGAAAAAGGAAGAGCGCCTGAAGGTGATGGTATTGTAAGAATACAACGTCAAACAAGTGGACGGAAAGGAAAGGGAGTCTGTGTTATTAGTGGACTATCTCTGGATGGTAAGGCATTAGTTTCTTTAGCATCTGAATTAAAGCGAAGAACCGGATGTGGTGGATCTATAAAAAATTATACGATCGAAATTCAAGGTGATCATCGAGATATGCTGAAGCAAATTTTAGAAGAAAAAGGCTTCAATGTGAAATTTTCTGGTGGCTAATTTGAAACAGTAAGGACAAAGAGACAAGAAAAATCTTTGTCCTTATTTTATAAATATGATTATATTGATTATTAGGTAAAATTTTATGCTGTATATTTTAATATATTTCACTTTTATTAATATAGTCAGTGCATATTTAATGTATATAGATAAAAAACGTGCTGTTCATAAAGCGTTTAGAATTCCCGAATCTAATTTACTTTTTCTTTGCTTATCTGGTGGTTTCTTTGGAACTTATATCGTAATGAAATATGCCAAGCATAAAACCAAGCATTGGCAATTTCATTTGGCAGTCATTTTGTCTTTTTTATTTTGGTTGTTTATTTTACCTTTGATAACTTACTTTCTATTCCGTGTCTAAATGTTTTGTATTATTAAATTCAATTAATTCCATTTTTCCGTCTTCAACTCTTGCAACGTTTATTGCTGTATTTGCCACAAAAGTATGTAATTCAGGATTTCTAAATTCTTGCCATTTTAAACCTTTTAAGATTGCGGTAAGTAATGTGAGAGTCATACCATGAGATACAATAAGTATATTTTCATCCCCATGTCTATGACGATCTATAATTTGTTGAAATGCTTTCATCACTCTATTATAGAGTTGCTCAATTGTTTCACCTTGGCTTTCTATTGCTTGATAATTTTTAGGGTCAGTTCTTAACAGAATGTATTCAGGGTGTTCAGCTAAATCAACGGATTTCTTACCTTCCCAACTGCCAAAATGAATTTCATTTAATCCTCTGTGATGAAAATGAGGAATATCTCTAGAGCCAATAATATAATCGGCTGTATCTTGTGCTCGTTTCATTAAACTAGAGTAACAAGCAGAGAATTTTATATGGGATAATGCATTACCAGTAATTTTTGCACCGTTTATACCTTCTTCTGTGAGAGGAGAATCGCAAGTTCCTTGTAATAATCCTTGATTGTTCCACTCTGTACGTCCATGACGAATAAGATATATATTAAGAGCCATTTTATTTTCCTTTTAAACTTGTAATCAGTTATTCTAATACTATGTAATTTAACAATAAGTAGTATAACAAAGAATGAAGCAAAAATTTACTATATGCTATCGCCATGATGATTTTGTTGTCATAAACAAACCTACAGGAGTAAGTGTTCATAAAGATGAGGAAGCGGTTGGATTAACACAAAATATTGCAAATCAGTTAAATGTAGATAAAGTCTGGTTAGTACATAGATTAGATAAAGTTACATCAGGTTTGCTTATTTTGGCATTAAATAAAGAGGCTGCAACTGACTTCTTTCATTTGTTTTCTCAACATCAAATACAGAAAACTTATTGGGCTTTATCCGATAAAAAGCCAAAAAAGAAACAAGGCAAAATTATTGGCGATATGGAAAAAAGTCGTAATGGTGCTTGGAAACTTTGTCATACAAAAAATAACCCAGCGGTCACTCAATTTGTATCTCAAAGTGTTGCACCTAACTTGCGACATTTTATTCTTTTTCCTAAAACAGGAAAAACTCATCAACTAAGAGTTGCAATGAAGAGTCTAGGTAGTCCCATTTTAGGCGATACAGTGTATGGAGCTAATCAAGCTGATAGAGTGTATTTACATGCTTATCAACTTGATTTTCATTATAGAGGGCAACATATTAGTATCTCACAATCCCCAGAAGATGGTGATTTATGGGGTGGTATAGAGTTAACAGTATAATTTCTAAGCTAAGTTTAATCGATGACTTCCTGTATAAACTGTCGTTTTATGTTTTCTAGTAAAGGCAAGAAGAGTAAAGTTATTTTCATTCGCTAATTGATATGCCATTTCAGTTGTTGCGGAGATGGCACATAGCATTTCTACTCCACAAGCTAAACATTTTTGAACCATTTCGAAACTTGCTCTACTGGTGACGAATACAAATCCTATAGGTTCACCAGCTTTTGCATACCATCCAAGCAATTTATCTAAGGCAACATGTCTACCGACATCTTCTCTAATTGCTAATAATTTTCCATCGAGCGTAAAAAAAGCAGCAGCATGACTCGCCCCAGTTTGATGAGACAAGGTTTGTGATTGTTCTAATTGCTCTAAACAGTGATCAAAAATCAGAGGATTAATATTTTGCAAGCGGTTAGATTTTGGAAATAATTTGCAATTTTGTTGCACCTGTTCTAATTGTTCAACACCACAAATCCCACAACCAGTTCTTCCAGTCATAGAGCGTCTTTTTTCTTTCAGGGCAACAAATTGGCGAGTGGCAATTTCAATTTCAATTTCAATACCATTTTGACCTTCAATAATGTCTAATCCAAATAGTTGATTTTTGTTAACAATTATTCCTTCAGACAATGAAAATCCCAGTGCAAAATCTTCTAAATCTGATGGGGTTGACATCATAACCACATGTGATATTCCATTATAAACTAGTGCAATAGGAACCTCTCTGATTAAGTTATCTTCTTGTTTTTGTTGTAAAAAAGAACCATTCTCAATAATAATTCGATTTGACGATATTTTTATGATCGAACTCAAATTTTCCTCTCAAAAAGATAGTGTATGTTGTTAAAAAAATGTATAATTTTATAGATTTTCAATTTACATCATATTATAAGTTTATTTTTGATAGGTACATTCTTTCATCTATCATAAATATGATCAACTACTATGTAATGGTGTCAATATACATTGATGTAAAGAATATTGGTTCCGTAAATACGGATTTTTTAGGAGTGATTATGCAGATCAGTAGACGTAAGTTTTTTAAGATCTGTGCAGGAAGTATGGCGGGAACATCTGCTGCAATGTTGGGCTTTGCTCCAGCAACTGCGTTAGCAGCACCTCGTGAATACAAATTATTACAAGCAAGAGAAACTCGTAATACCTGTACATACTGTGCCGTTGGTTGTGGAATGCTATTATATAGCTTAGGCGATGGCTCAATGAATTCTAAAGGGAAACTCATTCATATCGAAGGGGATCCCGATCATCCAGTCAGCCGTGGGGCATTATGTCCAAAAGGTGCGGGTGCATTAGATTATGTAAATAGTGAACGCCGTGTTAAATACCCAGAAGTCCGTGAAGCTGGCTCAAATGAGTGGAAACGAATTTCTTGGGAAGAAGCGATTAGCCGTATTGCTAAACATATGAAGAAAGACCGAGATGAAAACTTTATTACACATAATGAAGAAGGTTTAGAAGTAAATCGTTGGATGACAGCTGGATTCTTAGCGGGTTCCGCATGTAGTAATGAAACAGGGATTCTTACTCAAAAATTTGTACGTTCACTCGGTATTGTTTTTACAGATAACCAGGCGAGTATCTGACACGGACCAACGGTAGCAAGTCTTGCTCCATCATTTGGTCGCGGTGCGATGACCAACCACTGGGTTGATATTAAAAATTCTGATTTAGTGATCGTAATGGGCGGTAATGCAGCAGAGGCACACCCTGTTGGTTTCCGTTGGGCTGTTGAAGCGAAAAAACAAAATGGTGCGAAATTGATGGTGGTCGATCCACGCTTTAATCGTACTGCAGCAGTCGCTGATATTTACATGCCACTACGTTCAGGTACTGATATTGCATTCTTATCGGGTGTTATCCGCTATTTGTTAAAGAATGACAAAATTCAGCATGAATATGTTAAGCATTATACTAATGCCACATTCTTAATTGATGAAAATTTCAATTTTGAAGAAGGTTTATTCTCTGGTTATGATCCAGAAAAACGTCAATATGATCGCTCAAGCTGGGGTTATCAATTTGATGAGGATGGTAATGCTAAACGTGATATGACAATGCAAGATCCACGTTGTGTAATTAATTTATTACGTGATCATGTTGAACGTTATACACCTGAAATGGTAGAGCGTATTACGGGTACACCTCAAAAAGATTTCCAAGTTTTCTGTGAAGAGATTGCTAAAACCTCTGCACCAGATAAAGCAGCTACATTCCTATATGCATTAGGTTGGACTCAGCATACTGTTGGATCTCAAAATATTCGTACTATGGCAATGATTCAATTGCTATTGGGTAATATTGGGGTTTCTGGTGGTGGTGTTAATGCGTTACGTGGGCACTCAAATGTTCAAGGAATTACAGACTTAGGTCTTTTCCCTAACCGTTTACCTGCTTATATTGCTTTACCAACGGACTCTGATCCAGATTTGGATTCTTTCCTTGGACGTATTACACCAAAGGCATTGATTAGTGATCAAATTAACTATTGGCAAAATACACCAAAATTTATGGTAAGTATGCTCAAATCGTTCTACGGTGATAAAGGTACACCAGAAAACGATTATGGATATCACTATTTACCTAAACTACCAAAAGGTGGAACAGATCAATTCCGTTATATTGAGGATATGTATCAAGGCAAGGTGAATGGTTTCTTCTGTCAAGGAATGAACCCAGTGGCTTCATTTGCCAACTCTGGAAAAATAATCAAAGCATTAAGTAATTTAAAATATTTGGTAATTTTTGATCCGTTAATAACAGATACATCAGAGTTCTGGAAAAACCATGGCGAATATAACGATGTTAAAACTGAAGATATTCAAACAGAAGTATTCCGCCTACCAACCACATGTTTCGTAGAAGAAGATGGATCTATTGCTAACTCAGGTCGTTGGTTGCAATGGCACTGGAAAGGTGCAGAGCCACCAGGTGAAGCAAAAACTGATGGTGAAATTTTATCTGAACTTCGTGCGGAATTACTCCATCTTTATCATGAGGAAGGTGGAAAAGCACCGATTGAACCAATGGAAGCAATGGCATGGGATTATGCAAATCCATTAGCGCCAACTGCAGAAGAAGTTGCAAAAGAAAATAATGGTTATGCTCTTGTGGATATCAAGGATGCAAGTGGTAACATTATCCTTAAAAAAGGACAATTATTGTCTAGCTTTGCACAAATGCGTGATGATGGCACAACTTCAGGCGCTTGTTGGATTTATACGGGCCAATGGACTGAAAAAGGTAACCAAATGGCGAATCGTGATAATTCAGATCCGTCAGGCTTAGGTAATACGTTGGGTTGGGCATTCGCATGGCCATTGAATAGACGTATTATTTATAACCGTGCAAGTGCAGATTTATCTGGTAAACCATTTAACCCTAAACGTCAATTAGTTAAATGGAATGGTTCAAACTGGAACTATGTAGATGTTGCTGACTTTGGTAATGCTCCACCAAATAGTCCGACATTACCATTTATTATGCAACCAGATGGTGTGAGTGGCTTATTTGCAAGAGATCGTATGGCTGATGGTCCATTCCCTGAGCATTATGAACCAGTAGAAACCCCAATTGGTACAAATCCATTGCATCCAAATGTTGTATCAAGTCCTATTGTTCGCATATTTGAAAGCGATAGAGCTGAATTGGGTACAAGTGAAGAATTCCCTTATGTTGGAACGACTTATCGTTTAACAGAACATTTCCATTTCTGGACTAAAAATGTATTGCTAAATGTGATTGCACAACCAGAACAATTTATTGAAATTGGTGAAGCGTTAGCACAAGAAAAAGGAATTGGTCATGGGGATGTAGTTAAAGTGACATCTAAACGTGGTTATATTAAAGCAGTAGCTGTAGTAACAAAACGTATTCGTCCTTTAGTTGCAGATGGAAAACCTGTCCATACAGTAGGTATCCCAATACACTGGGGATTCTCTGGAATTGGTAAAAAAGGATTCTTTGCGAACAATTTAACAGTTCGTGCAGGCGATGGTAATACCCAAACACCAGAATCTAAATGTATGTTAGTTAATATTGAGAAAGTGGGGGCATAAGATGGGAACAGTACAATCTCAAAATATTATTAAAGCCTCTGCAACATCGGGCTTAACTCCACCACCACAAGCAAGAGATCATCAAGTTGAAGTGGCAAAATTAATCGATGTCACAACTTGTATCGGTTGTAAGGCTTGTCAGGTGGGATGTTCTGAATGGAATGATATTAGAGCAGAGCCAGAGAAATGTATAGGGGTATACGATAACCCTATCGATCTCAATGCGAAAGCTTGGACGGTGATGAAATTCAACGAAGTTGAAGAAAATGATCGTTTAGAGTGGTTGATTCGTAAAGATGGCTGTATGCACTGTGCAGAACCAGGTTGTTTGAAGTCATGCCCTTCACCAGGTGCGATTATTCAATATGCTAATGGTATTGTAGATTTCCAATCGGATAAATGTATTGGTTGTGGTTATTGTATTGCTGGATGTCCATTCAATATTCCAAGAATGAATCCAGAAGACAATAGAGTATATAAATGTACACTTTGTGTGGATCGTGTAACTGTAGGTCAAGAACCAGCTTGTGTTAAAACTTGTCCAACTGGAGCTATCCGTTTTGGTAGCAAAGAAGAGATGAAAGTTTATGCGGAAAAACGTGTTGAAGACTTAAAATCTCGTGGTTATGAAAATGCAGGTCTTTACGATCCAGAAGGTGTAGGTGGTACGCACGTTATGTATGTATTACACCATGCAGATAAGCCTGAACTCTATTCAGGATTACCAAAAGATCCGAAGATTGATCCAACAATTACTTTATGGAAAGATGTATTGAAACCAGTTGCAGCTGTTGCTATGGGTGGTTTAGCATTGAGCGCAGCTGCGCACTACATTGCATTTGGACCAAATACTGAAGAGCTTGATGAACACGAAGAGCATAAGGGAGATAATCATGAGTAAAATTAAGATCGACAATGATCATAAAATTATACGTCATAAATTACCTGCTCGCTTTAGTCATTGGCTATTGGTGCTTTGTTTTATGGTAACAGGGTTGTCTGGAATCGCTTTTTTCTTTCCTGACTTTGCTTGGCTCACTGAGATTTTGGGTACGCCTAAATTAGCAAGAGCAGTGCATCCATTTACTGGAATTATAATGTTCCTTGCTTTCTGTAATTTAGTCAGAATTTATTGGCGCCATAATTTCCCTGAAAAAAATGACTGGGTATGGCTTAGAAATATCCATGAGGTTTTGAAAGGTAATGAGCATGCGGTATCAGATAATGGTAAATATAACTTAGGGCAAAAACTATTGTTTTGGACATTGAGTTTTGCCATGATTACTTTGTTAATTACAGGGATTATTATGTGGCGTCAGTATTTCGCTGCTAACTTCCCAATTCCAGTTATCCGTATTGCTATCTTACTTCATTCTGCTTGTGCATTTATGCTATTTACTGGCATTATGGTACACATCTATATGGCATTTTGGGTTAAAGGCTCAATTCGTGGTATGGTTGAAGGATGGGTTACGGTTCGTTGGGCTAAGAAACATCACCCACGTTGGTTCCGTGAAGAAGTATTACCTGAGCTTGAAAAAGAGCTAGTAGAAAAGCAAAAATCTAACTAAGCTATAACTAAGAGAATAAAAGTGCGATAGAAATATCGCACTTTGTTTATTAAAGGTAACGTATAGTTACTTTTTCCGTGTTACCTAATTAAGAAGATATTTTATGAGTATTAGAATTTTACCAGATACAGAAATTAAGCAAGCAGCCAGTTCTTTTTATAGTCCTCCGTTACTATTTGCTAATCCTAAGAATTTATATCAGAGAAGGGCAAAACGTTTGCGTGAATTGGCTGAGAGTAGTCCTCTTGGCGATTACCTTAATTTTGTTGCACATATCGTAGATGCACAATTAAAGCTTTTAGATGAAAAACCTATTGCAAATATTTCTGATGAACTTACCGCTTATATAACTAAAAATGAAGGGGTAAAGCCTTTAAGTGCTAGTGAGTTTAAGCGTTCTGACGAGTGGAGAGAATTGCTCTTTTCGCTTATTAATGAATGTAAGCCTATTGCAGAAGGTCCTATACAAGGGACTCTAGAATGGTTAGAAAAGGCATCTGTATCTGAATTAGAAACATTGGCGGATCATTTGCTCAATGAACGCTATGAGGAAGTTGGTGCGGATAAAGCGGTATTTTTATGGGCAGCGCTTTCTCTATATTGGGTGCAGTTAACTCAACAATTACCTCGTCAATCTAAAACAGAATATGGGGAAGCTCGTCATGTCTGCCCTGTATGTGGCTCTGCTCCTGTGGCAAGTGTTATACATTTTGGTGATGCACAAGGTTTACGTTATTTACACTGCTCATTGTGTGAGAGTGAATGGAATGTTGTGAGAGCAAAGTGTACTAATTGTGAGCAAACAGGAAAACTTAATTATTGGAGCTTAGATAGTATGGAGGCTCCTGTTAAAGCTGAAAGTTGTGGTGACTGTAATACTTACTTGAAAGCAATGTATCAAGAAAAAGATCCGCATGTAGAACCTGTAGCAGATGATCTTAACTCTCTATTTTTAGATGCAGAAATGGAAGAGAAAGGATTTTATCGTAGTGCAATCAATCCATTTTTATTCAAGGTAGATGAATAAATCACATTTATTTCTGTTAACTAGTAATTTCTTAAGAGCATATCTTATATGCTCTTAAGGGGCTATACATGATTGTCGCAATCAGGCAATGTTCCTTCGATTTCGTAAAGGAGATCACCGTCTTTAAAAAAGACATATCCACCATTTTTCATCTTTATCCAAGTTTCATTTTTGGTAAGTGGTTTGGTCGTGATGATTGTTACTTTATCTGATTCTGCAGTATATTTTCTAAAATCAATCATGACATCATCATCTCTCAATGCTTTACCAAAAGGTGCTTTACGGCAAACATAATGCAAGTTTGTTGAGCAACGAGCGATCATCCAATGTCCATTGGAAAGAATAAAATTGAAGACTCCATGTTGAGCAATTTCACTTGTTATTTCTACAATAGTATCAAAAAGTTCTTTGTCTGCAGGTTTTTCTGCAAATTTATTTTTTAATTTTGCAGCGATGTAGCAAAAGGCTAATTCAGAGTCTGTTGTACCTATGGGTTGATAGTGAGTATTTGAGCAAATTTCCAAATTTTCTACAGTTCCATTATGAGCAAATACCCAATTTTCTCCCCATATTTCTCTAATAAAAGGGTGAGTATTTTCTAAGTTAACTTCGCCTTTTGTTGCTTTTCTAATGTGTGCAATCACATTGTACGATTTTATTCTATATTGACTGACCAAGTCGGCAATTGGTGAGGATGCACCAGGCTGATTATCTCGAAAAATACGAACCCCCTTGCCTTCAAAAAAGGCAATTCCAAACCCATCTTTATGGCAGTCAACCAACCCACCTCTTTTGCGAAAGCCTTCAAACGAGAAAGTAATATCGGTTGGAGTGTTGCAATTCATCCCTAATAGTTGACACATATTTATCCTAGTAACTTTTTCCTTTTATAAAATAATGATATTGTTTTTTTATAACATCATCTATTGAAATTTCAACTAAATAATCGTTATATCTTATTCAATTTGGTTGTTTTTTGCATAAAGAAAGCATAAAAAGAAAACCAGCACAAATTACAACGGAAGGACCTGCAGGAGTATCTTTTATGCTAGAAAGAAGCAATCCACCACTTACAGAAATAATACTGAATAAAACAGAATACAGGACCATTACTTCAGGTGTTCTAGCAAAACGTCTTGCTGTAGCTGATGGAATGATAAGTAAAGAAGTTATAATAAGCGCTCCTACAAATTTCATGCTTAAAGCAATAGTTATTGCAGTCAGTACCATAAGTAATAGACGTAATTTGGCTATATTAATTCCTTCAACTTGAGCTAATTCAGGGCTAATTGTCATTGATAGTAGCTTTTTCCAAGAAAAAGCTAAAACCGAGACAATAACAATAACTCCAGTTCCAATAAATATAATGTCATGCATATTAATGGCTAATAAATCACCGAATAAGTATGACATAAGGTCAACCCTAACATTATTCAATAAACTAATGGTAATAACACCTAGGGATAAGCTTGTATGAGCAATGATGCCGAGTATAGTATCAACAGAATGATTGGAATAATGTTCTAGCCACACTAATCCAAGGGCTAATAATATCGTCATGATAATGACAGAAAGATAAGGATCAATATTTAAGAAGATACCTAATGCCACTCCAAGCAGTGCTGAATGAGATAATGTATCACCAAAGTATGCCATTTTTCTCCAAACAACAAATGCACCTAATGGTGCCGTAACAAACGATAGTAAAACACCCGCAATCCATGCAGGCAAAATAATTTCTAACATACTACTCCCTAGTCTAAACTCTTTTTATTGCAAATATTACCATGCAAATCATGATAATGATTATGATTATGTGAGTAAAAAGCAACATTATTGGCAAATTGATTTCCAAAAAAATGGATAAAAGTTGGATCCGTAGAAATAGTTTCTGGGGTACCAGCACAACAAATATGCTGATTAATACATAGAACTTCGTCAGTATTTGCCATAACAATATTTAGATCATGAGAAACCATGAGTATTGCACAGTTTAAAAACGCTTTAGCCCGATTTAGTAGTTGATAGAGTTCGGTTTGCCCTGTAATATCCACACCTTGCATTGGTTCATCTAGTACTAATAAATGAGGATGATTGAGAATTGCTCTTGCTAATAGAACTCGTTGCATTTCACCTCCAGATAATTTTTGCATACTATTGTTTTGCAAGTGAGTAATTGAAAATAAATCAAGAGATTCTTCAATATTTTTTGCTGTTACATTAGGTTTGAGAGATAGAAATTTTTTAACTGTGATCGGCATTGAGTTATCTAAATATAATTTTTGAGGTACATAACCAATTTTTAAGCCTTTTTTATGAAAAATTGTACCGGAGCTTGGTGGAATGAGTTTAAGTAGAACTTTGAGTAAAGTTGATTTACCTCCACCATTAGGTCCTACAATGGTAGTAATAGAGTTAGGATAAATATTAAGAGCGATATTTTCTAAGATAGTTTTTGAGCCGAAAGCGACATTAATGTTGTTTAGTTTGACTAGAGGACTGTTAGGCTCAATAGATCTTGATTTTATTTCCATTGTATAATTGTGGGTTTATTGTAGATATTTGATTAAAGTTAGCGGATTTACATTCATTTGACAAGAATGTTGTGGGGAATTTTTTGTATTTGGTATAGTCATAGGAAAACAAGATAGATGATTATACAAATTTTGAGACTAGGGTAGTATTTTGCAACATGTTATATTTGCTAGAGACAGACGTCGTAAAAAAAATCGCATTATAGTGATTCTTTTTTTAGTATCTGTCATTTTTATCTTTATTGCAGTAATGCTTTCTTTAAAGATCAATTCGAATAATGCTACAGATGAGATTAATCTGAGCTTATCAGTGGATCAAATTAATGAAAATGCAACATCCTATGAGGATGATTTCTTGCTTGATGATGATTTGGATGATGAAACTATTAAGCGAATCCAAGATGAGGCTGCAATAGATGGTGCTATAGATTCATTTATTGATATGGCAGAGGAAGCTATCAGAATTCAGCAACAATTTAGTTATACAGTAACTGATGGCGATACGTTATCTAATGTATTAGAGCAATCTGGTTTGGGCGGAGATACTGCAGTTTCCTTAGAAAAACAATTTCCTGAACTTGTTCATTTGTTACCAGGACAGCAGTTTTACTGGGTTTTGGGAAAAAACAATGAATTAGATTATATGAATTGGCTCATTTCAGAAAAAGAAGAAAAAATTTTTGAGAGAGCCTCTGACGGTCAATTTAGTGTTAAAACTGTAGAGAAAGAGAGTGTTTGGAAAACTGAAGTTATTAAGGGGACTATAGAAGACAGCTTATCTACTAGTTTGAGTCAAGAAGGATTATCTAGTCGACAAATAAAGCAGTTAGCAACAGCATTACAATGGCAAATATCTATGACTAAATTACAGAAAGGAGATCAATTTTCGATTTTAGTAAGACGAGAATATGTCAATGATAAAGTGACTGAATTAGGAAATGTCGAAGCGATTCACCTTATGAGCGGTAACAAGAGTTATTATGCGATTCAGGCTGATAATGGTCGATATTATAATCTACACGGTGAAACCTTGGGGCAAGTATTTTCTCGTTATCCATTACAATCTCGAGCAAGAGTTTCATCACCATTTAATTTAAGACGATTACATCCTATTACTCGCCGGATTTCTCCTCATAAGGGAGTAGATTTTGGTGTACCTATTGGAACACCTGTTATAGCACCTGCAGACGGGATTATTGAGCGTGTCGCCTATCAAGCAAATGGAGCTGGACGTTACATTACTTTGAAGCATGGTAGTCAATACACAACAGTTTATATGCATTTGAGTAAAGTGTTAGTTAAAGCTGGGCAGAACGTTAAAAAGGGCGATAGAATTGCTTTATCTGGTAATACAGGACGTTCTACAGGACCTCATTTACATTATGAATTCCATATTAATGGTCAACCAGTTAATCCTATGACTGTA
The DNA here is from genome assembly GCF_009684715.1 of Otariodibacter oris. Lineage (NCBI taxonomy): Bacteria > Pseudomonadati > Pseudomonadota > Gammaproteobacteria > Pasteurellales > Pasteurellaceae > Otariodibacter > Otariodibacter oris. The sequence goes on along the minus strand of NZ_CP016604.1, from coordinate 1,227,483 downwards.
AAATTACCTGGTACAGGCTCAGGATTACCAACGAAAGAAAGAAAGTCGTTTTTAGCTAAAGCAAAACAAATTCAAACACAACTTAAATTTTGAGGATCTTTTTACATGAAAAAAAGCATAATAGCATTCGCTCTTGCATCACTCATCAGTACTAGTTGGGCAAGTGATGCATCATTAAAACAGCAACTCGAAAAAATTGGAGCAAAGAATATAAAAATATCCGAATCAGTATTACAAGGATTCAGAACAGCAGTTTCAGATCAAGGTGTTGTACAAATCAGTAATGATGGACGTTTTATCATTCAAGGTAAGATTTTTGAATTAAATAATGGAAAAGTCACAGATATAAGCAATAGTGTTCTCATGCCAGAATTAAATGCATTAAGTGATGAGATGATTGTATATCCTGCAAAAAATCAAAAACATGTAGTTACTATATTTATGGATATTACTTGCCAATATTGCCAACTACTTCATAAAAGAATCAAAGAGTACAATGAGTTAGGTATTACTATTCGATATTTAGCTTTTCCTAGAACTGGATTAGACTCTCAAATCGCGAGACAAATGGAGTCTATTTGGAAATCTGAGGATAAGGTGTTTGCGCTTAATGAAGCAGAAAATGGACGTTTACCAAAACAGTTATCTAAGCCTAATATTGTAAAAAAACACTATAATTTAGGACTTAAGTTTGGGGTAACAGGAACACCAAATATTGTGACTGAAAATGGAGAGTTAATATCGGGTTATGTTGAGCCTAAAGATTTATTAGCAATGTTAGATGAGCAATATTAATATAAAGTGAAGTTTGTTACATATCATATAGTATAAATGACCGCTTGATTTATCGTTTTTATGATCTTGCTCATATACTCCTTAAACGCTTTTGGATATAATTTTAACCAGTGTTATTTGACTATTAAGGAAAGAATATGAGTGAACAATTTGTATTAAACGACCATCCTCATCGTCGATTTAATCCACTTAAAAATCAATGGGTTTTAGTTTCACCTCATCGTGCAAAACGCCCTTGGCAAGGACAACAAGAAAAATTAGTTCAAGATGAAAGACCAACATACGATCCAACCTGTTATCTCTGCCCAGGAAATAAACGTATAACAGGGGAGAGTAATCCGAAATATACTGAACCTTACGTGTTCAAAAATGATTTTTCTGCATTACTTTCTGATACCCCAGCTCCGCCTGAAAGTAACGACCCGCTTTTCAAAATTTCTCATACGCAAGGTGAAAGCCGAGTTATCTGTTTTTCACCGGATCACAGCAAAACACTCCCGCTTTTAACCCAACAAGAAATTGCGAAAGTAGTGAAAACTTGGCAAGACCAAGCCAATGAGCTAAAACAACGTTACCAATGGGTACAAATTTTTGAAAACAAAGGGGAGATGATGGGCTGTTCAAACCCACACCCTCACGGACAAATTTGGGCGAGTAATTTCTTACCAAATGAAATTGCCACAGCAGATCAATGCCAAGCAGATTACTTAAAAGAGCATGGTTCTGTACTTTTAGTTGATTACGCAAAACGTGAATTAGAATTAAAAGAACGTATTGTGGTTGAAACAGAAGATTGGCTTGCGGTTGTGCCTTATTGGGCAAGTTGGCCGTTTGAAACATTGCTTTTACCAAAAGCAAAACAATTCAAACGTATTACTGATTTGAATGCGGAAGAAAGAGAGGATTTAGCTCTTGCATTGAAAAAATTAACGACTCGTTACGATAATTTATTCAATATCAGTTTCCCTTACTCAATGGGTTTCCATTTTGCCCCATTTAAAGAAGGAAATGATGATCATTGGCAATTACACGCTCATTTCTATCCACCGCTTTTACGTTCTGCAACAGTACGTAAATTTATGGTGGGCTATGAAATGATGGCAGAAACTCAGCGTGATTTAACCCCAGAGCAAGCGACTGAAAGATTGCTAGCCGTAAGCGACGAAATTCATTACAAATTTGCTAAATAAGGAATTCCTATGAACCCAATCGAACTTTCCCAAACTGAATTTGAGAAACACTTTGGTTATAAAGCAGCACAAACTGTATTTGCACCGGGCCGAGTCAATATTATCGGTGAACATACCGATTATAACGATGGATTCGTCATGCCTTGTGCGATTAACTACGGTATGGCAGTGAGCTTTACAAAACGTGATGATTCAATTTTTAGAATTTATGCAATTGATATCAATGAAACTGATGCTTTTGATATCAAAAAGGAACTGTTAAAAAGCGAAGATAAATGGAAAAACTATGTGCGTGGCGTGGTTAATTTCATCAAAGCACGTTGCCCAGAGTTTATCCAAGGGGCAGATATTGCAATGACAAGTGATGTGCCAATGTCTTCAGGCTTAAGCTCTTCTGCTGCATTGGAAATTTCAATTGGTAAAACTTGCCAAGTATTAGGTGATTTACCACTCAGCTTGGCGGATATTGCACTTATTGGACAAGAGGCTGAAAATAAATTTGTTGGGGCGAATGTAGGGAATATGGACCAACTTACTTCTGCATTAGGGCAAAAAGATCATTTAGTGATGATTGACTGCCGTAGCCTTGAAATTACGCCAACGCCAGTGCCACAAGGCTATTCAATTGCCATTATCAATTCAAATGTTAAGCACGACTTAGTAACGGGCGAATATAATAGCCGTCGCCAAGAATGTGAAAATGCGGCAGAATTCTTTGGTGTGAAAGCGTTACGTGATGTGAGCGTTGAGCAATTTGAACAACGTGCGGAAGAGTTAAAACAACAAAGTGAATTAGCTTATAAACGTGCAAAACACGTTGTCACTGAAAATGCACGTGTACTTGAGGCGGTTAAAGCCTTAAAAGCAAATGATATGGAAAAATTAGGCGTATTAATGGCTCAATCGCACAACTCAATGCGTGACGATTTTGAAATTACTATTCCTGAAATTGACTACCTTGTTGAATTAGCTCAAGTAGCTGTCGGTAAGAAAGGTGGTGCGAGAATGACTGGCGGTGGCTTTGGTGGTTGTATCGTCAGCCTTGTTCCAAATGATAAAGTTGAGGCATTACGTCAATTAGTTGCTGATAATTATGAAAAACAAACGGGAATTAAAGAAACATTCTACGTTTGCACGGCAAGTGATGGGGTTCATCTCGTTTAATCATTGAATAAAAAGGTGGGAAAATCCCACCTTTATTTTTTGGAGATTATTATGAATTTATATGTACTTGAAAATGATTTCTTAAAAATTACCTTATCAGATTTTGGGGCAAATTGGCTTTCCTGTATCGTGAAGTTACCGAATGAGCAACGAGAAGTCTTAGTAACCACTACACCAGAAAATTGGCAGAAACAAACAGCCTATTTTGGTGCAACAGTAGGGCGTTATGCCAATCGTATTGCCAATGGTCGCTATACTTTAAATGGTAAAACCTATCATCTGGCACAGAATAATGGCGAGAATAATTTGCACGGTGGAAACATTGGGGCAGATAAACAGTTATGGCAGGTTGAATCATCTTCCTCACAAGCGGTAAGATTTAGCAAAACTTTTGCAAATGGCGAAGAAGGCTTTGGTGGCGAAGTGAAAGTAACGGTCGATTATCGCTTAGCAGACAATCAATTAGAAATTGAATTTAACGCAATCAGCGATGAAGATACGCCACTTGCTTTAACCAATCATGCTTACTTTAATCTATCGGGTGAACCGACCATCAAAAATCATCTGCTAAAACTCAATGCCACTCACTATTTACCCGTAGCAGAAAATGGTATTCCTAATGCTCCATTAAAAGCAGTACAAGGCACAAGTTTTGACTTCACTCAAGCGAAACTGATTGGGCAAGATTTATTAAGTGATGCTGATCAACAAGCAGTAAGAGGTTACGATCATGCTTTTAAACTTGCAAAAGATTCAGATGATCTCACCGCTTACGCCGATGCGACACTCACAGCAGATCATCTAACCCTTGAATTACGCACAACCTATCCTGTTCTACAAGTTTACACAGGGAATTGGTTAGCAGGGCAGCCAAACTTGACTGATGGAGTTTATGAAGATTATGCAGGAGTTGCATTAGAGGCAGGTTTTTATCCTGATACACCAAATCATCCTGAATGGTCGAATGTTGGTGGAGTTACAACAGCAAATGAGCCTTATCATCACAAAATTCAATATCGGTTTATTCAGGCGTAATAAGGGATATGTAAGGCTTTAGCTTTGGACATTATAATAAGGTAAAGAGGGGCAATAGGTAATCTATCGCCCTTTAAGTTTGTTAATTTAGAATGCTCCACGCTTAGAGAAAAGCTTTTTTGTCTTTAATAAGTAAGAAGAGTGTGATCCCTAAAAAAATCAAACTAAATAAAATAGTCCGTTGACCAAAATGTGAGATAAAAAATCCATTTACTAATGCTCCAAAGCCAAAACTACCTAAAATGAACAACGTATCTTTAAAGGCAACTTTTTTGACTGGGTCATGATCGATATAGCCTTCAAAGAAATGAGTTGAGAGGTTTCGCAAATTTCCTGTCATCATCAAAGAGGTAAAAGGCTTGCCTTTTAATTTTGTAAATGCTTGTAACTGCATAGCTGCGGCAATTGAAAGTAATGCATTTGATAGGAGATCTGGGAAAAACGGAGAAAATAATCCAACAAACAGTAACAATACAGTTTCAATGAGTAAAAAAGTGAGTTGCTGATTATTGGTGATTTTATTTTGTAGGTATCGTGCGATTAAAGCACCTGAGAAGAAAGCAATAATAGGAATAATATAGTTAATTAACACATTCCAATTACCTTGCCCTAAATGAATGCCAAGTAAAATAAAGTTACCTGTTTGGAGTCCAGCAAAGACTTCCCCATGGGTCAAAAATGTATAGGCATCCAACCCACCTGCTGTTGCGGCGAGTGCAAGCCCAAACTCTAAACGTTCATGTACTTCATGTTGTTTTGTATCCATCTTATATTTCCTTTTATTTTTATCCTATTATATTTATAAAAGCGGCAAAATAGATTTATTAATGAGAAAAGATTGTTAAGAAAAAATAGTCACGTTTATCTATCAATTGCCGTTACCTATTTTGAGGCTTTTTTAAAAAGTGAAGATAGAGAAATGATCTGTCTGAAAATCTCGGTTTCTATTTTATAACTAATGGCGTAGAGATCAATTGTTTCAAACGTATAAGAGTTTCCTATTCTTTTTCAGTGCAAAGAATAGGAAATCTATCTTACTTATATTGGGATCTAAAAAAGATTATTTAATTTCTGCAATACTATTCAAAATCCGTTTATCTGAAATTGGGTATTTCGTCCCAAGTTGTTGGGCAAATAGGCTGACTCGTAATTCTTCAATCATATAGCGGATTTCTGCAACTTCATCAGAAATCGGTTTTGATTTTGGCAGTTTCGCCAATAATTGTTGATAGGCTTGTTGCACTTGTTCAACTCGTAACATTTTCGCTCTATCTGCATTGCTATCGACCACTAATTTATCTAATCGTTTATCAATAGCGGTTAGATAACGATAAAGATCGGCAAGTTTTTGATAGCCCATTTTTGTAACGAAATTCGGGTAAATTAACCCTTTAAGTTGCGCTTGAATATCGGATAAAGCAAATGCCATCGTGAAGTCTAATTTACCTTTTAATCGTTTACTGATTTCATAGGCAAGCGTTAAGCTTTTTTCCACTTGTTTGGCTATTTCAACGGTCATATCGTTTAAGTTAGCTCGGACATACTCTTGTAACGCAGTGTATTTTTCTTCAGACCAAACAAAGCCACCAAAATCTTCAATCAGTTTATCAACGGCACAAGCGATACAGTCATCAATCAATTCTAATACTTTGCCAAATGGGGCGAAGTAAAGCCCTAATTTTGCTTTATTTGGCAGTTTTTCGTGTAAGTATTTGATTGGCGATGGCACATTCAATAGCAATAATCGACGAAGTCCCGCTTGCATTGCATTAGCTTGTTCAAATTCCGTTTCAAACAGTTTTACGCCCACGGAGGTTTGTTCATCCACAATAGCAGGGTAGGCTTTTACGCTGAAATGCTGTTTTTTCTGTTCGTAGAATTTGGGTAAATCGGAGAAATTCCACAAATGCACACCGCTTTGCTCGATGCCATCATCGGCGATATGTGAAAGGGTAGATTGCACTTCATCTTTTAATGAGAATTTGAGTTCGTCCAAGTTTTCACTTTCAGCAAGGGTTTTATTTTTGCCATCAATCACTCTAAATCGCATACGCAAATGAGCCGGTAATTGTTGTAGATCCCACGACTCAGGCTCGACTAACACTCCAGTCATTCGACGGAGTTCGTAACTTAAACTTTCTAGTAATGGTTTTTCAAAAGGTTTGGCTCTTGATAAAAAGGCCTCCGCATAGTTTGGTGCAGGCACAAAACTGCGTCGGATGGATTTTGGTAATGATTTGATTAGGGCGATAATCAACTCTTGGCGAAGTCCAGGGATTTGCCAATCAAAGCCTTCGGGTTCAACTTGGTTCAGTAATGGCAATGGGATATAAACTGTTACCCCATCAGCTTGTGAGCCAATATCAAATTGATAGCCTAATTTTAATTTGAGATCGCCTTGATACCAGAAATTTGGGAAATCTAACTCACTAATTTTATTGGCATTTTCATTAATTAAGAATGATTTTTCAAAATTGAGTAAATCAGGATCTTTCTTACTTGCGACTTTCCACCAGCTATCAAAATATTTAGAGGAAACAACCTCAGTGCCTACACGTTGATCGTAAAAATCAAATAGCACTTGTTCATCAACCAAAATATCACGACGACGAGATTTATGTTCTAAGTTTTCAACTTCTTTGATCAAGCGGTTATTTTCTTTGAAAAATTTGTAATTATTATGCCATTCGCCCTCTACTAATGCAGAACGAATAAATATTTCTCTGCTGACAAGCGGGTCGATCTTGCCATAATTTTGCAAACGATTTGCGACAATTGGTACACCATAAAGGGAGACTTTTTCATACGCCATTACCGCACCTTTGGACTTCGCCCAGTGAGGTTCGCTATAACTATTTTTGACTAAATGTTGAGCGAGTGGTTCCACCCATTCAGGTTCAATTTTAGCGGAGATCCGTCCCCATAATTTTGAGGTTTCGACCAATTCTGCCGTCATAATCCACTTCGGTTGCTTTTTGAAAAGCACAGAGGCAGGGAAAAGGGAGAAATGGGCATTTCTTGCCCCCAAGTAAGTTTGCTTTTCACTATCTTTTAAGCCGATATGGGAGAGCAAGCCAGTGAGTAGGGCAGTATGAATTTGTTGATAGCTCGCTTCATCCGTATTGATGCGTAACCCCATTTCTCGTACTGACAGGCGCAGTTGATGATAAATATCTTGCCATTCACGCACACGTAAATAGTTGAGATAATCCTTTTGACATAAGCGACGGAATTGGTTTTTGCTCAAGGCTTTTTGTTGCGCTTGAATAAAATGCCATAAATTCACGAAGGCTAAGAAGTCCGATTCTTTATCAGCAAAACGTCGGTGTTTATCATCGGCAGATTGTTGCTTTTCTTGAGGTCGTTCTCTCGGATCTTGAATAGAAAGTCCAGAGACAATCATCATCACTTCGTGCAAGCTACCATTTTGGCTGGCAGCAATCACCATTCTGGCAAGACGAGGATCGATAGGTAATTGGGCTAATTGACGACCAATTTGTGTGAGTTCTCGGATTTCGCCACGCTTTGTTGAACGGGTTTTAAAGGCTTGTAATTCTTCAAGTAATTTTATCCCGTCTTGAATATTTCGATGATCGGGTGCATCAACGAATGGAAAAGCCCCAATATCACTTAAGCCTAACGCTGTCATTTGTAAAATAACAGAGGCTAAATTGGTGCGGAGAATTTCTGGATCGGTAAACTCAGGGCGATTATTAAAATCTTCCTCAGAATAAAGACGAATACAGATCCCTTCTGATGTCCGCCCGCAACGACCTTTACGTTGATTGGCAGAGGCTTGAGAAATTGGCTCAATCGGTAAGCGTTGTACTTTGGTACGATAGCTATATCGTGAAATACGCGCCGTCCCAGTGTCAATCACATATTTGATATTCGGAATAGTGAGGGACGTTTCTGCTACGTTAGTGGCTAACACAATGCGATTTAATCCGCTTGGATTAAAAATGCGTTGTTGTTCGCTACTGGATAATCGAGCATAAAGGGGTAAAATTTCCGTATGGCGAAGTTCTTGCTTTTGCAATGCTTCGGCAGTATCACGGATTTCCCGTTCACCATTCATAAAAATCAGAATATCGCCACGACCTTCTGCTTGCAGTTCATCAACCGCATTGAGAATCCCTTGTAACTGGTCTTGATCTTCTTCCTCAATAATCGGGCGGTAACGGACTTCAACTGGGAAAGTTCTGCCCGATACTTCAATAATTGGGGCATTATCAAAATGTTTAGAAAAACGCTCAATGTCAATGGTCGCAGAGGTAATGATCACTTTAAGATCAGGACGTTTGGGTAAAATTTGTTTTAAATAACCAAGGATAAAATCATTGTTTAAGCTACGTTCGTGAGCTTCATCAATAATTAGTGTATCGTATTGATTGAGGTAACGATCTGTTTGAATCTCGGCAAGTAATATCCCGTCTGTCATCAATTTGATTAAGCTATTATCGCTCACTTGATCGTTAAAGCGGACTTTATAACCGACAACTGAACCTAATTCTGATTTAAGTTCTTCTGCAATGCGAGTGGCAACAGAACGTGCTGCAATTCGACGAGGTTGTGTGTGTCCAATTAGTCCTTTCACACCTCGACCAAGTTCTAGGCACATTTTCGGTAATTGGGTGGTTTTCCCTGAACCTGTTTCCCCCGCAATAACGACGACTTGGTTTTCTTCAATGAGTTTTAAGATTTCTTGACGATGAGCAGATACGGGTAGGTCAGGGTAGTCGATAGTAAGATTTTGTTCTTTGCGAGCAAAATAACGAGCCTTACAAGCGGTCAGATCTTTCTCAATTTCTGCAATAACAGCTTGTTGTGATTGTTCATTTTTTATCGTGGCAATCCCTCGAATGCGACTGGCTAAATGGCGACTATCTGCGATAGTTGTTTCTTTTAATTGTGCCATTAACGCTTTTTGTTGATGGGTAAGCGGTCGGTTATGATATTTTTTTTGCTTATTTTGATTCATTTATACTTTCCCTATAGCCAACGATAAAATCCCTGCTGCAATGAGTGGACCGACGGGAATTCCACCCAGAAAGGCGACCCCAATGATAGTACCGATTAATAACCCTGTGACTAACACAGGTTGGCTTCCCATTAAGCTTACACCTCGTCCGCCTAGCCAAGCGACTGCAATACCCGTGATTATGGCGAGGATCATTTTTAAATTCACAAGTTGAGCAATTTCAGGTAGTGAAATTCTGCCATACACGAGAGGGCTGAGTACTCCAACAGTTAAGATAATGACACCGATTTTCATGCCATATTTATCCATCGTTGGAAGATATTGGGATAAAAAGGTTTGTTGCATTATCAATAATATTGCTGCAGAAATGGTGACGGAACTGTTTTGGCTTAATAAGCCTAATACGATAAGAATAACGAGCAGTAAAGCGATTGCATTAAATTGTAAAGACATAGTGATTTAAATAATAAAATCCCTTATTTGTTTGGCAAATAAGGGAAGAGATAAGATTGTGTGAATCGTTAATTGATAAACTTCATTAGCCCCATTAGGACACCAACACCCGCAAGAATGAAACCTGCCATTTTATACATTGAGGCAGTTAAGCGGACTTCTAATTGCGACATATCGTTCTTTATTTCCGATTTCAATTCTTTCAGATCGGCTTTTGTGGCAAGCTGACTTTGGCTTTGCTCCAAAGCTTCATCAAGAGCGTCCGCAAATGCCTCTGCCATTTCTGGAGATTGGTTAGCTTCTTGTAATTTTTTTACAAAACGCAGTTTATCAAATCGAATATTCACAGTATGTTCCATTTATTTTCCTCTCATTAGTGATAAGTGATTTAATCATAACCACTCGTATAATAGTTGAGGAAATTTGGTTAAACTTTTACGATCGAGATCGCCGAATAATTAACTGGCAACCATAACCATTGCAGGACGAATCACACGTCCGTGTAGTGTGTAACCTTTTTGCATTACCACACTGATATGGTTAGGTTCAATACCTTCTGCGGGTTGCATTGAAATAGCTTGATGTAATTCAGGATCGAACGCATCACCCACAACACCTACAGATTCAACACCAAAGTTAGCCAAGGTTGAAACTAAACTTTTATGGGTTAATTCCACACCTTCTGCAAGAGCTTTGACGTTTTCATCTGCCCCTTCAAGTGCTTGTAACCCTCTTTCAAGGTTATCAACGACATTTAATAATTCTTTTGAGAATTTTTCTAATGCAAATTTATGTGCTTTTTCAACGTCTTGTTCAGTGCGACGACGGATATTTTCAACTTCTGCTCTTGCTCTAAGTTGAATTTCTTGTTCTCTCTTATCTGCATTAGCAATGTATTCTTCGAGTTCTTGAACACGAGCAATCGCTTCTTCTAGCGGATCAGTTTGTGGTTGTTGTTCTTGATCAACTGCCTCTGGTGCAACTGTTTCTTGTTCTTGTGTTTCAGTTACAATTTCTTGCTCGACTTGTTCTTTCTCAGTTTGGTTTGTCATTCATTCATCCTCTAAACATAATAACAATTAAATTTTGCAAAATTTTGCAATTAAGTGACCGCTCTAATATAGCGTTAAATTATCGGAATTCAAGGTATTGTAGATTATTTTTGTATGGAATCTGTTTTCTCACCTTATATTTCGCTATAATCACGGCAATTTTTTGCAAAATTCACAAAAGGATAATTTTATATGATGCGTTCTCATTATTGCGGTAGTTTAAATCGCACACACGTTGGTGAACAAGTAACGCTTAGCGGCTGGGTTCATCGCATTCGTAACTTAGGCCGTTTTATTTTTATGCAAGTGCGTGATCGTGAAGGGATTGTACAAGTATTCTTTGATGAAAAAGATGAGGCTATTTTTAAAATCGCATCAAGCTTGCGTAATGAAGCTTGTATTCAAATTAAAGGCGAAGTGATTGCCCGTGATGAATCTCAAATTAATAAAGAGATGGCAACAGGGGAAATTGAAGTATTAGTTAAAGATATTTTTGTTTATAACAATTCAGATGTATTACCTCTCGACTTTAACCAAACTAATACCGAAGAACAACGTTTAAAATACCGTTATTTAGATTTACGTCGTCCTGAAATGGCAGAACGTTTAAAAACACGTGCTAAGATTACAAGTTTTGTACGTCGCTATATGGACGATAACGGTTTCCTTGATATTGAAACTCCAATGCTAACTAAAGCAACGCCAGAAGGTGCAAGAGATTACTTAGTGCCAAGTCGTGTGCATAAAGGTAAATTCTACGCATTGCCACAATCACCACAGCTATTCAAACAGTTGTTAATGATGTCTGGTTTTGACCGTTACTACCAAATCGTAAAATGTTTCCGTGATGAAGATTTACGTGCAGACCGTCAGCCTGAATTTACCCAAATCGATGTGGAAACTACCTTTATGACTGCACCTGAAGTGCGTGCCACAATGGAAAAAATGATCAGAGGCTTATGGTTAGATCGTTTAAACGTTGATTTAGGTGAATTCCCACAAATGACTTTTGCGGAAGCTATGCGTCGTTTTGGTTCTGATAAACCAGATTTACGTAACCCGCTTGAATTAATAGATGTGGCTGATTTAGTTAAAGACGTAGATTTTAAAGTGTTTAGTGGTCCAGCAAACGATCCTGAAGGTCGTGTTATCGCAATTCGTGTACCGAATGGTGCTGAAATCACCCGTAAGCAAATTGATGAATATACGCAATTTGTCGGTATCTACGGAGCAAAAGGCTTAGCGTGGGCTAAAGTAAATGATGTGACTGCGGGCTTAGAAGGCTTACAAAGCCCAGTAGCTAAATTCTTAAATGATGATGTAGTAAAAGCATTACTTGAAAGAACACAAGCACAAAATGGCGACATTATTTTCTTCGGTGCAGACAAAGAAAACGTTGCAACGGATGCAATGGGGGCATTACGCTTAAAAGTGGGGCGTGATTTAGGTTTAACTGACTTAGATGCTTGGAAACCTCTTTGGGTTGTTGATTTCCCAATGTTTGAAAAAGATGATGAAGGTAATTGGTCTGCAATGCACCATCCATTTACTGCACCAAAAGATTTAACCCCTGAAGAGTTAGTGGCTAATCCAAAAGAAGCGGTAGCTAATGCTTATGATATGGTGATTAATGGTTACGAAGTCGGCGGCGGTTCTGTGCGTATTTTTGATCCGAAAATGCAACAAACAGTATTTGGCATTTTAGGTATCAATGAACAAGAACAAAGAGAAAAATTTGGATTCTTACTTGATGCATTGAAATTTGGTACACCACCACACGCAGGTTTAGCATTTGGGTTGGATCGCTTAACCATGTTGATTACAGGCACAGAAAATATCCGTGATGTAATCGCATTCCCTAAAACAACGGCAGCGGCTTGTTTAATGACAGATGCGCCAAGTTTAGGTAATCCAAAAGCATTAGCTGAACTTGCAATTCAAACAACAGTGCAACCTGAATAATTCAGTCAAAGTCCCTATTACTATGCAATATTGATAGTAATAGGGACGTTCTATTTTATAAGCGGTTAGATTAATCTCATATTTTGCAAATGAAATATAAAAATCCTTTCTCTGTGCTTGTGGTGATTTATGCTAAAGATACTCATCGAGTGCTGATGTTACAGCGAGATGATGATTCTGAGTTTTGGCAATCGGTAACAGGGACGATAGAAACTGGTGAACAACCTTATCAAACAGCACTTCGGGAAGTAAAAGAAGAAATTGGTGTAGATATTGTTGAGCAAGGTTTAGTTTTAAAAGATTGTGAATATTCACTAAAATTTGAGATTTTTCCCCAATTCCGTTATAAATATGCACCTGAAACAATATACTGCACTGAACATTGGTTTTTGTTGGAATTACCAGATGAAATTGTTCCTAAATTGACGGAACATTTAGACTATCAGTGGGTATCGGCAGTTGAAGCCATTCAATTGACAAAATCGCCTAATAATGCAAAGGCGATTGAGCAATATTTAATATAAAAATTTACATTAGAAAGAAGTAACTTTATGTTGTTAAACATGATTTTACTCAATACATTTGAACTTTGATTTAATATAGGGAACTAACGATGGCAGGTCATAGTAAGTGGGCTAACATTAAGCACCGTAAGGCAGCACAGGATGCGCAACGCGGTAAAATTTTTACAAAATTAATTCGTGAACTTGTTACAGCTGCAAAATTAGGCGGTGGAGATATTAATTCTAACCCTCGTTTACGTACTGCGGTAGATAAAGCATTAGCAAGTAATATGACACGTGATACGATTAATCGTGCGATTGATCGCGGTGTTGGTGGCGGTGATGACACTAACATGGAAACCAAAGTTTATGAGGGCTACGGTCCAGGTGGTACAGCGGTAATGGTTGAATGTTTGAGTGATAATGCAAACCGCACAATCTCTCAAGTGAGACCAAGCTTTACTAAATGTGGTGGTAATTTAGGGACAGAAGGATCTGTTGGATACTTATTCAGCAAAAAAGGTTTGATTCTTATTGAATCTGCAGATGAAGATAGCTTAATGGAAGCTGCTATTGAAGCTGGTGCTGATGATGTGCAACCACAGGATGATGGTAGCTTTGAAATTTATACTGCTTGGGAAGACCTAGGTAGTGTACGTGATGGTATCGAGTCTGCGGGATTTAAAATTGAATCGGCAGATGTTGCAATGATTCCATCAACAACAGTTGATTTAGATGCGGAAACCGCACCTAAATTACTTAAACTGATCGATATGCTAGAAGATTGTGATGACGTACAAAATGTTTATCACAATGGTGAGATCAGTGATGAAGTGGCAGCTTTATTGTAGTGCCATTCTTAATTTACGGAGAATAAATATGAAATTAGTTAAATTTTTACCAGCAGTTACAGCAGCATTAGTTTTAGCAGCTTGTTCAGATGTAGGTAGCATGGCAGCTAAAACTGACAGTATGGTAAAAAGTGGAGTAGATGCAGTAGATGGTGCAGCTTCTGCTGTATCAAACGCTGCTTCGGCAACAGGAACTGCGGTAAAAAATGGTGCTGAGTCTGTCTCTGACAAAATGACTCAAGCAAAAGACATGATTACTACGAGAAATAAATCTGTTGTTTATACTTGCCAAAACAATACAACAGTAACAGCAACTTATGGTTTCCAAAATAATTTACCTAAAGGTGCGAAAGTATTATTAGGCAAAAATACTCTAATTACTGATTTTGTACTCGATGAAGATCATAGCAAGAAAACTGATACAACAACATTTGTATCAGGTGACTATGTTTGGAGCGTAGAATCTGGATTAACACAACAAAATTTAGGCAAAATTGATGCGATTATGTTGTATAAAACAGGTGCTCAAGCAGACGAAATTCTTGCTAAAAATTGCTCGATTGTTCAATTTGATAACTAATCAAATAAATTATTCATAGTTGATTAAAAAGCGGGTAGATCTGCAAAATATTTTGCAAATCTATCCGCTTTAGTATTTTGATAAAGGGAATTTTGATGGCAATTATCTTAGGCATTGATCCTGGTTCAAGAGTGACGGGATACGGTGTGATTAAGCAAACAGGTAAGCAATTGGATTATTTAGGTAGTGGGGCAATTCGTACTTCAGTGGATGATCTGCCAACACGTTTAAAGAGAATTTATGCGGGAGTAACGGAAATCATTACGCAATTTCAACCTGATATGTTTGCGATTGAACAGGTCTTTATGGCAAAGAATCCTGATTCTGCCTTAAAACTAGGGCAAGCTCGTGGAACAGCGATTGTTGCAGCAGTAAATCAAGATTTACCCGTATTTGAATATGCAGCCAGATTAGTCAAACAAACGGTGGTGGGAATTGGTTCAGCGGATAAGGTACAAGTACAGGATATGGTAACACGTATTTTAAAGCTTTCGGCTAAGCCTCAAGCTGATGCTGCTGATGCATTAGCTATTGCGATTACTCATGCACATTCTATTCAACATTCATTAATTGTTGCCCATAATAGCGAACAACAAGTTGGCTCGGATAAGCAAAAAATATTAGCTTTAATGAAAACTCGTTACAGTAGAGGAAGATTTAGGTTGAAATAAAAGGGGCTATTTATTAACCCCTATATTTGTGTTTTATTCATTAGCTAAGGCTAACCATTCATCTAAAGTTAGGTTGGCAATCACATTGGGTTTTCCCGACCCATCAGGTTGAAAAATAATAGTTTGACCAGGGTTTAAGTAATAGCCATAAGCTTTATCAAATTTCCCTTGATGTGTAAAAAGGACAATATTTGTGCCAGCTGGTGGGGGTGTAACGGTTCTGTTACGTAGCCCTTGTAATGAGCGTTGTAATTCGTCGTTATCTCTAAAATAAAGTGATCCAGTAAGATCACGATTCATGATTACAGGTTTTCCCATTGCGGCTAACGCATGCTGATAAACAAAGTAATATTCACTTGACCAAACCGCACTAATCGGCGCATTAAGCGAAGTGTATACATTACCAAGCTGTTGCATTAAATTTGTACTTTTCTCGGAAATTCTTTGCCCATCGTCCATAGAACCGGGAATAGCATTACCGTCTCTTCCCCCTGACCCTGTATAGCGATGAATAATAATGAGTCCACCTTTCGCAATACGATTTTTAAGATCCGTGGGTGTAGAAGGTTCAGGTTGTGACAATTTATTTGTCGTCGCAGTAATAAATGCAGTGTTGTTATAGGCGGTATTGTAAATTTGTGAAGCGGGATCGGTATTCGGTGCGAGTCGTTCAGCAATATTGATAAACGTAGTCGGTGGAGGGCGTTGATTAGTTGCTGTTGCATTAGCTAATGAGGGTAATGAGAGCATGGCGGTTAAAATAAAAGAGGTGCAAAACTTCATAATATTCTCCGATTAAAATTTAAGTCGTTGCTGCGGTGATCACAATTTCTACTTTCCAGTTTGGATTGGCTAATCGAGCTTCGACAGCTGCTCTAGGTGGTGCATTTCCATCTGAAACCCATTCATCCCAAGCTTTATTCATTTCGTCAAATTCGAGCATATTAGAAATAAAGACTTGTGCCATTAAGATACGCTCTTTACTTGTGTTTGCTTCTGCTAATAGTTTATCTATTTCGGCTAAAACTTGTTTTGTTTGACCATACATATCTTGTGAGTCATCTTCTGGAACTTGTCCTGCTAGATATGCGACACCATTATAGATAGCCATTTCTGATAGGCGTTTACCTACATTAAATCGTTTTATCATCATTATTCTTCTCTAAATAATAAAACAGTTAAATCGGTTTATTTTAGATTTAACTGTTTTATTTTGCTGAGTTTATTCTACTTTAACTATCCAACCTTCAGGGGCTTCAATATCACCAAATTGGATACCCACTAATTCATCATATAGACGTTGTGTGATAGGACCCACTTCTGTTTCTGAATAGAATACATGGAAATCATCACCATACTGGATACCACCGATTGGTGATATTACAGCGGCTGTGCCACATGCACCGGCTTCAATAAATTGATCGAGTTTATCAATATAGATATCCCCTTCTATCGCTTCTAAGCCTAATCTTTCTTTTGCAAGATAGAGTAGGGAGTATTTAGTAATACTTGGTAAAATAGATGGAGAATTTGGCGTGATAAATTTATTGTCTGCTGTGATACCGAAAAAGTTTGCTGCACCAACTTCTTCTATTTTTGTGTGTGTTTTTGGATCAAGGTAGATACAGTCTGCAAAGTTTCTTTCTTTTGCTAATTTCCCTGGGTATAAGCTTGCAGCATAATTCCCACCTACTTTAGCTGCACCAGTACCGGCTGGAGCTGCTCTATCATATTCTGAAATTAAGAAATTAGAGGGTTTCATCCCATTTTTGAAATAGGCTCCAACAGGACAACAAAATACGCTGAATATAAATTCAGGAGCGGAATGTAGCCCAAGGTTTTCCCCTACACCAATAACAAATGGGCGTAAATAAAGTGTTGCACCACTACCATAGGGGCCAAGCCAATCTTTATTTGCTTTTACCACTTCTGTACATGCACGAATGAATAATTCAGCAGGAACTTGTGGCATTAATAAGCGAGCACAACTTTTTTGAAGTCTTTTAGCATTTTCTTCAGGACGGAAAAGGTTGATAGAATTATCTTTGCAACGATAGGCTTTTAAGCCCTCAAAACATTGTTGTCCATAGTGGAGTGCAGGAGACCCTTCATGGATATGTAGTGTATCATCTTGAGTAAGTTCTCCTTCATTCCATTCCCCATTTTTCCAGTGTGCAATAAAACGATAATCTGTTTTTATGTAAGAAAATCCAAGATTTTGCCAATCAATATTTTTAGTCATGTTATTTTATCCTTGTTTTATTTGTTGTTTGCAATAAGCATGAATTTACACCATTCAAGATAGTTTTGAAAAGAGTAAGAGATAAAAATTAGGGAGATTTATATAAAAAAATGGATTTACTAGCTAGAATTTTTAGTTGTGATAGAATACCAAGGATTTTTGATATAAAAAAACCGCCTAAAGTAGGCGGTCACAAACCAAATAAGAGGTTCAAAATATACAGGAAGTGAAACGAGTAACTTAGTTACTCTTGTCTAGTTTCCTAGACCAATATGCAAACACAACATCATACTTAAATTCAAAGTAATCAACAAAATTCTCCATATGGAGCAAAGCGTTAATTACAACCTTTTATCTAAGTACGGCGAGTATTTTAGCCTGATCGTACTGCTCTAACAAACGATATTTTTTTATTTTATTTATTAAAAAAATTAATGATATAGTTTAAAATAACTATGTAAAAAACAACCACTAGTGAAAATATATGAGTAATAAAAAACTTCCCCCACTAAATGCATTAAAAGCTTTTGAATCGGCTGCTCGTCATTTGAACTTTACTAAAGCCGCAGAGGAGTTGTTTGTTACGCAAGCAGCTGTGAGTCATCAAATTAAACTATTAGAAGATTTTTTAAGTGTAAAATTATTTCATCGAAAGAACAGATTATTGGAATTGACTGAGCTTGGGAGTCAATATTTTGATGATATTAGACCACTATTAGAACATATCGCGACAGCTACAGATAAAATTCGTCAAAAAAATAATCGACAAGTATTGACTATTAGCGTTCCTCAAACATTTGGTATGCATTGGTTGGTGCCTAGATTGAATGATTTCCACCAAAAATTTCCCGATATTGAAGTCAGAATTAAAGGTGTCGATCAAGATGAAGGGTTACTAGGTAAAGAAATTGACGTTGCCATTTATTATGGTGCTGGCCATTGGCAAAATGTTGAATCTGTTCGATTAGGTGAGTCTCCACTTGTAATTTTGGCTTCCCCAGAATATTTAGAGCGTTATCCTTTAAATGGTCCTGAAGATTTAATTGGTAAAACATTGCTTCATGTATTTAGCCGAAATAAATGGAAAAGAGTAGTGGAGCATTTTGGATTATTATCTAAGATAGATATTGATGAAATAGGCACCATGTTCAGTCACACATTCATGGCGTTACAAGCGGCAATGCACCAACAAGGTATAGCGATAGCTAACAAAATCGTAGCTCAACATGAATTGGAACAAGGCCATTTAATTGAACCTTTTTCCACAGGGCTATATGATGAGAAGTCGTTTTACGTTGTTTACCCTCCAGAAATGTCAGACATTTCAAAAGTAAAACATTTTGTAGAATGGATTGTGGAAGAAATTAATCTTTCTTAGTTTGCATGAAAAAAGTGTGGTTGAAGAGTCGAAATCAACCACACGTTGAATGTATCCTTGGAATTTATGTAAGAATTTTTACTTCTCGATTATAGTAATGTTACATTTATAAATTTTATAGCCTTTTTGTAACAGCGGTTGTCCCACGATAACAGTAAGCATATGTTTTCCTAAAGGGAGTCCAGTAGGCAATGTAATAGAATTTCTTTTTGCTTTACCAGTGTATCTTATGCCGTCTTCTTGTTCAAATTCCCAAACAATCTGTCTTTTCTTCACAGGATCGGGGAAAAATAGAGGGATAAATGGAGGAGAAATTTGATTAAATTCGAGATTTTCTGATAGTAATTGACGCCCTGATGGTCTATTTTTAGGTTTCTGCATATCAAATCCTTAATGATATAAATTTTTAGTTTGCGTATTAGTTACAACTACCTTATAAAAAAATCGCACTGAATTAACGCAGTGCGATTTTTTTAACATTTACTATTTGTTACCTAATTGTGGCAGTTCATTATTTTTGACAGAAAGCAAACCTGTATCACTATAGATGCCCAGTTTTTGTCGGGTATCAGTAATATCTAGGTTACGCATCGTTAATTGTCCAATACGATCAGTTGGATCAAATGGCGCATCTTCAACTTTTTCCATACTTAAACGTTCTGGCTCATAAGTTAAATTTGGCGATTCTGTATTTAAGATTGAGAAATCGTTACCACGACGTAATTCCAGTGTGACCGTTCCTGTAATTGCTTTTGCAACCCAGCGTTGAGCTGTTTCTCTTAGCATTAATGCTTGAGGATCAAACCAACGACCTTGATATAATAGGCGACCTAGGCGTAAACCATTAATACGATATTGTTCAATGGTATCTTCATTATGAATACCTGTTAATAAACGTTCGTAAGCAATATGTAATAGCGCCATTCCTGGTGCTTCATAAATACCACGACTTTTTGCTTCGATAATTCGATTTTCTATCTGGTCGGTCATGCCTAATCCATGTCTTCCACCAATTTTATTGGCTTCCATAATTAAATCAACGGCATCATCTAAACGTTTACCGTTAAGTGCTACCGGTACACCTTCTTCAAAGGTTACTGATACTGTTTCTGCTTTGATCTCCACGGTCTCATCCCAAAATGCTACTCCCATAATTGGTTTAACAATTTTGATACCCGTACTTAATAACTCAAGATCTTTAGCTTCGTGTGTCGCACCAAGCATATTAGAGTCAGTCGAATAAGCTTTCTCAACAGACATTTTATATTTGAATCCATTGGCAATAAGGAATTCAGACATCTCATGTCTTCCGCCTAATTCATCAATAAATTTTTTATCTAACCATGGCTTGTAAATTTTTAATTCAGGGTTAGTTAATAGACCATAGCGATAGAAACGCTCGATATCATTTCCTTTAAATGTACTGCCATCTCCCCAAATATTAACGTCATCTTCCTTCATTGCTGCAACTAACATTGTCCCAGTTACGGCTCTACCTAGAGGAGTTGTATTGAAATATGGCATACCGCCAGTAGAGATATGAAATGCACCACACTGAATAGCCGCAATCCCTTCATGAGCTAACTGAGTGCGACAATCAATTAAGCGTGCATTTTCAGCCCCGTATTCCATTGCTTTTTTAGGAATTGCATTGTAATCATCTTCATCAGGTTGACCTAAATTTGCGGTATAAGCATAAGGAACCGCACCTTTTTGACGCATCCATAGAAGGGCTGCACTAGTATCGAGTCCTCCAGAAAAAGCGATGCCAACTTTTTGACCAAGTGGAAGTGTTTCTAAAATTGTTGCAGACATATAGTTTCCTATAATAATTTTGAATAGTAATAAATGAGGGTTTCACACAAAACTTTTTGTGTTCAGGGGACGTATTCTATCTTAATTTGGCGAAAATTAAAGCCCAATTATTATATATAAAATATAGTTCTTAACTCTTTTATTTAACTAAAATTGTATTAATAAGAAAGATAACAATATCTCATTCTTGATTTGAGTACTTTTTTCTTAAACTGGCGATATTTTCTTACTTCTATCCTTAAGGTTACAACAAGGGACATAGTTGGTTTTATATAACATTTTCTAAGTGTATTAAAAGATAGAAGCAATTGGATATTCAAATCCTTCTTTAAAAAAAAGTCTATTTATGCTATTTTCCCGCAGATTTTTATTCAGAAAGGCAAAATTAAATGTCAATTATATTAACTACTAAACAAAAACAATATCTTAAAAGCTTAGCTCATCGTCTGAGTCCAGTCGTTATGTTAGGAAATAATGGTTTAACAGAAGGTGTACTTGCAGAGATAGATAGTGCATTGAATCACCATGAATTAATTAAAGTAAAAATTTCAGGTGCAGATCGTGAAACTAAGCAATTAATTATCAATGCCATTGTTCGTGAAACTTTAGCGATTAATGTTCAAACGATAGGGCATATTTTGGTTTTATATCGTCAAAGTGAGGATAAAAAGATCAGTTTACCTAAGGCAACAAAGGTTATTTAAGAATTGTTATGTGAATTTAACTGCTTGTAGGTTCAAGTGGTTTTTATATGGTTAGGATCGTTATGCTTAAAAAATTATCCCTTTTTACATTGGCAATGCTATTTATTCCTATTATTGCGTGGTTGAATCGATGGCAATGGCTATTAGATACAAATTTACAATATCCCAATTTGGATAGAGGATTACTTATTTGGACAGAAGCTGGTTCCACACCGTATGCATTTATTACTTGTGTGTTATTTATGCTATGGATTATGTGGCTTACACGCCATCGCTATTCATGGCTATTAGTTGGCTTTATTTGTGCAAGTTCTATCTTGGGAACCCAAATAATAAAAGAGGGTGCAAAATTAGCATTTAAGGAACCTCGCCCTTTTGTCACACAGATGTTCAATACAGATTCAGAGCAATTTTATGCACTTTCGAAAATTGAGCAAAAGAATGAAGTTATGGAGTTTGCAACGGAAGATACAATGCCAATAGTCTCACACCAAGCGGATGAACTTGGATATTCATTCCCTTCAGGACATACTATTTTCGCAGTGTCTTGGTTATTATTATTTTCAGGGTTTCTTCTAGGACAGTCTGGACAAGCGGTCTTTTTCTCGCAAATTTTTGCAGTTTTTTGGGCTGGATTGATATTGATCAGTCGATTGCGATTAGGAATGCATTATCCTATTGATCTCTTCGTAAGTACATTGATTGCTTGGGTATTTAACCTAGTGATGTTTATTTACGTAGTACCTTATCTAGAAACTCGGAGCTTATTTAAGAAAAGGGGCTAAAAATGAAGTTTTATTATGGTTTAGACATTGGCGGTACAAAAATTGAGTTGGCAGTTTTTAATGAAAAACTAGAAAAATTGCATAGCGAGCGAGTTGCGACACCTCAAACAAGTTATGAAGATTGGCTGACTACCATTGAAACATTGGTGAATAATGCCGATTCGAAATTTGAAACAAAAGGATTTGTGGGTTTAGGCTTACCGGGTTTTGTGCATAAAGAAACAGGTATCGCAAAAATATCTAATATTAAAGTTGCAGATGGTAAAAATATTTTAAATGATTTATCCCAACGCTTAAATCGTGAAGTAAGAGGGGAAAATGATGCCAATTGTTTTGCTCTATCAGAGGCGTGGGATAGTGAAAATCAGCAGTATCCAACAGTATTAGGACTTATTATTGGAACAGGCTTCGGCGGTGGGCTTGTTTTTGATGGTAAAGTTCATTCCGGCAGTATTGGTATGGCAGGTGAAGTTGGGCATATTCAATTAAACTACCATGCACTTAAATTATTGGGTGGGGATAAAGCACCAATCTATGATTGTGGATGTGGGAATATTGCTTGCTTAGATACGTATCTTTCTGGACGGGGTTTTGAGTTTTTATATCGAGATTTAGTTGGCGAGAATATTGATGCAAAAACCATTATTAGTCGTTTTTATCAAGGTGAACAGAAAACTGTTGATTTTGTAAATAAATTTATTGAGCTAATGGCAACTGGTGTCGGTAATCTAATCACAATTTTAGATCCTGATATGATCGTATTTGGTGGAGGATTATCTAATTTTGATTATATTTATGAAGCATTACCAAAAGTACTACCTAAATACCTATTAAATATAGCTAAAGTACCTGTAATTAAAAAGGCAATACATGGTGATTCTGGTGGAGTACGTGGCGCCGCTGCATTATTTTTAAAATAGAGATAATAGAAATGAATAAGTTACCTATTAGCGTTACGATGCTAGTTAAAAACGCAAGTAAATATCTTCATAAAAGTTTATCTTCATTACAAGATTTTGCAGAGGTAATTATCCTTGATAATGGTTCAATGGATAATTCAATAGAAATAGCACAACAATTTAAGAATGTTAAGATTCATTATCATGATTTCATTGGATTCGGTCCAATGAAAAATTTAGCAGCGGAGCTTGCCAATTATGATTGGATTATTAATATTGATAGTGATGAAATATTTGATCCAGAATTGATTAATGAAATTAGTAAAATTGACTTTACAGATATAAATAAAGTTTATGAAATTTTACGGATTAATCATTATAGAGGAAAAGCCATAAAAACGTGTGGATGGTATCCTGATTATGTTAAAAGGTTATATCATCGTTCGTCAGTAAAATTTAATGATAAGCAAGTTCACGAATCCTTAGAATTGTCTCCTGATATCTCAGTTATTCGATTAAATAATCATTTTTTGCACTACTCATTTGATGGAGCTACTGCACTGATCAATAA
The DNA here is from genome assembly GCF_009684715.1 of Otariodibacter oris. Classification (NCBI taxonomy): domain Bacteria; kingdom Pseudomonadati; phylum Pseudomonadota; class Gammaproteobacteria; order Pasteurellales; family Pasteurellaceae; genus Otariodibacter; species Otariodibacter oris. The sequence continues at coordinate 1,203,852 of NZ_CP016604.1, read as the reverse complement.
GATGCAGCAATATACTACATTATTTGCTGAGCAAAATAGATTTAATAAGAGAGCTTCCATCTTTTCGGCAGTAGGGCACGGTTTTTCCGCATTCATAAAAAATTATTTCTTTAAAAAAGGTATCTTATCGGGATCGGATGGTTTCGTTATATCTTTTGCTAATGCATGTGGCTCCTACTATAAATATGTAAAGTTGTTTGAGTTAAATCAAGAGATCGAAGTATCACTAATTATTACTACTTATAATAGAACTGATGCACTAGAGGCTGTATTGTATTCTGTCTTGAATCAAGAAATATTACCTAATGAAGTTATTGTTGCTGATGATGGGTCAACAGCAGAAACTAAAGATATGATAGAGCGATTACAAAAAATATTTCCAATTCCACTGAAACATGCTTGGCAAGAGGATATTGGTTTTAGGCTAGCGGAATCTCGAAATAAAGCTTTATCTATGGCAGAACATGAATATATAGTGATTATTGATGGAGATATGGTTCTTCATCCAAAATTTATTGTTGATCACAAAAAATCTGCTAAAAAAGGCTTATTTGTTCAAGGTGGAAGAGTGATGCTAACAGAGGAAAAAACAGCAAAGTTATTATCTGATCCTACCAATTATAGGGTATTAAAATGGTATGAAAAGGGACTAGAAACAAGAATTGAAAAAAGATTATCAGCTATTCGAATACCTCTGCTATCTACTGCAATTTTAAATAAAGAAACTAAAGATAATTATAAAGCAATTCGCGGTTGCAATATGGCGTTTTTTAAAGAAGATGCAGTAGCAATTAATGGATTTAATAGTGATTTTATTGGTTGGGGAAGAGAAGATAGTGAATTTGTTGCTCGATTTTTTAATAATGGAGGAAAAAGAGCTAATATAAAGTTTTCTGCCATTGCATATCATCTTTGGCATAATGAAGCGACAAGAGCATCATTGCCTGAGAATGATATGCTACTTGAAAAGAGTATAGTAGAGAAACTTAAATGGTGTGAAAATGGTTTAGATAAAGTATAGACATAAGGATGGGCAATGTAATTGCCCATTATTGTATGTATAGATGGAGTTTATGATGATAAAAATTACCCCAATACCAGTGTTATCTGATAATTATATTTGGATTATTCAAAAAGAGAAAAATGTTATTGTTGTTGATCCTAGCCAATCACAACCTGTGTTAGATTTTTTAGTAAAAAATAAGATGGATCTAACCGCTATCTTACTCACACATTATCATAATGATCATACTGATGGTGTAGTAGGTCTTTTATCTCAATATCCCAATATTCCCGTTTACGGATCAAATGAAGTTCGAGATCTTGCAACTTATGTTGTTAAAGCAAAGGAACATATTTCTTTATTAGAGCTAGATATAGAAGTGATACAGAGTGCAGGTCACACAGAAGAACATATTAGCTATCTTATTGATAGACAGTATTTGTTTTGTGGTGATGCTCTTTTTTCTGGGGGATGTGGACGAGTTTTTACTGGAGACTATCAGGCTCAATTTGACACATTACAACGTTTTAAACAGTTACCAGATTTTGTAGAGGTCTATCCTGCACATGAATATACACAATCAAATTTAAAATTTGCAGAAAAAGTAATGAAACCTAGTTGTGCACTCATGGAGTATCAAGAAAAAGTTGATATTTTACGTTCTCAACATAAACCCACTTTACCGACTACAATTGGATTAGAAAAGCAAGTGAATCCATTTTTATATGCTGATTCATTAGAACAATTTATTCAATGGCGAAAAGGAAAAGATAATTTATAAAAAATGTTTGAAATATTATAGGATTTTCGAAAAAATTGTATTGTGGTATAGTTAAAAACATTTTGCGTAATATTAATTAAAAAAGAGAGTTTTTGTGGACTATAATGCTCAAAAAATGCCTAGGCATGTTGCCATTATTATGGATGGGAATGGTCGATGGGCAAAACAAAAAGGGAAATTACGCGTTTTTGGTCATCAAAATGGTGTTAAAGCGGTCAGATCTGCTGTGAATTTTGCAGCGAGAAATGGAATAGAAGTATTAACCTTATATGCCTTTAGTAGTGAGAACTGGAGTAGACCAGAGAATGAAGTCTCTGCGTTAATGACATTATTTATGAAAGCGCTAACATCTGAAGTTGAAAAATTACATAAAAATAATATTAAATTAAACATTATTGGTGATAAATCAGCTTTTAGTGAAGACTTGCAAAAACGAATTGTTGAATCAGAGAGTTTAACATCAGAAAATACGGGTTTAATCCTTAATATTGCTGCAAATTATGGTGGATGTTGGGATATTGTTAATGCAACTGTAGATTTAGCTAAAAAAGTAAAATTAGGAGAACTGGAGCCTGAAGGTATTACTATGGAATTATTCCAATCCAGTTTGGTAACAAAGGATCAACCTGCTGTTGATTTATTGATTAGAACAAGTGGGGAGCAACGCATAAGTAACTTCTTACTTTGGCAAATTGCTTATGCAGAATTATTTTTTACACCTGTACTATGGCCAGATTTTGACGAAGAAGTATTTTCCGAAGCAATCAATGCCTATCAACAACGAGAACGTCGTTTTGGCAGTTGTTAGTTAGAGTTTTTATAAGGATACAAAATGTTAAAAGAACGAATTCTATCGGCTATTATCATGATTGTTGTTGCTGTGATAGCGCTTTTTTGGTTAACACCACTTCCTTTCACTTTAGCTTTATCAGCGATTATTGTTTTAAGTATGTGGGAATGGGCTCAATTTGCTGGATTTAAGCGTCCAGTTGTTCGAGCGATTGTTGCTTTTGTCACTGTTGGAATATTGCTTTTCCCTATTATGGCTGCAACTCATTACGTTAGAGCAGCAAGATTTTTAACAGATGAAAGTACTCCCTTTCTTTTCCTTGGATGTATTTGGTGGATTGTTTCACTCGGATTGGTCGTTTCATATCCTGGATCAGCAAAAATTTGGGTCAAATCTATCAGTGCTAAATTTATTTTTGGCTTTTGCACACTCGTTCCTTTTTTACTCGGTGTGCTAGCATTACGCTTTTATCAATATAATACAAATGCTCATCAAGGTGCATATTTATTACTTTATGTCTTCGTACTTGTTTGGGGGGCTGACTCGGGTGCTTATTTTGTTGGGCGTAAATTAGGTAAACATAAATTAGCGCCAAAAGTTTCTCCAGGTAAATCAGTAGAAGGTGCAATTGGTGGTGTAATTACTTCTGGAATTATTGCCTTTGTCTTTTTACAATTTGCTCCATTAACCATTCTCGGAAGAGAAGTCGCTACTTTACCTTTTGTCTTTCTTTCAATATTAACTGTGGCTGTTTCTATCTTGGGTGATTTAAGTGAAAGTATGTTTAAACGCCAAGCCAATATAAAAGATAGTAGTAATTTGATTCCGGGGCATGGTGGTATTTTGGATAGAATTGATAGCTTGACTGCTGCTGTGCCAATCTTTGCGACTGGATTCTTTTTCTTTTTATAGGTAGGGATTTGCGTGTTTTCTATTATTGCATTCTTTGTACTAATTTGTATTTTAGTTTTTGTTCATGAATATGGGCATTTCTGGGCGGCTAGAAAGTGTGGTGTTGCAGTTTTACGGTTCTCTATTGGGTTTGGAAAAGTGCTTTGGAGAAGAAAAGATAAGCAAGGTACTGAATTTGTGTTTTCTATGATTCCTCTTGGCGGATATGTTCAAATGTATAATGGAGAAGACGAATATAAAAATCAAATAGAAAACTCTCGTTCTCTGAATCAGAAGACAGTCTGGCAAAGGGCTTTTATTGTTATTGCAGGACCATTAGCTAATATTCTTTTTGCGATTATCGCATATTGGGTCGTTTTTAGTATT